>NC_015389.1:0-705227 GCF_000195315.1 Coriobacterium glomerans PW2
TATAATTTCATCTTCTTTTCACCGGTTATCCTCTGTTGTTGATAACTATTCAGATTCATTCGGAAGTTTTCAACATGTTTTGAAATCCTGTGGACAAGTCTGAACGGGTCCGAGGTGGGATATGATCTTCATAGCAACCCGACGAGATTGAGCAGTCCATGTCTGAAGACTTTTATCCGTTCGTAGATTCCGGCGATCCACCACCGGACAACGCGCATATCACGACGGCGCGCCAGCCGAAGACAGAGGCTGCGTCAGCGCCCGAGGGTGCTCCGCACGCCGCTGAGGCGCTGGCGCCCGAAAGCGCTCTCAAGCGCCGGCAGGCGGGGATGTCGGCGTCATACGCCACGCGGATAGCGATCTACGATGACATGCTGTCGACGCCGCGTGTCATCGTCATCGCCCCGAACGAGATCAGAACCTACCTAGAGGAGATCACGAACACCGTCTACCGCTGCATGAGAGAGCAAGGCGGGCGCATCTCGCTCATGGTGATCCGTGAGATCGTCGAGAACTTCATCCATGCCAACTTCGTCGAACCCATCATCTCCATCTTGGACGACGGCAACACCATTCGCTTCGCCGACCAGGGACCCGGCATCGGAGACAAGGAACGCGCATTCGACTTCGGTGTGACCTCGGCAGATCAGAACATGAAGCGCTATATTCGGGGCACCGGGGCGGGATTCCCCATGGTCCAGCAATACCTCGAGACGAGCGGCGGGGTCGTATCCATCGAGGACAACATGAGCGCGGGGACGGTCGTGACCATCAGCGTCGACGTCGATCGAGCTCGCGAGATCGACGCGGCCAGAGAGAGGGGCGCCGCCGTTCGCGGTGGAGGCGCGCGAGGTCGGCGCGAGGCGGCGGCGAGGCCATATGAAGCGCAAAGCGCGCGCGAAGCCGTCCCGGGGATCTCCGAGGCGACCGGGAGGGCGCATCGAGATCACGTGGGCGAGCGCGTCGCGTGGCCGACAGGTGAGACATGGGGCGCGCGCAGCGAACCATTTGTCAGCAGAAGAGAGCATCAGGCGCTCTCATTTCTGCTGAGACACGGGCAAGCGGGTCCGACGGAGCTTGTCGCGGAATTCGGGTATTCCGGTCCCACGTGGTCCAGAGAGCTTGCTACACTGAATCAATGCGGACTCGTGGTAAAGCGCGGGCAGAAATATATTCTCACGGAATCGGGTGCGGCTTGGATAGGTGCGCGCCGCGATTCCGCACTCTGATAGACGCGTGACGGGAAGCGGTATGGACAACGAAGCGGACATCATATTGGAAGATACGATCTCGTTCTGCGAGCGAGATGAGCGAGACGCGCGTCTCATCAGCATGCTCCGGCAGTCGAGAGCCGATTCCCTCACCGGCGACAAGCTCACAATCGAAGCACCGTCGCGCTTCGCGTACTCCTATCTCATGAAGCAGCGCAAGATCATCGAGCGCTATCTCGAGGAGATCGCTTTTTGTCCGCTGACGCTGCATATCGGCATTCCGCGATCGTCAAGCGGCGACGCGGACGGTCGCAGCGCCGCACCCGCTGCGGCATCCGCGGTGCCGGCGGGCGCCGCGGGCGATGGAGGCCGGAGCCTCGAGGCGACCTCGGGGGAGACGTCCGCGGCAGCGCTCGCTGCAGATGCGCACGGCCCGACAGCCGAGCGTGAAAACGCAGCCGCCGACGGAGATCCGAGAGCGCGCGAGACGCCCTCGGGTGCCGCTGCGGCGGTGCTCGGCACCCAGCAGCGAGATGCCGCGGAAACCAAGGGCGTCACAATAAAAAACACCCTGTCCCAAGATGCCTTCAGAAAGATGATGAACAGCATCGCCGGACAGGAGAGCCGGCAGCCCAAACCGAAGACGATGGCGGAGGGCGCATCGGGTCGAGAGGGCGCAGACGGCGGTGACTTTCCCTCCGTACCCGTGAACTCGAAGTTCACATTCGAGAACTTCGTGTACGGCGAGGAGAACAAGCAGGCGTACCAATCTTCGCTGCGATTCGCCGCATTCGCCGAGGAGCCGGGATCCTATACCTCCTTGTTCATCTACGGCAACTCCGGCCTCGGAAAGACCCATCTTCTTCTCGCGATCGAGAACTATCTCGCCGAGACGAAGCCCTATATGCGGGTCAAATACGCGAACTCCCAAGCCTATATAGACGATTTCATCAATGAGGTCGCGATTCAGAAGACCGATGGCCACGCCATCCTGCGTGATTATCATGCCGCGGACATCTTGATCATCGATGACATACAAAACATCATCGGCAAGACGGCGAGCATCGACTACTTCTTCCGCCTCATGGACGAATTCATCCGCGATAACAAGAAGGTCGTCATCGCCTCGGATCGCGCGCCGAAGAAGCTCGGCATGGATGAGAGGCTGACGAGCCGCTTCAACGGCGGGATGCTCTGCCTGGTGTCCGAGCCGGGGTTCGAGATGAAATACGCGATCCTCAAGCGCTACTACGAGAACAACGTGCTGGCTTCAGATGCCGCTCCGCTGACCCGCGAGACCACCGACGTCTCCCTGCTGAGTTCCATATACACCGGCGGCGGCCACCTCTCCGATGCGCAGCTGAGGCATATGGCCGAGATCTCGGGAACGAACATCCGCGAGCTCGAGAGCTTCTGCGAGCGCTGCGCCTGCGACTCCTACGAGAAGGAGCAGGTCGGAGAGGAGCTGACCGGAGAGGACATAGAGGCGATCGCCGACGAATACTTCGATACGGCGCGCAAGAAGATCCATATCGACACGGTCCAATCGGTCGTCGAGGAGTTCTACCATGTGACCCATGAGGAGATGATCGGCCCGAGGCGCACCGCCAACATTGCGTTCGCGCGGCATGTGGCGGTCTATCTGTCCAATGACATGTGCGACACCACGACACCGGCCGTGGGCGCTCAGTTCGGTGGGCGCGACCACTCGACGGTGCTCAACAGCATGAAGGTGATCGAGAAGAAGATGAAGGGCGATCGCGCCCTGTGCGAGGAGCTTCAGCAGCTCCGCAACAAGATCGTCTTGAAGTCGTGAGGGTCCGATGGACGGTGCCGAGTCTGAATGAGACGGATGATAACGTGTTGGATCTGCGGGGAAAAGATGTTGGAAAGTCACCTTATCTGTGGAGAAGCGAGGGCGCAAGCGGGCGCTGTGGGAAACCATCGCTGTTTTCAACATGAGTCAATGATATGTTTGACGGGTCTTGGCGGGGGGATCGGCGATAATCAACAGTTTCAACCGCCTTATTACTATGATGAAGATATATCTATATAGAATATAAACAATGAAAGGGGCAACATGGAGTTCACTGTCAGCCAGAACGCGCTATCAGAGGCGCTCGCCATCGTCTCAAAGGGCGTCGCTTCCGCCTCGACCCTGCCCATTCTCTCCGGCGTTTTGATCACAGCCGGGGATGGCGTGCTCGAATTCCAGACGTCGAACTACACGATATCGATTCGGCATCGCATCGCCGCCCACGTCGAGAAGGACGGCTCGCTCGTCGTGCCGTGCAAGACGCTGTCAAACATCACGAAGACGCTGCCCGACGCTCCGGTCCGCTTCCAGCTCGTCGAGCGCCAAGTGAACATCACCTGCGAGAAGAGCACATTTCGCCTGAACACGCTCGACGCCGCCGACTTTCCGGAGTTTCCGACCTATGCGCTGGAGAGCGCCGTCGAGCTGCCCTCGCGCACGCTCACCGATATGGTCGCGCGCGTGTGGCGCGTCACCTCGACCGACAAGGCCCGCCCGATCCTGGGCGGCGTCCACATGACCGTCGAGAACAACACGATCCGTCTCGTGGCCACGGATTCATTTCGCCTCGCCGTATGCGACACGCAGGTCGAGACCTCCTCGCTCGAGGGAAGCTTCGAGCTGAACGTTCCAGCCGATGCGTTCAATGATGCCCTCACGATCATGTCCGAGCAGCAGACCATCCTGGTCGGAGCAACCGATACCCAAGTTGTTTTCGAAGCGGGTGACACCACGTACGTCTCGCGGCGCATAGAGGGGGTCTATCCAAACTACAACCAGCTCATTCCCGACTCGTGCACCACGAGCGTCAAAATCGATGTCGAGGCCATAACCGCAGCGCTCAAGCGCGTCTCCGCCATAGCGAGCACGAACCCTGCGGTGAAATTCGCGATCGACGTCGAACGGGGATCGCTTGCGCTGTCTGCCATCTCAAGTGATCAGGACCTCGCACAGGAGATCATCGACGTCGAGGCGGAAGGGGAGTCCGGTGTCATCGCGTTCAACTACCACTACATCTTCGGCTGCTTGAACGTACTGGCCAAAGAGCAGGAGATCTCACTCGAGCTCAAGAACTACACTCAGGCCGGCGTCTTCAAGTCATACGGCAAGATCAACTACCTCTATCTGGTCATGCCGGTCCGCATCTGATGGGTGTGCTCGCCCGCTCGCTGCGCTTGCGGGACTATCGCAGCTTCGAGCGATTCAGCCTCGATCTCGATCCGGGCACGACGGTGCTCTCGGGTAGAAACGCCGTGGGCAAGACAAATCTCATCGAGGCGCTTCAGCTGCTGACGTTCGGTCAGTCGTTTCGGAAGGCGTCGCCATCCGAGCTCATCCGCGATGGTGCCGAGCGCGCTGTGCTCGATCTGAATCTGTCGGGAGGTGGTCGCGATATCGATCTGGGACTTGTCGCGACGGCGGGAAAACGCGCGTTCTCCCGCAACGGGAAGCCCTGCCGCGCGTCATCCATTCGCGGTGTCATGCCATCGGTCCTGTTCTGTCCCGATCATCTTGACATGGTGAAGAGATCCGCCGGTGTTCGCCGCGGTGCCCTCGATGACTTCGGAACGCAGCTGAGCGCGCGATACGCGCAGCTGGTCGGCTCCTATGGAAGGATCGTCGAGCAGCGGAACGCGCTGCTGAGAGACGTTGCGCTCTCAGATGGGCTGTTGGACGCCTGGGACGACGCCCTGATCGAAACCGGATGCGCCCTGATCGCGCATCGCATCTCGCTGCTCGCCCGCCTGCGCGCGGCGATGCGGCGCATCCATGCGAGCATCGCTCCGGGTGAGCAGATGGACGTGGGCTACCGGGCCAGCATATGCCCCACGGAGGATCTGCTCACCGAAAGAGCCGATCGCGCGACGCTCGAGCGGAGATACCGCGGCGCGCTCGCTGCGGCGCGTCCCGACGAAATCCGTCGCTGCGTCTCGCTGATGGGACCCCACCGCGACGAGATCGCCTTCACTGTCGCGGGTCGCGACGCGCGCTCCTTCGCCTCGCAGGGCCAGCAGCGCACACTCGTCTTGTCATGGAAGATCGCCGAGGTCGATGTCGCATGCGAGATTCTCGGCGCTCCGCCCTTGCTGCTTCTGGATGACGTGATGAGCGAACTCGATGAACCGCGACGCTCCGCCGTCATGGAATTTGTCGAGGAGGGGATCCAGACGGTCATCTCAACGACGAACCTCGGATACTTCTCCTCGTCGATGCTTCGACGCGCCAAGGTGGTGACGATCGGCAATGAGCGGGAAAAGCGAGGGGAGGGGATCTGAGCCGGCTGATCTGCGCGCGCTCATCGAGCGCGAGCGCGAGCGGATCTTGCGGGCAAGCTCGCCGCAGCGGCGCGAGCAGATGCGCCGCGCCGAGCGTGACCGGTCCATCTACGCAGCCTGGAACAGCGTGTGCGGCGGGACCCGAGAGGGGCGCCACGTGACGGGCCTGCGCTATCTTCCCGAGAGCAACGAGCTTCTGGTCTATCTGGACGAGGCATGCTGGACGCAGGAGTTCACGATGCTGCGCGAGATCGTCCGCGGTCGGATGGCTCGTGCGGGCGCCCCTCTGGACGGGTTCGTGTTCAAGACGTCTCGCAGCGGATATGCTCGGCCCGCGCGCCCCCGCAGTCTCGGTGTCGTCGCGCGCCAGCCCGTCAGACCCCCGTCTGCTCCACTTTGCGCAGAGCAGCTCGAGCAGATCGAATCCGATGTCTCGTCCATCGAAGATGAGAAACTGAAGGAGGCCCTGAAGAAGGCTATGATCGCAAGTTTTGAGTGGAAAAAGGGTATCGAGTCCTCTAAATAGACGTATAGAGCTTCTGGTGGCCTTGTAGAGCATTGTATTTGTGGTCCTCACACACAGCTGTTTCCGGTAGTATATGGAAGGTTGGACACCTTTTCTCTGAGAAGGAGCTTGTGTGGCGAAGAAAAACGATTACAACGGCGGAGAGATCAAGATCCTCGAGGGTCTGGAGGCCGTTCGCAAGCGCCCGGGCATGTATATCGGCTCCACGAGCGCGAGCGGTCTGCACCATCTCGTCTACGAGGTGGTGGACAACTCCGTCGATGAGGCGATGGCGGGATACTGCACAAGGATCGGCGTGACCATTCACGCGGACAACTCGGTCACGGTCATCGACAACGGCCGCGGCATACCGGTGGACAAGCACCCCGTCAAGCGCATTCCGACCCTCGAGGTCGTCATGACGATTCTGCACGCCGGCGGCAAGTTCGACAACAAGGCCTACAAGGTCTCCGGTGGCCTGCACGGTGTGGGCATCTCAGTGGTGAACGCATTGTCCCACCGCGTTCGCGTGCAGGTCAAAAGAGATGGCAACATCTACGAGATGGTGTTCTCACGCGGCAAGACCGTTGAGAAGATGCACATCGTCGGATCCTCGAGGTCCACGGGTACGACAATTACCTTCTGGCCCGACGACGAGATCTTCGAGACGACGATCTTCGATTACGACACCTTGCGCAACCGCCTGCAGGAGACCGCGTTTCTGAACCGCAACCTCCGGATCACGATCACCGACGAGCGCGAGCTCGCGCCCCGAACCGAGGAGTTCGTCTACGCGGGCGGTATCGTCGACTTCGTGAAATATCTGAACCATGGCAAGGACATCCCCGAGGGTCTCAAGAAGCCGATCTACGTGTCGGGGGCCTCAGAGGAGGACGCCCCGGTCGAGAGGACCGGTGAGGTCGAGGTCGCGCTGCAATGGAGCTCGTCGTACACCGAGAACGTCATGTGCTACGCGAACGACATCTTCACGCCCGAGGGAGGCATGCACCTGGAGGGCTTCCGCACCGCGCTCACGCGCGTCATCAACGACTACGCGCGCCGGCAGAACATGATCAAGGAAAAGGACGCGAACCTCACTGGCGACGATGTCCGCGAGGGACTGGCGGCGGTCATCTCCGTCAAGCTCGCCGATCCTCAGTTCGAAGGACAGACGAAGGCCAAACTCGGTAGCTCGTTCATGCGCGGACTCGTTCTCAAGGTGCTCTCGGATGGTCTGAGCGATTACCTCGAGGAGCATCCTCGCGCCGGACGCGAGATCGTCAGGAAGGCACAGCAGGCCTCCCGCGCGCGCAACGCCGCGCGCAAGGCGCGCGAAGCGACGCGCAGGAAGAGTCTTCTGGAAACAGCCGCTCTTCCCGGCAAGCTCGCTGACTGCTCGGTGCGCGACGCGGAGATGACCGAGCTGTTCATCGTCGAGGGCGACTCGGCAGGCGGCTCCGCCAAGGACGGGCGGCGTCGCGACATCCAGGCGATCCTGCCGCTGCGCGGCAAGATCTTGAATGTCGAGCGCGTCGGCGACCACCGAGCCTTCTCAAGCGAGACCATCCAGTCGCTCATCACCGCCATCGGATCCGGCGTCACGCAGGTGCAAGGTGACGGGGAGGGCTTCGATGTATCGAAGGCGCGCTACCACAAGATCATCATCATGACCGATGCCGATGTCGACGGCGCCCATATCAGGACGCTGCTGCTGACGTTTTTCTACAAGTACATGAGGCCGCTCATCGATGAGGGCTTCGTCTACGTCGCCTGTCCGCCGATCTTCGGTGTCAAGGTCGGCAAGAAGATCCACTACGTCTACCCCGACGGCCGCACTCCGGAGGAGGAGATCCTGCGGCGCACGATCACCTCGCTCGGTCTCGATCCCGACGAGGATGCAGATGAGCTCGAGGCGGATCGGCCCAAAAAGAAGCACCGCGGCTATGCCGTCCAACGCTACAAGGGCCTCGGCGAGATGGATCCCGCCCAGCTCGCGTCTACGACGATGGACCCCAAGACGCGCATCCTGCAGCGCGTGACGATCGAGGACGCTTCCTTGGCGGAGCGCGCCGTACGCGAGCTCATGGGCCCCGACGTCGCACCGCGGCGCGATTACATCGAGAAGCACGCCCATGACGCGCGCTTCCTGGACGCTTAACGAGAACAGGGAGGACATGCGTGTCTGACGATACGAACATACATGATACAGACGGCGACGTCGAATCCGAGGGCATGCCCGAGGACCTGCGTCGTCTGCTCGATCGAGCCGACGGAGACGACACGGATGCCGAGCCGGACGTCTACGACCCGGATCAGGGCAATGATTCCGACGAGGAGATCCTCGAGGAGAGCTTCGGCGCGGCCGGTCGCGGCCAGGCCGGCGGTGAGGACGTGAACGGAGGGGCCCTGCAGATCTCCGAGTTCGGCACCGAGATGAGGCAGTCGTTCATCGAGTACTCGATGAGCGTCATCACCGCCCGCGCCCTGCCCGACGTCCGCGACGGCTTGAAGCCGGTGCATCGCAGGATCTTATATGCGATGAACGAATCGGGCATCTATCCCAACCGTCCGCACAAGAAGAGCGCTTGGACGGTCGGAGAGGTCATCGGCAAGTACCATCCGCACGGTGACACCGCCGTCTACGACACGATGGTGCGTCTCGCGCAGTGGTTCTCCATGCGCACGCCGCTCATCGACGGTCATGGCAACTTCGGCAATATCGACGGCGACGGCGCGGCGGCCATGCGCTACACGGAGAGCCGTCTGGCGCGCCCCGCCATGGAGCTGCTGCGCGATCTGCAGAAGGACACTGTCGACTGGCAGCCCAACTACGACGAGTCGCTCTCCGAGCCGCAGGTGCTGCCTGCGCGCTTCCCGAATCTGCTGGTCAACGGATCATCCGGCATCGCCGTCGGCATGGCTACGAATATCCCGCCGCACAACCTCCTCGAGGCCGTCGAGGCCGCCTGCGCGCTCATCGACGACCCGGAGATCACGACCGACGAACTCATGCAGATCATTCCCGGTCCCGATTTTCCCACAGGTGCGGTCATCATGGGCACCGAGGGGATCCACAAGGCCTATGAGACCGGACGCGGCTCGATCACGGTGCGAGCGAAGGCTCATATCGAGTCGACGAAGACCGGGCGCAACCGGCTTGTGTTCACCGAGATCCCCTATCAGGTGAACAAGGGCTCGCTGCAGGAGAAGATCGCCCAGCTCGTCAATGAGAAGCGCCTCGAGGGCATCTCCGACATGCGCGATGAGTCGACGGGAAAGGGGCTCCGCCTCGTCATCGAGTTGAAAAAAGGCGTTATCCCGCAGGTGGTGCTCAACAACCTGTACAAGTTCACCTCGCTTCAGAGCACCTTCGGCATCAACAACCTCGCTCTGGTGGAGGGCGCCCCCCAGTCGCTGTCCCTGCGCGACATGCTGTCGCACTACATCGCCCATCAGGTCGATGTGGTGAACCGGCGCACGCGCTTCGATCTCAAGAAGGCGCGTGCCCGCGCCCACATCCTCGAGGGTTACCTCATAGCGCTCGATCACATCGATGAGGTCATCTCGATCATCCGGTCCTCCGAGACCGATGCCGAGGCCTCGGCGCGCCTGACGGAGCGATTCGGGTTCACCGATCGCCAGACCGCAGCCATTCTTGAGATGAAGCTGCGCCGACTCACCGGGCTCGAGCGAGGCAAGATCGCCGCCGAACTCGATGCTCTGAGGCAGGCGATCGAGTACTACGAGGACCTGCTCGCCCACAAGGAGAAGGTGCTGGCCGTCATCAAGGAGGAGATGCGCGAGATCGCGCGCAAGTTCGGTGACCCGCGCCGCACCGAGATCCGGGAGGCTGAGAAGGAGCTCGATGTCGAGGACCTCATCGCCGACGAGGACATGGTCGTCACCATAACGCACACAGGCTACGTGAAGCGCATCCCCGTGGCCACCTATCGCTCACAGAAGCGCGGCGGCAAGGGAGTATCCGGTGTCAATCTCAAAGAGGATGATGTCATAGCCGAGATGTTCATCGCCTCGACTCACGAGTTCGTCCTGTTCTTCTCAACGCGAGGCAAGGTCTACCGCCTGAAGGTGCATGAGCTGCCCGTCGGGTCCCGACAGGCGCGCGGAGCCGCCATCGTGAACCTGCTGCCGTTCGAAGAGGGTGAGAAGATCGCATCGGTCATCAGCACGCGCGATTTCCCCGATGATGAGTTCCTCATGTTCGCCACCCGCTCCGGGATGGTGAAAAAGACGGTCATGAGCGCCTACGACCGCAGTCGCCGAGACGGTATCATCGCGATCAACCTAAAAACAGACGACGCTCTGCTCGATGTCCGGCGCGTTCGCCCGCAAGACAAGATCATCATGGCGACGACCGAGGGCAAGGCCATCATGTTCGAACAGGAGCAGGTGCGCGCGACCGGTCGGGACACCTCGGGCGTGCGCGGCATCGATCTGCGCGGCAGCGCCCGCGTGCTCGGCATGGAGATCACCAACGGTCAAGGTGACCTGTTCGTGATCACCGAGAACGGTTACGGCAAGCGCACGCCGGTTCGCGACTATCCCACTCAGCACCGAGGCGGACAGGGTGTCTACACCATCCAGATGACGCAGCGAAAAGGAATGCTCGCCGCTATGAAGACGGTCGGTCCGCAGCATGAGCTGTTCATCATCACGAAGGGCGCGACGGTCATCCGCGTCAAGACCGGTGAGATATCCCAGACCGGCCGCGCAACCCAGGGCGTGAAGATGATGAACGTCGCCGACGGCGATCTCGTCATCGCCGTCGCGCGCATGACCGCGGCGAAAAGGCGACCCAAGCCGTCGATGGCTGCCGAGGGGCAGGAGGCGCTGGAGATACCATCCGGCTCATCTGCAGATGAGGTCGAATGCGTAGACATCGGCGGGACGGACGATGTGCCCGAGGAGCTGCTCGACGAGGACTAGCCCCTGCGAGCTTGAAAAGCGACCCCGCATGGATCTTCTGCGGGGTCGCTTCTCATGATAAGCGCTGCGGGTTATGTGATCATCTACGCGCGAGATCGATCAGGGGCGCTCTCAGAAGTCATCGGGGGTGACCGTGTGAGCGAAGCGATCGAAGCGATCGAGCTCCTCATCCCGTGATTCCTCATCGGTGCGTCTCTGAGCGCTCGACGCCCGGTTCATGACATCATCTTCTACGTAGATGGGGGCGTTCGAGCGCACCGCGAGCGCCAGAGCATCGCTCGGCCGCGCATCGAGCGCGATCTCCTCGCTTCGGTTGCGCGCGATGATGAGCCTCGAGTAGAAGATCGGCGCCTCGACCCGGTTGATCTCAACGCGCTCGAGTCTGGCGCCGAGTGCGGCGAGGGTGCTGATGAACAGATCGTGGGTGATCGGACGCGGACCCCGCACGCCTTCGATGCCACGGCTGATCGCCGCCGCTTCGAAGGGGCCGGTTTGAATGGAGAGAACCCGAAGAGGAGCGGTGGAACCGCCATCCGCTTCGCTCGCACGCTCGCGCAACACGACAAGGGATGGAACGGATCCGGTCGCCATAACGATGGTCTCGATATCGACGCGAACCACGGCAGCACCTCCCGACTACTGCAGAAATATTGAGGCCTGCGGCGAGCGCATCTTTTCCTTGAGCGCGCCGCGAGCAATCAAACTGGGTAGTAATAGTACCCAAAAAGCCATGTGTGCGCCGGAATCACACATCTGACCTCAACCGTTTGATACAATCTCTCTCGTGAAGGCTACAGCCGGACATCCCTACATGGAGGAGTGCGCGATGAGTGAGACCGGAGCGTTCAGCTCATGCGAGGGCGCAGATCTATCCGCGATTCCGCCCGACGCCCGCTCACCCCTCGATGCGATCATCTTCGATATGGATGGCGTGCTCGTCGATACCGAGTATCTCGATTATCGCACCCAGGTCGCCTTCGTACGGCGCGTCAACACGGAATTGGGTCGCTCAGCCGATATCGATTGCACCTCACTGGTAGGAACTTCCTTTGATGCTCTCTATCAGGAGCTCTGGCACCTGACAGGCGAGGTGCTCCCTTTAGCCGAGCTGCGCCACCGCTTCGATCGTGTCGATCGCGCCTCACACGAGAGCCGCGACTACCCAGAGCTGTTCCGAGTGGATGTGGTCCCGCTGATCGATTTCGCCCACGAGCACGGGATCCATCTGGCGGTCGCTTCATCCTCGGAGCGCATCCTCATAGAGCGGGTGCTCGAAGACTGCGGCATCTTAGATGACGTTGATGTGATCGAGAGCGGCGAGGACGTTCGGGAGAGCAAGCCGCATCCGGAGATCTACTGCAAGGCGCTGGCACGTCTCGATGCCCAACCTGATCGCACCGTCGCCATCGAGGATTCGACACCGGGAATAGCAGCCGCCAAGGCAGCTGGTTTGCGTGTTATCGGCTACCGAGAGACGCGGATGCGAGTGGATCAGACTCACGCGGACTGGCTCGTCGATGACATGGGAGGCGCTCTCGATATCATCAAACGTCTGATATAGACGGTGGTGGATACGTTTGGGCAACATCATGTGTGGCCATGTTCCGTATCCGCAGCAGACGCGCTCATGAGCTACCAGGTGGCCTTCGTCCTCATAGACTACAAGGGCGGGCGGCGAGCTCGCCGAGCCGCTGCCGCATCTGCTCATCGTGGCCGATGAGTTCGCCGAGCTCAAAGACCAGCAGCCCGAGTTCATGGAGGAGCTCATGAGCGCCGCCAGGATCGGCCGCAGCCTGGGAGTGCATCTGGTGCTGGCGACCCAGAAGCCCTCCGGCGTCGTATCCGATCAGATACGCTCCAACATGCGCCTCAAGGTCTGTCTCAAGGTCGCCGACGCGGCCGACTCCAAGGAGATGATCGGCCGCCCGGATGCCGCCGACATCCCGGGACCGGGCCGCTTCTACATGCTCGTCGGCTACAACGAGCACTTCCTGGCGGGACAGGCCGCCTACGCCGGCGCGCCCTATGCGCCGGTCGACGTCTGGCCCCCCAGAGTCGATGACGCCGTCGACGCCGTCGACGAGCGGCTCGACGTGACGGCCTCGGTGAAAAAGCGCCGGGAGACGCGCGCCGCCGACGGCGTCGAGGAGATCAACGCCGTGCTCGAGGGCGTCCGCGAGGCCGCGAGCGGCCTGCCCGATGCGCGCGCCGAGGCCCGCCCGCTGTGGCTGGCTCCCCTGCCGGCCCATATCGGCCTCGCTGAGCTGGAGCAGAGCGGCATGCGTGGGCTCGTCGCCGAAGCGCAAGGCGCCTCGAGCTACATCTCCATCCTCGGCGAGGTCGACATTCCCGAGCGTCAGACCAGAGAGGCCCATCTGATCGACTGGTGCGAGACCGGCAACCTCGCGATCTACGGAGCCCCGGGGACGGGAACATCCGAGCTGGCCGTCACGGCGCTGGTCTCGATGGCGAAGCGCTTGGATGCGTCCCGCTTGGAGATATACGCGATCGATCTCGAAGGGGGAGCGCTCTCCGCGCTCCTCGCGCTGCCGCAATGCGGCGGCGTCGCGCGGGGAGACGATGCGGAGCACATGGAGAATCTCTTCAGGCTCCTCGAGACCAGCATCGCATCTCGCCGCGAGCTCTTGTCCGCAGGAGAGCAGGACGAGCTCTCCGCCATGCCCCGCATCTTTCTCGCCATCTCGGGCATCGCCGCCTTCTACGAGCTGTTCCCCATGCATGAAGACCGTCTGGGTGCCTTGGCGCGCGACGGCTCCCGGCTGGGCGTGCACATGATCATCACCGCCGCCTCCGCGACCGCCGCGCGCATGCGGTTGCGTTCGAGCTTCCCTGAGGTGATCGCCCTCGCCATGAATGACGAGAGCGATTATGCCACGCTGTTCGGTCACAAGCCCTCGGTCACGCCCGCGCGCTCCCCGGGGCGCGGGATCGTCAAGCACGGAAAAGATCTGTGCGAGTTCCAGGCCGCCAACGTGGCGTCTGAGGATGGCTCGGTCGTCGAGGAGCTTCACGGTCTGGCCGATGATATCTCGGCCGGCGATCCCGTGCGCGCGACGCCAATCCCGGTGCTGCCCGCGAGGGTGGGCTCAGAGGAGGTTCTGCTGGGCAAGCCCGCTGGCGCTGCGCTTCCCGTCGGCTTTTCAAAAGAAACAGTGGCACCTCTGTGGATCCCCTTGGATCGGGCCCCATGTCTGCTCGCTCTCGGGGACGATGCGACCAGTCTTTCCAATTATGTGCGCGCTGCCCTCGGTCTTCTGGTCAAAGACTCATCGGCGAGTTTTCTCGCCTTGGATCCGGAGCGCGCTCTTGGCGAAATCTCCGATAGCAGAATCGCGCAGAGTCCCGAGGAGATGCTTGCCGGCGTTCAGGATGTGATCAGCGCAGAGTCGACACCTGCGTTATTGGTCTTGATCTCCGCCGTCCGCGTTATGGATGCTCTTCCAGCAGAGATCGCCAAGGGCCTGCAGAGCTACATCGAGACCGAGCGCTTCTCCGGCGCTACGGCTGTCATGGCTGTCAGCGAGGCGTGGCGCGTCAGGTCGCTCTACGATCGATGGTTCAAGGTGCTGTCCGCCTATGGTAGCGGTATCTGGGTCGGAAATGGATTCTGTGATCAAAGCATGTTGCGTCCGGCGCAGATGAGACCCGAATGGCGGCGCGCCATACGGTCCGACGAAGGGTTCGCGACGCGGTTTGGCGTCTGCGATCCCGTACGACTGATCTCACCGAATGAGACAGATGGGAATGAGTGAGAAAGAAGGGTGAAACAATGACAAACGAGAATGATGCCACCGGAAAAAAGAGGGAGGAGCAGCACGTGAGAGAGGTCAACTGGCTGCCGATAGGGTCTGTGGTCATGCTCGAGGCCGCGACGAGGCCAATCATGATCGCGGGAACGATGGTGCAGGATACGACGACGGGAAGATACTGGGACTACATGGGCTACCCTTATCCCGAAGGACGCGTCGATCCCAAACAGGATTATTTCTTTGATACGGAGACCATTCGTACCGTAGTTCAACTGGGATTCGCAGATCAGGACGGATTGTCATTTCAACGCTTTCTGCAAAGCAATATGGAAAAATATGAACACAAGAGGAACGAGGCGACCCTATGAGTTCCGGAGAGATCAAGATATCCCCAGATGACGGCCAACAGGCACTCAGTCATCTGCAGGAGCAATCAGATGAACTCAAGAACGCGATAGATATATTGACCGCCGCAAACGATGTGCTGAGGGGTTCAAACCCTCAAGGCGATTCAATGAAGGCGGCAATCACCACGCTTGAATCTCTCATCGAGGCGACCTCGGAAGCTCTCAATGTGTCTGATGTCAACCACAATCAACTTCAGGCGTCAATAGATGCCCTGATCGAGGCGGATAACAAGTCCGCTTCGGCGATAGGTGGTGGAGACGGTGCTTGATATCAATACAGACACACTAAAAGAAGTGTCTGAAAAGGTTACAGAAGCAGCAAAAAACGCAAAAAGCGGAAATATCGCAGGAGGCAAGTGTGATGAATGCATAACGTCATCAGGTTCAGGGGAGTGGGTGAAGACGCAGAAAGAAATCAGAGATACTGAGGATAAAACAATAAGGGGAATTGCAATAGGTCTTATAGACTATGCGAAGTTGTGCGACGAGGCAGCGGAAACGCTGCAGGGAAATGTAATCAGACTCAGGGACTCTATACTGAGCGATATGAACTGCGAAACCGAACTGGGAAATCGAATCATTTTTGATGAATCTGCAGTTCGCGAATCCTGCTTCACCGATGTTAATAGTTCCTATGACAGTCTAAACGCAGCTATAAAAAGGATCGGGACGTTTGGGATGCCGTACGGTAACAGGGTTACTTCGGCTCTGAATCGTGCAAGCAGTGAAATTAGTGTCCAAGAGACGCAGATCGGCCTCATGTCATCGTATCTGACTCAACTTAAAAGTGAAATCTCCTCCCTCGAATCAAAACTCGCATCCGGCTTTCCCGATGTCCTGAAGAAAAACGGCATCACGTTTAATGTTGACAAAGGGCAGATCACCTTGGATTACATCGGAAAACTCGTTATTTCTCTCAATGATTCCAAAAAGGCGGGGGACCAAAAATTTGCACAAACCATTGCAGATAGCTTGTTAGACGATTTCAAACCAAGCAAATATGCCGAGGATTTAAAGGAATTTGCTGATCTGCTCAAGTCGATGGGGAAGGTGGAGATAGGGGCTGCGGGAAATACGGCCAAGAGAGTTGATGAACTAACTAAAGACGGCTCCGCTCTCAAATCGTTCTCCACGGTCTTCAAGATAGGCGGAAGGGTAGCGTTCATCCTTGATGCCGGTTCTACTGCTGTCGAAGTAGGCGGCAGAGTTGCGCGGGGCGATATCGACGGGGCGGCAACTGCAGGAAAGTGGGGGACATTTAGACTTCTCGGAGACGCTGGGATCGGCTTTGCCACGACGATCTTTTGTGCAGTCTTTCCATCTGGTGCACCTGTTGTCATAGCACTAGGAGTAGTTGGATCCGCCGCTTGGAACGACTTCGTTGACTTCGAGGAGAACAAAGAGCAGAAGAACAATGACTATAATCATCTGAGACCAGAACGAGGCCAAAAGAACCTCAGGGGGTCGAGAGGCTCCGTCCGATCGGGAGGATTCGGCACGAGGAGCGGCTTCATGCCATCGATCGATGAGAGGGCGGCAACCGCATGAGAGCCTTTTCGCGCAGGAACCGTCGCGCGACGGCCGCGGAGGCCCTGGCTGCGACCGCGTTCAGCCCCGAGGACATCTTCGTCCTTCTGGGCGGTCCCGAGATGGGATGCGCATCCGCGGTGGGCGTCGACGTCGACAGGGATGGCTGGCGCATAGAGGGGTGGCACCGGAACGCCATCGAGCGTCTCGCGCCGTCCGGACTCGTGGACGCATCCGGCGTCCCGTGCCCCGAGCTCGCCGCCGCCCTGGAGCCGCTCCGCCCGCCCGGCGCGTTCGTCATCGACGAGTCCATCGTTCAAAAGGAGCGCCCGACCAGGCGGGCGTCCACCGCGATCTGCGTGGACGCCCGCCGCGTCCGCGCGACCGCCCTGATACGCCGGGGCCGTCGCTTCCGTCTCGCGCCGCTCGCGACGGACCCCGCCGCCCGGGCGGCCTCCTTCGAGCGGGCGCTCGGCCTCGACGGCCACTTCCAGCCCTCGTGGTGGTCGCAGCACGCGATTCGGCCGTGGGGGAGCAGCGAGGAGAACGAGGCCCACAGGGCGCTGTTCAAAGGCGACGAGGAGGACGTCCGCCTCTGCGCGGCCCGCCACGGCGTCGACCCGGCCGCCCTGCTCGATCTGAAACGGGTCGGCGCCCGCATTCTGATCCACCTTTACGCCTACTCCCAGGTCGATCCCTCGTGCTCCTACGAGTGGAACCTCGGCTTCGCCCTGCCCTTCCCGCGCGCCGGTTTCTTCCGGGTGAAGGTGTCCTCGGTCATCCCCCAGAAGGGCTTCTGCCTCTTCCAGGGCTGCTCGCCTCTCCCGGCTACCCGGCCAACTGGTTCGAGGATAGCGAGCTGGCCAGAGCGTGCCAGTACCAGGGCTACGACTTTCTCGGCGACGGGTGCGATCTGATGGACGGCATCCTGGACTTCTGCGACCCACCGAAGGGAGCTTGAGATGGAATTCGATATAGATCAGGAACTGCGCCGGGACAGGGCGCGCATGGATGATCTGTGGTGGCAGATCGCAGGTCTCGACGCGCAGATACTCGGAAAGCAAATGGAGCTCAACAAAGCGAAATCGGTTCTCAGGTCTTGCCAAGATCTTTACCCAAAATGTGATGACCTGTATTCCCATGCGGCGAACGTGGGCTCGATGCTCGCACAGGTCATAGGGGAGCAGAGGGTGCTCACGGTGCCCGGCTGCATGGCCTTCACAGTGCGTGATCACATCGCCGAGGCCGTCGCCGCCGCCGCCCGGATCGTTTCGAGTCTCGAAAAGGAACTCTCGGGACTCGAGAAGCGCAAAGGCGAGCTGTCTCAGGAGAGGGATGCCGCATCCCGAAAGCAGGACAGGGACATCGATCGCAAGTGGATACCCGGATATGGCAAGTGATTCGGACAAGGAGAAGCGAATGAGGAGAGACATCGATACGTCGTGGCTGCCCATCGGCTCCGTCGTGCAGCTGGCACAGGATGACAGCCGTTTGATCATCATCGGATACATGCAGAGGGAGGAGACGCTGCGCACCGCCTGGGACTACGTGTCGCTTCGCTATCCGGGGGGATGGGCGGGCCCCGACTCGATCATCGCGTTCAACCGCAGCGACATCGCGCGGACTCTCTACATCGGCTACCTCGGACCCGAGCGAGACCCGCTCCTCGAGTGCCTCTCCGAGGCCGAGCCGGAGCTCGAGAGACTGAAATCCGAGCGTGGGGGAAAGATCGATCAGTCGAGCTGAACTCGCCAGCGCGACGTCCGAGGACGCCTGCGCGCGCGGACGAGACGGTTCATCTCCCGCCTCAGCTCTC
Source organism: Coriobacterium glomerans PW2 (assembly GCF_000195315.1). Taxonomy (NCBI): domain Bacteria; kingdom Bacillati; phylum Actinomycetota; class Coriobacteriia; order Coriobacteriales; family Coriobacteriaceae; genus Coriobacterium; species Coriobacterium glomerans. The sequence continues at coordinate 18,495 of NC_015389.1, forward strand.
GGGCGGAGATCCCGGTCAGCGCGCGGGCCGGGATGTACACCTCCTCGTAGAGCCTCGCCTCGTTTCCGTGGAACACCATCGCTTTGCTCATGATGTTGTCGATCCTGCCGGCCTGCTCGCGCCAGGCGAGCATGGCGATCGAGCCCCGCCAGATCCTGGCGGGGCACCACATCGACCACGGCAGGCTGATCGTCTTCATGTCCTGAGTCCGGCAGCCCGCGGGACCGCACCTCAGCCTGACCCCCTCCTCGTCGATCTCGACGATCTGCCTGAAGGCGAGCGGCGAGGAGCCCGGCTCCCACCCGTGGCGGATGAAGAAGGGCAGGGCGGTCTTCCTCGTCCCACCGGGGCCGGGTAGCACGCCGAACACGCCGGAGGGCACTGAGACGGCGACCATCGCCGCAGTTATCGCCAGCACATCGAAGGGGGACGAGAAGACGTGGGGATCCCTCGCGTAGGGCAGCCACACGCCGATCATGCAAACGGGCATCCCGACGACTACCAAGAGGGTCGCGGGCTGGCAGAATCTGCCCTCCCTCATGTTCGTGTAGCGGCGCCAGTCGCGCAGCTCGTAGCTGAAGTCGAGCGTGACGGGAAGCCTCATGGCATGGACCCCCTGGAGTCGTCTCGGTCATCCTCGCAAGATTGTACCATGGGGGTCGGCTTCGATCGCGCGCCCGCGGATGCTCCGATCCGGGAGCGCGCGCCGTCGCGTATACTTGGGCGGAGCGGGCCCGCCGCCGGACCCGGCGGCTCGGTCTGCCCGCTGGTCTTGGTTCCGGACATCACGGCTCCCGGCGGGGACGGGGCCTCGCGAGGCGAGGGCCCCGGGCGTTTCGACTGAAGGAGAGATTCATGATCACACGAAGGTTCCGCGCGATCCTGGCGCTCGAGTGGGCGCTGAGGGCCTTCGCGCTCGTCTCGCTCATCCTGGCGGCGGCGTCTCCGGCCGGATTCGCGATCGAGCGGCTCGCCTTCGCGATCGAGCTGGCCGTCCTCATGCAGATGATCGGCCTCATCCTCGTCATGGGCCCGGCCGCCCGCGCGGCGATGGCCGCCTGCGCGATGCTCGATCGCGATCTGGACCCCGACAGGCTGCTGGCCGAGACCGCCGGTCGGCCGCGCGCGGCCCTGTGCTGCTGCGCGCTGCCCTGGCTGCACGTGGCGCACCGCCGCGCGCTGGCCCTGGCGCTCACCGGGCGCGCCGCCGAGGCCGCCTCCGAGCTCGATCTGCTCGAGCGGGCCGCGGCCCGCTCGCTGCTGCGCCAGACCAGGGCGACCGCCGCCGCGCTGGGCTACCACGCCGCCTCGGTCGCGCTGGACGCGCCGCGCGCCGAGCGGCTCTGGTCGGCGCTGGCGGCCGCCGCGCCAGGCCCGCGCGAGCCGGCGCCCGCGCGGGCCTGCGTCGGATCGGTCCTGCGGGGTCGCTCGCGGCTCCGAGAGCTGGTCGCCGCCGGCGACTGGGCTCGGCTGGCGGCGCTCTACCGCCGCGCCGCGGACACCGACCGCACCGCGCTGGGACGGCTGCTCGCGCTCAGGGGTCTGGCCGCCGCATCGGAGCGCGCCGGCGACGCCGAGGGCGCCGCGCGGGCGCTGCGCGCGATCGCCGAGGGGGCAGGGGGCCTCTCCGGCCTCGCCGGGCAGGCCCGATCGGCGCTCGCCGGGCAGCGGCGCTGCTTCGCGGGCGACGGCGACTACCCCGTCCGAGTGCCGATCTCGCCGGCGCTCGCCGCGCCGCGCGCCGATCCCGTCGCCGCCACCTCGCTCGCCCTCGGCGTGGGACCGGAGAGCCTCTCGGCCTCCCTGGCCCGCCTCGCCGGCAGGATCGGCTTCCGCGCGACGGGCGCCTCCTCCCTCGGGCGCGCGTTCGACGCCTTCACGGCCCGCGCGACGGCGGCTTCTCTCGCGGAGTTCTGCGTCCTGGCGGCCACCGTCCTGGTCATCCCCCTCGTTCCGCCGAGCGCCGTGATCGATCTCTCGTTCTGGATCTGGTCCGTCATCTTCCTCTCGATGGCGCTCAACCTCGTCTGCCTGTCCATCTCGTTGCGCCGCGTCCAGGCGGCGATGACGCGCTCCTGCGATCCGGCCGCGCTGCTCGAGGCGACCGCCGGGCTCACCGCCGCCGACTGGCGGAGATTCCAATCGCCGGGGATCCAGGGCCTCAGGGCGCTCGCGCTCGCCTGGGAGGGCGGGCGCGCCGAGGCGGAGCGTGAGCTCGCCGACATCCGGGACCTGCGCGCGGCCCTGTGCGCGACGAGGCTGCGGCTGGCGTGCGCGGCCTCGGAGATCGCCCCGGCCGAGGCCCTCGGCGACGCGCGCTCCCTGCGCATGGCGATCGAGTCGACCCGGGCGCTGCTGGGAGCCCGCCGCGCGCCGCGGGGGGTGGCGGCGCGGCGCGACCCTGACGCTCGAGAGCCTCGCCCGCGCCGCGCGCGCCGAGCGCGCCGGCACCCCCGCGGCGCGCCTGGCCTGGGTGCGCTCGGAGCTGTCGGCCGGGGGCCTCGGCCCGTCTCGGGAGGTCTCCCTGCGCCGCGCCGAGGCGCTGCTGCTCGACGAGCTCTCCGGCGGCTTCTGCGAGCGGGCCGCGCCGGACGCGGACGCGGGGGCCCTTCGCGAGGAGGCCCTGCGCGGCTGGCGCTTCGTGGCCGAGCGCGGCGGCACCACGCCCTGGGCCGCCGAGGCGCGCGCCCGTCTCGCGGCGCCCTGCGCGGCGGCGGCCGGCCTGTCGCCCTACCGCCGCCCGCTCCTGCTGGAGGTCGGGCTGTGAGGCCGGGTCGGACCCCCCGCCCCGGGACCCTGCGGTGACATCGGGAGCATTCGTCACCGGTCTGCCGTTGGATTCCGGGCCCGCTGCGGCGGGAGCTTTTCAGGGCTGTCGAGTCAGATGACCGGTTCGTTTCGGTCCCCTTGGCGGGGCGCTCGTACGATCAGACAGGCTGGCGCCACCTCGCCGCCGAGAAAGGAAAGGCCATGATATCACGCGGCTTTCGCGGGGCGCTGGTGCTGGAACGGACACTGGAGGCGGGCTGGCTGGCACTGCTCGCGGCGACGCTCTTCTTCGCGCCCAGGCTCGATCTGCTCATCATCGGAGCGGTCGTTCTACCGATGATCGCTCTCACGCTCGTCGACGCGCTGAGCGCCCGCTGCGCCCTGTCGGCCTGCGCGATCCTGGACCGCGATCTGGACCCTGCCCGGCTGCTGGCCGAGACGGCGAAGCCCCGCGGGATGCACCCGTCCCTTTGCATGTGGAGCTGGCTGCACGTCGCGCATCGCCGCGCGCTGGCCCTGGCGCTCACCGGAGACGTCGCCGGAGCCGACCGGGAGCTCGATCTGCTCGAGCGCGTCGCGCTCCGCGCTCCCACGCGCTCGTGCAGGGCCGCCGCGGCGGCCCTGGGCTATCACGCGGCCTCGGTCGCGCTGGACGCCGAGCGCGCCGAGCGGCTCTGGTCGACGCTGGCGGGGTCGCTTCGGTGCGGGCGCGATCCGCTGATCCCCCGCCGCCCGTTCGCCGATGCGCTGCTCCAGGGGCGCTCCCGGATCCGCGCGCTGGTCGCCGCCGGCCGCTGGGGGGAGCTCGCGGCCCTGCAGCGGCGGGCCGCGGATACCGACCGCACCGCGCTGGGTCGGCTGCTCGGGCTGCGTGGTCTGGCCGTGAGCCTGGAGCGCTCAGGCGACGCGGCCGGCGCCGCGCTCACCTGGCGCGAGATCGCCGAGGCTGCCGGGGGGCTCACCGGGCTCGCGGATCAGGCGCGAGCTGCGCTGGCCGGCGGCCCGGCGGGTTTCTCCGGCGACGGGGACTACCCCGTCCCGGCTGCGATCTCGGCCGTGACCGCGCCGCCGCGCCCCGACGAGCCGGTGCCCTCTTCGGCATCGCTGGGGATAGGCCTCGACGGGTTCGAGCGCGCTCTGCGGGCCTGCGGCGCGATGGCGGGCTGCTGGTCGGGCGGGCGCTCTCGGTGCGCGCGGACCTGCGACGCCCTTGTCGCGAGCGGAGTCGCGCTCAACGTCTTGGCATGCGCGGCGGTCGTCGCCTACGTGGTGGTCGAGCTCGTTTCTCCCGCCGGCGCGGCGGGCTGGGCGATCTTCGCGGTGCTCGCAGCCGCGCTGCTCCATCGCTTGCTCATCGTCCTCTACGGACGTCGGCTCACGGCGATGCTCACGCGCTCCTGCGACCCCGCGGCGCTGCTTGCGGAGACCGAGGATATGGGATCCGCCAGCTGGCAGAGGCTCCCCGCCCCGATCGCGATGTCGTTTCGGGGGACGGTGCTGGCCTGGATGGGCCGGGGCGAGGAGGGCGCCGCGGTCCTGCGCGACCTGCAGGACATGCGGTTCTTCATGCGCTCGACGCGGGGCCGACTGATCTGCTCCGTCTGCGAGATCCAGCCGTCCGAGGCGACCGGAGACGTCGGGTCGATGCTCGAGGCGATGCGCTCGACCGAGGTGCTGCTCGGCAGCGCCGACGCCCCTCTGACGGCGCGGCTGATGGCGCGCAGCGTGATGGAGGGTCTGTCCCGAGCCGCCGCCGCCGAGTGCATCGGTACCATCGAGGCCCGCCTGGCATGGGCGCGAGGCGAGCTGGCCGGCCGGCGCCTGTCGCCGCTCCAGGAGGTCTCTCTGCGCCGTGCTGAGGCGCTGCTGCTCGACGAGCTGGCCGGCGGCTTCAGCGAGGGCGGGGAGGCCGACGCCGGCCGTCCCGACGCGGCCGTCCCGCTCGCCGAGGCCCTGCGCGACTGGGCATTCGTGGCCGAGCGCGGCGGCACCACGCCCTGGGTCGCCGAGGCGCGCGCCCGGCTCGCCGCCCCCTCCGCGGCTGCGGCCGGGCTGCGGCCGTACCGTCGGCCCCTCCTGCTGGAGGTCTGGACATCCAATCCGGTCGGCTCGGTGCGCGCGACCACGACTCGGTCCCGGGACCGGCGGGTTCCTGCGGCATCGCACCCTCGCCGCAGATTGGGCTGCAGGATCGGATGCGGAGTCTTGCTGCTGCTCCTCGCCTTGCCCGTTGCGCTGACGATCCGCGTGCTCGTGACGCCGTCGGACGCGACGGACAGGAACATATCGATCGGGATCAGAACCGCCACGGGCGGCGGCCCGCCGGCGACCGACGGGGTCGACCGCCGGACCTACGCCACGCCGGCCGAGGCGCTGCGCGCCAGCGGCCTGTTCTCCGAGGACAGATTCGTCTCCGATCCGCTGGTGCTGCGCGAGGACGACACGCGCGCCTCGGTCATGTTCTTCGTAGCGTCGGACAAGGACGGCCGGTGGCGGGAGTTCAACGTGGTGCGGATGGAGCGCCGCGACGGCCGCTACGTCCTCCCGAAGGGCGCGACCTCGTTCAGCTACGTGGACACGGCCATGGGGGGCACAGACCGCTACCCGACGCCGGAGGCGAAGGCGGGTAACGACATAGTCAACGGCTTCTTCGACAACACGCCGACCCCGGCGGTCGGCCTGCAGTGGTTCGGAGCCTCCGCGGACCCCCGCGTCGGCGAGATGACGGTGCTCGGACGCCGTCCGGACGGCGTGGTGCGCCACACCTACGAGGGAACGGACTACTACTGCTGGTACTACGACGACCTCGACGTGATCGGAGCGCTGAGGTCCAGGCGCGACTTCAGCTTCGACAACTTCACCGTCGGCCAGATCGTGCGCGACCTCAAGATCACCTTCCCGCGCGACCGCTGAGCCGCGGAGGGGGGGCATCGCCTCGCACCCGATGAGCGATCCGATCCATGCATCCGTCAGAGGCGGATGGAGCCATGCACATCTTCTGAGATGCCTCCGCAGCGAGCCGATCGTCGCGCGCGGGTCCTCGATACCTAACGGTCGCGCTCGAGAGAGGGAGATCCCCGCGACGATGCCGTGATCGAATACGCGGGCGAGATATCGAAGAGGGAGTTCATCTGCCGGCATCCTTCTATCGATGCACATGATCTCCGGCTGCGGCCGAGCGATCGCATGCATCGGCGCGACCGCAGACGTCCTCGTTCGACGCTCGATCGCATGTCCTCCATGGAATCTCGGAGAGCGGTACGCATCCTGGAGAAGATGCCCGATTGAGTGGTGGCAGTCCGTCCGGGAGCGCGCGCCGTCGCGTATACTTGGACGGAGCGGGCCCGCCGCCGGACCCGGGCTCGGAGAGGACATCATATGAATCCGTTTTCCCTCATGCGCCCGAGACGGACCGGGCCGCCCACGGTCTCGACCGCCGTGTTCTCCTCGACGGACCTCTTCGCGCTGCTCGGCGGCTTCGACCTGGGGTGCTTCGCGGCCTCGCACGGCAGCGTCGACATGCATGTCTTCGAGGACCGCGGCATCGGCCCCTGGCGCTCCGCGCTCATCGAGCGCTGGGCACCAACCGGTCTGGTCGACGAGTCGGGGGCGCCGTGCCCCGAGCTGGCCTGGGCGCTGTCCCCGCTGTCCCCGCCGGGCAGCGTCGTGATGGACGGTGACTACATCACGGAACGCCATCCGATCGACCGCAGGACCGTGGCGGTGTGCGTCGACGCGGCCGGGGAGCGAGTCACCGGTATCGCGCGGGCCCGCGGGGGCTACCGGCTGGTCCCCTTCGGGCCGGATCGCGCCTCCTGGCCGGCGCGCTTCGAGCGCGTCTTCGGTCTCGAGCGCTCCTTCCAGAACTCCATGTGGACCCAGCACTACATCGAAGGCGACTTTCGCCTGGACGACGAATCGCTCGCCGATCATCTGATCGGCGGAGAGCGCACCGCGCGCGAGTACGCGCTGGAGAAGGGTGTCGACCCCGAGCCCCTGGCGGACCTGGGCCGCGCCTTCCACAACCCGTTTGGGGGGCTGACCATGAGGACGCTCACGGCGATGAACCTGACGGACTGCTCGTTTCTCGAGGGTCTCGGCTATGTGCTCCCCCATCCCGTCGGCGGCTGGCCCAAATCGAAGGTATCGGGGATCCTTCCCGAGAAGGGCTTCATCATGTTCAACGGCTGCGCCCCGCGCCGGGGCTATCCCGAGGACTGGGTGAAGCACTCGGAGTTCAAGAGCGGCAGCCGCTTCGGGGGCTTCGACTTCATCGGCGAGGGCATGACCCTCATGGACACCGTGCTCACATTCTGCGACTACCCGGAGGGAGACTGAGATGGCGAGAGGATCTGATAGAGAGGACCGCGCATGGACCCGTTCTTCTTCCTGAGGCCCCGCGAGGAGGAGCCCCTGACGCTGCAGACCGCCGTGTTCACCCCCCAAGAGGTCTTCACCCTCATGGACGGTGGCTTCGAGCTGGGCATGTTCGCGGCTCATCAGATGAACATCAATATGCGTTTCTACAAAAGCCACGGCCTCGGTCCCTGGCGCGAAGCGCTGATCGAGCGGCTGGCCCCCGCCGGCCTCATGGACCGCTCCGGCGAGCCGTGCCCCGAGCTGGCCGAGGCGCTCGCTCCGCTCCGCTCGCTGGGCTCCTTCGTCGGCGACGGCGACCTGGTCGATATGGACACCACCCGCGACGTCCGCTCGTGTGTGGTCTCGGTGGATGAAACGTGGTCCAGAGCGACGGCGGTGGTGCGCGCGCACGGGGGCTTCAGACTCGTGCCGTTCGGTCCGGACCGATCCTGGTGGCCGGTGATCTTCGAGCGCGTCTTCAGGCTGGAGGGCAGGTACCTGCCCTCGAAATGGTCCCAGCACGAGATTCACGGCGGCTTCAAGCGAAAAGATGAGGAGTTCGACCATGCTCTGCGCGGCGGCGAGCGGGCGGCGCGGGCATACTGCGAGGCGCACGGGGTGGACCCGGCCCCCCTGGTCGATCTCGTGCTCTCGCGCAGACGCGGCTTCAGGGGACCGTCGGGTATCAGTATGTACGCCTACCGGATCGTCGGCTGCGAGCTGCCGAAGAACCTGCCTTGTCGCATGCCTGTGCCAGAATCGGGCAAGTCTCGATCGAGGTTCTCGGTGGTCTATCCTCAGAAAGGCTTCGTAATCTTCTTCGGCTGCTCGCCGCTGCCCGATTTCCCCGATGACTGGTCCAAGCACCCCGAGCTTCGCGACGCCTGCCGCTATAAGGGCTTCGACTTCCTCGCGGCAGACGAGCCTCTGATGGACAACGTGCTCGGGTTCTGCGACTACCCGGAGGAGGACTGAGATGGATCAGCGACAGCTCTGGCAAGAGGCGAAGCGGAAAGAGGACGCGCGCCTATCCAAGTCGGCGCCGCTGTGATCGATCTTGTGCGAGGCCTCACTCAGATCTCTCCCCGTCTCCCGCGCTCGATCATGCGGTTCAGCTCTCTGGCCAGACGTCGGGCGGAGGCGCCCCCGAGTGCGCGAGCGGGTATGTAGACGTCCTCGTAGGAGTCCGGGCCCGCTCCGCGCAGCAGATAGCCGACGCCCGCGAGGTCGCGCAACGCACCAGCCTGTCCCGCTGCGCTCAGCACGGTGACCGAGCCGCGCGAGGCCACGGCTCGCCGCCAGCGCCTCCAGGGCCCCGGTATCGTCGCGAGACGATCGTCGGGGGCTCCGTCGGCCCCGCAGCGGACGGTGACACCCTGCGGTCCGATCTCGACGACCTGCCGGCAGGTCGCCTCCCCGGGGCGCGCCCCGTGGGTCAAGAGATAGGATCTGACCTGAGCGGCCCGACCGGCGCGCACGGTGGGGAACCGTCCCATCGCCGCCGGAATCAAGAACAGCAGGCTCAGGGACCACATCCCGAAGGCTTGCACGGGACCCTGTCCCAACCCGATGAAGCCGGTGAGGATCATCCAGCCGGTCATGCCGGCGAACAGCGGTCGGGCGCGGGCGCCCTCGCGTATCCCGTGGTAGCGGTAGAAGTCCTCCTCGCCCAGACGGCATTCGAACGAGACCGGCAGCTCCATCATGGCATCTCCCCTCGCAGACGGCCCCGGCGGGGCAGCGGATCCCATCAGGATAGCATGGCGCGCCCGTAGAGGGTGCGAGCAGCGACGTTCTCGACGGGAGGGCATCGGGCTCTGTCCTCGGAGCGAACTCGGGTGCCCGAATCGCTCCGACTCGCGTCCCATATCGCTTTGTATTGAAGGATTGCGCTATACTCTGCGACGAGGAGTCAGACCGGGGGGGGGTGGGACGAGGCGTGCCCGACCGACCCGATGCCGGCTGGATTCGCGGAATGCGAGTAAGAGGGAGAATCATGATCACACGAATGCTCCGCGCGACTCCCGCGCTCGAGCGGGCCCTCAGGTCACGTCCGCTCTCGTCCTGCCGCCGCTCGCTGCCGCCGGAGGCCGCGCTGTGAGGCCGGGTGGGACATCCGCCCCCGCGCCCCGGCTCGGGCGCGCCGATATGCAAGGACCGGACGGCCCGGGCCCGAAGATTCGTGATCGCAGAATACCCGCGTCCATCTTGGTCGGGAGGGTTCTCGTCTGCCTTTTGGTCGCGGGTGCCGTGGCGGCGTGCGCCCTCGTCCCGCGCAACAGGAATAGCCTGATCGTCTTTGGTTGCACCACGATTATCCCGGTCCGCCTTTTCGTGAGGAGGCTGGAGTCGCTCCTCGGCGTGGGCGCGGGTCCTCTGCGCCGCAGCATTCGGATCCGGGCGGCGCTGCTCGGCTTCATGGCTTCCTTTATGGTGCTCGGCTTCGTGGTGGAGACCATCACCTTGTTTGGTCCCGAGACGATCTACGCGAAGAGATCGGCGCCTACCGCAGAGGCGCTCGAGCACGGGACCGCCGAGCCGGGGCGCGACGGCGGATCGGCGGCGCGCTCGGGGGGCTCGCCGCGCCCTCGAAGCGGATTCACGCCCGAGGCCGCCAGGTCTGCGGTTCTCGCCGTCGCGCTCGATCTCATGGTGCCTTGCCTGCTCGTCCGTGGTCTGGCCGCCCGCGATGCGCTCGCGGCGTGCGCGATGCTCGATCGCGACCTGGACCCCGAGGGCCTGCTCGAGAGGACCTCCCGCCGGCCCGGTCTCCGCCGGAGCCGGGGCGCGCTGCCCTGGCTGCACGTCGCGCATCACCGCGCGCTGGCCCTGGCGCTCACCGGGCGCGCCGCCGAGGCCGCCTCCGAGCTGGATCTGCTCGAGCGCGCGGCCGCCTCCCGCGCATCGCGCCTCGTGAGAGGCACCGCCGCCGCGCTGGGCTACCACGCCGCCTCGGTCGCGCTGGACGCGCCGCGCGCCGAGCGGCTCTGGTCGGCGCTGGTCTCCATCCTGCCCGATGACGATGCTCGCCCGGCGACCGCGGTCGCCGCGGCCGTGATGAGGGGCCGATCCGCCCTGCGCGCGCTTATCGCCGCCGGCGACTGGCCGAGGGTCGCCGCGGAGTTCGCCCGCGCCGCCCGCGCCGACCCGACGCCCCTGGACCGGCTGCTCGCGCTCAGGGGGCTGGCCGCCGCATCGCAGCGCGCCGGCGACGCCGAGGCCGCCGCGCGGGCGCTGCGCGAGATCGCCGAGGGAGCCGGGGGCCTCTCCGGCCTCGCCGAGGAGGCGCGATCGGCGCTCGCCGGGCAGCGGCGCTGCTTCGTCGGCGACGGCGACTACCCCGACCCCTCGGCATGCCCCGCGCCCTGCGCGCGACCCGCATGTGAGGCGGACGCCGAGATCGCGCCCGTCCTCGGCTTCGGCTGCTTCGAACGAGCGCTCGGGTCACGCTCCCTGCGCGGCTGCTCCGCCGCGACGGACGCGAGCTCGATCGGCCGCGCGCAGCGCGCTCTGCGCGCGGCGGAGGCTCTCTGCTTCGGAGTGGCCTGCATCGAGTGGAGCGCGGATGCCGTCGTCCTTCTGGCGGGGCGGCAGGGCCAGGGGTATGCTGGCCCGCCGGCAGCCCCGCTGCTCGCCTGTGTGGCCCTCGCGCTCGCCGCGGCGGTCTGGCTCTCGCGCGCCTACAGGGGGTGCATGAGAGCGCTGACAAGAGATTGCGACCCAGCGTTGCTTCTCGAGCGGAGCGAGGTGATCGGAGGCGCTCGGCGCGGACAATCGGGGCCGGGGCCGCTCCTGGCTCTGCGCGCCGCCGCGCTCCATTGGGCCGGTCGCGACCGCGAGGCGGACGTCACGCTGGGCGAGCTGTGCGCGCTGCGCGCCGTCGCGGCCAGCCCGACGCAGCGGATCCTGGCCGCGTTCTCTCAGCTCCGGGCATCTCTGGACCTCGATGACGCGCCCGCCGCCGCACGGGCCCTCCTCGCGCTCCGAGAGCTGCTCGCGGCCAACCGCGGCTCCCTTGACGCCCGGCGCGCGGCGACCCTGATGCTCGAGAGCCTCTCTCGCGCCGCGCTCGCCGAGCGCGCAGGCACCCCGGACGCGCGTCTGGTCCGCGTGCGCTCGGAGCTTTCGGAGTGGGGCCTCAGCCGGTTTGATGAGGTCTCCCTGCGCCGCGCCGAGGCGCTGCTGCTCGACGAGCTCTCCGGCGGCTTCTGCGAGCGGGCCGCGCCGGACGCGGACGCGGGGGCCCTTCGCGAGGAGGCCCTGCGCGGCTGGCGCTTCGTGGCCGAGCGCGGCGGCACCACGCCCTGGGCCGCCGAGGCGCGCGCCCGTCTCGCGGCGCCCTGCGCGGCGGCGGCCGGCCTGTCGCCCTACCGCCGCCCGCTCCTGCTGGAGGTCGAGCTCGAGGCCCGGTCGCCGCGCCGCGCCGCGCCCGGTCGCTCGCCGCGTTCCCGCCGCCGGCGCGCGCGCAGGATCGGCTGCTCGGTCTGCCTGGTTGTCTTGACGATGCTGCTCGTGCCCATGGTGGGCACCCCGATCATGGCATCCGTCGATGCCACGGATCTGCTCATACCGACCGGGATCGGCATCACGCGGGGCGACCGCGGGCGGCAGCAGACCGACCAGGGTCACGAGCGCACCTACGCCACCCCCTCGGAGGCCCTGCGCGCCACCGGGCTGCTCTGCGAGGCGAGCTTCGTCTCCGATCCGCTGCTGGTGCGCGAGAACGACTCGCAGGCATCCGTCCTCTACTTCATCTCCCCGGATCGCGAAGGGAAGACGCTCGTCTTCGCCGTCGCCCGCATGCGGCGACGGGACGGTCGCTACGCGGCTCCGACCGAGGCGCCCTCGTTCAGCTGCGTCGACACGGCCATGGACAAGAGGTACCGCTTCCCGACCCCGGAGGCGAAGGCCGGCTACGACATCGAGAAATCCTTCATCGACAACGATCCGGACCCCGCCTGCGGGCTGCAGTGGTTCGGAGCCTCGAAGGACCCGCGCGTCGGGGAGATGACCGTCCTCGGAAGGCGCCCCGACGGCGTGGTGAGCTGCACCTACAAGAAGGCCACCTACTACTGCTGGTACTATGACGACCTCGACGTCATCGGCGCGCTGAAAGCGAGGTCGGACTTCCATTTCGACCGATTCGCCGTCCGGCGGATCATGAAGGACCTGGACATCACGTTTCCCGGCGGCGACGGAGCCACGCGAGGCGAGGGGGGCTCGTCATGATCACACGAAGGTTCCGCGCGATCCTCGCGCTCGAGTGGGCGCTGAGGGCCTTCTCGCTCGTCTCGCTCATCCTGGTGGCGGCGTCTCCGGCCGGATTCGCGATCGAGCGACTCGCCTTCGCGATCGAGCTGGCCGTCCTCATGCAGATGATCGGCCTCATCCTCGTCATGGGCCCGGCCGCCCGCGCGGCGATGGCCGCCTGCGCGATGCTCGATCGCGATCTGGACCCCGACAGGCTGCTGGCCGAGACCGCCGGTCGGCCGCGCGCGGCCCTGTGCTGCTGCGCGCTGCCCTGGCTGCACGTGGCGCACCGCCGCGCGCTGGCCCTGGCGCTCACCGGCCGCGCCTCCGAGGCCGCCGCCGAGCTCGATCTGCTCGAGCGGGCCGCGGCCCGCTCGCTGCTGCGCCAGACCAGGGCGACCGCCGCCGCGCTGGGCTACCACGCCGCCTCGGTCGCGCTGGACGCGCCGCGCGCCGAGCGGCTCTGGTCGGCGCTGGCGGCCGCCGCGCCAGGCCCGCGCGAGCCGGCGCCCGCGCGGGCCTGCGTCGGATCGGTCCTGCGGGGTCGCTCGCGGCTCCGAGAGCTGGTCGCCGCCGGCGACTGGGCTCGGCTGGCGGCGCTCTACCGCCGCGCCGCGGACACCGACCGCACCGCGCTGGGACGGCTGCTCGCGCTCAGGGGTCTGGCCGCCGCATCGGAGCGCGCCGGCGACGCCGAGGGCGCCGCGCGGGCGGAGCGCGCGATCGCCGAGGGGGCAGGGGGGCCTCTCCGGCCTCGCCGGGCAGGCCCGATCGGCGCTCGCCGGGCAGCGGCGCTGCTTCGCGGGCGACGGCGACTACCCCGTCCGAGTGCCGATCTCGCCGGCGCTCGCCGCGCCGCGCCCCGATCCCGTCGCCGCCACCTCGCTCGCCCTCGGCGTGGGACCGGAGAGCCTCTCGGCCTCCCTGGCCCGCCTCGCCGGCAGGATCGGCTTCCGCGCGACGGGCGCCTCCTCCCTCGGGCGCGCGTTCGACGCCTTCACGGCCCGCGCGACGGCGGCTTTTCTCGCGGAGTTCTGCGTCCTGGCGGCCACCGTCCTGGTCATCCCCCTCGTTCCGCCGAGCGCCGTGATCGATCTCTCGTTCTGGATCTGGTCCGTCATCTTCCTCTCGATGGCGCTCAACCTCGTCCGCCTGTCCATCTCGTTGCGCCGCGTCCAGGCGGCGATGACGCGCTCCTGCGATCCGGCCGCGCTGCTCGAGGCGACCGCCGGGCTCACCGCCGCCGACTGGCGGAGATTCCAATCGCCGGGGATCCAGGGCCTCAGGGCGCTCGCGCTCGCCTGGGAGGGCGGGCGCGCCGAGGCGGAGCGGGAGCTCGCCGACATCCGGGACCTGCGCGCGGCCCTGTGCGCGACGAGGCTGCGGCTGGCGTGCGCGGCCTCGGAGATCGCCCCGGCCGAGGCCCTCGGCGACGCGCGCTCCCTGCGCATGGCGATCGAGTCGACCCGGGCGCTGCTGGGAGCCCGCCGCGCGCCGCGGGGGTGGCGGCGCGGCGCGACCCTGACGCTCGAGAGCCTCGCCCGCGCCGCGCGCGCCGAGCGCGCCGGCACCCCCGCGGCGCGCCTGGCCTGGGTGCGCTCGGAGCTGTCGGCCGGGGGCCTCGGCCCGTCTCGGGAGGTCTCCCTGCGCCGCGCCGAGGCGCTGCTGCTCGACGAGCTCTCCGGCGGCTTCTGCGAGCGGGCCGCGCCGGACGCGGACGCGGGGGCCCTTCGCGAGGAGGCCCTGCGCGGCTGGCGCTTCGTGGCCGAGCGCGGCGGCACCACGCCCTGGGCCGCCGAGGCGCGCGCCCGTCTCGCGGCGCCCTGCGCGGCGGCGGCCGGCCTGTCGCCCTACCGCCGCCCGCTCCTGCTGGAGGTCGGGCTGTGAGGCCGGGTCGGACCCCCCGCCCCGGGACCCTGCGGTGACATTACAAGGAATTCACTCATTCTGGAGGTGGAGTGTTCGTGATGAGTCGCGAGAAAAAAGGGAGCAAATCCGTCGATACTGGATTCCCTGTCAATCTCGGCTTAAAACTGCCATGGGGTTGGTTGTTTGGTGTTTCACCGAGTATCGCCTATCCGAAGGACGGCAGCTACCTTTCCGTAATACTCGATAACCTTGGAGGCGCGGAGATCGGCACCGGTCTATCCGAGTTGATTGGCTCAGCGCTCACAGCAGGTGCTTCTGATCTGGACCAGCTTGCGATGAAACTACAGTCAATGGGTTTGCCAGAGCCTTTAGACACTCTCTCTGGCTGCAAGGATCTTGTGCAGAAGTATTTCGCGCAGCTTCAGGTGTGCGCTTCATGAACGCGCGGATTCACCTCCTTCATGTTGGTGCCGCGCCCGGTCGCCCGCGCCGCCCCGGTCGCCGGCGCGCGCGCAGGATCGGCTGCTCGGTCTGCCTGGTGGTCTTGGCGCTGCTTGCGGCTTTGGCGGTCTACTTGACCGTGAAGCCCATCGATGCCACGGATCTTCCCATGTCGATCGGGATCGGCATCACGCGGGACGACCGCGGGCGGCAGCAGCCCGACCCGGAGCGCGAGCGCACCTACGCCACCCCCTCGGATGCCCTGCGCGCCTCCGATCTGCTTTGCGAGGCGAGCTTCGTCTCCGAGCCGCTGCTGGTGCGCGAGAACGACTCGCAGGCATCCATCCTCTACTTCTGCTCTCCGGATCGCGAAGGGAAGATGCTCGTCTTCGCCGTCACCCGCATGCGGCGACGGGACGGTCGCTACGCGGCCCCGACCGAGGCGCGCTTGTTCAGCTGCGTCGACACGACCATGGAGAAGAAGTACCGCTACCCGACCCCGGAGGCGAAGGCCGGCTACGACATCGAGGAGTCGTTTTTCGACAACTGTCCGGATCCCGCCTGCGGGCTGCAGTGGTTCGGAGCCTCGAAGGACCCGCGCGTCGGGGAGATGACGATACTGGGCAAGCGCCCCGACGGCGTGGTGAGCTACACCTACAAGAAGGTCACCTACTACTGCTGGTACTACGACGACCTCGACGTCATCGGCGCGCTGAAAGCGAGGTCGGACTTCGATTTCGGGGGCTTCACCATCCGCGAGATCATGGATGACCTGGACATCACGTTTCCCGGCGGGGACGGGGCCTCGCGAGGAGAGGGGGGCTCGTCATGATCACGCGAAGGTTCCGCGCGGTCCTCGCGCTCGAGTGGGCGCTGAGGGCCTTCTCGCTCGTCTCGCTCATCCTGGCGGCGGCGTCTCCGGCCGGATTCGCGATCGAGCGGCTCGCCTTCGCGATCGAGCTGGCCGTCCTCATGCAGATGATCGGCCTCATCCTCGTCATGGGCCCGGCCGCCCGCGCGGCGATGGCCGCCTGCGCGATGCTCGATCGCGATCTGGACCCCGACAGGCTGCTGGGCGCGGCCGCCGGTCGGCCGCGCTCGGCCCTGTCATGCACGGCGACGCGGATACACGTGTCATGCGCGACTACGGGGCGCTGCCATATCCACAGGGATGGGCCGGCCGGGATTCGGTCATGATGTTCGATCGGGACGATATCGAACAGCTTCTGTACGTGGGGCATCTCGGCTTGGACGCCGAGCGGTTCCTGGGGGACATGGCAGAGCACGAGGAGGAACTTGCGAAAATGAAGGAGAGCTTCGCCGCCGGCGCAGACGGAGCACGCGGACTGGATCGACTCGGTGCTGAGGGAGTGGTCGCGCCTGGAGACGCCCAAGCAGGTCGAGTACCTGGCCCGCTGTCTCGAGACAGCTTGCGCGAGCCGCGAGCCGCCCGCGAGCGCGGCGCTGCTCGGGAGGCGCGCGCCTCGCTCGCCGAAGACGATCGAGGGATATGACCGCTCGACCGTCTTCCGATCGCCGGACCTCGAGGGCGAGGATCTGCTCGGCCGCGCCGAGATGCTCGTCGCGGCCGAGTCCGGCTTCTTGCCGCTCGACGCCGACGGCGCGCGGCTCCTGTTCCGGGTGATCGCCGACTCCTGCGAGAGGCATCTCGGTGATCAACGCGTCGAACCTGGAGTTCTCGAGGTGGGGTGCCGTCTTCAGCGACGATCAGATGGTCGCGGCGGTGATCGATGGACGCGTTCGCCACGGCAGGCTGATCCGATTTCACGGGGAGTCTCACCGCGTGCGAGGCACCCACATGCGAGAGGAGCGGGTGCTCAGAAAAGGTGATCACATCCGGTGACCAAAGTGCTCAGAAACCGATGCTCTTTTTGCTCGGAGACTGTTGACTAAATAAACGACATCGGACTCGAGGAGGCGTGGATGGCAGCCGACTACTACGACTGCGCACTTGACGAGCTGGCCGGACGGCCATGGCCCCCGAACGTCGACAACCCTCGGAAAACAACCGTGGACCAATGAGCGAAGAGCGTTGCGCGATCGACCTTACTTGAGCGCACATCAGAAACCACAACTTTTATACCGATCGGTGTGGTGCATGGGAATACGAGCGGCTCGCATCGATAACCGTCTGTTGCACGGTATCGATGCGACGCGATGATAGAGTTCTTCTGTAGGTTTTAGAGTACGCAATATCAACTGTTCTGTTTCAAGACAGGTTTATCGCGAATATAATCTCTAAGTTTCATAAACCCTCCTTAGAAGTTAAATACCTTATCCCAATTAAAATTGCCCGATGCTTCCGTGCTTTTTGGCCACTCGCTGCACCATGCAGGAACGCCAGGAGTTTCAACTCTATCAAAGCTTGGTGTATAAGGCTTTATATCGAGGATAGGCGTACCATCATTTGCGTCAATAAAAGCAACTCGGATAATCCCTAAGTCAAAATCAATGTTAATGATTTCCGAAGCTGTCAAAGCGATGGGATTAGGACGGGCGGGCGACCTTGTGGCGAAAGCTCCCATTACCTTTGGCGCACCTTTATAAGGCTGTTCACTCTGTAACGTGTTTCTGTCAGTTTCATTATCGCAATCACTGAACCACCATATTACATTGATATGGCTAAATCCATCTAATGCCGCCATTGCTGAAATATACTCTGACTTTAATTGAATAAATGCTCCGCCTTCATCACTCTTTACCTCTCCAATGGGGTTTAACTTCAAATAACTCATGTTGTACCTCCTGTTTTTTATTGGTAAAACCAGCGTAATACCTCACATCGTGTGAGGTGCAAGAGGGAAATGAGTATATTTTGAAATTTTTACAGGGCACATCTATTCAAGTTCTAACGGTATTTGAATTTCAATTAAAAATTTCAGCGAATCATTCTCATTCCACGGACCTCTATGAACAATTTGCCGCATAGGGTTTAACATTCGATATTGACTGTTCTTTTGTAGCCATTTGGAAAATGCAATATACGCACCGCTGATATTTGAAAAATCTCCATATACCATTGTGGAAGCCATAGTCTGTATTGGCTCGGTAATACGAAAACAAAATGACGAAGGCATTGGAGTATTTTTTTGCAGTGTATTTACCGGAGCACATAATTCAATATCAACATCCCGTTCCTTATATTCTGTATCGTGATAAATTGAAAAAGTATTATTAGATATTTTTATTTTTTTATCTTTGGCAAAAGCAGAAATTTCATTCCATAAATCTCCTTCAGAATGGTATGTCGGCACAATCTTACGCAAAGAAAGCACTTTTTGCCCCGGTATTGATTTAATGGAAATGTTGTAATGTAGTTCGCTTTTATTGCACTGTATCTCGTCTTTGGCAATTGCTATTTTCTTTAATTTTTTCTGTTCGCCTTGTATAACCCGATTAATCTCAGACCGTTTTCTCTCAAGGTGTTCAAGAAGTAAATAATCGTCCATATCAAGTACATGTGCTATTTCATCAACATTAAAACCACTGTCTCGCAGATACAATATTTTATTTAAACGCGGTATTTGCTCCACCGAGTACAATCGATGTCCTGTCCATTTATCAACTTCTGCCGGCTTCAAGATTCCTATTGCATCGTAATAGCGAAGCATACGGATTGAAACTTCTGCCAGCTTTGAAAATTCACCTATTCTAAACATTTCATCACCTCCTTTACCGCCATTAAATATTACGGTCGTTCTTTTATACTTCAATCGTAAAAATACAAATATAAGCAGCATGGTTTTCACACGTTACCGAAGTTCTGTGAGGGGGGGGGGTGCTCAGTAAAGGTGATCACATCCGGTGACCAAAGTGCTCAGAAACCAATGCTCTTTTTGCTCAGAAACTATTAACTAAATACAGACGCGAGGGCCGCCTCCTTCGAGCGGGCCTTCGGTCTCGACGGCTACTTCTCCCCCTCGTGGGGCCGCAGCACGCGATCCGGCCGTGGGGCCCGAAGGAGGACACCGATACCAACGAGACGCGACGCGAGCTGTTCGAAGGCGACATGGAGGATGTCCGCCTCTGCGCGCTCCGCTACGGCGTCGACGCGACCGCCCTCCTCGATCTGAAGCGCACCTGCGCGGGCGTCTTCACCCGGCTCTTCGCCTACAGCAAGACCGGCCCCTCCTGCGCCTACGAGTGGAACCTCGGCTTCGCCCTTCCCTATCCGCACGCCGGCCGGTTCCAGACGAGGTGCAGCGGGCCTCATCCCCCAGAAGGGCTTCTGTCTCTTCAACGGCTCCTCGCCTTTGCCGGGATACCCCGACGACTGGTTCGACGACGACGGCCTGTCCAGAGTCTGCCAGTACCAGGGCTTCGACTTCATCGGCGACGGGCGCGCCCTGATGGACGTCGCACTCGACTTCTGCGACCATCCGAAGGAGGTGTGAGATGGAATTCGATATCAACCAGGAGCGGCGCAGGTACAGCGAGCTCATGAATGATTCGCGGCGAGAGATCGATCAGTCGAGCTGAACGCGCCAGCGCGACGTCCGGAGGCGCCTGTACGCGCGGATGAGGAGCCTCATCTCCCGCGCCAGCCGGCGGGCAGGAGGGCATGGCGATGCTCCGTATCCCGCCGAAGGGGATCAGGCCGAACACGTCGGAGAGGATCGAGAAGGCGACCATGGCCGCCATCACCGTCAGCATCATCACGTCGGTCGAGGACGGCGAGGAGAGCATCTCCAGGAAGAGCAGTACCATGCCGATCGTGCAGGCGGGCAGCACCAGCACCCCCAAGAGGAACACGGGCTGGTAGTACCTGCCCTCCCTCATGGAGACGTAGCGACGCCAGTCGCGCAGCTCGAAGCTGTAGTCGAACGTGGCGGGAAGCAGCATGACGTGAACCCCCCCCCCCTTGGGATCTTCGCCCGACGGTCATCGGGAGGATTGTAGCATGGGGATGGTGGTCGGCTTTGTCGGCCCTTCCAGCGCTGACGTCAGCTCCGCCTTCGTGAAATCACGTATAGACGTTTCGAAGAAATGAGAGAAACCTCCTCTCTCACATCGGATGAGATCGAGATCGCCGGTCCCTCGACCCTTTCTGATGAGGTTGAAGCTGCGAGTCCTTCAGCCTTCTCCGAAGATAGTGTGAGGAGCAAACAGCTTGATGCCGCTTTGATGACAGGAAATGCGCTTTGCCTTGGCGATTTTCACCAGGAAGTTCGGGGCCGTTTTCCTGTCTTGTCTTATTTCGAGAGCGGTTTTAGGGAAGAACTTAGACGCGGCAATCTTTCGACGGGATTGGAAGCGTTCGCGATAAAAGCCCTTATCAGAGAGAATTTCGTATTCATTCTCATGTACAACAAGAAGAATGAGAACGCTCGACGAGCGATAAAGCAGCATATTTTATATTCACCGTCCCTGGCGACTTGCGGGCGGATTCCGACAAAATGACGGCGTGTGCCACGATGTTTTTTGCTGGAACTCCCCGCAACTTCGCCGCGGCCCTTCAGCTGGCGGCGTGGGGATCTGTCGATGCCGCCTCGGCGCGTCGGCGACGCGGACAGGGAACCCTCTGATGAGACCGGCCCGTCGCTCGCCCGCCACAATGCGCGCCGCCTGCGCGTCCACGCATCGGGGAGGACAGACGGATCCGTCTTGCTCTTCTCCTGCCGACCGCGTTATACTGATGCACGCAATCGACGCTCGGCGCCCTTCGTCGGCGAGCGCAGATCAGGCGGGTGTTGCCAAGTGGTAAGGCCCCAGCTTCCCAAGCTGGTATTCGCGGGTTCGAGTCCCGTCACCCGCTCCAGAGCACACACAGCCCGCGGCGAATGCGCTCCGGGCTGTTTTTCGTTTCTGACCGTCGGATATCCAGCCGAAGGAGCCACCATGATCGATCGCTACACCCGTCCGGAGATGGGCGCCGTCTTCTCGCTCGAGAACAAGTACGCCATCTGGCAGGAGATCGAGGTGCTCGCTTGCGAGGCCCAGGCGGAGCTTGGGGTCATCGGCATCACGCGCCGTGAGGCGGCTTGGATCCGCGAGCACGCGGCCTTCAGCTGCGAAGAGGTCGATGAGATCGAACGCGTCACGAACCATGATGTCATCGCCTTTCTCACCAACATGGGCGCATACATCGATGCCAAGGCGCCTGAAGGGGCTCCCAAGCCCAGTCGTTGGGTGCACTACGGCATGACCAGCTCGGATCTGGGCGACACGGCGCTGTGTCGGCAGCTCGTCCAGGCGACCGATATCCTGATCGAGGATGTGCGCTCCCTGGGCGCGATCTGCCGCCGTCGCGGCCTGGAGGAGCGCGATACCCTGTGCGTCGGGCGCACTCATGGCATTCACGCCGAGCCCATGACGTTCGGCATGAAGTTCGGCAGCTGGGCCTGGGAGCTCAGACGCGACCTCGACCGCCTTATGGAGGCGCGCGAACAGGTTGCCGTCGGCGCGATCTCCGGTGCGGTGGGAACCTATTCCTCCATTGATCCCTTCGTCGAGGGCTATGTCTGCGAGCATCTGGGGCTCACAGGCGATCCGCTTTCCACACAGGTCATAAGCCGTGACCATCATGCGTATCTCGCCGGGGTGCTCGCCTGCACCGCCGCCACCTGCGAGCGCATCGCCACCGAGATCCGCGCCCTGCAGAAGACCGACACCCTTGAAGCGGAGGAGCCGTTTCGACGCGGCCAGAAGGGGTCGTCCGCCATGCCCCACAAGCGCAATCCCATCACCGCCGAGAAGGTCTGCGGACTGGCGCGCGTCGTGAAGGCCAACGCGCAGGTCGCCTTCGACGATGTGGCGCTGTGGCACGAACGCGACATCTCCCACAGCTCCGCCGAACGCGTCGCCCAGGCAGACAGCTTCATCGCCTTGGACCACATGCTCTGCTGCCTGACGCGCATCGTGGACGGTCTCGTTCTGTATCCGGCGAACATGCACGCCAACCTCGATCGGACCCGCGGGCTCATCTTCTCCTCGAAAGTGCTGCTCGCCTTGGTGGATACCGGCATCACGCGCGAAGACGCCTATGCGATCGTGCAGCGCGCTTCCATGCGGGTCTGGGAGGACGTCCACGAGTCGCGCCCGGGAAGAACCCTGCGCGAGTGCTTGGAGCTCGATCCGGCGTGCACGCTCACCGCTTCCGACCTCGACGGGATCTTCGACCCGCGCAGCTTTCTCACGCGCGCGGACGTCGTCTTCGATCGCCTCGAGAGCCTCAGCTTCGCATCGACGCCGGCGGGAGGGACGCATGGGCCGCGATTTCACGGGTGAATCCAAGCCTGCCGAGCGAGGCGGCATCACGCGCCGTCGGTTCACGCTCGCAGGACTTCTCACGCTGGGAGCCGCCTCCGCGGCGGGAGTGCTCAGCGGATGCTCCTCGCATGACGGTGGTTCCGCCGCCTCTGCGGGAGACCCCCAGGTGATCAACGACAAATCCAAGATCGTCTCCGTGATCGAGGACTACGACAAAGCCGAGGCGCAGCTGGAGCCCAAACAGACCTGGAAGCTTCCCTTGGGCACGGTCCTGTTCCACACGGAGGGTTCATGGGCGGTGGCGATGCTCGCGCCAGCCTCAGCGCAGACCCCCAACAAGCTGGGAGCCCTCAGCCTCGCGAGCGGCAAGATGGCCACGCTCGTCGATGCGCCCGCGCAGGGGACGGGCTATGGGTTCTTCGATGCTCGCTGCTCCGATTCGGTGTGCGCCTGGGTGGAGATGGACTTCGCTCGGCGCGTCTGGGTGCTCATGGCGCAAGAGCTCTCAGCCGGCAGGGTCTCAGGCGACCCCGTGAAGCTCGACGAGGGGGACAGAGATTACGAGCCCGCTCGCTTCACCGTGAACGGCTCCAGCGTCATTTGGCTGCATATGCCCACGGCAACTGGCAAGCGCTCCGCGGAGAACTCCTCATGCATGCGTTGGAGCGTCGGCGAGCGAGAGGGTGCTCAGCTCGTGGAGTCTCAGGGCCGCTTCTCGACGCAGCCGCGCTGCGCCGAGGGCATCCTGACGCTGACACCGCGCGTGCTGCAGTCCAAGGGGACGTATATCGGTATGACCGCATACGACCTCACAAGATCAGAAGTCACCAAGGTCGACCAGCTCATATTGCCCGAAGGGGTCAAACCGTTCGAGGCGGTGTACATGAACGAGCGCTTCGCCTTCTCGATCGAGGCCGCATACGATGGTGTCGGCGCGTTGGGCAAGATGGGCACGTTCATCGGGCGCGCAGGTGACTCCTACGTGTTCCTCGAGCGCGAACCGCTCGCGTGCCCGGTCGCAAACGGCGGGCGCTATCTCATCAAGTCCCAGTCGTCGCACTTCCTCATCGATACCGATGCCAAGACCTACGCGACGCTGCGCGCGCCGGACCGCTGCCTGGACTTCGGGGACTATCCTGCGAGCGAGGGTGCGACAACGAAGATTCTCACATATGCGACCACCCGCAACGATCAGGGCATCCCCGACGCTGTGACCGCGCGCCTCTTCTCGATCTAGCCTCCATCGGGCGGGGAGGGGGGGGTTCCGCTGAGTCCGCGGACCGGCCCTTCGTGCTTCTCACCGAAAACATCCAACCGCTTTGAAATAATCCGCGCATCCCGAATAAATCGACAAAGCGCGCTGGTATGCTATGGAGATCGGCGCATATCGGGGAATTGTACGCCGCATCTCGGGGAGTGGTCCGGCCGGGCCACTGGCATAATCTGGAGGGATCATGAACAGCAACGCAATGAAAAGAAAAACGGTCGTCGCCTCGCTATTCGCTATCATCGTGATATGCGCGGTGCTGCTCGGAGGCTGCGGGGGGCCGTCAGACGCCGACATCATCCGAACAAAGATCAGTGAGAATCTCGACTCGGTAAAACAGCTCAAAGACGATACGATCGATAAGATGATCGGCGACGGTGCCGACTCGATCAAAGAGTATGGCATCGACCCCAAAGAGGTCACCCGATCGCTCTTCGACAAGTTCGACTACAAGATCAACAGCATCGATGTGAACGGCAACAAGGCAACGGCTCACGTCACGCTGACCTGCAAGTCATTCAAAGAAATCATGACGAAATTCCAAGAGAAGATCTTTGCGCAGGCCATGCAGAACCATGCAAAAACCGGCTCCGATGACTTCAACAAGATAATGAAAGATGCACTCGAGAGCTCGGTCGATCAGGCGGATCCACGCGACACCGATTGCGATTTCAACTTCACGAAGAAGACCGACGAATGGTCCGCGGACGCGACCCAAAGCGATGAGCTCGCCCGCGCGCTAGGGCAGCGATAGAACGCGCTCTCGCACCTCGGCGGCTCGCGCGAGCCACGTCGAGCTTGTTCCACATCGTTCAGCTCGACCGAAGTGAATACGTCCGCAACCGATGTCAATCTCGTTTTCCGTGGAGGGATCATGAAGAAGAGGAGCGTGTTTGCGTTCGCCGTCGCATCTCTGATGGCGGCACTGTGCATGGTATCGCTGAGCAGCTGCGGGTTGCCCGTAGCAGAGGGAATGATCGCGCGCAACCTCAGTGAGAGGCTCGACTCGGTCAAGCATGCCGACGAAAAGATCACCGACTCGATGCTCGGTGATGCGAGCAGAGAGTTCCGGGAGCTCAACATCGACCCCAAAGAGTTCGCCAAGTCGTTTTTCGAGGCTTTCGACTACAAGATCGAGGATATCGAGATTGATGGCGATACCGCGACCGCGCACGTGAGCATCAACTGCAAGCAGCTGCAGTCCTTCATCGGCCATCTCGTGGTCGAGTTGGGTTCGAACATAAAGGGCTATTCGGATATGGGCAATTACGCCAAGCTGAAGAACCTCATGCGCGACAGCATGATGAAGGCGATCAAGGATACCGAGACCAAGAAGACCGACTGCACGTTCATCTATCACAGAGGCGACGATGGCACGTGGAACGCGGATTCGGACAAGGCTCGCGACGCGCTCGCCCATGCGATGGGCATTAACGACACGATAAGGGGCATGTCGTCGGGGTCTTGGTTATAGGAGATCTCACTGCGCTCCGCGCCGCGATGAGAGCGCTCCGGCCGCATGACGGTATCGCGACGGAGCGCCGCGGCGAATTTGACGAGATATATCGCCTGCTGGAAGAAAACCGCAGATATGGGAATACTTCACATCATGAGCGCATTCGACGTCTGCAGATGCGACGAGCCTCCGACGGCTGATGTGCAATCGCGCGTCGCCTGCGCTAGAATGAATTGATTCTTTCAATGTTGAGATGAGGAGGCCTCGTCATGGCTTCGGATGCGAGAAAAATTCTGCTGGTCGAAGACGAGAAGGCTATCCGCGACGCCGTCGCAGCCTATCTCGAGCGCGAAGGTTACTGGGTCGTCGGTGTCGGGGACGGCCAATCTGCGGTCGAGGAGTTCGAAAAGCATCAGTTCGATCTGATCGTACTCGACCTCATGCTGCCCAAGCTCTCAGGCGAGCGCGTCTGCCGTGCCATTCGCGACACCTCGGATGTACCCATCATCATGCTGACCGCCAAAGGCGAGGTGGAGGATCGCATCATCGGTCTTGAACTCGGCGCCGACGATTACATCATCAAGCCGTTCTCGCCTCGCGAGCTCGTCGCGAGGGTTCGCGCGCTGTTTCGGCGCACTCATCTGGCCGACGAGCCCCAAGTCGAGGTGCTCGATTTCGGGGATCTGGTCATCGATATCTCCGGGCACAAGATCTTGGTGGAGGGCAACGAGGTTGATCTCACCGCCTCCGAGTTCAAGCTTCTGACCACGCTCGCGCGCCATCCCGGGCGCGTCTACAACCGCATGGAGCTGGTCGAGAAGGTTTTGGGGTACGACTTCGAGGGCTATGAGCGCACGATCGACTCGCACGTCAAGAACCTCCGCGCCAAGCTCGGCGATGATCCCAAGAAGCCCAAATGGCTCTACACGGTCCACGGAGTGGGTTACCGCTTCGAGGCTCCGGCCCAGCCGGCGGCGAAGGCTGACGAGAGCGAGTAGATGCTGCCCGCGCGTCTGGTAATCGGACAAAGGCATAGACAGTCTGACGAAACGGGGTCACGTTCGAGCTGGAACACGCCTCGAAATGATTCTCGCACCGGGCTGTCGTATGCCTCTCGCATGGCGGTTTGGTTCGCGATCTGCTCTGCCATGACGGTCATCACGCTTGTGTGCGTGGTCACGTTCGTGTGGAGCGGCGTCTTCTCAGAGTACACGCGCGCGAATATGACCGAGCTGGCTCACCTCACCGCGCGAAAGCTTGCGGAGACCTACGAAAAAAACGGCGAATGGACGACCGACGACTTGGTGGCCGCCGCGAAATCCGATCGGATATCGAGAGACATCGGTCTGCAGGTGCTCGACGATACAGGAAAGATCCTGTACGACGACACCTGGCCGGCGGCCCCGGCGGCTGCAGATCTTCTGGGACCCGCTCAGGGTCCCGACTCATCGCAGCCTCCCGCTGCCGATAAAGATGGCAGCGGAAGCGACTCCGGGTCAGGCGGCGGCACCGGTGGCGGTCGCGGAAGCGGCGCGGCGCACGGGCTCACATCGAGCGCTCCCACCGATCAGGAGGGTGCTCTCACCGAGCCGATCGAGCTTGCCGACGGCACCGTCGTCGGCAAGCTGCGCATGTGGGTTCTCGGCTCCGATGCGCTGCTCACCAAGGCTGACACGGCGTTCAGGGAGAAGACCTCCAACGCGATGTTTCTCGCGGCGATCATAGCGATCGCCATCGCGATCCTGATCGGGCTGTTCGTGTCGCGCATGCTCACGAACCCGATAAGGCGCATCACCGGGACGGCCAAGCAGATCCGCGATGGCGACCTGTCGGCTCGAACCGCGTTGGTGGGCAACGATGAGATCGACCAGCTCGGTGAGACGTTCGATGAGATGGCGACCTCGCTTGAGAACGACCTCAAGCACGAGCGGCGGCTCACCTCCGATGTCGCGCACGAGCTGCGGACCCCGCTCATGGCGATGCTCGCGACGGTCGAGGCCATGCAAGACGGCGTGCTCCCCGCGGATGATGAGCATCTGGAGACCGTCGCGTCCGAGACGCGCAGGCTCTCCCGACTCGTGCAGCAGATGCTCGACCTGTCGCGGATGGAGATGCGCACGTCCAAGCTCAATATCGAGCGCGTGGACATCATACCGTTCGTTCAGGCGATCGTGGCGAGCCAGCAGCAGCTGTTCGTGGCCAGGGATCTGCGCCTGCGATTCGCCGATGAGACACAGGGACGCTCGGTTTGCATCGAGATGGATCCCGATATGATCACCCAGGCCATCATCAACCTTTTGAGCAACGCGATGCGCTACACCCCCGAGGGCGGCTGGGTCGTCGTCTCGGTGCGCTCCGAGCGGCGCTTTGTCATGATATCGGTCAAAGACACCGGCATCGGCATCGCCAAGGAGGATCTCTCCCGGATCTTCAGCCGATTCTGGCGCGCTGACGCGAGCCGCGCACGGGAGGCGGGAGGCCTGGGCGTTGGCCTTGCGGTGACCAAACAAAGCATCGAGCGCCACCATGGCTATATCTCGGTCGAGTCCGAACTTGAAAAGGGTACGACTTTTACGATTCATTTGCCGCGCGAGCAATCGTTTGAGACTCCTTCAACTACAATGGACCAATAGGCTCGCCGGAGCCGGTCGCAGGCCATCGCGACCTTTCGGCGCGCCGCGCGCGTGCGCACGCCGCGCGATCGATCCGATGTATTGAGCTGAGGAGTTGACTCACGTGAGTTCGATTGAGCGCCGTCCGGATTCCCGGGGCAAGGTTCGCGACATATACGATGCGGGCGATCGCCTGCTCATGGTCGCGACGGATCGCATCTCCGCTTTCGATTTCATCCTTCCCGATGAGATTCCCCGCAAGGGCGAGGTGCTGAACCGCATCTCGGCCTTCTGGTTCGATCGCTTCTCCGACATGGTTCCCAACCATATGATCTCGATCGATCCGGACGAATTTCCCGATGAGTTCGCAGCCTATCGCGACTATCTCGCGGGTCGCGCGATGCTCGTGCGCCGCGCCGAGCCCATCATGATCGAGTGCATCGTTCGCGGCTACCTGACAGGATCGGGCAAGCAGACCTACGATGCGGACGGCACCGTGTGCGGGATCCGTCTGCCAGCGGGTCTCACCGAGGCGTCGAAGCTGCCCGAACCGCTGTTCACACCCTCTACCAAAGCTCAGATCGGCGACCACGACGAAAACATATCCTTCGAGCGGACCGCCGATATCGTCGGCGCTGATCTGGCCGCGCGGCTGCGCGACCTTTCGCTCGAGATCTATCAGGCCGCAGCGGACTACGCGCTGTCGCGTGGCATCATCATCGCTGATACGAAGTTCGAGTTCGGTCTCATCGACGGACGTCTCACCTTGATCGACGAGTGCCTGACGCCGGACTCGAGCCGGTTCTGGCCCGCGGCGCGCTATGAGGAGGGCCGCGTTCAACCGAGCTATGACAAGCAGTTCGTTCGCGATTGGCTCAAGGGGAACTGGGACATGCGCGGAGACGCACCGCGGCTGCCTGAAGAGGTCATCGAGGGGACGTCCGCGCGCTACCGCGAGGCGTTCGAGCTCATCACGGGCGATCCGTTCTCAAGCATGGGGGAGATCGACCGGTGAGCACGCGCAGCCCGATGAACAAGCGCTCGCAGACGCGCGAGCGCCGCGGCGTCGCCCGTCGTTCGGCGGCGTCGGCCAAGCCCGCGCGCGAAGCCGCCGGCTCGGTGCGCGTCGCTCCGGCATCCTCGAGGGATCGTCGTCGACAGCTCGAGCAGGGCGAGTCGCTCCAGGGACTCACTCGTGAGGAGAAACGCGCCCGCCGTCAGCAGCGGCGCATACAGGAGGATCGCATCTTCGATGTCTCGAACATCCTCATGAAACAAGATGATGACTACAGGAAGCGCCGGGGACATCTGTGGATCGTCGTCGGCGTCGCCGCAGTGCTGGCGGCGGCGACGATCATCATCATGTTCGCGATGCGTCGACGCGCTCTCATTCCGCCGGCCAGCCTGCAGTTCGTGAGCTTCATCATCTTCTATGGCGTCATGATCGTCGCGCTCATCTACGATGCCGTCCGGCTGAGACCGATCCGCAACTTCTACCGCGCTCAGGCTCAGGGCCTCTCCGAGCGCAAGCTCGTGAGTCTGCTCGAGCGCGCCGCCGCGCGCGATCAGGCCGCTCGCGCTTCCCGGCGGGGTCTGCTCGCCAGGCTCGTTCCCGGCAGAAAAAAGTCCCGAGACGCTGACGCGAGTCCGACGGACGGATCCGAGACCGGCTCGTCCTCAGGCCCCGCCACCAGGCGATCCGCTCGGCGACGCTCAGAGGCGCACGGCGGCCGCTCCAAATCCAAGAGCTAGGAAGACCTATGATCCGAGCCGAGCTGACCGCAGAGGACGCCTGTGCGGGCATGGTCAAGCTGATGCCCAAGATCGAGCGTTATGCCGACCTCATCATCCGTAGAGGCGTGAACGTGCGGTCCGGTCAGGAGGTCGTCGTCGAGGCGGCGGTCGAGCAGCGGAGGTTCGCCGAGCTGCTGACCCGCAAGGCGTACGCCGCCGGCGCCGCTCATGTGACGGTGATCTGGCGCGATGATGCCGTGACTCGTCTCACCTACGAGCATGTGGATCTCGCTTCCTTGGAGCGGGTGCCCGAATGGGAGCGCGTCCAGCTCGAGTCGCTCGCCCAAGCGGGTGCCTGCTTCGTCTTCGTCGAGGGGGCGGACCCCGCTGCGTTGCAGGGCATCGATCCGGCGAAGCCTGCGACGGCAGCCTCGGCGCGCAACAGCCAGTGCAAATCGTTCCGACGCGGTCTCGACTTCAACATCAACCCCTGGTGCTGCGCCGGCGCTCCGGTGCCGGCATGGGCTCGTCATGTGTTTCCGGACGCGTGCGAGGAGGTCGCCCTCTACCGGTTGTGGTGCGCGATCCTATCCGCGGCGCGCGCCGACGGCGAGGATCCCGAGAGCGACTGGGAGCTGCATGATGCGACGTTCGAGAAGAATCTGCGCTTCTTGAACGAGCATCATTTCGCGAGCCTGCGTTACCGTTCCAAGAATGGCACAGATCTCACGGTCGGTATGACCGACCGTCATATCTGGGCGGGCGGCAAAGCCGAGACCCCGCAGGAGCACCCGTTCTTTCCGAACGTTCCCACCGAGGAGGTGTTCACCTCTCCGGATTGCGAGCATGTCGAGGGCATCGTGCACGCGGCGCTGCCAGTCATCCACCATGGTACGAGGATCGATCGATTCTGGCTGCGCTTCGAGGCCGGCCGCGTCGTCGACTACGACGCCGAGGTGGGCGTCGAG
The DNA here is from genome assembly GCF_000195315.1 of Coriobacterium glomerans PW2. NCBI lineage: Bacteria > Bacillati > Actinomycetota > Coriobacteriia > Coriobacteriales > Coriobacteriaceae > Coriobacterium > Coriobacterium glomerans. The sequence continues at coordinate 48,450 of NC_015389.1, forward strand.
GCGCTCAGAAGCATCATCGAGCTCGATCGGGGTTCCAGTCGGCTCGGCGAGGTGGCGCTCATCTCCAAGAACACGCCGATCCGCGAGAGCGGCATCTTGTTTTTCGACACGCTCTACGATGAGAACGCGAGCTGCCATCTGGCTCTCGGCATCGGGTTTCCGGAGTGCTACGAGGGCGGTTACGACATGACCCCCGAGAAGCTCCGCAAGAAGGGCGTGAACATGTCGAGCACGCATGTCGACTTCATGATCGGCGCAGACGACCTCAATATCTGCGGTATGGACGCAGAGGGTCGCGAGACGTCCATCTTCGTCAACGGGCAATGGAGCTGGGAGTAGCGGCGCGGTCGCGATGGCGCAAAGGTCCGCTTCCGATTCTCACCGACCTCTCCAGGCTTGCGTCTCGCGTCGCATCCACCTCGAACATGTTCTCGCGGCCGTGCGTCTTGCGTGGTACAATGCCTCCTGCGGGCCGTTAGCTCAGTAGGCAGAGCAGGAGACTTTTAATCTCAAGGTCCAGGGTTCGAAACCCTGACGGCCCACCGCGATAGCATCATGCCCCGTGCCGGGGCATTTTTCATGCGCCGATGCGAGCTCTTCTCGCTCGGCGACGCCGATCTCGATCCGGGGCAGAGGTTCGGCTCTCACCCGCTTTCGAGTGGTTGCCGGACCGCGGGACGACCATCGATTCTCTCATCTGAGTCATCGCGGGCCCACAGATCGTCTCGCGATGGCCCGCATCGAGACCACATGCGCCGCATATGCTGCGCGTCCGCCGTTTTGAGCGCGCACGAGGGCGCGATGTGTCCTATGATGCGAGTAGCTTGTTGGCGCATCGGGTCCGGATCTCGCATGCTCGCGGGACCCGGACCCGTCATCTGAAGGGAAGGCTGGGACAATGGCAGATGTACACGAGCTTCTCGATCTGTGGATCGAGCGCGTCACGGATGAGAAGCTCCTCAGCGAGCTCCATGATATGAGAGATCGCGGCGAGTCCGAGGCGATCACCGATGCCTTCTTCCAAGACCTCGCTTTCGGCACCGCTGGGTTGCGCGGCATCATCGGCCCCGGTACGAACCGCATGAACATCTACACCGTCGGCCGGGCCACGCAGGGCTTCGCCACCTATCTGCGCTCCCTTACCGAGGAGCCCTCGGTTGCGATCGCGCGCGACAGCCGCCACGGAGGCGAGCTGTTCGTGCGGACCACGGCGGCGATCCTGGCTGCCAACGGCGTGCGCGTCCATATCTATCCTGAGATCTCACCGGTCCCGACGCTTTCCTGGGCCGTGCGCGATCTGTGCTGCACCGGTGGGATCTGCATGACCGCGAGTCACAATCCCGCGGCCTACAACGGCTACAAGGTCTACGGCCCGGACGGATGCCAGATCACGAGCCAGGCCGCCCGCGCCATATCGAAGGCCATCGAGCGGACCGATCCCTTTGACGACGTGACGACCATGGAGTTCGATGAGGCGGTGGCCCGCGGTCTCATCCGCTGGATCGATGATGAGGTGCTGAGGAGCTACTATCGCGCCGTGATCGCGCAGTCGGTGAGCAACCTCACGCCCGATCAGGCAGCGCGCACCCCGCTCAGACTCGTCTACACCCCGCTCAACGGCACCGGTCTCATTCCGGTGACGACCGTGCTCTCCGCCGCCGGCATCACCGATGTGACCGTCGTGCCCGAGCAGCGCGACCCGGATGGAGACTTTCCGACCTGTCCGTATCCCAATCCCGAGATCCGGGAGGCCATGCAAAAAGGGATCGATCTGTCAGAGCGCATTCATCCCGACCTGTTGCTCGCGACCGATCCCGATGCCGATCGCGTAGGCGTTGCCGTGAAGTCCGCAGGCGACTACCTGCTGCTCACCGGCAATGAGATCGGTGTGCTGCTGCTCGACTACATCTGCCGGATGCGCTCGGGGCGCGGCGAGGAGCTGTCGAACAAGGTCGCTGTCACCACGATCGTCTCCTCGGCTATGACCGATGCGCTGGCCGCTCAGTACGGCTTCGAGCTGCGTCGCGTTCTCACCGGCTTCAAGTACATCGGCGACATCATCACCGAACTCGAGAGGGACGGCGAGCCGGAGCGCTTCATCTTCGGCTTCGAGGAGAGCTACGGCTATCTGTCCGGTGATCACGTGCGCGACAAGGACGCCGTCAACGCATCTCTGCTCATTTGCCAGATGGCGCAGTACTACAAGACCCAGAGCATGAGTCTGGCCGATGCGATGGAGCGGCTCTACGAGCGTCATGGCTATTACCACAACAAAACGATCTCGCTTGCCTATCCAGGTGCCGAGGGCGCAGCGAAGATGTCCGATCTCATGATAGATCTGCGAAAGAATCCCCCGACGGAGATCGGCGGATCCGCTGTCGAGCGGGTCATCGACTACGCTTCCGGTGTACATGGGCTCCCCGCGGCAGATGTGGTCGAGTTCGACCTCGCCGGGGGCAACAAGGCCATCGTGCGACCGTCTGGTACCGAGCCGAAGATCAAGCTGTACGTGTTCGCGAAAGGTGCCGACGCCGCAGCCGCCGACGAGCTCATGGCGCGCATCGAGGATGCCGGGCGCGAGCTGCTGTCCTGACGTGAACCGCGATGCGTCAGCGACGCGTCATCTGATGCTGAAGTACCAGATGAGACCTAAGATCACGGCAGCTAGAATGAGCACCCCGAAGAACCGGCGCATGGTGCGCTTCGCCCGCTCCTCCCGCGACGTGAAGATCGCCCTGCCCGCCTTCGGGGTCTGGAGGTAGCGATCCGAGTGGATGACCTTGCGTCGCTCCGCGTTCTGCACGGCTTGAGGAATTTCGCTCGGACGATCGCGCATCGCCGTGCTGCTCGTCGACGGCAGATATTGCGGATCCGCTGTCGCCACGCCCATATGTCGATGGGGCGAGCCGAGCTCATCTTGAGCGCGCCGCCGATCGCACGGTGGCGCTCCGGAGTCAAAGATGGGCTCCTGCGTGATGTGCCGCCGGTTGGGCCGAAAAGCCCTTGCGTCGGATGGAGGAGGATCTGAGCCGTAAGATTTCACATCGCCCGGCGATCCCGCGATGCCACCGGAATGGGTCTCCGGATCACCGTGAGGCGGTGTGCTGCGCGCAGTGCGTTGGTTATCCATGACGCGCCCTCAAACTCGATAGCATACAGACGAATTCATTCTAAGAGGTCCGTCTGGGCTTGTCTGGAACATGCAGAAAAAGATCACGCATTCACGAGCGAAACACACGATCCGATTCGCTGGCGACTGTCGAGTTCTGCATTTCGCATCATATGACCCTTAGATTATCTAAGTCTTATGAACTTAGATAAAATGATGTGAACTCACTTATAAAATTTCTCAGATTATGTATAATGCACATAGATCGGGGAATAACGCAAGTGATTAAAGGTCGTCGCGCCACAAGGGCGACAAGAGCACGAAGGAGTGATCTGTATGGCAAGCTTGATTCCGTATCGTTCAGTTCTGGGTCTGCGTCCGTCGGCCAACACGTTGTTCGATGTCTTCGACGACATGCTGGATTTCACCGGAAACCCGGCAGCGAGCAAGGCGTTTCCCATCGATGTGGAAGACAAAGGTGAGGCCTACGAGGTCAAGGCCTACTTCACCGGTGTCAATAAAAATGATATCGATGTGGAGCTGAACGAGGGCCGTCTGTCCATCTCGGTCAACGTGGAAGAGGAGAAAGAGGAGAAGGATAAGAACTACCTGCAAAAGGAGTTCTCGGCCTACAGCGCATCGCGGGGCGTCTACCTGAAGGATGCTTCAAGCGAGGGCCTATCGGCTCAGTACGCCGATGGCGTGCTGACCGTCTCTGTCCCCAAGATCGCGGAGAAGGCGAACGTCACAAAGATCAACATCGATTGATCGTTCTCGCGCGCTCAGCGCAAGGAACGTGCGGCCTCGTCGAGGCCGCTCATCGAGGTGGCCCGGGCATCGTGTCCGGGCCACCTGCTGTTCTCGGGAGGCTCTCTCAAAGAAAGCTCATGGGTTCGAATTGACTCGCCGCCCCTATGCGCAGCATCCTGGTCGGGTTGGTGCGTCTGAGCGTCGCCGAGCAACCGAGATCATCGTCGAGGCCGGCTTTGAGCGCGGCCGCCAGGGCGCGCACCGCCAGACTCGGACGGTTGTTCTCGAGCGAGATATGCATGCACACGATCTGCTCGGTGCCCTCGCCAACGAGGTCGACAGCGGCCTCGGCCGCCTGCGCGTTCGACAGGTGCCCTCGACTCGATGCGATGCGATCCTGCAGCATGCGCGGATAGGATCCGCCGCGCAGCATGGCCACGTCGTGGTTGCTCTCGAGTGCCAGGATCCGCACATCGCGCAGCTCCCTCATGGCGGCCTCACTCAAGATGCCGGTATCGGTGACAAAGCCTATGGCGTCCTCCTCGCAGCTGAAGCGCAGACCGATGGGATTCGCGACGTCGTGCGAGGTGGAGAACGTTTGGATTCGAACGCCGGCGATCTCCAGGGCATCGCCGGCCTCGAAGCGGATGAAGGGCAGGCATGCCAGATATGAGCGCTTCTCAGCGGTGCCGGCGCTCGCCCAGATCGTGCCGTCGAACTTGCGACACCACACACCGACGCCGCTCACATGATCCGAGTGCTCATGGGTGAGCACCAGCGCGCGGACCCTCGTCTCATCGAGCCCGAGGCGATGCATTCGAGCGAGCACCTCGCGGCGCGAGAATCCGTCATCGATCATGATCAGACCCTCCGGCGCCTCCACGAGGGCGCAGTTCCCCTTCGAACCGCTGCCCAAGATGTGCAGATGCAGCTTCCTCGTACCGATCGATGCGCCTTTTGCGTCCATACATCTCCCAGCCGCTACAATAGGTGAAGTTCAAAGGAGGTACCCATGCCAACGGTCTCGCAGCGCACGATCCAGAGCCGAGCGCGAATCCCAAGCTCGGCGCGCGCACCAAAAGACGATTCCGTCCCCCCCGTGGTACTCATGGTATCAGGAGGGGCGGACTCCACGGCGCTTCTTCTGATGGCGTGCACATCAAAGCTCGATATCGACGACGGATGCGGCCGGGCTTCCATCGCGCGCAATCGGCTGCACGTCTTGCACGTCAACCATCACCTGCGCGGGAGCGCATCCGATGGCGACGAGGCATTCGTTCGCGAGCTGTGCCGTCGCCTCGGCGTGCCCGTCTGCGTCGAGCACGCCTCCCTGCGAGATCTCGGAGGCAGAAATCTCGAGGCGGCGGCGCGCGATGTCCGCTATGCCGCCGCGCGTCGCTACCTGAAAGAGCTTGTCGAGGAGGCCGGATGCCCGCGCCGCTCCGCTCGGATCGCGACGGCGCACACAGCCAACGATCGAGCTGAGACCTTTTTCATGAACGCGATCAGAGGCTCAGGGATCTCCGGTCTATCCAGCATCCCGCGCAGACGCAATCTCATCGTGCGGCCGCTCATCGATCGGACGCATGAGGAGCTTCAACGCTACCTCGAGGTGGCCGGGCTTCGCTGGCGGGAGGACGAGAGCAACAGAGACACCTCGTTTCTGCGAAATTACGTGCGTCACCGTCTCATGCCCGTCGCGATGGAGCGCAACAGGAATCTCGTCCGCACGGTAGCGGCGAGCTGTGACATCCTTGCTGATGAGGATGCGTACATGCAAAAGCTCGCGGCGACGGCGCTGCGGTCGTGCACGCGACGAGAGGGGGCGGGTCTGCTCGTCTTGAATGCGGACCGGCTCGCCGCCACGCAGATCGCCCTCGCCCGCCGGATGGTTCGCTTGGCTGTCAAGCGGATCGACCCGCAAGCTCGCTTGGAGATGGATCATGTCCAAAGGGTGCTCGAATGCGTGGCCGCTGGGGAGCGCTCGATCACGCTGCCGGGCGGCATCAGCGCCCTGGTCGAGTTCGGGACGCTCACGTTTCGCGTGCCCGCGCCTCTTCGTGAGCCGACGCCGGGTTGGCTGCCGGTACCCGGCAAGATCGCGATCACCGAGGAGACGGCGATCGAGGTGGAGCCCATCAGCATGGAGCCGGGCTCGGACCCGATCGCCTGCGCGCGCCGCGCCGCGCCGGCTGTTCTGGTCGATGCCGCATCACTCGGCTACGGAGAAGCTGATCTGCCTCACGGTATGAATGACAATGAGGCGACGGGGGTCGGCTCGATGCGGCTATGGGTGGACACGCCGGTTCCCGGGGACGTCATGTGTCCGTTGGGCATGCACGGAAGATCCAAGAAGCTCTCAGACATATTCGGGGCGGATCGAGTGCCGGTGGAGGAGCGCTCCCGCGTGCCGGTCGTTCGGACCGCTCCCACCGGAGCAGTGGTGTGGGTGGCGGGTGTCAGGCTCGATGACAGGTTCAGATGCACGCCGACCACGAAGGTCGCGCTGAGGATCTCCGTTCGCGGAACCGATAAAAACCATTGATAGCTGCTTCGTCAGATGGTACATGGCGCAGCTTGATATCTCATATGACTGGACTTCTCAAGCTTGAACATAAATAGTTGCTACCGTTAACCGATAGATAGTTGCCGTTCGCAACTATCTTCTTGCTGGCAAGGTAGTTGTTGATGACAATTACTTTGCCACCAGGGACGACCTGCTGGCTGATCGGTTGAAGTGGGCGCGTCGCGAGGAGCTTGGACATGCGGTATCTGCTGTTGGTGAGTCATGGAACACTCGCTCCGGGTTTGCACAGCGTGCTCTCCATGCTTGTCGGCGACAGATCCACCATATCGAGCTGCAGCCTCGAGGACGGGATGGGAGCCGACGAGTACCGCGATCGCGTACGTCGCCTGATCGAGCCGATGGGCGCAGACGACGAAGTGGTTGTCATGGGTGACATCATAGGCGGCTCGCCGCTCACGAACGCGATGGACCTCATCGCGGAGAAGGGCCTGCTGGGCGCGACCATGGCGTTCGGCGGGATGAACCTCCCGATGGCGATGACGGCTGCGATGGGACTCGACTCCATGGACGCCGATGAGCTGAGAGACAGCGTGCTCGCCGAGGGACGAGCCGGTCTACGCGAACTCGACTTGAGGCCCGCGTTGGACGAGAACGAGGATGAAGAGGAAATCTGAGCCGTTCCATCGAGGGGAAGGGGATCTTCTTTCCATCTCGAGGGGATCCATCGGATGAGATCGCGCCTCGACCGACCGGCGTCGCTGCGAAGACCTCGTCGAAGCCAAGGTTGCGAGGCCGTCCGCAGTCCAGAGAGAGGCCACGCTCGACAATCGGATGATAGGAGAATTCATGATAACGTTTCTGCGCATCGATGACCGGATGATACACGGCCAGACCTGCACGCGATGGGCGCTCGAGTACCCTTGCGACGGCCTGATCGCCGTGAACGATGCGGCTGCGACCAACCCGGTTCTCAAAGCCGCCTACAAGGGGGCGACATCGGACAAGAAGACCTTCGTGTGGACACTGGACCATTTTCGCATGAAGAGTCAGCAGGTCCTGGACAGCGCTGATCGTTACTTCCTGATCACGAAGAACCCGATCGACATGAAGAGGATTCTCGTCGATCAGGGCTTCGAGGCCGGACTCGATCGCGTATGCGTAGGTCCCTGCAACGATCGGCCCGGTGCGATCAGACTCGGGAACAATCAGTCCATTACGCACGATGAGGCTCAAGCGCTCGAGGATATCACCAGCGCCGGATATACCGTGGAATTCGCCCTGCTCAAGGAGAAGTCGATCGGGGAGTGGCCGAAGTTTCGCAAGCAGTTCGGCTTCAGCTGATCGAGAGACCACATCGCGCTCGCGCGCTCTGGCGGCGCACGGCAAACAATCAAAGCGTCTTCACCGAGTCCGTGACCGGGCTTGGAGGTACGTCCGGAACAGCCCCGTCGACAAGGGCTCGGAGATAGAAGAAAGGTGGAAGGAACTATGGCAGTAACTGCATTGCAAGCCACGCTGTTCGGCCTGTTCGCATGCCTCGCATCGATGCCGGGCATGGGTGGCACGACCGTGGGCAACTACACGCTCGGCCGTCCGCTCGTAGCCGGTCTCGTGGTCGGTGCGATCATGGGAGACATCCAGACCGGTATCATCGTGGGCGCAGCAATCCAGCTCGTCTACATCGCGCTGGTGACCCCTGGTGGAACGGTCTCTGCTGACGTGCGCGCCATCAGCTACATCGGCATCCCGCTCGCGATTTTGGCGATTCGCTCGCAAGGGCTCGATCCCTCTTCGAGCGAGGCCGCCGGCCTCGCCGCGTCGCTCGGAGCCGCCGTGGGCACGCTCGGCACCGTCTTGTTCTACGGAACGGCGACGATCAATCTGGTCTGGCAGGGAATAGGCTGGCACGCCCTTGAGCGCGGAGACACGAAAAAGCTCTATCTCGTCGACTGGGTTCTGCCTTGGATCTCGCATATCATCTGTTCATTTCTGCCGACGTTCATCATCACGATGGCCGGTGCGAACATGGTCGATCTCATGAAAGCCTACATGCCGATGGATGGCATCGCGATGAAGACGCTGTTCACCGTCGGCTCGCTGCTGCCCGCCGTCGGCGTCGCGATCCTTCTCAAGCAGGTTATCGGCAAGCCGACTGATTTTCTCACATTCTTCTTCGGCTTCACGCTGTCCGCGGTCATGGGGGCGAACCTGGTGGCTGCAGCGCTCATAGGCTGCTTCTTTGCACTGATCAACTATCGCATCGAGACGATCAGGATCGCCAAGGCAACTCCGGCGGGCACCTTCGATGCCGCCGAGGACGAGGAAGAGGAGGACATCTGAGATGGCGGACAACTCTGCTGCGGCCCGCGCAGGCCGCAAGAAGGTTTCTGACAAAGCGCTCAAGAAATCGTTTCACAACTGGATCTACGGCAACCTGACCTGCTTCTCGCAGGAGCACATGCAGACATTCGGCTACTTGGTGTCGATGCTGCCCATCGTCGAGGATCTCTATGAGACCCACGACGAGCAGGTCAGGGCTCTCAAGACCTACAGCGCCTTTTTCAATACCGAGCCGCAGATCGGCACGATGATCGTCGGTGTGACCGTGGGTCTGGAGGAGGCGCGCGCCAACGGCGACCCGATCGATGACGAGACGATCAACGGCATCCGCGCCGGCCTCATGGGGCCGCTTGCCGGTCTGGGCGATTCGCTGATCGTCGGCACGCTCATCCCGATCATCCTGGGCATCTCGCTGGGGCTCTCCAATGGGGGTTCGATCGTCGGTCCGATCTTCTACATCGTCGTGTGGAACGTGCTCATGTATCTTGGCATGCATCTCGCATACTTCCGCGGCTACGAGATGGGCGGCAAGGCGGTCGAGGCGCTCGTCGGCCCGAACGCCACGGCGATTCGCGATTCGATCGTCATGGTCGGCACCATGGTCATCGGGGCTGTCGCGGCGACGTGGATCTCCATCGAGACGGTGCTGCCGCTGCCTGGTGATTCGACGCTGCAGAAGACCTTCGACGGCATCTATCCCAAGCTGCTGCCTTTGCTGTTCACCTTGTTCTGCTGGTGGCTCATGGCGAAGAAGAAGATCAACCCGATCGTGGTGATGCTCATCTTGGTCGTGATCGCGTTTCTCGGAGTGCTCGTCGGATTCTTCAATCCGGGACTGTCCTACTGAGTGCGAGATCATCCGAGGCGAGCCGTGGCCCGGCCGCACCGCGCCGTCTGAGCGGTGCGGCCTCGTCCCTTGGCTGGCGTAGCTCGGCGCATCGCCGGATTTGTGAGCGAAGGTCCGTCGGCGCCGTCGATGCGATCAGATCGATGCGAGGGGAGATCAGCAGATGGCGCAGATACACAGGGCTTCAGCGAGTCCCGGCACCATGGGCAGACGCGAGCTGATCGAGGAGGCGCGCCTCCAGACCGCCGCGATCGGCCGGCTCGGCGCCTGGTTGAGGCTCGCCTGCTCGCTGGCGGCGATCGGGGCGATCCTGGTGTTGTGGGGCACTCAGAAGGCCTCGCCGGCCGCCGTCGCAGCAGGGGTCGCCTGCCTTGTGATCGGCGTGCCGATCTCGGTGATCCTGAAGATCGGCATCGCGCATGCGAGGAGCAACGTCGAAAAGATCCTTGAGGCTGCGGGCGCGGGCTCGTCCGCTCACGATGGCGCGGACGAGCGATCCGCTTCGCGCCGCGCTCGGAGATCGACGAGAGCGTGAGGGTTCCGAGCGCGGATGCGCGCTTCATCGCGAGGTCGGCATGCGGGATCGAAGACGGATACAATGGTGAGGTTTTGCCGAGCTGAGCTTTGCGCGTCGTTCGCAAGCACCAGTCAAATCGCCAAAGGGTCGCGCGCTCCGTTTCAAGTATTGCGATTCACGGGCATCGGAGCCCGAGACTGCGAAGCGCACGGGAGGGTGCCCGCACAAGGAGCGGATATGGCTGCACGATGCATGGAGATGGGGGGCATAGGCACCTGTTTCGGTGGTGTCGGCCGCCATCATTCAGGTAAACTCATCTATCGATTGGTCTGTGCGCTCGCCGGTGCAGCGGACCTGGACCCGGATCTCGCCGGTGATGCGGATGACGCCGCGATTCTACGGGACGGTTTGAGGATTCAAGACGTGAACTACGAGGACGTTGCCAGAAAACTGATCGTGTACTCCCGGTCACTCGCCAAGGGGTCCTTGAGCACCGTGCATGGAGCGAGCGTGGGCGAAGCTCCCGTGCTCCAATACCTGGTGAACGCGAAGGGCGATATCATTCCGTCGGAGCTCGCCGGAAGACTCGGGTACACGCGTGGTCGCATGTCGCACATCCTCGACGCTCTTGAGAGCAAGGGCTACATCAGGCGCGTCCAGGACGAGCGGGATCGTCGCCGCGTCATCGTGAGCATCTCCGATGAGGGTCGGCGCTACGCGGCCGAGAGATACGCCGAGAGCGTCGCGGCTCTGGCGCACCAGCTCTCCGCGCTGGGCGAGCATGATGCGAACGAGCTGGTGCGCATTCTCAACAAAGCGTATAGCATCACCTATGACAAAGAGGATTACCTAGAGGACCTCTAGTCATCGAGTCGCTGCGTCGCTCGCTCGAGAGAAATGCTGCTGAGCGTGTGTTGGTTGCAGGAATTCGCCGAGCGGAGGCGTCCGGAGGAGCCCTCAGCGCTCTATGTTGATACAATGGGAACCCGTCTCGTGGGGTCCCTGCTGGCGCTGAAGTCTTTGACCAGGGTCAGCCGGACACCGATATCATAGAGCAGAGAGGTCCTTATGAACAAGGAGCATCCCGACGTCGACGCGGTCCTGTTCGACAAGCGCGACATCGAATCCATGGTCAAGCGGATGGGCGAGCAGATCAGCCGTGACTACGCGGGCAAAGACCTCGTTCTCATCGCGGTGCTTCGCGGAGCGGTCGTGTTCATGGGCGATCTCATGCGTCAGATCAGCGTGCCCCTCGCGATCGACTTCATGGCGGTTTCAAGCTACGGCGACAAAGCGAAGTCATCGGGGGTCGTTCGCATCGTCAAGGATCTCGAGATGGACATCAAGGATCGTGACGTTCTCATCGTCGAGGATATACTCGATTCCGGCCTCACGCTCAAATATCTCATGAAGAATCTCGCGAGCCGCAAGCCCGCCTCGCTGGAGGTGGCTACCTTTCTCTGGAAGGATATAGACGGCAAGCAGGCCGCCGTCAACCCGAGATATGTGGGATCGCATTGTCCGAACGCCTTTGTCGTGGGATACGGACTCGACTTCGCAGAGCGCTATCGCAATCTCCCCTACGTGGGGATCTTGAAATCGGAGGTCTACGCCTAGCATGTTTTCTCAGTACAACGATTCGACCGGCGGGTTGGTCCTCGGTTTCGCGACGGACGACGATCAAGATGACACGCAGCCCAGCGAGTCGGATGATCCCGCGCGCGACAAGCCCGAGGAGCAGGATGGCCTGTTCGGTAAGATCGATCGGCTCGTGCTCGGTGACACATCGGGGGGCGGCGGGCAGCGGGCCGGCAAGGGCAGGCCAAAGCGTCCCAAGTGGTACACATGGACATACTTCATCTTCTTCTGCGTTCTCATCTCGTTTCTCGCCTTTCGCCTCATTCCGGGTCTGTCCGGGGAGGACCGTCCTGAGAAGATCTCCACGAATGATCTGGTGAGCGCTATCGATGAGGATCGCGTCGACAGCCTCACCTATATGGTTGCGAACAGCTCCGTTACGGGTACCTACTGGAAAAACAGCGAGGATGCCGGGTCGGAGAATCGGCTCACGAAGTTCACCTCGGTATACGTGGGACCGGATTCGCTGTCCGAGCTCATGGCCAAGCACCCGAAGACCACCTACGAGATCGACACGTCCAATCCGAACTCCTGGATCGAGATCGCGCTGAACTACCTGCCGGCGCTGCTGCTGGCTTTCGTCGTGCTCTATGCGCTGCGTCAGGTGATGGGTGCGAACAACAAGACCATGCAGTTCGGCAGGACCCATGCGAAGACGAGTCAGGCGACGCGCCAAAATCTCAAATTCAAAGATGTCGCCGGCATCGATGAGGCCGTCGAGGAGCTCGAGGAGGTACGCGACTACCTCGAGGATCCCGAACGCTATCGCAAGCTCGGCGCGAAGATCCCACGTGGCGTGCTGCTGGTGGGCCCTCCCGGAACCGGTAAGACGCTGCTTGCGAAAGCGGTCGCCGGGGAGGCGGGGGTTCCGTTCTTCTCCATATCCGGATCCGATTTCGTCGAGATGTTCGTGGGCGTCGGAGCGAGCCGGGTGCGCGATCTGTTCAAAGAGGCGAAGGCGCAGAGCCCCTCCATCGTCTTCATCGATGAGATCGATGCGGTCGGTCGACAGCGCGGTGCGGGCCTCGGCGGAGGACATGACGAGCGCGAGCAGACGCTCAATCAGCTCCTTGTCGAGATGGACGGCTTTGCGGGCTCCGACTCGGTCATTCTGATCGCCGCGACGAACCGCCCCGATATTTTGGATCCGGCGCTTCTGCGACCCGGTCGCTTCGACCGGCAGATCACCGTCGACGCGCCGGATATGGCTGGTCGCGAACAGATTCTGCGGGTTCATGCGCAGAACAAGCCGATGGATGAGGATGTGGATTTCGGCAAGATCGCACATCTGGGCGTGGGCTTCACCGGTGCCGATCTCGCGAATCTGCTGAATGAGGCGGCTCTTCTCACCGCCCGCCGCCATCGCGCACTCATCTCCATGGAGGAGATAGAGGAGTCGATGGAGCGCATCATCGCCGGTCCGCAGCGTAAGAGCCGAGTCATGACCGATCTCGAGCGCACGACGATCGCCTACCACGAGAGTGGCCACGCCTTGGTGGGCCATATACTCGAGCATGCGAATCCGGTGCACAAGATCTCGATTTTGAGTCGCGGTCAGGCGCTCGGGTACACCTTGCAGCTGCCGACCGAGGACCACTTCCTGAAGACGAGAAACCAGATGCTCGACGAGCTCGCGGTGCTGCTCGCCGGAAGAGTCGCCGAGGAGCTGATGTGCAGCGATATCACGAGCGGGGCCTCCAACGATCTTGAGCGCGCCACGAAGATCGCCAGGGAGATGGTCACGCGTCTCGGCATGAGCGAGGAGCTGGGTACGCAGGTATTCGGTGAGGCGCAGCACGAGGTGTTTCTCGGACGCGATTACGCGAACCATCAGGATTACTCCGAGGAGACGGCTCGGCGCATCGACATCGAGGTCCAGCGCATCATGCGCGAGGCGCATCGACGCTCTTCCACGATTCTTGAGACGAATCGAGCTCAGGTCGATCTCGTGGCGCGGGTTCTGCTCGAACGCGAGACCGTCGAGGGTGACGCCGTCGTGGCGCTGCTCGACGGGAAGTGGGAGAGCTATCTCGCGAGCGAGGAGGAGCTCCTCGCAGCCAAAGAGGAGCGCAACAGCGCCGCCACGGACAGCGAGCTCTCAGGCGAGCAGCTCGCAGAGGCGCGGACCGACGCAGATGATCCGAGCGGTCAGCAAGATGACAGCTCCCAGAACACGACGGATTCGAGCTGACACCTCGGGTGCCCTTCGCTTGCCTGTGCGAGCGAGACGCAGTCACCGTGATGGCATCCGGGCAACCTCAGCGCGACGCGCCAGCTCGGCATCGATCTTTGATGAGCGCCACCCTGAGGTACCCCGGACCGTCTGCGCGCGCTGTCACACGCGCATCGAATCGAAGGAGCATGCATGTCCTACACGATAGCGAGCGATATTCACACCCACACGCTCTTCTCGCGCCACGCCTATTCAACGATCGCGGAGAATGTTGCGGCCGCGCGCCGCGCCGAGCTCGAAGTGCTCGGGTCCTCGGACCATTTCAGCGCCATGCTTGAATCTCATCTGGACATTCGGGATTTCCAGTTCTTCATAAACCAGGTGGCGTGGCCTCGACTCTGGGATGGCGTGATCCTGCTGCGCGCTGCTGAGGTCGATATCGTCACGTTGGACGGCGGTCTGTTCGGCGAGGATATCGGGTGTCCCGAGAGCATCGCTGGGCAGAGGCGCCAGACTGAGCGCAGTCTGTTTGAGTGCGCGCTCGCCAATCTCGACTATCTGATCGCCAGCGTTCACAATGATGAATTCACTCGAGGAGCGTCGCTGGCGCGCACGACGCAGATGTACGTGCGCGCGCTCGAGCATCCGCGCGTCTTCGAGTTGGGACATGTGGGTCGCTCCGGCGTTCCGTTCGATCTCGATGAGGTGCTCGGCTGCGCCAAGGCGCTCGGCAAGCTCATCGAGGTGAACGAGCACAGCCTTGCTCGCGATCCGGACGGTTCGAGCCTTGCGGCATGTGAGCGCATCGCCTGTCGCTGCGCGGAACTCGGAGTGGGCATCTCGGTATCGAGCGACGCTCATATCGCGCTGGACATCGGCAGCTTCCCCTCGGCTTCAGCGATGCTCGAGCGCATCGATTTTCCAGAGGAGCTCATCATGAATCGCAGCCGGGACAGCTTGTTCGCGCAACTGTGCGCATCAGGTGTATGCGATCTGCGAGATATCACGTAGCTTCGAAGACTCCTGCCGCCTGTGCCTCCGCCAAGGATCAGGAGCCGAGCCCGCTCGCGCGGTCGCGCCTGAGACGGGGTTGACGACCGAGTGCGCCCCGCTTTCACCATGATCGCGACACAGCGTCTTGATATCCTGTTACGAGCGCTATCGCAAAGGATTGCGATATGGTTGCGATCGGGGTTGGTGCCATGGCTGCAGGGCATGGGAAGATATCAGGGCCGCGCGCCGCTCTGCGGCGGCTGCCGTTCATGGCGCTTGTCGGACTCGCCGTCTCGACGCTCGCTCTCGCGGCGATGCTTCTGTTTCGCTATGATCAGATAAGCCTCGGCAAGGGCGGCGTGGAGTCGCCCCGGATAGCTTATGGCGACAGCCCGGCTCGATACGGCAGGTTCCAGACGTCTGTGACTCTCACGACACCGGGCGCACCGCACGACGCGGAACTTCACGTGCCGCTCGTCTGGGATGACTCGTGGTTCGCGGGTGATGAACGGATCTATAACCGCGATCTCGCGAGCGCCAGCTCGGTGCTCTCCGCGCTCGCCTACTCGGAGTCCGGTTACTATCAGGCGGGTTCCAGCTGTCCGGCCTATATGGAGCGCGCGCTCGAGCAGCTCGGCTTCGAGAGAGCGTCCACCGATTCCTATCGGTACCGCTCCGAGGTGCTCGACCAGATCCTGAATCTGTTCACCCAGAAGGAGGATTCTGTCGCCTACACCATCGCTCGCAAAGTGGTTGGCGGCTCCGAGGGGCGGTCGCGCTGCGTGATCTTCGTATCGGTTCGCGGGTCCTATGGTGCCGAGTGGTTGAGCAATTTCGACATCACGGATGCGGCGACATCTGATGGAGCGTCTGCGGCGACCGATGAGATCCTATCCGGGGCTGCAACCGCCAAGGAAGGCGCTTGCGCCCGGTCTCAGGAAGAGGATCATGCCGGTTACAGCCGGGCTGCAGATGAGATCGCCTCCGCGCTCCGCTCTTGGGTCGCGAGCGCGCATGATCGAGGTGAAGACGTCTCCTTATTGCTCGTCGGGCACAGCAGGGGAGGAGCCATCGCCAATCTCGTCGCATCGATGGCCGATGATGATCTGAGCGCCGCGCGCACAGGGGCCCCCGTGCGCGGCGGAGTCTCGCGTCTTTCTTTGGCGTCAAGGGATCGCGTGTTCGCCTACACGTTCGCCTCACCGAACACAACGACTCGTGACGACGCCTTCTCCTCATGCTATGACAACATCTTCAACATCGTGAACCCTTCGGATATCATGCCGTACCTGCCACTCGGATCTTGGGGATACAGGCGCTATGGAGTGACGCTTGAGCTGCCTGCGATCGACGACGATGGTTTCGGGCGGCGTCATGAGGCGATGTGCGCTCGCTTCAGGACGCTGGTGGGCACCGAGAGCCCCTATGACCCAAGCGACGCCCGGGAGGTAAGCGAGCTGCTGAGCGATATAGGCACCAAGGTCCACTCAGCCCGCGATCTCACGACTCCTGTGGGCATCGCTTCCGTGCTGGCCTCGTGCGCCGCGAGAATCGATCCCGTTCGGATCCTGTACGGACATTACCCATGCACCTACATCGCATGGATGCAATCGCTGGACGCGGACGGCTTGAGACGGATGAGCTAGCGCGACACCGTTCAGCCCGCTGCGCACGCAAGGACTGCAACCGTCTCGATATGGCTCGTGTGCGGGAACATATCGACCGGGGTCACGCGCATGAGGCGAAATCCGGCATCGAGCACCGAGTCCAGATCGCGCGCCTGCGTGACCGGATTGCAGCTGATGTAGACGATGCGACGGGGAGCGAGCCGCACAGCGGCCGCCAGCAGCTCCGGGCTCGCACCGGCGCGTGGAGGATCGAGGACGAGCACGTCGACGCGATCGCCCGCATCGGCGGCGCCGGCGATATACGCTGTCGCATCCTGCTCGACAAAGCGCGCCATCGCGTCGAGTCCGTTGATCTCGGCATTGCGTCTGGCGTCACGCACCCCCGCCGGGTTGCGCTCGACGCCGATGACGCGGATCGGTCGCCCGCTCGCTCGCATGTGGGCGGCGCAGGAAAGGCCGATCGTACCGCTGCCGCAGTAGGCGTCCAGCACCACATCGCCATCGTCCAGGGCCATGTGTTCGATCGCCACGCGGTAGAGCACCTCGGTCTGCTCGGGATTGGTCTGAAAGAACGCGGTCGGGGAGATCTCGAAGTCGCACTCGAGCAGCCGATCGCGCATGCGCGGCGGCCCCACCAGTATCCGGGTCTCGCTGCCCAAAATCGCATTGGTCGCCCGCAAATTCACGTTCTGCGCGACCGTTCTCACGCGGGGATCGATATCGCGGAGCCGGTCGACGAACGCGGCGAGGTGAGCGATTTCACGCCCGCTCGTCACGATGGTGAGCATGCCCTCGTCGCTGCGCCGACCCAAGCGCACCACCGCATGTCGCAGAGCTCCCCGGCGACGGTCCTCGTCATAGGCGGACACACCCGAGCGCTCGGCGGCGACGGCGACCGCGTGAAGGATCCGTCTGGCCCCCGGTGCCTCGACGATGCAATCCTCGCTCTCTATGATCTCATGCGTTCCCCGGGCGAAGAATCCCGATCGCAGCGAGCCGCACATGCCGGGCGCGAATGGCGTCGCCGCCTTGAATCGGAATCCGCGCGGGGGGAGGATGCGGGTGTCGCTGTCGGAGTCTGCGCCCATGCCGCGGACGGGATCGATGCAAATCGAGATCTCGTGTCGCCTCGCCAAGGGCTCGAACAGCTCAGTTAGAGCCGCGTGCTTGCGACGCAGCTGCTTCAGATAGGGAATGCCGAGCCAGGCGCAGCCACCGCACGTCCGCATCGTCGGACACGGACCGTCAGGTCTGGTTCTCGACATCACATCTCCTCTCGCTGCTCGGCTCCTCGCCGTGATTCCTCGCTTGGGACAGCCTACCATGCTCGGCGATCAGTCGAATCGAGAGCGTGTGTCGCTTCCGCGCTCGACGGCGCTCGCAAGATCGCTGCGGGGGTCGCAGCGCTGTGATATTCGAAACTGAGATCGGGTATCAATAATTCCGCATCCATAGAAGGTGACGGGAAGCTTGCGGCCCAGCAGAAAAGGAATTCCCATGTCTGCGATAACGAGCACGGCTGTGGGCGCAGCGCTGCGCCACGCGCGCCGCGAAGTCGCGGTGTTCCTGATCGCTGCCGCGCTCATCGGCGTCTCGCTTCTGTGCGCGACCGCCTCATCGGCCTATGCCGCGCCCACAAGAACACCGGATGCATCTGATTCATCGGCCATCGACATGAGCTCGCTGCGGAGTGTTCCGCTGCCGTCAACCTTCCCCGAGCAACATCTGGCGGGAGCCCTCGGGTCAGGGGTCCTCGGTTCGAGAGACGCTGCGCGAAGCAGAGCTCGCAATCGGGGCCCGACCGGGCCTGCGCGCTTCTCGTCGCAGATGGAGGATGAGGTGCGCGCAGACGCCGTCATCTCAAGCGTGACCGGACCGAACGGTTTCGCGATACCGGTCTCTCTGACCGGCAGGCCACTGGCGCAAGGAGAGTTCACGATCCAGCTCGTCGAGGATGAGAAGGTGGTTGCGACCGGAACCAACGATGCTTGCGGCAACACGCGCATGGGGGCGGTGAGGTATGCGAAGCCGGGCGTGCACCACTATGAGATTCGCGAGGAGCGAGGTGATGAGCCCGGTATCTCATACAGTTCGGCTGCGTGGAAGATCACGACTGAGGTCACCAGTGGATCCGATGGCGTCCTGGAGGTGCACCACCGCAGCGACGGAGGAGCTCAACCGTCCTTCAGAAACGCGTATCGAGCCATCCCCGTCTCATTTTCCCTGACTGATCTGGTTGATATCCGAACCGAGCTGATCGCTTCCAAACAGACAGAAGGCGAGTTCGATGTGGCTCTTGTGCGCGCGGGCACTCTCGTCGCATCCGGTCGCAGCCGCGGCCGCGGCGTGGTCAGGATGGGTCCCGCCACCTTCGCGGAGCCAGGCGTCTATGACTGCGAGCTTGTCGAGCAGCCCGGCGAGAGGCCCGGCGTCGCCTATGATGAGACGCGATACCATCTCATCGTCACCATCACCGATTCTCTCGATGGATATCTTCGCGCGCGCGTCGATCCGCAACAGGGCATGAAACGCTTCACGTTCAAAAACCGCTATGCAGTCAAACCTCTGAGCTCGAGCGTCACCGATCGGCTGGATATCCGTACGCAGCTCGATGGTCGCGCGCTCGGCGCAGACGGGCTCGGATTCGAGCTTCTTGAGGGTGCCGACGTCGTGGGCGCGGGGACAAGTGACGCCGCGGGCAGGGTGACGCTGCCCCAGATCACATACACGCAGGTCGGACATCACGTCTATGCGTTGCGCGCGACGCCGGGCGATCTCGTTGGCGTGATGTGCGATCAGCGAATCTACTCGATCGCAGCGGATGTGATCGATGACGGTTCCGCGAACCTGAGCGTGCGCTACGCTCTGGATAAAGACGACGGAAGCCACCAGATCACATTCAAGAGCTCCTACGCGCCGGTGCCCACAGCCGGGTCCGTGACCGACCAGATCCCCATCACCGTTCATCTCCAGAACAACACGATGGTCAAAGACGAGTTCAACTTCGAGGTCGTCGAAGGGGACTCGGTCGTCTCCACAGGCACGAGCGACGAGGGCGGGGCTGTGACCCTGGCTCCGATTCTCTATGACAGGCCCGGAGAGCACCTCTACACGGTCCGCGAAATCAAGGGCACCGATCCTCATATCACATACGATTCGGAAACCGCGTGGCGCATCAGAACCAGGGTAGCGGACGCGGGCGACGGAACGTTTTCAATCAGCCATCGACAGATGTGGACCAGAAATACCATCAGGTTTTCCAACATCTATATGTTCGAGATCTCCTCATCGATAAGCGACGAGATTCCGGTGCGCTGCGAGCTCAGAGGCAGGCCCGCGATCGAGGGGGAGTTCAGCTTTCAGCTTCTTGAGGGCGATCGGATCGTCTCAACCGGGAAGACCTCAGCCGACGGTTCCGTCCGTCTGACCCCGATCACCTACGTCTCACCCGGGGTGAGGCGCTACTCCTTGCGACAGGCTTCCGAACTCGCTTCGGGTGTGACGCGCGACACCGCTACCTATTCCATCGTCACAACGATCACGAAAGACGGATCCGGCAGATTGAGGGCGAGCCACCGTCCCGGCTTCAAAGGAGACCGCATCACATTTGTCAACAGCTACGCGCCAGCTCCCCTGAACTCCGCGCTCACCGATGCGATTTCCGTGAGCGTGACGCTCGCCGGCAGAGATTCAAAGCCCCTCGCCGCTGGTGAGTTCACCGTTGAGCTCGTGGAGGGCCAAGCGGTCGCAGCGAGTGGGAAAAACGATGCTCAAGGCAGGGTGTCCATGGACCCGATTCGCTATACCGAAGCGGGCAGACATGCGTACACGATGCGGGAACGACGCGGATCGACCGATGGCGTCACCTGCGACGAGCGGGTCTATCAGGTCAGCGCCGTCATCACCGATGACGGCAACGGGGCGCTTCACGCCGCGTACACCTTGGACACGACAGAGATGACCGTCGCATTTCGAAACGTCTACTCTTGCGCGCCAACCCCCTCAAGTCTCACCGATCAAATTGACATCGTGGATCGGCTGTTCGGTCGCGCGCTCGCCGACGGCGAGTTCTCCTTCGAGATTCTTGAAGACGGAAACGTCGTGGCATCCGGGAAAAATGACGCCGCGGGCAAGGTGACCATGGAGCCGATAACCTACGATGCTCCGGGGCAGCACGCGTACACGTTGCACGAGGTACCGGGCAAGCTGGGCGGAGTCACCTACGATAAGAGCATCTATACGGTCACCGTTACCGTCACCGATGGGAATCGCGGATCCTTCCGTGTGCGCTATGGGTTGAAGGGCGCAGGGAGTCGGGTATCGTTCGAGAACTCCTACGCCGCCGCTCCGCTGTCTGTGAGCCTGACCGATCAGATCCCGGCTCGAGTGGAGCTCGCTGGCAGAAAGCTTGCCAACAAGGAGTTCGCTCTCGAACTTCGCGAGGGTGCCGCGGTGGTCGCCTCAGGCACCAACGACGCCTCAGGGGCGGTGAAGATGGGGGTTGTGAGATACACTGGGGCCGGCCGGCACAGCTGCACGCTCAGCGAGGTGAAAAGATCTGCAGGCGGTATGACCATGGACGGTGCCGCGTACGACCTCGAGATCAACGTCACAGACAACGGCGACGGCACGCTCTGCGCCTCCTGCAGGCTGAAAGGGGAGATAGCCGGCAACGGCGTCATCTTCAAGAACAGCTACCACACGGTACCGGTGAGCTCGAGCGTGACAGATCAGATCCTTATCGATCAGCAGCTCACCGGTCAGGATTCGATTGCAGGGGAGTTCGCCTTCGAGCTTCTCGAGGGCGCTCAGGTGGTCGCACGAGGGACCAGCGACATAGACGGGGACGTCAAGATGAGCGCTATAAGCTACGCCGCCACCGGCGAGCACCGCTACACGTTGCGGGAGGTCCCCGGAGATCGCGCTGGCATCGGCTACGATACCACGGTATACGAGATCACAACGACGCTCACCGACAACGGCGACGGCACGCTCGGGGTGCGCCATAGGGCCAAGGACGACAGCGGGCGCATCGAATTCAAGAACAGCTACTCTGTCGCACCGACCAAGGCGAGTCCAAGCGATCAGATCGAGATCTCGACGACGCTCGATGGACAGGCTCTGACCGCTGGAGAATTCACCTTCGAGTTGGATCGAGGAGATGTTTCGGTCGCGAACGCGATCAACGATGCCGCCGGCAGAGTTGTCCTTCCGCCACTGAACTTCACGACGACGGGAACGTTTCGTTTCAGGTTGCATGAGGTTGCGGGTACCGCAGGCGGAATCTCCTATGACGCAGCCGTCCACATCATCACGGCGACGGTGACAGATTCCGCAGGATCGCTCAGCGCGGCCTTCACCGTCGATGAGGGGGGAGATCGCATCTCCTTCGCAAACGCCTACACCGCATCCCCGACCCCGGCGCGCCTCACGGACCAGATTGAAATCGTGCAAGAGCTCGCAGGTCGGGCTTTGCGCGACAGGGAGCTGTCCTATGAACTTGTCGAGGGGGATCAGGTCGTAGCAAGGGGGGTCAATCGCTCAGACGGCGTCGTGAAGTTTGATCCGGTGAGCTTCGCAGAGGCGGGGACGCACACCTACACGCTGCGGGAGGAGAAAGGTGATGAGGACGATATGGAATATGACCAGAGCGTCTTCAATGTGACCGCTACCTCCGCAGACGCCGGGGACGGTACGTATAAGGTGGTGTATGCGATAGAAGACGCTCGTCACCGCATCGTTTTCAAAAACCGTTATTCCCGATCCGCTGAGTCCTCCGCTCAACAGCCGGCGCGTCATGACGCCGGCGGAGATCGCGGCATCCCTGTGACCGGAGACGCCGCGATCTCCATTGTCGCGGCCCTTGCCCTGGCAGCGATCGTCGCCGCTGGACTCATCCACCGATCGAGGCGGCATCGCAAAACCCCGTTTCCACCGCTGAGACGACTCTGAGGCCCGCGCCGTCTCTCACCGTCGCGGCCGCAGCGCTGAGCGAAAGGCCGCGGAGAGCCTGCAGCCGAAGCGCTAGACTCAAGGCATCGTACAAGCCGGTGCGCGTGTGGCGCGCCGCTCATCCTGCTCGCCGCGCGGTGGCACGCCTCGCCGGCCGGGTCAGCGTCCGCCATGCGACTCCGAACAAACAAGGAGGTCATCATGGGTGCGCCCAAAACCGGTCATGTGAGGAACGTGGTTCTCGTAGGCCAAGGCGGGGTGGGCAAGACCTCACTCGCGGAGGCCATGCTCCACCTTTCCGGCAAAACCGCCCGTCTCGGTGGCCACGACGGCACCAAGCCGACACTCGACTACGATGCCGAGGAGGTCAGACGCGAGTTCTCGATCTCGACCTCCATCGCTCCGATCGACTGGAAAGACGTCCGCGTCAACGTGCTCGACGCACCGTGCTACCCGGACTTCATCGGCGACGCGTACGCGGCGATGAGCGTGTGCGAAACCGCGCTGTTCGTAGTCGACGCCGCCGAGGGTCCGCAGCCCACGACCGTCAAGCTGTGGTACGCCGCCGAGGATCTGAGACTCGCGCGCGCCGTCTTCGTGAACCGCGAGGACAAGGAGGACGCGAGCTTCGAGCGGACGCTCGAGCAGCTGCGCGAGCGATTCGGGATGCGCTTGGGTGCCGTCACGATCCCCTGGGGGGAGGGTCCGGACTTTGACGGCATCATCGATCTGGTGCGGATGCGCGCCAGGCGCTGCGTCGGCACCGAGCAGACCGAGTACGATATCCCCGAGGAGTATCGTGCGCGCGCCGAGGCGGGCCACGAGGCGCTGTGCGAGCTTGTTGCCGAGGCGGACGACGAGCTCATGATGAAGTACCTCGATGGCGATGGACTCACGCAAGATGAGCTCGAGAGTCTGCTTTCGCGTGCGATCGCAGCTCGTATCTTCGTTCCGGTGTTCGCGGGCAGTTGCGTGCGCGAGCAGGGGGTCAACTCTCTTATGGACGAGATCGCCGCCAACTTTCCCTCGCCGGTCGACTACGGCGAGATGCCCCTTGTGGATGGCGGCTCAATCAAGATCTCCTCTGAGGACGATCGCCCGGTCGCCTTCGTGTTCAAGACGCTTTCTGACCCCCTCCAGGGCCGCATCTCCTTCATCAAGGTTCTGACCGGCACGCTCGAGCCGGGCCTCGAGCTCATCTGCGCGCGCACACGCAAACCCGAGCGGCTTGCGCATCTGAACGTCATGTGCGGACGCGAGCTCACCGAGGTCGGTCACGCCTATGCCGGCGACATCATCGTCGTACCCAAGCTCAACGCAGAGACCGGCGACACGCTGTCGGCAACCGGCAAAATCGAGGCGGCGGCATTCCGCTTCCCCAACTCGCAGTACCGCATCGCCATCGAGGCGGACAATCGCAGCGAGGAGGAGAAGCTGTTCACCTTTATCGATCGCGCCTGCATCGCCGACCCCACCATGCGCACCGATCGCGACGAGGAGACCGGGCAGACCATCATCTCGGCGGTGGGCGAGGCGCAGGTATCGGTGCTGCTCAATCGACTCGAGGAGCGCACGAAGGTGTCCGCGCACATCGTTCCGATCAAGATCCCCTACCGTGAGACGATTCGCCGCACGGCTTCGGCGCAGGGTCGTCACAAGAAGCAGACAGGCGGCGCCGGCCAGTTCGGCGACTGCTGGCTGCGCGTGGAGCCGCTGCTCTCCGAGGAGGGCGTCGCTGAAGGTTACGAGTTCGGTGACGAGGTCGTGGGCGGCCGCATCCCGCGCGGGCTCATTCCGGCGGTGGACAAGGGGGTGCAGGAGACCATGAAAGAGGGCATCATCGCCGGCTATCCGCTGACCGGCGTCCGCGCGGTGGTCTATGACGGCTCCTACCACCCGGTCGATTCCAACGAGATGGCGTTTCGCTCCGCAGCGCGCCTGGCCCTGCGCAAGGCGTGTTCCGATGCCGATCCGGTCGTGCTCGAGCCGGTCGAGGAGATCACCGTGACGGTGCCGGAGAGCTACGCCGGTGCGGTCATGGGCGACATCTCCGCCTCGCGCGGTCACGTGACCGGCATGGACGCCGACGAGCGCGGCAACACCGTCGTGACCGCCGTTGCGCCCTACGCCGAGCTGACCGACTACTCGACGCGGCTGCGCTCCATCTCGCGCGGCACCGGAGACTTCACGATGAAGCGCTCCGGCTATGCGCAGGTTCCCCATGACGTGCAGGAACGTCTGGTCAAGACCTATGAGGAGGCTCGCGCGCAGGGACGCTGAGCGCGAGCCTCCGAGCGCCGCGCTTCGAGCTGAGGGGTGCGCTGAGGAATGTATCGAAGAACAGAAGGGCTGTCCGCTGGTGTCGTTTTCGGTCCAGCGGACAGCCGTCTTTGCATGCAGGACAATGCGTTCGAAGTATCATGAAAGATGGTGGGCGGGTCATAAGCGCCCCAAATTCAAAGATAACTGCAAAAGCTGATATCAACTACTGCATGGTGGGTGCCTGATAGGTCTGATGCGGCTTGATCAGCCCGATGATCGCCGAGACTATCAGTGCGATGCTGGATAGGACATAGAGGTACAGGCCGACCGAGAGGTTGATGTCGGATTGGATTGATACGGTCGCGTAGAATGCGAGCCCTATGATGAGGACGATATTGATCGCACCGAACATGATCGCGAAAATGTTCGCTGCTTTGCCCCTGAATGCGACAAGCGATATCAAGGCGCAGATAGCGGGCACTATGAAGATGATATTTGAGGGATCCGACATCATATACCCGGCGATGTTCACGCCGAATGCCATTCCGACAGGTGAGAACGAGATGCCGCCAAATTCTATGACGGGTAAGAAGAAGCAGACCAGCATCACCGCGGCACTCACGAGTTGGGGTACACGTCTTTTCATCTCCGATGCCCGTGTGCTCGGAGCCGTTGCAAACGGAACGCTGGGCGGTAAGTCGGAAGGGCCCATCTGCGGTGGGACAGAATAATCTGCAGCGCTGGCACATGAAGCTGCGGCGACAGGTTCAGCAGCTGGCTCAGTGGTGGGCTGCTCGACTGTCGGATCCGCGCTCGCTATCGTGTCAGTGTCTGATGCGGGTGCAGTCCCAGGGTCGATGGCCGCATCGGTCTCGGATCCAGCAGAGGATTCGACAGCATCTGCCGGGTCCGCCTCCGGTTCGCGAACCGATTCTGGCACCGGAGCTTGATCACGCTCATCGGGCATCGACGCGCGATCGATTTCTCCCGTTGCCGCTGCGCAGGCATCTCCGGACAGCGGCCGTCCGCAGTTCGCGCAGAACTTTCCCTCATCGTCGTTTTCAGCTCCACAGTTGGCACACAACATGTGATCTCCCCTTACGGCCGGCATGGTTGTCGGACATGCACTCGATTGTTTCGATCGAAATTTCTTACGCTTTGCATTGTAGGGTACGTGAAGGCGGATGGAGATTGAAATGTTGTCCGATATCGTAATTTAATTTAGATCTTGTTAATCATGCATCAAGCCGGAAGTAGACCGGGCCAGATGAAGGAAAATTCAACGTCTTCATCTTTTTCGGTCGCAATGCAGTCGGGCGATGACCTATTCACTTGATCTGGAGTGGCATCTCGATCTATCCGAGTGCTTTCGGAGGTTTGGCTGCGATTTGCTTAAAGCTGCAGTCATTTCGCACGAGTACTATTTCTCAGAGCTGATTTCCCTTGTGCATGGAAAAAGATGGCGGTCCTTGGAAATTGATCAGAGGCAAAATGGCACCATCTCGTATGCCCGCACGCTGTTTCCGCGTTCGGGCACGCACGCGACGGCTCGCCCTCGTACCGCGATCGATCCGCTCGCCTCGCGTGAACGCGAGCACTTCGCTATAGGTGATCACGTCATGCTTGCGCTTCAGCTTTTCTATGCGATGGGTGATCACAAACAAAGCTGTCCAACCCGTCACGGTGTGCATGACGGTTGGGATCGTGTGCCACGCCCATCCCGAAAGGAACTGATAGCCCGCCCAGTACAATGCTGCCGCACCGAGTACCATACACGCTAGCGCGTACCACTCCAGCTGCTTCATCTTTCCTGCGTCCTCGTTCACCGTCTTGTCCATGGCATCCACATCTCCTTTGATGAGCTCGTCGACGGTCGCATCGAACACTGCGCTGAGCAGCAGCAGGCTCTGCACATCCGGGTAGGTCTTGTCGTTCTCCCAGTTGGAGATCGTCTGCCGGCTCACATAGATCCGAGCGGCGAGATCGTCCTGAGAGAGGGCAAGCCGCGCTCGGTGCTCCCTTATGTGCGCGCCGACCTGCATGCGCCTGACCTCCTTTCATGCTGTCGAGCTGCCTCTCAAGGCGCTCGTGCGACCCGTGTCATCCGCAGGATGCCATGTCGGACTCGACTCTACCATCAAAGGTGGACGACAGAGAAGTGTCGTCCCCTCCGCCGCACCATCAAAAGTCTTTGTCATCCATTTGAGCTGCATCGTTGCTGCTCGATGGCGGGTGTTGAATTCGCGGCATCAAAAAGGGGAATCTGATGTGGTTTTCAAGCGCGCGTCGATCGATGCATCTGATCGATAAGTTCACAGAGATCATCAATGAAGGACTGGTAGCTGTCGAGCCTGACGAGCGCATCAACATGGCTCGAGTTTGACAACCCAGCGACGAGAGGGTCGAACACGCTGTAGAAGATCGCTTGGTCATACTTGTTGAACGAGAGCACCACAACGAGATGCACGCAGGCAGTGTCCCCTGTGATCGGCTCTCGTGAAAGCAGTACCGACAGGCTGCTGAACACATATGGATGAGATGCGGCATTGCAAAGGTGGAAGATGGTTAGTTTTGAAGCGGAGATAATGAATGAGGGCCTGCAGTCATACCGTATTGAGCGTCAAACAGATACCGATCGGGCCTATTTGGTGGTGAGAAACTTCTGCGCGAACACCAAGACGCTTCGCGAGCTCATCGCCTGCTGCGAACACCTTGGCTGGGAGTTGATCAGAGGTTCCGCCTGTAGCAGGAGCCTTTACTTCACGACCGTTGACGCTGAGAAGCCGTTCGATCCGTTCCCGACAAGCGGACTCCGTGAATCGTGCATCATCAAACGTTGTTTCATGATCTATCTGCATCTCACTACCATAAAGGCTGCAACGCCGATCTTTCCCCGTGGCGCTTCACGACAGAGCAGCTTTCGTGCGAGTTGCGACGTATTGGACGTTGCCTCTGCTCGCGGTGGTTGTTCACTCGGTATTTCAGGTTATCGAATGCATGCGCATCCCGCTTCGAACAGAGTGTGGACAAACACCCAGCTCAACGATGCTCTGAAACGGTCCCATTCTCAGGATCAGGATCAGGATCTCGTTGCTCGGTTGTATTTAGCTCGACCTTCAGTTTTGGCAGAAGACCTAATTCATTCCAAATCAGCCTGATGCCCGTTTTTTTAAAATTGCAACCTATTCTGCTCTTGGCATCCCGTATGGGTGCATTAAACGCCTTCACGATCAAATACGACAGTATGTGATCAAGTTCATTTTTATAGCAGTAGATGTTTTCTCCGCTACATTTGCAATGATGGCAGTCTTTTTCCAGATAGCATTCGAAATAGCCCTGGGGATGGTCATCGCGAGTGGCCTTCCGTGAGTTGGTACCGCTCTTTCGTTTCGCAGCGCACCATTTTTTGAGTTCTTTTATCTCATATTTGCTGGTTTCTGGAAATTGATTTTCGTAATTGCTGCACGTAGGCTTGTCGGTTGCTTCGCCTGCCGAAGGAACCCAGTCCATGTCGTTACAGTGCAGAGCTTTACGCATCGCCCTGCAGGCCTCATATGCGTTGTCGCCGATGGGGGCGGCGCAAATCTTTTCCCATGCGTCCTCGCCCAACGACGCACGCACCGCCTTTTCTAGCAGTTCAGCTGCTTTTGAAACATAGATCCTGCTTTTGAATGTCTCGTGCGTTGTGCGCTTGCGACCTGATCCTTTTTCCGTCATGCCAGCCTCCAAGATCTCTAAGGTGAGTGAATCTGCATCCAATCTCGCTGGCACCCGCAGCGGAATGGTGGCCATGTCCTTGGTGTGTCCCAGCGGCAGTCCGTACAGAACGGGGAACTTGGCGTCGCGGAAGAACTGCCTCACGACGGTTAGGAAGCTTTCCCCCTGTTGAAAGGCGGCACTGCAAACGCCGGGCTCTATATTTTTCGGTTCTCCGATCACGACACCGGCCACCCGGTCGAATTTTCCCGCAGCCTGGAGCTGATCAAGGAAATTGATGATCATCCAGGGCTCGCAATCCGTATCTTCGAAAAACAGGATGTGGCCCCGAGTGTCCACCTCATAGGGCGTGCCCAAGCTCAAGCACAGAAGCGTGAGATTGCCTCCGATGATCGGCGCCTCGGCGACGCCTGATCGCAGCGAGCATAATGCTGCATCGGGATTCGCGGGCTTTACTGGGCCCAGAGGATCGACGCCCGCTATGGCTTTGAACAGATGGGACTCCGTGTACTCCGTCGTGTCTTCCCGTAAGTATGAGAATACGGGACCATGAAACGTGACGACATCGCTGAGCGCTGCGAATGCAAGGTGCACCGAGGTGTTGTCCGAGAACCCCACGAATGCTTTCGGGTTTGAGTTGAACGCCCGGAAATCGAGATAGGGGATGATCTGAGCCGAACCGCAGCCGCCGCGCACGGAAAACACGGCATGCACATCCTTATCCGCGAACATGTCATTTAAGGCCTTTGCACGATCCTTCGGAGAGCCTGCGAGATAGCCACCGTCTTTGATCAGCCCTTCAGCCAGTTTGACCTTGAATCCGCGCTCCTCCCACCAGGCGCAGGAACTGCGAACAGCATCCTTGCTGTAAATCGGGCTGCCCAGAGCCACGACACCAACGGTATCGCCGGGGCAGAGCATCGCGGGTCTGGTGACTTCCATGCTGTCACTTCCTTCTCAGCGGCTGATCTTGTTCAGTTTGCCATCTCGGTAGCACCAGACTTGCGACGTGCTGTCGATGAAGCTGTATTCCTCAAGGGGGTCTTCGTCGGTCCTGATGATCGGGTTGTATCTGGTGGTGCCCTCGTTGAACTCCAATACATCTTCCAAGGAATTGAATCCTTGCCATTGGTTGCAGTTTGATTTTTGCGATCGGTCGCTCGTCTCATCAATAGAAACGACCCATTTACCCGGAGGTATGATCTTGAGCATGTTGACTTCAGGTGCGACATCATACTTTTTTTCGGTCTCGGCACGCGTCTCGTCGCGATTGCCATTTTGGGTGACTTCACGTTCGATCGCCCCGATGTTTATCTTTGCAGAGAAATCGCGTATTGGCTGCTGAGAGTTGTTCTCTATCACTACAGCGACGGCCATCGATTTCGTCCTATTCTCTTCGATGTCCGCGATGCCCGCCGGTGCGATCTTAAGCGCGACCCATGAATTGTTGACGGCGTTGTATAGGAGAACAGGATACACGGCAATATAGCGCGCCTGTTCTCCTGCGTTCTTGGTGTGCAGGTACTCGGCGGCCGCCACGGCTGCCGCGGCTGCCGTGGCCAGCGGCGTCGTGATATTGATTATCGTGGCAACGGTATTGATATCCAACGGATTCTCCTTACGCGCGCACCCGCTCTGGCCCGAGTCGTTCAGGTTTGCCTATCAATCATTAGTAGCTGATAGAGCACGCAGGTGTCAAGGTCTACGTGCAGTCCACCTCCGAGATGCCAATCAGCAGTCGGGCTATGTGGCTCGCTTCCGGATCCGACGTTCCCTTGAGAGCGATTCCGGAAGGGAATCGCGACGACGTACGATACGATGTACAATGCAGGCAGGCATTTTATCTCGGAAGGAAGTAGGATCCATGGCACGAGGTAAGGACGTAAGCTGCCGTAGCTTCTCTACGCTGCTCGCATCGAAGCGGGACCACTACCCTTACTCAGATCGATACATCGCCGAGGCTGTCGGAATCGATGGGAAGACGGTGCAACGGGCCTTTGACGCTGCTGTGGCGTCCGGGGATCGGCGGCGCGCCTGCGGCGCGATCCGCAGGATCATCACCTGGGATATGATCAGCACGCTCATCTGAGGTGGGCGGGCAGCAACTCCAGCAGGTGCAGCTTCGTCTGTGCGGCGGAGCTTGTCGTTATCGTGATCACCATCGGGCCATGTCTGCGCAACGGCTATCATGCTGAATTGAGGTGGCCGATGAAGTTCAGGAGGACATCATGGATTCTATCAACCGAGAGAAGATCGACGTTTTCCACTATGCGCCGCAGATTCTGTCATCCTTCAATCCGGGCGTGCTGCTGAGCACGGCCGCCGAGTGCGAGACCGATTCCATGACCATAGGCTGGGGGATGATCGGCGTCGCCTGGGGCAAGCCCATCTTCATCACCTACGTGCGCCTGAACCGCCACACCCATACCATCCTCGCGAAGAACGGCGAGTTCACCGTCAATGCACCGCTGGCCGGTCTTGACGATGAGGCGAACGACCGCGTGCGTCGCATCGTCGTGGGCTGCGGCAGGACGAGCGGCCGCGACATCGACAAGGCGGCGAGGTTCGGGCTCACGCATGTCGCGGGTCTGGACGTCACGGTCCCCGCGATCGCCGAGCTTCCCCTCACGCTCGAGTGCAAGGTCATCTACGAGCGCGATCAAGATATCTCGTTGCTGCCCGACGAGCTGCGTGCGAAGAACTATCCGCCGCAGGTGCCAGGCTCCGCGCTCGGAGCCAATTCAGATCTGCATACCGAGTACTACGGCGAGATCGTGAACGCCTACATCATCCGATGACGGGACACCTCTACCTCATGCGCCACGGCGAGACCGAGTTCAATCGGGCCGATCTCGTCCAAGGGCGGTGCGACTCGCCGCTCACGGCGTGCGGCATCGCTCAGGCGCATATCGCCGCGCGCTGGCTCGCGGACCGAGGAGCTGATTTCGATCAGCTGGTCAGCTCCCCGCTGGGTCGCGCGCGCTCGACGGCGGAGCTCATCCGCGACGATCTGATCGAGCGGGGACGAAGCGTTCCGCCGGCGGTTGCGCTCGACGGTTTGATCGAGCGCAGCTACGGATCGCTTGAGGCGGGTCCGCGGGCGAATGTACCGGCAGACCTCTGGGACCCCGGCGATGCGGTGGTGCCGTTCGGCGGCGAGTCGAAGCGCGATGCCCGTGGGCGCGTGGTTCGAGCGCTGTCGCAGCTCATGGCCGATGCCGGGTCAAAGACTGTGCTCGCGATCTCCCATGGGGCGCTCATGGTGCAGTTTCGTCAGGCATGGGTCGCATATGCGCGCTGCGCTCAGGACGGCTACATCGGCAACTGCTGCGTGCTCGTCTTCTCCTACGATGCCGCGACCGGCGCCTTCTCGAACACGTCCATCGTGAACCATGACTTCTCCGAGCTTCACGGCACGTGCGAAGAGCGTTGCTGATCAGGCGAGCAGATCACCGCGCTCAGGATGCTTCTCGAACCAGTGCATGGCGTAGAAGCACGTCGGAATGGCTTTTCGACCGGTCTCTTCGAGCGAGCGGACGCAGCGCTCGAGAAGCTGACCGGCGATGCCTCGTCCGCGCAGGGAATCGTCTACAAAGGTATGGTCGATCTCAACCGTGTTGTCGCCGACGTCGGGAAAGGTCACCTCAGCGCAGCTGGTGCCGTTTGCGTCGACATAGCGCACGGCGTTGCGGTCGACGACGAATCGATAATCGTTCATATGGATCCCCTTTTCTCTCGTCCGGATACGAGTGTACCCAATCGCGTGGCGTCGCGTGGCGACCGTCGATCAGCCTGCGCACGGGGGCGAGACCGGAGATACGCCGTTGACGCTTCAGCTGCCCATCTGGACTCCCGGCGTCCGTTCTGTGGACTTTGTCAGAATAACCCCCTTATTCGCGCCCGCGCGGATGGTTGCTATACTGACCGCTATGGGTACGACTCCGCTGACAGGATCGCCATCGTCGTTCATCTCAGCCGCGACCGCGGATGGTGCGAGGATCTTTCGGTACGGCGAGCAGGAGACGGCATATCTCGCCGCTCGCGACGTCCGGCTCGCTGCGGTCATGGCGGCTGTCGGGCACATCGAGCGCGAGATCGATCCCGATCTGCTCTCCTCGGTGATTCATCATATCATCGGCCAGCAGATCTCAACGGCGGCTCAGCAGACGATCTGGCGTCGAATGCACGACGCGCTGGGTGAGATCGATGCCGATGTCATCGCAGCGACGCCCGTCGAGGAGCTGCAGTCGTTCGGCATGACCTTTCGCAAGGCCGGCTACATTCGCGATCTCGCACGGCAGCTGGTCGACGGATCATTCGATCTGGAGGGAATCCGCAGCCTAGACGATGCCGATGCGGTGGAGCGGCTCGTCGCGATCAAGGGCGTCGGGGTGTGGACCGCCGAGATGATCCTGCTGTTCTGCCTCGAGCGACCCGATGTGCTGAGCTATGGCGATCTGGGGATCCAGCGGGGTCTGCGCATGCTGTACCATCACCGCGCGATCTCACCCGCGCTGTTCAAGCGCTATCGGCGACGGTTCAGCCCCTGCGGCAGCGTGGCGAGTCTGTATCTGTGGGCGGTCGCGGGCGGCGCCGTGCCGGGCCTGCGCGACCGCGCGCCGCGGCGCTCGCGATCGCGCACATCGAAACCGACCGGACAGGAGTGATCATGAACTACATCGATACCTACCATTCGCCGCTGGGAGATATCATGCTCGCCAGCGACGGCGAGGCGCTCATCGGTCTGTGGTTCGAAGGCCAGAAGTACTTCGCCGCCGGTCTTGGCGACGAGGTCGAGGCGCGCGCTCTTCCGGTGTTCGCGACGACGTCGGAGTGGCTCGACAGTTACTTCCACGGCGAGCAGCCCGGCTCTATGCCGCCGCTGCTCATGCGCGACACGCCGTATCGCCGCGCGGTCTGGCTCGAGCTGCTCGCGATTCCACGCGGGAAGATCGTCACCTACAAGCAGGTGGCCGAGTCGGTGGCCGCCCGCTCGGGCACCGAGCGCATCTCCTGTCGTGCCGTAGGCGGCGCCATCGCGCGCAATCCGATATCCATCATCGTTCCGTGCCACCGCGTGGTGGGCAGCGACGGTTCGCTCACGGGCTACGCCGGCGGACTCGATCGCAAGATTGCACTGCTCACACTCGAGGGCGTGGATGTGTCGCGATTCAGGGACGTCTAGCGGTCTCGCCGCAGGCGACGGGCGGGCGCTTCGAGACGCTCGGCGCAGCTGGGTAGAATAGCGCTCATACGGGTGTCTCATCGGATGGAGTGGGGTGGTCTCATGAAATCGAGCAGGCGCGCAGGCGAGCGCTCGCCGCAGCCGACAACGATCGAGGTGCGCGGCGCGCGCGTGCACAACCTCAAGAACATCGATGTGTCGGTGCCGCTCGGCAGGCTCGTCGGCATCGCGGGGGTGTCCGGCTCGGGCAAGAGCTCCCTTGCGCTGGGCGTGCTCTACGCCGAAGGATCCCGCCGCTACCTCGATGCGCTGTCCACCTACACGCGCAGGCGCATCGCTCAGTATGAGCGCGCGAAGGTCGACGAGGTGCTCCACGTCCCGGCTGCGCTCTCCCTGCGACAGCGGCAGGCGACGCCGAGCGTCCACTCCACGTTCGGCACGGCCTCTGAGCTGCTCAACTATCTGCGTATCATGTTCTCGCGCCTGGCGAGCCACGAGTGCCCCAACGGACACCACGTGCCGCCGACCATGAACGTCGCGCTGGGTCTGCCCATAACCTGCCCGGTGTGCGCAGCGAGCTTCTGCGCGCCGGGAGCGGAGGAGCTCGCGTTCAACAGCACGGGCGCGTGTCCCACCTGCGGCGGCACCGGCGTGGTGCACGCGGTGGACAAGTCGAGCCTGGTGCCCGACGAGTCGCTCAGCATCGATCAGGGCGCCGTCGCCTCCTGGCGGCAGCTCATGTGGAAGCTCATGATCCAGATCGTACGCGAGCTCGGCGTCCGAACCGATGTGCCGTTCTGCGAGCTCACAGCCAAGGAGCGCGATATCGTCTTTCACGGCCCGGCCGAGAAGCGCCATATCCTGTACCAGTCGCCCAAGACCGGCGAGGCGGTCGAGCTGGACTTCACCTACTTCAACGCCATCTACACGGTTGAAAACGCGCTGTCGAAGGTGACCGACGAGAAGGGCCTCAAGCGCATCGCCAAGTTTTTGACCGATAGAACCTGCCCGGACTGCGGCGGCACGAGGCTCTCGGCGCGCGCTCGATCCCCGCTGATAGACCACCTCTCGCTGGCCGATGTCACTGAGTTCACGCTCGCCGAGCTCCCAGGCTGGATCGCCTGGGTCCCGGAGATATCTCCCGACGAGATCAGCGGCATCGCCGAGAGCGTCGTCGAGGAGATGCGCGAGCCGATTCAGCGCCTCATGCAGCTGGGGCTCGGCTATCTCACGCTCGACCGGGCGAGCGCGACGCTGTCCACCGGCGAGCTGCAGCGCGTCCAGCTCGCCCGCGCCGTGCGCAATCGCACGACCGGTGCGCTCTACGTCCTCGATGAGCCCTCTATCGGACTGCATCCCACCAACATCGATGGCCTGCTCGGTGTCATGGGCGATCTGCTCGAGGACGGCAACTCGGTCGTCGTGGTCGACCATGACATACGCGTGCTGCGCGAGGCGGATCATCTGATCGAGATGGGCCCGAGATCCGGTGCGCAGGGGGGAACCGTCATCGCGCAGGGCACGGTCGAGGAGGTCGAGCGGACGAAGGACTCGCGCATCGCAGCGTTTCTGAGCGGGGAGCGCCATGTCCGCGTGCGCGAGCGCGCGACGTCCGATGCGATGTTCGACGAGGGGACCATCCACATGGAGACCGGACCGATCCACACGGTCGGACCGCTTTCGGTGGACATCCCCTACGGTCGCCTCACAACGGTGAGCGGCGTGTCGGGTTCGGGCAAGACGACGCTTGTGCTCGAGAGTCTCATCCCGGCGCTGCGCCCGCTCAAGGCGCATGCCAAGCTGCCCGCGCACGTCCGCCGCATCGAGCCGGGGCGCGTGGAGCAGGTGAACCTCATCGACGCCGATCCGATCGGCGTGAACGTGCGCTCGACGGTGAGCACCTACTCCGGTGTCCTCGATGAGCTGCGGCGCGCCTTCGCGGCGACACCCGAGGCGAAGGCGCGCGAGCTCGGTGCGGGCGCCTTCTCCTACAACACCGGATCCCTCCGGTGCCCCACCTGCGACGGCACCGGGCAGATCTCGCTTGACGTGCAGTTTCTGCCCGACGTGGACATACCGTGCCCGACCTGTCATGGCTCGCGCTACGCACCGGAGGCCTACGAGATCACGCGCGCGGTGCCCGACGGCTCCGAGTCCGAGCGGATCGCGTTGCCCGATCTGCTCGAGTGCACCGTCGATGAGGCGATGGGCTATGTCGGCGACGTGCGCAAGGTCGCGGCTCGCCTGCAGATCCTGCGCGATCTCGGCTTGGGCTACCTCACCTTGGGCGAGGCGACACCCGCGCTGTCAGGCGGCGAGGCGCAGCGGCTGAAACTCGCCAGCGAGCTCAAGCGCGATCAGTCCGATACCCTGTTCGCGTTCGACGAGCCGACGATCGGCCTGCATCCGCTCGATGTCGAGGTGCTGCTCGGCGTGCTGCAGCGGCTCGTGGACAACGGCGCGACCGTCGTGGTGATCGAGCATGATCTGGATGTGATCGCCAACTCGGACTACCTCATCGACATGGGGCCCGAAGGCGGTCAAAATGGCGGGCGGATCGTTGCTGCGGGCACCCCCGAGCAGGTGGCGCGGGTCGCCCGGAGTCGCACGGCGCCCTACATCCGCGTGGAGCTGGCAGCTCCGGCGACACCTTCACAGACCGGCGGTCACGCCTGATCGCACCTGGGGACGCGGCCGAACGTACTCGACGACCTCGGTGAATGGGCGCCGTTGCTTGGGGTGGGGACGGTGGTTCGGGTCGTGGATGCCGAACTGAACCATGGCCGAGATGCCCCATTCTTCAGGATCGATCAACCCGCGCTCGCTGAGAAGCGCGTTCATCCTCTCGGCTGAGAAACCTTCGATGGGGGTCGAGTCGATGCCAAGCAGAGCCGCCGTTGTCAGCATATTGGACAGCGCGAGGTAGGTCTGCTTGCCGGCCCAATCGAACAGCGTGCGATCGCTGTCGAGGATGTGCAGATCGTCGCGCTGAAACGCCTCGAGCTTCTCGAGGCGGGCGATTTCGTCCTCCTGCAGATAACCCTGGATGTCATGCAGGATCCGGTGCACCCACGTGCTTCTTGCGTTGACGCTGCGTCGCGTCAGCAGGATCACGGTTCGGTCGGCATCCATCTTGATCCCCCAAGATCTCGCGCGAATCTCATCTATGAGGTCACGATCCTGGATCACGAGGAACTTCCAGGGCTCAAGGCCGAAGGAGCTTGGCGAGAGCCGACCGGCCTCCAAGATCGTATTGAAATCGCTATCCGAGACATGGCCTGCAGGATCATAGCTCTTGCAGGCGAAGCGGTTCTCGAGCGCGCTTATGATCTGATCTGACATCTTCTCCGTCATGGATTTCCTTTCGCGGTATCGGTTGCGATGCGACTCAAGTCCCCTTCCACATGGAGGCGCTGTTTCCACCATGATCGATATACCCCGTTCAGAGGCGTGATTTCGCCGAGCGCGCGTGCTAGAGTGGTTGAGCGAGCATAGGGATGTTTTCGTTGCTCCCAGATGAGTGCGGGTGGAAAGGCAAGCCCATGACGAGGTTCAACGGCAAGAGCAGCTGGTGGTTCATCGCTTTTATCTTGGTCTGGACCGCCGTGATGTTCATCATCATGCTGATCCCCTCACCTGTGGCTTTGTGGATCGCGGGCGCCGGGCTGCTGATGTCGATCTTCCTCATCAGCACGCTCATCCGCAACCACGTGGATGTCTTTGATGACCGTGTCGAGATCTGCTATGGTCCCATGACCATCAGAATAACGATCAGCAGCATACGCTCGGTCGAGCGCTCGCACTGTCTGCTCGCGAGTACGGCGAATTCGTTCGATCGGGTGTATATAACAGTGCGCGGCATAGATTGCTGTGATGACACCCTCGTGTCGCTGAAGGACAATGATGCGTTCATCGAGGCGGTTCGAGACCGCCTTCGCGATCTGAGGGCAGAAGCATCCGATGTGTCCGAATGCGCGCATCCCACGTCGAATGCCCCGTGGCTATGAACCAGTTGAGGATCTCGATGCTATCGTCGTTTGCCCTAGGGGGTATGCTGTTGGAGCGGGTGCCAAAAAAATCCGATGCGATAGGAAAACCGTTGAGAAGGGACGCGTTCGACGTGAGAGAAAAGAATCCATGGAGCATTCAGCGCACAGAGCTCATCAAGGTACTGGGGCAGCTTTCCGATGCGAAGGCACCCTCGGGTTTTGAAGACGAGGTCGTTGAAATCGCACGGGAGTTCAGCGCGGGGTGGGCCAGCGTAACGACCAACAGTCTGCTCGACACCTTCATCAAGCCCAAGACGTTCAGCGGGAAAAAGCCCGTGGTCATGCTCGATGCTCACGCCGATGAGGTGGGCGGCATGGTGAAGACGATCCGTGAGAACGGCACGCTCGCATTCGTGGAACTCGGCAGGTTCTCGCCGGGTGCGCTCGCCGGGCAAGATGTGTTCGTGCGCACCGTCGACGGTGCTTGGATCCGCGGCACGATAGGTGTGAAACCCCCGCATTTCATGAACGCTGCCGAGCGAAGCGGATCGAGAGCGCTCGAGGAGATCCTCGATATAGGAGCGACTTCCAAGCAGGATGCGCGCGATCGCTTCGGTGTCGGCATCGGTGAACCCGTGGTTCCCGCGACGCGCTTCAGCTGCGACGCCGGCCGCGGCATCGCGTTCGGCAAGGCGTTTGACTGCCGCGCGGGCGTCTGCGCGCTGCTCTTCTCACTGCGCGAGCTCGCACGTCGGTCAGATCTTCCATTCGATGTCATCGGATCGATCTCCGCGCAGGAGGAGGTCGGCGAGCGAGGCATAGCTGCTGCGGTGCGTCGCGTAGATCCCAAGGTCGCCTTCATGTTCGAGGGCTGCCCTGCGGACGATTCATTCACGCCGGCGAGCGAGGAGCCGACGGCGCTGCATCAAGGGCCGATGTTTCGCTATTTCGATCACAGCATGATCACGAACCCGCGCTACCAACGACATGTCCTGAGCGTGGCCGAGCGCTGCGAGATCCCCGTGCAGGCCGCCGTGCGGGAGGGCGGCGGTACGAACGGGGGGATCGCGCATCTGCTCGATGTGCCGTGCGCGGTCGCGGGGATCCCGTGCCGCTACATCCATACGGCCACCTCGATTTGCGCCCTCGACGACATCGAGGCCGCTGCGCGCGTGGCCGTGGAGGTCGTCTCAAGCCTGACTCCGAAGATCGTGGAGGCCTTTTAGCCTTGGAACGGCTTCGCTTGGGCGTTCATATCGCCCTTGCGATAGGGATGGGCGAACGGATCAAGCCGGATGTCGATGAGCTCACCGAGACGTTGCAGGACATCTGCCGGAAGAGCAACGGCCCCATCATCGTCTGTCCCTCCGAGCGGACAGATCGACGTCGGCGCGCGCCCGTCGGATGCATCTTCTGCTGAGACGGCGCGCAACCTTGCCAGATCCGCGGGGGCCGCTTCGATCCTCATCAGGTCGCCGACGAGGCGAGCGCGGACCTGGCTGAGTCCCAGCTTTTCGAGCAGGTCCTCACATGTGCGAATCTGCTCGATTCTGCCCGCAGTGAGCCGCTCACCTGTCGCGATGCGCGTCGCCAAGCAGGCACCCGAGGGCAGATTCCATACCGGGTAGCCCCATGCGCGCAGCAGCTCGCGCTCCTCTTCCTTGTGCCATCCGGTCTCCAGGAGCGGCGACCTCACTCCCAACTCCGATATGGCTCGCATGCCGGGCCGGTAGTCACCAGCGTCATCGGCATTGCTCCCATCGGCCACGACGGCGTAGCCCCTCTTGCGAGCCTCGGATACGATGCGGGCGAAGCCGGCGAGCTTGCAATGGTAGCAGCGGGCTTCATCATTGCGGGCGATATCGGGGTCGGCAAGCGGGTCGAGTGCGACCTCAACGACGGGAAGCGGCAGAGCGCACAGCACTGTGGCGGACCTGCGGACGGCACCGCGTTCGGTTCGACCGTCGATCGCTTGAGCCTCGTCGGGGTTTTTCGTCATCTTCTGGAAGGAACGCTCCTCCGGTGTGCCGACAAGCGGCGTGCTCAAATGAATGAGCAGCGTGCGATCTGCCATGATGCGCGCGCAGACAGCTGCCAGAAACGCGGAATCGACGCCGCCGGAGAAGCCGATCGCGATAGATCCGAACGATCGCAGCAGAACATGCAGCTGCCTGAGTTTGTCTCGCATGTCGGCACACCTCCTCAATTCGAACTCGACCAGTGATCGCCGCGGCGACTCGCATCTCGTTACAGATAGACACCGAGGTTCAGCTCGGGTACATGCGAGGTGGCCGAGCTGCATCCATCGCCTTCGCGCGCGCGTGAACCGAGGGTGCTGGCACGTGCGAGCAGAAAAGGTCTGATGATCTCCTCACGGTGGGCGGATGCCCTTTCGCCTCGGGCTGCGGCCGCGCCGGCGCCTCGGGTGCCGATGCGATCGAGCTGCCTCGCGCCGATGGCTTCGATCGAGGCGCGCACAGCCCGACGTCCCATCTCGTATCCCACGGGAGCGCAGGTGGTGAGCTCCAGCATGCCGTTCCAGGCAAGCGGGTTGCCGTCGCAGCCCGCGACCATGACATCCTCCGGTACGGCGAGGCCCGTCCTGAGGCACGCTGCCAGCGCACCGGCGGCGAGCACGTCGGTGAGCCCGATGATGAAATCGGGTCGATTCCTCCTCGCGCGGCGTGCCAACTCGAGACCGAGACTGTATCCGTCTCCTGAGACATCTCCGTCCCCCGCGTCGATGATCTCGAGGTTGATCTCGCCATGAGACGTCAGCGCCTCTCTGATACCGGAGAGGCGCAGCTCGAGCTTGCACGAATCAGAGCGACCGATGACGGCTACATGCTTGGCCTGACGAGCCCGGGCGTGCTCGGCGATGATGCGTCCCTGCGCTTGGCTGTCAGCTACGACGAAGCAGCCCGCGGCATCGGTTTTCACATCGAGAAAGACGTTTGGGATCGAAGAGGGGCTCGAGGGCGCGGACCAGCTGTCACGACCTACCGGCTGTATGAGAACAGCGGCAACCTGAGCTCCCATGAACGAGCTGAGATAGCGGCGCTCCAGACGCTCATCCCCTCCGACATCTGCGATGAGCAACGAGTACCCTCTCGCATGACACTCCGCGCGGGCGCCTCCGGCTATCTCGATGCTGAGGCCCTCGCTCAAGCGCGGAAGCACCAAGCCGATGGCTGCGTTCGTGCCGCCTGCGAGCAATCTGGCGCTCTGATTGGGAGTGTAGCCGAGCATATCGATGGCCGCCTCGATGCGAACACGGGTTTCAGGTCGCACCTTGTCGGGATGGTTGAGGGCATTTGAAACCGTTCCGAGTGAAACACCTGCCTCGCGGGCGACATCTATGATCTTCACACCTGACATGAGCCGCCTTTCATCGGAGAATCACGAGACCGAGGGCACACGAAGCCCTGCGGCCGCTGAGCTGCCCAATTGTATCATGTTGGGATCGCGGTTCTGAGGGATCGCGCCCGCGCGCCCCCTAGCTGATGCGCGGAGCACTCGTCGCGCGCCCTGTCCTGTCTTCTGCAGGGTTTCGCTCGATCTTATGGAAAAACCCGTCAGCTTTGTGAGCGGTCATCGCCGGGGAACGGCTTGCTCTCGTCGTTCGATACAATGAGCGGGAAATGTGTTTCGATCTGTCAGGTCTTCATTGAAATCGGCACGAAGGGAATCGCATATGTGCGGGATCGTCGGCTACACGGGGCTTGATGCAGCGAAGGATATTCTGGTATCGGGGCTCAAGCGCCTCGAATACCGAGGTTACGACTCGGCAGGTGTCGCGCTCGAGCGCACCGGCGCCCGCGGCGCGCACGCCGCCGAACCGGCACCGGCGACGACGATCGACGTCATCCGCCGCGTGGGCAAGGTCTCGGGTCTTGAGTCGGAGCTCGCAGGGATCGATCTCGCATCGACCTGTGGCATCGGCCACACGCGCTGGGCCACGCACGGCAAGCCGTCCCAGGACAACGCGCATCCCCACACCTCCTGTGATGGCAGGATCGCGATCGTGCACAACGGCATCATCGAGAACTTCGTCGAGCTCCGCTCAGAGCTCGAATCACGCGGCCACACGTTTCGCAGCGAGACCGACACCGAGGTCTTCGCCCATCTCATCGAGGAAGCCTACGCCGCCAGCTCCGATCTCGATGCGGCGGTGCGCGAAGCGTGCACGCGCGTCGTGGGCGCCTACGGTCTGGCGGTCATGTGCGCAGACGAGCCCGGCGTCATCGTCGTGGCACGCAAGGACTCGCCGATCATCATCGGGCGAGGAGAGCGCGGCAGCTATGTGGCATCAGATGTCATCGCGCTGATCGATGCGACGCGCGATGTCGTGGTGCTCGAGGATGGGCAGTTCGCGCGGCTGACGCCGCAGGGCATCAGCTACACCGACGATGCGGGTCGCACCATCGAGCCGGAGATCACCCATGTGGACTGGGACGTCGACGTCGCGGAGAAGGGGGGATACCCGGACTTCATGCTCAAGGAGATCTCCGAGCAGCCGCGCGTCGTGCGCGACACCCTGGTGGGGCGCATGCGCGGCGGCGAGCTCGACATCGACGAGCTCGGTCTCAGCTATGAGGAACTCGATATCATCGATCGCGTCTACGTGATCGCCTGCGGTACGAGCTTCCACGCCGGTCTCATCGTCAAGAACATGATCGAGGGCTGGGCGCGCATTCCCTGCGAGGTCGAGGCCGCGAGCGAGTTTCGGTATCGCGATCCGATCATCACGCCGTCCACGCTCGTCGTTGCCGTGTCGCAGTCCGGCGAGACCGCAGACACCCTGGCGGCCATTCGCGACGCGCGCATCAGAGGTGCCAAGGTCTTCGGGATCACGAACGTGATCGGCTCGCCGGTCGCGCGCGAGGCCGATGGCGTCATCTACACGAAGGCCAACAAGGAGATCGCAGTCGCCTCCACGAAGAGCTTCATCGGACAGGTCGTGAGCCTGACGCTGCTGGCGCTCATGCTCGGACAGGTCAAGGGCAAGCTCACCTGCGGCCAGGTCCGCATGCTCTTCCACGAGCTCGGCGACACCGCCGAGCAGATCCAATGGATCATGGACACGCAGGGCGCGGCGATCCGCGAGGCGGCTCTGGCATGCAAGGATGCGCAGTCGGCCCTGTTCGTGGGTCGCGGTGTCGGCTCGGCGATCTGCTACGAGGGCGCGCTCAAGCTCAAAGAGGTCAGCTATCTGCATGCGGAGGCCTATGCCGCCGGCGAGATGAAGCACGGGCCGATCGCGCTGATCGAGCCCGGTTTCCCGGTCATTGCTGTGACCACGAGAAGCCCGGTGTACGACAAGACCGTCTCGAACCTCAAGGAATGCGAGGCGCGCGGTGCCGAGATCATCGCTGTCGCCACCGAGGGCGACGAGGAGATCCGCGCCATCGCCGATCATGTGATCTACATCCCGCGCGTGCGCGACTGCTTCTCGCCGATCACCGCCACCGTTCCGCTGCAGCTGCTCGCCCGCGAGGTCGCGCTGCTGCGCGACTGCAATGTTGATCAGCCGCGCAACCTCGCGAAGTCGGTCACGGTGGAGTAGCCGGCGGCCGGCAAAGAGCGCAGCAAGAGGGCTCGGAGCTACATCTCCCAGCCCTCTTGAATGGACTCATAGAATGTCGCCTGTGGAAACATATCGTGAATGGATCTGCCGTCGCGCCAGGGAAACTCGACGAGTTCGGACATGGTGGTGACCAGATCGGTACAGTCGGTGAACCGTCCCTTGTCGTTGAGCTTCGAGCAATCCTGCACGCGCCAGTAGCCATCGGTGTGAGTGATGTAGTACTGATCATCGTCGATATCCATGAACACGCGCGTCTTGGAGCGTAGGTACGCGAGAAACTTCTCGAAGTCTATATCGATTGCTTCTACTGCCTTGAAGCCCATGGGTGTCTCCCGTCATCGTGTGCCGAGATCGCGGCACGGTGCCAGTAAAACCAGAGACCTTCAGTTAACCGCGGATCGCGGTCTTGGATCCGAACTTTTAGGTGGGTGGTGCCACCCGG
The DNA here is from genome assembly GCF_000195315.1 of Coriobacterium glomerans PW2. Taxonomy (NCBI): domain Bacteria; kingdom Bacillati; phylum Actinomycetota; class Coriobacteriia; order Coriobacteriales; family Coriobacteriaceae; genus Coriobacterium; species Coriobacterium glomerans. The sequence goes on from NC_015389.1 coordinate 92,106, forward strand.
CTGGTAGGCGTTTCGCTCTCACCGAATACTCAGATTCCCGATGCTCCCTATTCAGAGGTTCGGCAATGGCTAAAATCCCGTTTCTTTTGTATCAGAGTGCCGTCTCGCCCATGGGTCGCGTCGATGGCTGTGGCATGACGGCCGACCGTTCGCCTGCGATATCGTCTCTCCGAGCGATGTCTCGCAGCCAAGCGAGATAGGAGTGCGCGCTCGCCTCCACGTCGCTGTCCGTGATGTCGTTTTCGGTTGCGAACAATGTGAACGCATGGGTCTCGCATGTGGCGCCGAGAAATCTGACGGTCGCGCGGAAGGGAACCATGATCTCATCGAACGTGAATCCGGCGGCACCGGTCGCGCTGTAGTTTGCTGCGGAATCACCGGCACTCGTGGCGAAGGCGAAGCGCTTGCCCGCGAGCTTGCGCCCGGGCTCACCGGGAAGCGCGCGATCGCCACCGTAGGCCCAACCGAATGCGAGAACGCGGTCCATCCACGTGCGAAGCAGAGCCGGGCAGCTGTACCAGTAGACGGGGAACTGGAAGACGATCAGATCGTGTGACTCGAGTGCGGCCTGCTCGTCGGCGACGGCATCATCGTCGATCTGCCCGTCTGGATACAGAGCGTACAGATCGCGCACATCGAACTCATTCGAATGCGCGCGCAGTTCAGAAAGCCATCGTCTGTTCACGCGCGAGCTCCCGTGGAGGTGGGGGTGAGCGATGATGACAAGTGGATTTCCCGTCATGTTTCTCCTTTCGTCGACGTTTTTCTTATCGAGCGCGCGGACATCCCCGCTTCCTCAAGCGCGGGCCGTCGGTGCGTCCGCCGCGACAGCGCCCGTTTGCGAGCCGCGTCGCTCGCTGCTCTGAGCGCCCGTGCAGGTCTTGGTTCGGGCGAGCCGCTCGACAGCCTCTTGCAGATTCGCAACTTCCTTTTCGAGTTGCTCGATTCTCTTGCAGGCCCGCGCGATCGCCCGTCGGTTCCAAAGCACTTCCTCCTCATCCGGGGCCGTCGCGCGCATGAGTCCAGGGCGCTCATCGAGTGTCTCCCGTGCGATGCGCCGGCCGTTTCGGCGCACGATCCTGCCGGGGATACCGATGACGGTGGAATTATCGGGCACGTCCTTCACGACCACGGAGTTGCTCCCGATCTTTGCACCCGATCCGATCCGGATGCTGCCGAGCACCTTCGCACCGGCACCGACCATGACACCGTCACCGAGGGTGGGATGGCGCTTGCCGCTCTCCCGACCGGTGCCGCCCAGGGTCACGCCTTGATAGAGCACGCAGTCATCGCCCAGGCTCGCCGTCTCGCCGATCACGACGCCCGCCGCATGGTCGATGAACAGCCGACGTCCCACTTTCGCAGCCGGATGTATCTCAACGCCGGTGACGAGGCGCGTGATCTGCGACAGGATGCGCGCGGGTCCGCGCAGACGATGTCTCCACAGCCACCGCTCAGGAGCGTGCATCCACTTGGCGTGAAGCCCGGGGTAGGATAGAAAGATCACGAGAGCGCCCTGAGCGGCAGGGTCGTTCCGCTTGACCGTCTCGATATCCTCCCTCATGGTTCCTATGAACCTCATCATCCGACCTTTCGCTTCATCTGCCCCTCTGTCGCGCGTTTAAGTATAGCGATACGCTAGGTTTTATCCTAGTGCGCGGCGCCGCGCATGATGGCCATGGGGTCTATGCTTATACCCGCGTCATCGCTCTCGGTGCGCGCTCATTCGGGTTGTCGCGATGATTGTGTGATGTCCCAAGCGCATGCGTTCGAGCGCGGCGCGCGGCATGGGAAATCATATGCGCAGCAGGTATACTGAACGATCGTGTCCGCTGGCGCGCATGCGCCGCGTGATCGAGCAAGCACAAGCGCCTCTTGGTGCGAGGCCGGACAGCGAGGTAAGTCGTATGGGATTGCTCAAAGGCATCGTCGAGCTTCTGAAGAACCCGCGGGATGCGATTTCCGCATGGATCGCGATGGGTCCGCTGTTTGCCTACGGCTTCATCTTCCTGATCGTATTCATAGAGACCGGCGTGGTCTTCATGCCGTTTTTGCCCGGGGATTCCCTGCTGTTCGCGTCCGGTTTCTTCGCGCACATGGGCAGCATCGACATCTTTGCGCTGCTGCTGATCGTATGGACCGCTGCGATCGCAGGCGATCAGTGCAACTTCTTCATCGGCCATTTCTTCGGCAGCCGAATCATCGCATCGGGCAGGATCCGAGCGATGACACCCGAGCGGATCGCCAAGAGCGAGGCCTTTCTGGATCGCTGGGGCCGACTCGCGATATTTCTGGGTCGCTTCTTTCCATTCATCCGCACGTTCGTCCCGTTTCTCGCCGGCATCGGCGGCATGCAGTGGCATTCATTCATTCTGTTCAACATGCTCGGCGGGATTACCTGGTCGAGCATGTTCGTGCTGATGGGATATTTCTTCGGCGGCATTCCCGTCGTGGAGGAGCACTTCGAGGTACTGATCGTGGCCATCGTGGCCGTGTCGGTCCTGCCCATGATCGCAGGTCTTGTGCGCTCCAGACTGTCCCGCAAGTCGGAGGATCGATCGGCTCCCGACGCCTGAGGCGCGCCTCGCGTGATCGGGACGCAGACGCGTTTCCGGCAGACTGTTGCAACCGTATGAACTCATCGGTCGCTTCGCTCCAGCCGGAGTAGAATGCACTCATAGGAGCAGCACGCGCACGAAGGGACGATCGTGATGACGCAAATCAAGAATCTGGATTGGGAAAACCTGGACTTCGCGTATCAAAGCACCGATTACAGCTACGTTTCGAACTGGTCCGACGGTGCATGGGATGCCGGGTGCCTGACATCCGAGCACACGATCACGCTCTCCGAGTGCGCCGGGATCTATCAGTACTGTCAGGAGTGCTTCGAGGGACTCAAGGCATATGCGACAGCAGATGGCGGCATCGTGTGCTTTCGACCTGAACTCAACGCGGTGCGCATGAGCGCTTCGGCGACACGTCTCGAGATGCCCCCCTTCCCGGAGAAGCGCTTCGTCTCTGCGGTCGAGCAGGTCATCGATGCAAACGCTTGCTGGGTGCCTCCGTACGGATCGGGAGCAACCCTCTATGTTCGTCCCTTCATGATCGCCACCGGTGAGGTCTTGGGCGTCGCTCCCGCGAGCGCCTATCAGTTTCGGATCTTGGTGACGCCTGTCGGCCCATACTTCAAGGGTGGGATCAGACCGATCCGACTCACGGTGTCGCCCTATGACCGCGCCGCTCCGCACGGAACCGGCAACATCAAGGCCGGACTCAATTACGGTATGAGCATCAAGGCGACGATGGATGCTCATCGGGCCGGCTTTGACGAGAATCTGTATCTGGATGCTCAATCGCGCACCTATGTCGAGGAGACCGGGGGTGCCAACGTTCTGTTCGTCACCGCAGATGGAGCGCTCGTGGCTCCGCAGTCGCCGACGGACTCCATCCTGCATTCCATAACACGCCGGTCACTTGTGCAGGTCGCACAGGATCTGGGCATGCCGGTCATCGAGCGTCCCGTCAGCTGGCATGAGGTCGCCGAAGGGGGCTTCGCTGAGTGCGGGCTTTGCGGCACCGCTGCAGTCATCTCCCCGGTCGCAGAGATCCACAACGGCGATATCGTGGTGGTCTTCCCGCAGGGCCACGATGAGATGGGTCCGGTTATGGGCAGATTGCGAGAGACGCTCACCGGTATCCAAGAGGGTGCTCTGGAGGATGTCCACGGGTGGGTCCACACGATTCGCTAGAATCCTAGAATCGCGCGCACCTCGAGGCGTCCGCCGTCAGAATTTCACATGCGGCACATCGCGGGATGACTCCTCCGCCTCGAACCCTTTGCGCTCGCGAAACTGGAACACCCCGGCGAAGATGTTGCCGGGAAATGTCTGGATCGCGTTGTTGTAGGACAATACGCAGTCGTTATAGCTCTGGCGCGCGTAGGAGACCTTGTTCTCGGTGTCTTCGAGCGATCCCTGCAGCTGGATGAAGTTCTGATTGGCCTTGAGGTCGGGGTAGGCCTCTGCGACAGCGAACAGCTGGCGCAGAGCACCGGTGAGGACATTGTCCGCGGCCATCTTGTCCTCGGGGCTGCCGGCGCTGACGGCGGCGTTTCGGGCGCGCGTCACGGCGTCCAGCGTCGTCTTCTCGTGTGAGGCGTAGCCGCGCACGGTCTCGACCAGATTGGGGATCAGATCGAATCGACGCTGCAGCTGCGTGTCAATGTTTTGCCAAGCGTTGTCGATGCGATTTCTCAGCGTGACCATGTTGTTGTAGATGCCGGCGACGACGATGCCGATGAGCACGACGACGATGATGACGACGATGATGGGAGTCATGATGTTCCCTTTCTGGGTGCGTCGGCACCCACGTGACGTGGCGGAGAGAGGGGGATTCGAACCCCCGAGACGCTCTCGCGCCTAACGGTTTTCAAGACCGCCGCATTCAACCGCTCTGCCATCTCTCCGTGCAAGGTAATGATACCATCGTTTGATCTGGAGTAACACGTGAGGAGGGAGCATGGATAAGACAGCGTCGGATGTGCTGGACGCGCATCCGGATGACGCGCGCTTCATGCGAGAGGCGCTCGCGCAAGCGCGCATGGCCGCCGAACTCGGCGAGGTGCCGATCGGAGCCGCCGTGGTCTATGAGGGAGACTGTATCGCTCGAGCGCACAATCGGCGAGAACTTGATGGAAATCCATCGGCGCATGCAGAATTCGTGGCGATGCTCAAGGCATCGGCCGTCCTCGGACGCTGGCGGCTCACGGGATGCACGGTCTATGTCACCGTCGAGCCGTGCCTCATGTGCGCGGGTCTCATGGTCAACGCCCGCATCGATCGCTGCGTCTTCGGAGCGAGCGATCCCAAGGGCGGCGCGCTCGGGACGCTTTTCGATGTGAGCCGCGATCCTCGACTGAATCATGCGTTTGGGGTGACGCGAGATGTCGAGCGAGAGGAGTGCTCCGATCTGCTGACCACGTTTTTCGCCGATCTTCGCGGGCGGAGAGCCAAGTGATCGGTTTTCGCGGCATGCGATGAGCAAGGCGGAACTTGATCGCGGAGTGGGAACCCAGCCTCTCGTGACGGGATTTCACTCGACGCGAAGGGATGAAGGGGGTACTATAGTGCAGATGTGCAATCTTCGCCGAGGAGAACTGCGCATTCGATGGGTTCGGGTGACGATATGTCTCGAACCTGGTCAGGTCCGGAAGGAAGCAGCCATAAGGGGCCTCTGACGGGCACCCGAATCCATCGAGGGCACAGCGGCGATTCTTGTGAGACTCTTGGACGCTGCGATGCGGTGCCGTGCTCGATTTCTCGTCGCATCGCGCAGCGAGTCATTCGCGGATTGCTCAGGATATCCGACCGTTCCGATAGCCGAGGGCTTATCATGCTCAAACTGCTACGATGCTTTGCCGGATCGTACCGGCGCTTCATGATTCTGGGTCCTGCCACCAAATTGCTCGAAGCCATATTTGATCTTCTGACCCCCTTGGTCATCGCGCGCATGATCGATGAGGGCGTCGGTGAGGGCGATCTCGGTTCCATCTGGGGCTATGGACTTGCGCTGTTCGCGATGGCTACGGTAGGGCTCGCCTTCACACTCGTGTGCCAGAAGATGGCGTCGCGCGCCTCTCAAGGTATCGGCACCGATATCCGCCACAGCCTCTACAGGCGCGTCAACGAGTTCTCCTATGCCGAGTTGGATCGCTTCGGTACTCCATCGCTCATCACGCGCATCACCAACGATGTCAACCAGGTGCAGCTCGCCATCGCGCTCGGCATACGTCAGCTTGTCAGGTGGCCGTTTCTCGCCATCGGATCAATGGTCGCGGCGTTGCTCATCGATGTGAGGCTCGGACTGGTCTTTCTGGTTTCCACGCCTTTGATCGGCGTGATCTTCTGGGTGGTCATGGCAAGGTGCGTGCCGTACTTCAAGAGCATGCAGAGAAAGCTCGACCGGATCGGTCTGATCACGCGCGAGGGCATCTCGGGCATCCGGGTCATTCGCGCATTCGTGCGGGAGGACCACGAGCGCGAGCGATTCCACGACGCGTCATTCGATCAAGCGTCGACCGCTATCGCCGTGGGCAGGCTCTCTTCATTTCTGAATCCCGTCACGTTCTTTATCATGTATCTCGCTATCTGCGCCATCCTGTGGCAAGGCGGCATTCAGGTGAACGTGGGCTCCCTCACCCAGGGTGAGGTCATGGCTTTTGTGAACTATATGATGCAGACGCTTCTCTCGATCGTGTATGTGGCCAATCTCGTCGTGGTCTTCACGAAGGCTGGTGCGTCCGCTTCACGCATCAACGAGGTGCTCGCATGTGAACCGAGCATCACCGACGCCGGCGGCGAGCCCGTGGAGTCGTCGAGTTCCTCCTCGGTTGCGGCGCTGCGCATGAGGGGAGCCACGTTCGCGTATCCCGGCTCGACCGTCAACTCGATCGATGACGTGACCCTCGAACTTTTTCCCGGGCAGACGCTCGGCGTGATCGGGGGGACCGGATCGGGCAAATCAACGCTCATCTCACTCATTCCTCGCCTGTATGATGTGAGAGCGGGATCGGTCGAGGTGCTCGGCGAGGACGTTCGCCATTGGCCGCTCGCTCGGCTGCGCCGCGCCATCGGTCTCGTTCCCCAGTCGGCCTCGCTCGTATCCGGCACCATCGCATCCAATCTCAGATGGCGCGACGAGAGCGCCTCAGACGATGAGCTGTGGCGCGCGCTCGATATCGCTCAGGCCGGTGAGTTCGTTCGAGACCTGGAAGACGGACTCAACAGTACCGTCGAGGCCGGTGGCAGGAACTTTTCCGGCGGTCAGCGGCAGCGGCTCACGATAGCACGAGCACTGGTGGGCTCACCGAGACTGCTGATCTTGGATGATGCGGCCTCTGCACTCGATTTCAAGACGGATGCCGCCTTGCGCAGAGCGATTCTGACGATGAGCAGGCAAGAACAGATGACATCATCTGCGATACCGCCGCTCGCCTGCGTCATCGTGTCGCAGCGCGTCTCGGCAGTGCGCGACTCCGATGTCATCTGCGTGCTCGATCATGGACGCGTGTCGGCGCTCGGCACGCATGAGGAGCTGCTGCGCACATCGCGGCTCTATCGCGAGATCGGGTTGTCGCAGCTGCGTCCCGATGAGCTCGGTGAGGCGGCCGAGGCGACTTCGGAGCAGTCGAACGCAGCCGAGCCGACCTCTGGAGCCATCGATGAGCCGTCGGCAGCATCCGCACCGCCTGCTTCAAAGACCTGATGGGGGACGACGCGATGAATCCATATGAATCAGCCGGATCGGCATCCACGGTGGCTTCCAACGTTTCCGGGCGCACGTCGAGCGCGACAGATCCGCGCGGAGGCGGTGCGCCTCGCATGCCGGTCGCTCAGGTGAGCCGCAGGCTGCTTCGTTACGTGCGACCGCATATGATGTCCTTCGTCGTCTCCTTCGTCTCGGCAGTGATATCTGTGCTGCTTCAGCTTTACGTGCCCATCCTCGTCGGACAGGGGATCGACTGCATGATCGCTGCGGGGCGCGTCGATTTTCAGACACTTGTACCGCTGCTCGAGCGGCTCGTCGCGGCGAGCCTCGGGGCGGCGGCATTCCAGTGGCTGCAGGGCTACTGCGTGAATCGTCTCACCTACGAGACCGTTCGCGACATGCGAATCGACGCGAACGACAAGATCAGCCGCATGCCGTTGTCCTTCATCGACTCCCATGCGCACGGGGATCTCATATCGCGTATCGTAAACGATGTGGACCAAGTGGGCGATGGTCTGCTCCAGGGTCTCACCCAGCTGTTCGGCGGTGTGGTCACGATCGCGGGAACGATCGTGTTCATGCTGTCCATCTCGATCCCCATCGCGATCATCGTGGTGCTCGTGACGCCCCTTTCCGTGCTCGTGGCCTCCCTCATCGCACGATTCTCCAGCAGAAGCTTCACCTCGCAGCAGCGCATCCAAGGCCAACTCGGTGGATACATCGAGGAGTTGATCGGAAGCCAGAAGCTCGTGGATGCCTTCGCGTTCGGTGATCGAGCGCAGATCGGTTTCGATCGCATCAATCGAGAGCTCTATACCGCAGGGGAGCGGGCTCAGTTTTTGAGCTCGCTGTCCAATCCCGGAACGCGCTTCGTGAACAACCTCATCTACGCCGTGGTCGCCATCGTCGGGTGCATGTGCGTCATCACCGGGGTCCCCGCGTCGCTCACGGTGGGAGAGGTGCAGATCTTCCTGTCGTATGCCAACCAGTACACCAAACCATTCAACGATGTGACAAGCGTGATCACTCAGATCCAGACGGCTTTCGCCTCGGCGCGCCGCGTGTTCAGTCTGCTCGATGCAGCAGCAGAGCCGCCGGATCCAGCCGATGCGATCGAGATCACCGATCCGAAAGGCGATGTCGACATCGATCACGTGGATTTCTCCTACATTCAGGGCAGGCGTCTGCTTCAAGACATCTGCGTGCACGCCGAGCCCGGCATGCGTCTGGCGCTCGTGGGTCCGACGGGATCGGGAAAGACCACGTTCATCAACCTGTTGCTGCGTTTCTATGAGGTCGATGCGGGCACGATCGAGCTGGATGGCCTCGACACCAGGCGACTCAGCCGCCCGAGCCTTCGCCGGGCCTTTGGCATGGTGCTGCAGGACACCTGGCTGTTTGAGGGAACCGTGCACGATAACATCGCCTATGGCAGACCCACGGCATCTCGCGATGAGGTGGAGCGTGCCGCGCGACGCGCTCATGCAGCTGCGTTCATCGATGCACTGCCGAATGGTTACGATACGATGATCTCCGAGGACGGCGGAACGTTCTCACAGGGTCAGAAGCAGCTCGTATGCATCGCGCGCGTCATGCTCACCGACCCTGCCATCCTATTGCTCGATGAGGCGACAAGTTCGATCGATACCCGTACCGAGCTGCAGGTTCAAGCTGCCTTCGATGAGATGGTCAGAGGCCGGACGAGCTTCATCGTGGCCCATCGACTCTCCACGATACGAGGTGCCGATCTGATCCTGTTCATGCGCGACGGTCGCATCGTCGAGCGAGGGTCCCACGATGAGCTGCTCGCCCGAGGCGGTGCCTATGCAGAGCTCTACAATTCCCAGTTCGCGACTGCGGAACAGCCGTAATTGAACGTGCGCTCTGGAAGAGCGATACAAAAAGACGTCCCCGGCACGTGGTCCGGAGACGTCTTTTTTGATTGCTGCCGATGTCACCGATCTCGGCCGGTGACATCGCTGTTCTTCACCGCGTGTTTCGCTTTGCCTTTTCGGCGGCGCTTTGCGTGGAGTCTGCGGCTCTGTTCGCTGAATGCTCAGCTTTGTTCTGGGCTTCTTTGGCAGCGCGACCAGCCTTTTCCTTGGTCTCCTCCGCCTTGCCCTGAGCGTCTTTGGCGGTGTGGTCCGCCTTCTTCTTGGCCTCCTCTGCCTTTCCCGAAGCCTTATCCATCGAATCTTGAGCGGCGTCCTTCGCGTTGCCCGCGACATCCTGCAGTTTTTTACCAGCGGTCTTCGCGGCGTCCTTGATCGAATCGCCGACCTCGCTCATCTTGTCACCAAAATCCTGATGCTCTTTGGCCATGTTTCCTCCTTTTGGAAAATGAATGGACGTACACAAGGTCCTACCCGTGGGGGCTGAAGTTATAAGGTGGAAGTCTGCGCAGAGAACAAGGTTCGGAAAACTACACATCTTGACGTCTCGCGCGAGAACCTCGCGTCCTCGAGGCGCTGGCGTGACGATCCTGTAGCACATGCGCACACGTCCGCGGAAAGGCCTATCATCGAAGATATCAGCAGGATTCGCCTTTCGGGCATGGGGTTGCGACGAGCTCCGATCGGCGGCGAAGGGAAGGCAGCTATGAAATACGCGATCGTGATCAACAGCAGGAGCGGCAACACGCGGCTTGTGGGCAACGCCTTGATGCGCGCGCTCGCCGAATCGAACGGGCGCGCGGAGGCGATGTATGTCGGAGACATTCCGCCGGCGGACGGCGAGACCTGCTCTGAGAAGGGCGCGTCGCAGAGCGAGCCCGCGTGCGGCAGCGTGGAGATGATCCAGCAGGCCGATACGATCCTGTTCGGTTTCTGGACCGATAAGGGCGATTGCACGCAGGATGCAGCACGCTTTCTCCAGACGCTGTCGGGCAAGCGGGTCTTTCTGTTCGGTACAGCGGGGTTCGGGGGCAGCCAAGCTTACTTCGATCGCATCTTGGCGACCGTCCGCAGCCATCTTCCAGCCGATGCGGATCTCGCAGGCAGCGTCATGTGCCAGGGCAAGATGGATGTCGCCGTGCGCCGACGCTATGAGGCCATGCTTGGGCAGGATCCGCAGGATGCGCGTGCAAAGGCCATGATCGAGAATTTCGATGAGGCGCTCGCGCATCCAGACGAGAGCGATTTTCAAACGGTGATCACGGCGGCCAAGAGCTCACTGCATCTGAGTTGAGCCGACCGAGGCATGCTCGGGTCAGGCATGTCCGGCAGGCGAGCATGACGCGCCTCATATATCGGATGTCCGACTTCGGTCTGGCCGTGCGCCTTCGGGCGGTCAGACCGAAGGCGCACTCAACGCGTCAGCTCCGAAGATTTCAAGGGCGCTCGTTCGGGGCGATGCGATGCAGCTTGTCCACGGCTTTGAATTTGGTGAACATCGGCACGTACTCGTTGAACACCGCCGAGTTCTCCAGACCGTACCAGCGAACCGGCGATCCCGCGAAGCGACGGATCGCGTATTTCAGGCTTATCGCGGCGCGCTCATGGCTGTTGACGTCCGACTCGGGTGCGAGAGTCTTTCTCAGCACGCAGAACATGAACGATCCTATGCGACCAGGCTTCTTGTAGACGGAATAGTCATGAGTCTGCGGGGGCAGCTCACCGGATGCGGACAGATCGGAGACGACTTGGCGCAGATAGGCGTTCACGCGCTGGTTGACCTTGTAGCCGAGGAACAGATGGACGCGAAACACATAATCCGTGCCGAAGTCCTCGACTGAATAGGCAAACGTGAAGGGATCCTCCATGACCTCGATGTTCAGGAACCACCATGCGCGTGCCCGCTTGGGGTGCTTGTCGAGAATCGAGTACAGCACATCGCGATCGAGAAAGTCGGTGTTCGTGTCATTCGTGAGATAGACCAAGTTGTCGCTGATCAGCTCATATGTTGTATCCGTGCGCAGCCGATCGAGCTGATTCAGATAGTTGCGCAGGGGCAGAAGCGTCGCCTGCCGTCGCTCAACGGAGGTACCGGCCAGCCAGCTCACCATGACACCCATGATAAGGGCCGCCATGAGGATCGTGAAATAGCCCCCATGGAAGAATTTCGTGAGCGACGCGACGAAGAAGAAGCCTTCGAGCGCGACGAAGAAGACGACGAAGAGCCAGGGCAGCAACCGCAGTTTCAAAACGTTGTGCAAGAAGAAGAACAGCAGCAGCGAGGTCGAAATCATGGTGATGGTGATGGCGAGCCCATAGGCCGCCTCCATATGGGCGGAGGACTGGAACAACACGACGACGATCGCGCACCCGATCCACAAGACGTGGTTGACCATGGGGATGTAGAGCTGGCCCTTCGTCTCAGCCGGATAGAAGATCTGCATATGAGGCATGAGATCGAGCCGGCTGGCTTCCGATACGAGTGAGAACGCGCCGGTGATGAGAGCCTGCGAGGCGATGATCGCCGCCATCGTCGAAAGCACGACCGCGAAGGGGCGCAGGCCGCTGCCGAGCATCTCGAAAAACGGGTTCAGATCGGCGATTCGCGCGAGGGGGGTCTCTCCGCGGTTTGCGAGCAGCCAGGCTCCTTGGCCCAGATACGAGAGAAGCAGGCAAATCTTCACGAACGGCCACGTCGCGTATATGTTGCCCCGGCCCACGTGGCCCATATCGGAGTAGAGCGCCTCCGCTCCGGTCGTGGCCAGAAAGCAGCTGCCCATGATCATGACGCCGGCGTGGTTGTTCGCAGAGAATAGAAATGAGAGCCCGTAGGCAGGGTTGAACGCCAGCAGCACCACGGGGTTTCCAGCGACGTAGATGAGGCCGCTCGCGCCTAGAAAGAGAAACCATAAGGTCATGACCGGTCCGAAGGTCCTGCCTATGCGGCTCGTGCCCGCGCGCTGGACTATGAACAGTACGGATACGATGACAAGGGTGATGATGACGACGTTGGTCTGGCTGTCTCCCATGATCGCATGCATGTCGGGAATGGTGCGCAGACCCTCGATCGCGGTCGTGATGGTAACCGCTGGCGTGAGCACGCCGTCGGCGAGCAGCGCCGACCCGCCGAGCATGGCGGGGATGATCAGCCACTTGCCGTACCGCCGCACAATGCTGTACAGAGCGAAGATGCCGCCCTCTCCATGGTTATCGGCTCGCAGAGAGATGAGGACGTATTTCACCGTGGTGAGCAGTGTGAGCGTCCAGATGACAAGAGACAGCGCACCCAAGATGAATTCCTGTGTAACCGAGTTTATGCCGCCGTTTCCAGCGAGAAGCGCTTTGGTGACATACATGGGTGATGTCCCGATATCGCCGTAGACGACGCCCAAGGTTACAAGCATCGCCGAGATCCCGATAGGGATTCTGCTCGCACTCGGATGCGCCGTGGTCCGAGGTGCTCGCTTCGGGCGCGGAGCGCTACCCTTGGAGCGATCGAGGACCGCGGCGGGAACCGCATCGGGCGGTACCGCTGTTTTATCGGATTCGAACAGGTCCATGGGCTCGGGAGGCTCTATCTCGGGTGGAATCGACATCGGGGGATGCTCCTCAGATTGGATGTTGTCAAACGCTCGCAGCAGATATTCTGCGTCACCGCATCTCTTCTCATTTTCGACGACACGACATTATAGTCGTTAGGTCGATAGCGCGCCATGCGATCGAGCTGGTATGATGGCGATAAAGAATCGCATGCGCGCAAGCCGCATCAGCGGGCTCGGGACGCGTCGTCAGTAGCGTCTATACCCATGACGCCTCATCGTCCACATCAGATGATCGATCCACGATGTAGCAGTGGTGGATTCTGGGGTTCCGAGCGAAATCCTCCGGTATGGTTTCGGCTGTGATGTCTCTGATCTCGATTCCCGCCCGCTCGAGCGCGTGCACATCCAATCTGAACGTGCGCAGATTGGTCGAGAAAACGGCTTGACCGCCGGGAGCGAGCAGATGCGCGACGCCGATGAGAAGCGATACGTGATCGCGCTGGATGTCAAAGGTGCTTCCGCCCATCTTCGTCGAGTTCGAGAACGTCGGCGGATCGCAGAAGATCAGATCCCAGAGCTCGCGGCACCGGCGCATCTCGTCGATGAAGGCTCTCGCGTCAGCGCGAATGAAGCCGTGTTCATCTCCGGTGAAACCATTGCGCGCCATGTTCTCTTCGGCCCAGTCGAGGTATGTGTTCGACAGATCGACGGTAAGCGTCTCGTCGGCCCCGCCGTCTGCCGCGTAGACGGTGGCGGTACCGGTGTAGCCGAACAGGTTCAGAAACCTTCGGTGCGCCGCTCGCTCGCGGATGATCGAGCGGGTGATGCGGTGATCGAGGAAGATTCCCGTGTCGAGGTAGTCGTCGAAGTTCACGAGGAACGTGAGACCGCCTTCTTGGATAAGCGGCAGGCAACGATCGGCAGCACCCGTGCGATCGCGGACGCTCCCGCCTGCCTTGGTTGACCTTCTGCCGTATTGCGAGCCGCCCCGCGAGCGGACGCGGGCCCTGGCGTGGACGTGCTCCGGCTCGACATCCAGGACGCGCGAAGCTATCTGCAAGATGTCCAGAAAGCGAGCTCGTGCGAGGTCGGGCTCGATGGTGGCCGGTGCGGCGTACTCGGATATGACCAGCCAGCGCCCCGCTGTGGCCTCCGCGGCGGTGTAGAGGTCTATGGATGCGGCGTAGTCGGGCAGATCGGCATCGTAGACGCGATAGCTCGACACGCCGGTGCGCGCGGCCCATCGTCTGCGCAACCGCGCGACCTTCTTGAGGCGGTGCGCGAGATGCTCGGAGCCTGGAACAAGTATGGGGATCGGTGCCCCGCAGCCGATGTCGACGCTGCCGGTAACTCGAACACCTGCGTTTTCCCCTGTGCTCGCGGTGTTGCCGACGGCATCGAAAATCGAGATGGTCGCGTCATCGCCTCCCAGCCTGATTTGATGCGTCCCGTCCGGCGCGGCCGCCATCGCGGCCTCGAGCGCCCCATCGCGCGCGACAGCGACGAGCGTGAAGTCCTTCAGCGCGGGTTGCGAGCAAACCCCGGTGATCAGCGCGATCGCAGATGCCATGCGGCCAAGCGGCGTCGCGGCCATGTCGGCGATGATGATACCGGTATCGATCCTGTCGCTCGCCCGGGCGGCTTCCGGATCTCGAGGCGACGGACTCATGGCCGCGAGCACGGCGTTCGCTTCAGGTCGCACGAACTCGACAAGGTGCCCGAGACCCGCGGCGCGCACGGTCCGTTCTGCGAGAGACACCGCATTCGCATCGGTGTCGGTGGCGACGATGCTGATCCGCCGCGATCCCATCGCCACGGCAGCCGCAGCCGTCGCGGAGCGATCGTCGGCCTCCTCGATCAGAGCCGCCCATGTCCTGTCCTCATGGGCTGCCCAGCCTTTGAATCCCCATCGTCTGCGTGTACGGCCCGCAGCCCTGTCAAGGAGCAGTCCGGCCGCCTCGAGTACGATGGCGCCTCCCCCGCATGCGAGATCGATGAGCGCGGGCGCCTCTGCGGATCCCGCTCTCATCGGAAGCTGCGCGAGCATGAGAGCGGCATAGTCAGGACGCATCATGCGACCGTTCGCGCACGCACGTGGCAGGCGATCGAACAAGGGCTCTGAGCACAGATCGAGATTCAGGCTCGCCCGCTCGCCGCGTAGCGTGAGGACGATGCGGGCATCCGGGGATGACGTATCGACCGACGGCCGCGCTCCCGTCGCGTCGACCATTCGATCGCACAGGGCATCTTTCACGCGCAAGGCGGAGAAGCGCGTATCGCGCAGCCGCTCGTTGAAGCCGCGCGCCGAGACCGATATCGTGGCGCGCGGCGCGAGGACGCGCTCCCAGCAGATATCGTATGCACCGCGATAGAGCTGCCGATCGTCGGCGGCATCGAAGCGGGCGAGCACGACGAGCACGCGACTCGCGAGTCTTGACCACAGGCAGGCGCGGTAGGCATCCGAGACCTCCCCTTCGAAGGTCACCCGACCCTTCAGTCTGCGAACGCGCTCGAGCCCCAGATCGCGAAACTCGGTAGCGAGCGCGTCTTCGAAGCCCGTCGGGCAGCTTGCGTAGAACTCCATGTCAGCGACCTTTCCGCTTGGGCGTGCCCTCATCACGATCTCGGAGCGCACCCATTATACGGCCCGAGCCCTCAGATGATCTCGGCAACGGTTTCGTTGCCCGTGTGCGCGGCCCGCCGGACTCCCGCTGGCACTGCCCTCCGAAAACACCGAGGGCTCCGGATCGGTCTGCCGATCGGGAGGGCTTCCCTACCGTCTGCGAGAGGGTCCTTGAACGCCGGTCGAATGGATCCGATAGTAAAACATGATGATATTTTCATATTCATGAAACTTTGACAGAAGAGCGGAATCGAGATCTGATACGAGAGGGGATCGCCATGGATACCAAAGTTGATCGCTCGCCTGCTCCAGAGATTGCATGCGCCCGCCTGATCGACGAGCGACGCATCGAGCTGTGCTGGAGCACACAGGTGCGTCGGGCAGACGACGAGCGCAACTTTTCAGTCATGCGCGATGGCGAGGAGCTCGAGCTCGTGCACTGGACCGCGGATATGGGCTGGGATTACGGATGCGTGTACCAAAAGGAGACCTGCTGCACCACGCTTGCCCTCCTCGCGCCGGTCGATGTCGCCGATGCCGCGCAGATCTCGGTTCGCGTGAGAGGCGAGGTCTGCGATCTTCTCGCGCGACCGGCCGACTGCACCCGGCGCTACAACCTTGAGTATCAGCCCCACTACACGACCAATCGATCGACCCGGGACGGTATCAAAATCAAAGGCAGCAAGGTCATACAATCCTACACGCTCGAGATCGCCGCGCAGATCATCGATCTCATGTTGGAGAAGCGTTGCGATATCGCGTCCAAACTCAAGGAACGGGGTGCGGAGGTGGCCGTGTACGGACTCAAATACGATGCGTATGATGTACCCGAGCATCGCATGGGCTATCTCATGGCGACCCGTCCGGTTGAGGGCTTCGGCGGTGAAGCGGAAAACGCGATAAGCTCGATCTCGGAGGCCAACCTCATTCGACTGCGCACCGGAAGGTATGCCACGAGATATCCCAACGAGATGATCTTGGTCCATGAGTTCGGGCACGCCATCCATCTCGTCGGCATCAACTTCTTGGAAGACCAGACATGCGCCGATCAGGTGCGCTCGGCGTATCGGGGTGCCTGCGAGCGGAACCTGTGGCCGGATTCCTATGCGATCTCCAACTACGAGGAGTATTTCGCGACGCTGTCCACGGTGTGGTTCGATGCGATGCAGGAGGGCATCGATGGCACATGGGACGGTATCCGCGGTCCGGTGAACACGCGCGATGAGCTCGAACAGTACGATCCCTCGGGTTATGAACTCATGAAAAGCATCTACCCCGAGAAAAGTCTTCCGCGCCCTTGGCGTTTCGGTAAGGATGACTACGATATCAACGGGCGTCCCCGCGTGTATGACCTGGATACGAAATTCGATTGGGAGTTCATCGGATAGCCGAGTCAATCCTCCATCGAGGCGCGCTCCTGTTCGGGGGGCGCGCTTGCCGTATACTCTCCAAGTCGGCAGACGATGGGACGGGCGCATCAACATGACTACAGACGGCAGGGATTGCATGACGGGTTCGACACCGGGAGAAGATATCGCGGCGGGTCGTGCCGCCACGCAACTGGGTGAGCGCTTGAGAAGTCTCAGAAAGAAGAAGGTGCTCACCATCACCCAGCTCTCCTTGTATACCGGTCTTTCGGTGGGCTTTCTCTCCAATATGGAGAACGGGATCTCAAGCCCCACCGTCGCCAACCTCACAAAGGTCTGCAATGCTTTGAATGTCTCCATCTTGGATGTGCTGGGTGAGGGGGACGCGCTCCATGAGATTGTCCGGGACGGGGAGGCCGAGATCATCGACGTCCCCGAGAGCTCTATGAAGATGAAGATCGTTGATTTCGGCGCAAACCACCGCGCATTTTCAGTGATCACGATCGAGCCGCACGCGCGACGCGTCGACGCCGTCGCGATGCATCCTTACGATGAGGCGGTGTATGTGATGCGCGGCGAGCTGGCCGTGACGATAGAGGAACGTCGATTCGAGCTGAGCCGCGGCGACTCCCTGTTCATACAAGCAAACTGCGGGCATACCATAGAAAACGATGGGACGGACGTGTCCGAGAGCATCTGGTTCGCTGTGCGCTAGCAACCTCGCGACCGTGAAGCCGGCACCCTTCTCGATCGTCGCATCCGTTTCAGTCGCAGACGGAATCTACCGTCTGCTGATTTCATGAGAATGAAATAACATTCACGGTTCATACTGGAACTGAAGGGATCCGTCGATGCGGCGCACGGGAGGAAGGAACGTTGCCATGTCAAAGGAAGGCACCCTCACCCTCAGCGAGCAGCAGCTGGTGCATGAGCTGAGGACGCAGCGCTCCTTTCTAGGTCATCCGAAGGCTGTGGGCACGCTATCATTCATGCAGCTGTGCAACTCGTTTGCCAACTACACCATGAGCGCCATCCTCATCTACTACCTCTATGCCACGAAGGTCGAGGGCGGCTTGGGGCTCTCCCAGACCGATGCCGCCCAGCTCATATCACTGTATTCCGCCCTGTCGCTGCTCGCCGGCCTCGTCGGGTCCTACGTGGCCGATCGCATCTTGGGGCCACGCGCCGGCCTGCGTCTGTCTCGGTGCGCGCAGGCCGTGGCCTATGTCGTGCTCGCCGTACCGGGTATGGGCATCCCCGGTTACGCCGCCAGCCAGATTCTGCTGATCTTCGGCGTGATGCTTTCGGGCCGCTCGCTCGAATCTGTCATGGGCAAGATGTATGAGTCCGGCGATGAGCGCAAAGACGGCGCCTTCACCATCACGTACACGATCGCTAACATCGGTGCCGCAGTGCCGGCTATCGCCGGAGCGATCTCGCTGGTCGCAGGCTATCACGCAGCGTTCGCCGTCGGAGCTGTTGTCGCCGTGCTCGGCGCGGGGAGCTACCTCCTCACCGAGAGGCGCTTCTTCGGACCGATCGGCGACAAGCCGGATGATCCGCTCCCCGCCGCCGTCAAAAGGCGGATCATGGTGGGTATCGTCGTCGCCCTCGTGGCGGCGGTCGCGATTTTGGCGCTGCTGTTCATGGGCGGATCACTCAGCATCAAGCAATTCGCGAACACGATGAGCACGGCGGCGATCTTCATCCCGATCATCTATCTCATCTATATCGTCAACAGCAGAAAGACAACGCGTGGCGAGGCCCGCCGCGTGCTGGCGCTGCTGCCGTTGTACGCTTGCAACTGCTTGTCCATGCTCGTTTGGACCCAGTCGACATCGATTCTGGCGATCTACGCCGAGACGAGCGTCGACCTGAATCTGCTCGGTTTCA
The DNA here is from genome assembly GCF_000195315.1 of Coriobacterium glomerans PW2. Lineage (NCBI taxonomy): Bacteria > Bacillati > Actinomycetota > Coriobacteriia > Coriobacteriales > Coriobacteriaceae > Coriobacterium > Coriobacterium glomerans. Next base: position 110,689 of record NC_015389.1, read on the forward strand.
AGATCAGTCCCGCGACGTTTCAGACCATCCCAGCTGTGCTGGGGCTCGTGTTCGGCTCGCTCGCTGCGCTCGTATGGGCGAGACTCGGAGATCGCCAGCCGACCAATCCCTGGAAGGTGGGAGCCGGGACTGTTCTATGGGGACTGGGCCCGGTGTTCATGTGCCTGCCGTTCATTCTGTTTCCAGCGGGCGTGAGAGTGAGCCCTATCTGGCTCGTTGCCTTCTACGTGCTCATCATCGCCGGCGAGGCGCTCAACAGCCCCACCGGGTACGCCGCCGCCTGTACCGTCGCGCCAGCCGCCTTCGCCACTCAGATGGTGACGGTCTGGTCCCTGTCGCAGTCGACCGGCGCCGGCCTGTCCACGCTCGCCTCGCAGTTCTACATCGCAGGGGGCGAGGTTCCCTATTTTCTCATCATGGGAGGTCTCACCATCGCGATGGGTCTGATTGTCGTCGCAGGGTCTCGCGCGCTCAATCGCCGCATGGGCGGAGAGGCCGACTCAAAGGGGCGCATCGAATGAGGTGCGAAAGCGCGTTGGCTCCCGGGAGAGCTCCCTGCTCTCAGCCGACGGAGCCGACCGGCGCGCTCACACGATGCCGAGGAGCCCACGTGTTTCGTTGATCGATCGAGAGGTGGTCATCTATGGCAGAGGCAGTTGCGACCCCATCGCATGAGGCGGACGTTTCGAGGGCGCTGAGAAGGCAGACCTCATTTCTCGGACATCCGAAGGCTGTCGGATCGCTCAGCTTCATGGTCCTGTGCAACTCGTTTGCGAACTACGGCATGAGTGCCATTCTCGTGTACTATCTGTATGCGCAGATCCCTACCGGCCTGGGGCTCACTCAAGCCGAGGCGGCCCAGCTCGTCTCCCTGTATTCGGCTTGCACGGTGCTCACCGGGCTCATCGGCTCCTATGTCGCCGATCGCGTGCTCGGGCCCAGAAGGGCGCTCACCATCGCGAGGTCCATCCAAGCTCTCGCTTTCACGCTGCTCGCCATTCCGTTCCTCGGTATCTTCGGCTACGCTGCCAGTCAGGTGCTGCTGTGCATCGGGACCATGGCCGCCGGACGCAGCCAGGACGCGCTCACGAAGAAGATGTACGATCTGGATGACCCGCGCTGCGACGGCGCGTTCGGTCTGCAGTACGTCATCAACAACATCGGCGCCGCCGTGCCCGCGCTCGTCGGCACCGTGGCGCTCGTGAGCGGCTACCACGTCGCATTCGCCCTGCCGGCTGCCTTGCAGATCGCCGGCGTGGTCGTGTACGTCCTCACGCAGGAGAGCTACTTCGGCCCGATCGGTCTGGAGCCCGACGATCCGATGACGCCTGCGGCGAAGCGGACGTTTCTCATCGGTCTCGCGGCAGCGGTCGCGGCAGCGATCGCGCTCGGCTCATGGGCGTTCATCTCCGGGACGGTCACGATCAGCGTGTTCGCGAACGCCGTGAGCACGGTCGCGATCTTCGTGCCGCTGTTCTATCTGGCTTACATCATCAAGAGCAAGAAGAACACGCGCGAGGAATCTCGCCACGTGATGAGCATCGTGCCGCTGTTCCTGTGCACCGCGGTCACCAACGTTGTCTTCCAACAGGCCATGGGGGTCCTGTCCATCTATTCGGAAACCACCGTCGATCGGATGCTGTTCGGGATCGAGGTCACGCCCGCCATCTTCAGCACGCTCGGAGCCGTGTTCTCCATCGTGTTCGGTAGCATATGCACGCTATTGTGGACCAAGCTCAAGCGACAGCCGACCGCCGCGGCGAAGGTCGGCTTCGGCAGCATGATCTATGGAATCGCGCCTCTGTTCATGTGCCTGCCGTTTCTGCTGTATCCAGTCGGCGTGAAGGTGAGCCCGCTGTGGATAATCGGCTTCTGGTTCATCGCCATGCTCGGCGAAGCCATAGGCTGCCCGGTGGGCTACTCCGCATCAGCCAAGGTGGCACCGGCTGCGTTCTCGACGCAGATGATCACGGTGTGGGCACTGACGGGTTCATTCGGCGGCGGCATGGCCACCATCATGGTCAACTTCTACCATGAGGGCTCCGAGGTGCCCTATTTTATGCTGCTCGGGGGCATCTGCATCGTGATCAGCCTGGCCGTCCTGGTATTCAGCAGACAGCTCGAGCGCGGAATGGGATTTGCGAGCGCAGATGAATAGCGAGTGCGACCATGAAAGGGGTGCGATCATGATCTCAAGAGAGCTTTGCAAGCGGGCGGTGGGTTGCATCCGGCGGTTGCGCTATCTCGAGTTCACTGAGAATGCGCTGTATTACGATCGCTGGTCCGGGAGCTGCCCCGTCGCGGGATACGGCTTCGAGCAGTCCGCGACCGAGCACCTCATCGAACTTGAACGCGATCTGCTGCTGTGCCCCGAGACGCGCGAGATCGAGCGTACGCTGCGCGGGGCTCTCGAGCAGGAGGGCGCCAGCGAGCTGGAGCGCGGCATGGCTCGGTGGCTCACGCGACGGGTCGAGGAGGCGACGAGGGTGCCGCTCGAGCTCGCCGCAGAGCTTTCGGCCGCGAGCACCGAGGGTGAGCGCATCTGGGCGATATGTCGAGACCGCAATGACTTTCAGGGCTTTTTGCCTGCGCTGAGGCGGCAATTCGATATCCAGCGCCGCATCGCCGAGGCAATCGACGCGGATGCGCAGCCCTATGACGTGATTCTCGCGCGCTGCGATCCGAGTTATCGAACCGATGAGCTCGACGCGCTGTTCACGAAGGTGAAAGCGGGCGTCACCGGCATCCTCGCCTCGTCGCGCTCAACGTGGGACGCGGTTGACGATTCGCTGCTCGCTGCTGCCGACAGGCGCAGCGAGCAGGCGGAGGAGCGGCTGCTCGCAGACATCACGCTGCTGCTCGGTGCCGATTCCGAGCGCATCGGTCGCTGGCGCGTCCGACACCCCGTGACCGTGTGCACCGGCCCGCGCGACGCGCGTCCATCCACCTATCTGCACGGATCTGTTTCACTGTTCCAGACGCTTCGCGCCATGGCGCACGAGATGGGGCATGCAATGTATGCGTCGTCGAGCTCGCAGGCCGTCGTCGAGGCAGGTCTGTGGGGCGGCGTAGAGGGCATCATGCATGAGAGTCAGTCGCGGTTCTTCGAGAATCACATCTGGCGCACACCCGAATTCCTGTCGCGTCTCATCCCTGGGCTCGCGCGCGAGTTCGAGGAATTCGCCGACGTCGATCCTTGCGCGCTGGCGCGGATGCTCAACAAGCCAACCCTCAAAGTCAGCAGGTTGGCCGCAGACGAGCTGACCTATCCTGTTCATATCATCATCCGCCACGAGATCGAGCGCGACGTCTTCGATGGGGTGCTGTCGCTCGAAGACATCGAAGAGGCTTGGAACGACCGATACGAGACCTATCTCGGAGTCAGGCCGCGCTGCGCCAGCGAAGGGGTGCTCTCGGACGTCCATTGGGCGAGCGGAAGCGTGGGCTATTTCTTCAGCTATGCCCTGGGCGATTTATATGCCGCCCAAATCGACCATGCGCTTCGCGATCAGGTCCCCGATGCCTTCGAGCGTCTCTCCAAGGGCGATCCGGAGGCGATCATCACCTGGCTTAGGGATCGGATCTGGTGCCATGGACAGACGCTCACCGCCCCCGAGGTCCTTCGTGGCGCCAGCGGTGAGGACTTGAATGTCGAGCACTATCTAGACCATCTGCGTTCACGGTTCGAGATCTGAGGTGATGAGGGCACCGGAACCGTGCGATCTGCCCAGGGTTGGTGTGCAGCTATAAGCGGCAGCGCTTTCTATGAAGGGATGGGGCATGGGAAAAGACGCAGAGACGAGCACGATCGTTGCAATCCGCGCCGAGCGCAACTTTTTGGGGCATCCACGGGGAGTGGGCACGTTGAGCTTCATGACGATGTTCAATGCGCTGGCGAACTATTCGATGAGTGCGGTGCTCATCTATTATCTGTATGCGACCGTCTCAGAGGGCGGGCTCGGCTTCGATCAAACGCAGGCTTCGCAGCTCGTTTCATTGTATTGGGCGGTTCAAGGTCTTGTTGGCCTTCTGGGTTCATATGTCGCCGATCGCATTCTCGGTCCGCGAGCGGCCGTGCGCATCGCAAAGGGCCTTGGTGCTCTCGGTTACGTGTTCCTCGCGATTCATCCCTTGGGCGTCGCGGGCTATGCAATCAGTCAGGTGCTGCTCCTGTGCTCGGCGATGATGCAGGGGAGAGCTCAAGATGCGCTTCTGGGCATGTTCTACGATCGAGGGGATTCGCGCCGGGAGGGAGCCTTCGCGATAGGATATGTCATCAACAACGTCGGTGCCGTTGTTCCGGTTTTTGCGGGCACCATTGCCCTTATCTGGGGCTATCAGGCCGCTTTTGCAGTCGCGGCGGCATCCGCGCTCGCCGGTTGGATGACTTATCTGCTGACGGAGCGGAAATTCTTCGGCTCGATAGGTATAGAGGCAGATGATCCGCTGTCACCGAGCAGGAGATCGATCTTCATCGCGCGTCTGGCGGCCATCGTGATCGCTCTCGGCGCGATTCTCGGGTTTCTGCTCATCTGGGGTGTGATAAGCATCACGCAGTTTGCGAATTTCGGAAGCTCTATAAGCGTTGTCATTCCATGTATGTATTTCATCTACATCGTTCGCTGCAAGAAGGTGACCCATGGGGAATCGTTGGCCGTTCTGTCGCTGCTGCCCATGTTCGTTGCAAACTGCTTTACGCAGCTCGTGTGGAATCAAGGTACCACCATCCTCGCCATCTATGCTGAGACCACAGTCGATCGCAGCCTGTTCGGCATGGAGTTCACTCCGGCGGCGTTCCAGTCGGTCTCAGCGGTGTGCGCGGTGGTGTTCGGAAGCATAGCGGCCCTGCTTTGGACCAGACTCGGGGATCGGCAACCCAAACCGCACGCGAAATTCGGCATCGGGACGGTGATCTGGGGGATCGGTCCGGTGTTCATGTGCCTGCCGTTCGCGATGTTCGCGCCAGGGGTCAAGGTCAGCCCGCTGTGGCTCGTCATGTTCTTCGTCATCGTGACCGCCGGCGAGGCGATAACGAATGCAACCGGTTTCTCAACGGCTTCCCGCGTGGCACCGCGGGCATTCGTCTCTCAGATGATTACCGTATACGGTCTTTCGCAATCGGCCGGGGCGGGCCTGACGACGCTTGCGGTGAATTTCTATCAACCGGGATCAGAGATTCCCTACTTTTTATTCGTGGGCGGCATCACCGCGGTGATCGGGATGCTTCTCATAGTATTTTCAGGGCGCTTCAGTGCGCTTATGGGTCTCGACGCGCAAAGGGACGGCTGAGATGTTCATTCCACCATATTATCACGATCTGAGTGTTTCGCATGAGGGCTGTCTGCCCACGCATGCCTATTTCATGCCCGCTTCGCGCCCGATGGATCTGATCGGCGAGCGACGGGCCGCCTCGGACCGCATTCAGCTGTTGACGGGGAAGTGGGCCTTTCGCTATCACGACAGCATCTACGATGTCGACGAGGAGATCGCTTCGGCGCGATTCGCCGGCGAACCGGCTTTTTTCGATGAGGGATTCGATCTCTCATCCCTTGCGAGCATTCCCGTGCCCTCGTGCTGGCAGATGTTCGGATACGGTCGGCACCAGTATTCCTCGTCGTCTTATCCGTTCCCCGTCGATCCGCCGAATGTGCCCGCTGACGTGGCGTGCGGGGTCTACATCCGGGATTTCACATGGCAGTCCGATGAGGATGCGCCCCGGACCGTGCTCGCCTTCGAGGGAGTTGATTCGTGCTTCTACATCTGGTTGAACGGATCCTTTGCGGGCTACAGCCAAGTGGCGCATGCGACAAGCGAGTTCGATGTGACCGATCTGCTCCATGCAGGTTCGAATCGCATCGCGGTGCTCGTTTTGCAGTGGTGTGATGGATCCTATCTGGAGGATCAGGACAAGTTCCGCATGAGTGGCATCTTCCGAGATGTCTACCTGGTGCGACGTCCCATGCACGCGATCGAGGACTTCTTCGTGCACACATCGATCGACCGCACCGGCTCCGCTGCGGTCTCGGTCGAGCTGTGCTTCACCGAGGGGGAGCCGATCGATGTGCACGGTCGGCTGCTCGATGCGGACGGACTGCTTGTGGCAAAGTCCGATTGCGTTGAGCTCGAATGCTCCGGGCAGAGTGATCCAGCGGCGCGTGATGCGGGATCGAGAGCATTTCAAGCGCAGAGCCGTCTCGAGTTCAAACTGCTCGATGCGCACCTGTGGAACCCAGAGGAACCGTATCTGTATCATCTCGAGCTCATGAGCGAACACGAGGTGATATGCGAGCGCGTGGGCGTGCGCGCGATATCGGTGAACGACGGTGTGGTGCGGCTCAATGGCAGAGCCATCAAAGTGCACGGAGTCAACCGTCACGATAGCGATCCGCAGACGGGTTTTTGCATCTCACAGCAGCAGTTCATCCGCGACTTGGCCCTTATGCGCCAGCATAATGTCAACGCCGTGCGCACCAGCCATTATCCGAATGCGCCTCACTTCTACGCTCTCTTCGATGAGATGGGCTTTCTCGTGATGGATGAGGCGGACAATGAGAGCCATGGCACCATCGATGTCTACAGGGGGGAGAGCGCATCGTGGGCCGAGGCGCGCTACCATTGGGATGCCCTCATTTCAGATAACCCCGCTTGGGTGGAGGCCACACTCGACCGGGTGCGACGCTGCGTCGAGCGAGACAAGAACCGTCCCTGTGTGGTGTTCTGGTCCATGGGCAATGAGTGCGGCTACGGTCAGGTGTTCGAGCGCGCGCTCGCATGGACGCATGCTTTCGACCCGGATCGGCTCACCCACTATGAGGGCGCGCATCATGCCTATGACAGGCGTACGTTCGATTTCAGTAATCTGGATCTCTATAGCCGTATGTACATGCCCTACGATGAGGCTGAAGCGTACTTCGAGTGCGAGGGGCTGCGCCTCGTCGCCGAAAAGCGCACCGCAGGCGCACCCGATCCGACTCCGGGCGGCGCTCCCTGCGCGTCGCAGGGAGATCGATGGGCGAAGAGCCATCAGCTGCCTTTGATCCTGTGCGAGTTCAGTCACGCGATGGGCAACGGTCCGGGCGATCTCGAGGACTACTTCAAGATCATAGAGAGGCACGAGGGATTCGTCGGCGGTTTCGTCTGGGAGTGGTGCGACCATGCGATCGATCGCGGTATCACCGCAGAGGGTCGACGCATCTGGACCTACGGCGGCGACTCCGGCGAGGTTCCCGATGACGGAAGCTTCTCGTGCGATGGTCTCGTCTGGCCGGACCGCCGGCCGCATACCGGTCTGGCAGAGTTCAAGAACGTCTTTCGACCCGCTCGAGTCGTCGTTTTCGATCAGGCGGTCGGCAGGCTGCGCCTGCGCAATCTGCTTGATTTCGTCGATCTCGCTGATGTGCTCAGCGTCGTGGCGGAGCTACGGGTCGACGGGGAACCGGTCGAGAAGATCGCCCTGGAGAAGCTCCCCCGTATCGCTCCTCATGGAGAGGCAACCCTCGCGCTGCCGCAGATCATCTCGGCGATCCCGCGATCGGGCCATGCCACGCTCATCGTGCGCTATCTGCTGCGTCGCGCCGATGCCGTGCGTCCTGTCGGATTTGAGCTGGGCTTCGATGAGATTCAGATCAGGACGGAGGACGAGCGCTGCGCTCGCGCCGCCAAGGTGCTTGCGGCAACGGGCGGCGCTCGGGTGGATGTCAGGCAGTCCGCGCGGGAGGTGGTCGTCTTCGGTGCCGACGACGCCGGGCGCAGCTGGCGCTACGCCATCGACAGGCGAACGGGCATGCTCGCGCGCATGGGCATCGCCGATCGCGAGCTGCTCGATGCGCCTGCCGAACTGAACATCTGGCGTGCCCCGACCGACAACGACGCCGGCGTTCGCAAGGAATGGGAGGAAGCGGGATATGATCGGGTGCGCGAGCGGTGTCGTTTCTGCAGCGTCTCCTGTTCAGTCGATGGAGTCGATGTCGATTGCGTGATCGTGCTGGCGGCAGCCTTCAGGCAGCCGATGGCGGAGGTGCACGCGATATGGAGCTTCCACTCGTCCGGGCGCATCGACATGACGTTGGATCTCACGCGCGATCCGGTTGTGCCGCGCCTTCCTCGCTGGCGCTTTCCATCGCTGCCGCGCTTCGGCGTGCGGCTGTTTCTGCCGCGCTCGATGAAATACGTGAGCTATTGCGGCTACGGACCCAATGAGAGCTACACGGACAAGCGCCGGTCAAGCTCGTACGGTCTGTGGCGCGCTCGCGTCGACGAGCTGCTCGAGCCCTATATCCGACCTCAGGAGACCGGCAGCCACGTCGACTGCGACTTCGCGCGCGTGGAGGGAGCTGGGGTGTCTCTGGATATCGCCATGCCGGAGGGCGCCGATCCGTTCTCCTTCCAAGCGCTGCCCTACACGCAGGAGGAACTCACGCGCAAGCGTCATGACCATGAGCTTGAGCGCAGTCCATCGACGGTGGTGTGCATAGACCGGGCGCAGGCGGGCATAGGCTCGGCGAGCTGCGGCCCGCGTCTGATCGAGCGCTATCGCCTCGATGAGGCGCGCATCAAGTTTCGACTCGCTTTGATGCCGGGCGTGATGTAGGGACGCTCGGTACCGCAGCGGGAAAGTGCGCGTCGTCTGGTGAAGCGGCATCTCCATCATCCTCGCGGACGGATCTAGTGGAATCCGTTTCGTGCCGACGAAAGCCCACAGTCGATTTTTTCGCTCAACGAGTCTGTGATAAGGTGTAAATCTGCCAATTATAATTACAGTTAGGTGATCAGACATCCGATGAATCGAGACCGATGCGAAGAACGAGGTTGTGCATTCCCGAATCACGGACTTCAGGGAGGATCACCGACTGTCTCTCGTAGGCGTCGGCGATCACCCGGGACAGGAGCCGCGCGCCGCCCCCGTTGACCGGCGGGTATCCGAGCACGCCTGCGACGAGCATCTCGGCGCGGCCGAGTCCGGGCAAGTTTGCGGGCGAGGCGTCCCTTGTCGCAAGCCCGCCTCGGGCGGTCGACCGCAGAGGTGGCCGCATCGAGGCGCGGCCTCGATCTGCACCGCGCGCGGATGGCTCGTGCGCTACGTCTCGAGTTAGCGGTCTAGGTACTCGGCCTGCTCGGGCGCAACCCAAGTACGCTCGGTCCTCCGGCACGGAGGCCATGAGCGAGCACGCTCGACCGGCCGCCGCTAACCGATCGGCCAGCGCCCGCGTCAGCTGTCACGCGACCGCATCCTCCTCTAGCATGAAGTCATTGCAGGCGGTGAGGTCGGTCAGGCCTCCGGGGTCGCGACCGCCCGAGGCGATCTTTCCGAAACGCAGGTGGTGCGCGACCGCACATCCCGACCGAACCGCGCGGTTCCAGATGACCCCGGTGTTTGGTACCCGGTGATCATTCCGTTCAGATAATATTGGATTTCAACTGTGCGCGTAGGGTCGGCTAGCCGACCCGGTCAACCCGGCTGCCGAGCCCGACGGAGGCTGACCACCGGGCGTTTCGAGGCTTTTCATCTATGAATACCAAATTCTTGAAAAGCGCCCATTCATTGATGGAGGTAAAGCTTACGCGATTCAAGTAGGTGGCTTTTGCTCTCGCGGTATCTTGCCGCATAGATGCAAGAAAAGATGACATTCAAGGCATATTCAATCGCAACTTGGGAGGAAAGAGAGTAATTGGCGATCTGGGTGTTTTCATCTGATGGAAGCTCGATCAGAGTGTCAGCTTCCAATCCCAAAGGGCTTAGGGGATCAGATGTTATAGCGACGATCGGGACGCCCCCGTTCCTTAGAATGCGGATCTCGTTCAAAATCTCTGCAGTTCTACCACTATAAGATACGAGTAGAGCTACATCCTCTTCATGTGCATGGGTACATAAATAGGCTTGGTCAGGTTGCTGGTATGTTATCTTGACATATACATTTATTTTCAGCATTTTGTTTTGGAAATCGATCAGCCGAATAAAGCTATCGCTAACGCCTATGGCAACGATGCTACTTGCGGAGGAGAGCCGACTCACAGCCGTGCGAATAGCCTCTTTATCAAATCGCTGTAGGCAAGAGGCAACTGTGTCGTTTGTTAGACCGGCAATTTTAGATGCAATTTCGATCTCCGAGTCGAATTCATCAAAAGGCAGATTGATATTGACATCAGATTTTCTGACAAGGCGCGAGCGGTAATCAAGCGCCAAACGAGCTTTTAGTTCCTTGAATCCATGAAATCCTATTTTCTTGCATAGTCTGAGCACAGTTGTTGTTGAAGCATGTGTTCGGCGAGCCAGATCCTGAATTGGCATGCTGCAGACAGTGTCACTGTTCTTCACAATGAATGCGGCCACTGTCTTCTCGGCGTCAGTTAGGGAACAGATCGACATCAACCGCTCGGGCAGCTCCATGGATACCTCATTTGAAGATTAGAAATCGCCGGCTAAACGAAAATCTAGATGAGCAAATTTATGACAGAGATTCGCTTTTCGGTAATTATATTACATGTTATCGGATAACAGGCAGTAACAAATTCACAGTTTTGAGCCAAATCATTTACAGGAATCAATCTCAGCTCTATAAAGAGTCTCAACACTCAAGCGGTTGAGTCAGATAATGAATTTCCGCATTGAGACCACCACTCGAATGACATTCGTACACACATGATCAGCCAAACCTTTCGGAGGTGCCAGAATGCTTACTCGATTGATTGAACAAAGCCTTACACCAAAGTTGGCAGTAGCGACCAATTCAAGATTCTTCATATCATTCAGAGGTGCCTTCTTTACCTTAATGCCTCTCACGATTATCGGGTCCGTTTTTATGCTCATCACCGACTTTCCAGTCCCAGGATATGCGCAATTCATGACAGGATTGTTCGGAACCAATTGGTCGACTTTCATCTCGCCCGCATATCGAGCCACATTTAATATGATGGGCATTCTGCTTGCTGGAACCATGGCATATAAGCTTGCGGAAAGCTACGAACTCGATAAGCTGACCGTCGGCATTCTGGGGATCGTTTCCTATGTTGTCGTCACGCCAAAGTCGCTTGTAATGGAGAGCGGCGAAAAGGTTGCTGACATCATGCAGTTTGATTGGCTAGGAACAAAAGGAATCATCACTGCTATCCTATGCGCAACGATAGCCGTGCAGATATTTCGTTTTTGCGTTTCAAAAAACGCCACGATTAGACTACCAGAAAGCGTTCCACCAATGGTGATCAGCGCATTCGCTGCACTGATCCCAGGCGTGATCACAGTCACCCTGCTTCTGATCATAAACGGGATCAGCATGATCTTGGCAGGATCGTTTCCAGAGCTTATATTCACGCTCATCCAAGCTCCTCTGCAGACGGTAATCGGGCAGCCGTGGGCAATTGTTCTTGTTGCCTTTTTGAACGGTCTGCTATGGTGGGCCGGCATCCATCCGACAGTGGTCAATTCATTGATCTATCCCTTTCTTTACGCGAATGCTGCAAGCAATCAATTGCTTGCGGATGCGGGAAACTTAACAGCCACCACGGGTATGTTTGGGTCGGTGCAGATGCTTGACCAGTTCCTCACTATCGGTGGAGCGGGAATGATGATCGGCATGACGATTTCGATGTTGATCGCGGCTCGATCGATGCGAATGAAGGTCGTCTCAAAAGTTGCTTTCATCCCTTCTTTATTCAATATTTCCGAGCCGGTGACGTTTGCGACTCCGACGGTGTTTGAACCTCTTATGCTGATGCCGATGATTCTGACACCAGTGCTGGCCTGCTTGGTTGTTATGGGTGCCCAATCGATCGGTATCATGCCGATGTTCACAAATGTCCAAGCTCCTTGGGCAACTCCATTTCTCTTCAGTGGGTTTCTGGTTGCCGGCTGGAATGGGGCGCTGCTTCAGATGGTCATCGTTGTGATAACCGTTCTTGTTTACCTTCCCTTCACAAAGGCCCTAGACCTACGTTTTGCAAATGAGGAATCTGAACTCGAATCCAATTAGAGAGGGGACCAAAATGGTCAGTATTGTTCTCATGTGCTCCCAAGGCGCTTCAACAAGTATTCTTGTCCAAAAAATGAAGAAGTCAGCAGAAGATCAACAAATTAAGTGCAAGATAGCTGCCTACTCCGTGAACGCGCTCACTCAGATCAAAGACGCAGCAGACATCATCCTGCTGGGTCCACAGGTAAAATATATGCTGGCTAAGATACAGGCAGAAGTCCATTGCAAGGTGATACCGATCGACATGAGAATGTACGGATTGATGGACGGTGAGAGTGTACTGCAGACAGCTATTCAAGCGCTCGGCAGTCGGGGATTGTCATGAGTCGTTTGGATACCGTATGCAATTCGGTCGCCAAGGCCCGCGAACTATATCGCCCTATGTCCCCAGAAATTGTCCTTACATCGTCCTTCCGCTTCGGAAGTTTTGATGAATATGCGAAATCATGCAACGATGAGTTCGATTCCTATGTCTACACGCGAGGGACCAACCCGACCACCTCACTGTTAGAAGGGAAAATCGCCGAGCTTGAGGGCGGGGAGAGATGCAAGGTCTTCGCATCCGGTATGGGTGCGATAAGCGCTACGCTGCTTACATTTCTGCGTCAAGGTGATGACGTACTGTTTGTGAACACGATATACAGTGCAACTTCTTCACTTTTGAAGTATATGGAGCGCTATGGTGTGACATGGAGCTCGATCAGCTCATGCAAGACCGACGTGATTGCTAGTGCAATAAAGGCCTCCACGAAGATCATCTACATTGAAAGTCCGTCGTCACAGAAGTTTGAACTCGTCGATATAGAGAAGATTGCAAAAATCGCGAGAGTGCGACATATCATGACAGTGATCGACAACACGTGGGCGACCCCACTGTTTCAGAAACCCCTTAACCATGCTGTCGATATATCCATTCAGTCCTGCTCAAAATACATCGGCGGTCACTCTGATATTGTTTGCGGAGCGGTGATCTCTTCAAAAAAGCTCATTCGCCAAATCGAGGAGTTTGGTTTTCTGCTGCTGGGCTCAACGGCAAGCCCTTTGACGTCCTACCTTGCTCTGAGAAGTCTTCGAACCCTACCATGCAGAATGAGGACGTTGGAGTGCAGCGTTAAAGTTGTCATCAAATTTCTTGAGAATGATCCCAGAATCAAAAAGATTCATCACCCACTTTGCGGAGATGCGTGGCAAAGGAAGTTGGCAGTGAAGTATCTTGACGGATATGGCAGTCTCCTCGCCATTGATTTTGCTAACCCGGATCTTGATAGGTTTGAGCAGTTCATAAACTCGCTACAGCTTATATCGGTCGGTGTAAGCTGGGGTGGGTTCGAGAGCTTAGTCCTGCCTGCATACAGAAAGACCAACAGCGAGACAGTGCTGAAGCGTGGACTGGATTTGACGCATGTTCGGCTCTATGTTGGACTGGAGGACCCATCGGACATAGTCTCTGATCTGAGTTATGCTCTCGATCAGGCGTACGGCAGTCTTTGAGATCGATCCTTCGTTCAGTACTCAAGATTTAAGAGATGTAAAGAGTTAGATAATTCAACATATGATATAGCTTGTCTTCGAACAGAATATCCATCGATGCATCCCCTGAAGGCCTTTACGGTCCTGAATTTCAAAACAAGAAAGAAAAGATGAAATATGGGGATCAGAATCAATAGAAAGACACCGGAGACTGACGCAGCATGCCTGCTCTGCTCCTTGCATGAACACATAACAGGGGGGGGGGCTCCTAGAAAAGGCTCTATAGAAACAACCTCTGAACCACTTGATGCATTTGTCGCGTGGGCACGCAGCTCCACATTCTCTCTCAACGTAGAAATAACACCATATGAACCTCGGGATGTCTCACCCGAGACCGGCTTTTGCTGCGCGCGAATCGTGTTCAGCTCTCACGCTCCCAGCGCAAAAGATGCCTATCAATCGCTTGCAGCATGCCGGCATGGAGGTATCTCATGAGCCGCCTCCGAGGAGTACGGCCTCTTTTGCGAGCGATATCAGCTGTTTGCCTCGTTCTATGGTTTCTGCTCGCGACCCCGATCGTCTCATGGGCGGATGATGCCGGTGACGGAAAATCGGCAGGCGAGATCAACGGCTCTTCGGTCAAGCCCTCGCACGGGGATGACGTTCAGGACAATACGCGTTGAGACCAAGAAAAGGTTTCTGAGACTCTTTCTGTCGTCAAACCAGCCTCGGTACTTCATGTCTCAAAGGCGGGCGACAGGTTCACAGGATTAATCCTAGTAGATGGCACGCCAACAACCTGCACATTTGGAATCACGAGCACTGATCCGAATCATCGCACGGCAGAGATAGGAAGCGGCGTGCGCCTTCAGGCGGCAATCGACACATCGTCCAGAGGAGAGCTTGAACTGCCCAGCCATATCATAAATAAAAATGATGGATTGGAATATGAGGTGAACGAGGTTGGCATGGATGCGTTCTATGGCTGCAAGTACCTCAAATCAACAGGTCTCGCCGGAAATACCAGCATCACGATTCTAAGCTGGGAATGCTATGACGGATGTACTGCCCTGACGTCAACCGGGCTCGAGGACAACGCGTCGATCACGACCATCTTGGGGACCGCGTTTGCTGATTGCACCGACCTGCAGATGACTGGGCTTGCACGGAACAAGACGCTGACAAGTCTGGGTGGTTACACGTTTTGGCGCTGTCCGCATATCAAGTCAACCGGTCTCGATGGGAACACCTCGGTGTCCACCATCGGTGCGCTGGCGTTCAACGGTTGTTTTGATCTGGGCACCGAGAGCACGAAGACGGCGAACGCGCGTGATCTTGTGATCAATCAACCGATGCATGGGGACAAGCCCGTAGGTCTCGTGCTGGGCACGCATCCCGACCCGGAGGTCTCGGACGGCAATGTCTTCTCCGGAACCGCTTTCACGTCGCTCTATCTGCTTTGCGACAAGAGTCTTCTCACCATTACGGATAACGCTTTGGAGGGATCTGCAATCACAAGGATCTTCGTCAACTCCTCATGGCTCGGAACGGAGGAATTTTCCAACGGGGGTAGGACGTACCGGATCTCCGACGGTACGCTCGTCATCATGGATCCGCTGCAATCTGTGAGCGCTGCACGGACCACGGGGACCTCTGACGGAGCGACTGCAATTGTTTGCACGAGCAGATCGGCTGTCGTAGAGATTGTCGATTCCGGTGGTGTTCGTCTTGCATCCCGTGAGATCAGCATCGACGAGACGGCACCTCCTCAGCGCAGCGCTCTTGATATTCCATCCGGATCCGGTCTCTCGCCATCAGCCGACCGCTTGAGTGCGCATCTCATCTCGTCTGGACCATTCGCCTATCCGACTGACGTCGACCGCCGGCTGCCCTACAACACGGTCGAGGCCGCGGAGCGCTCGTGTGAGCTGCCTGCTGTGAGCTACACCGTCGCCTTCGACGGAAATGGCGCGACGGCGGGAGCGACCCCGAGTACGACCATGGTGTATGACGTGCCCAGCCGCCTCACCATGAACGGCTTCAGTTGGGCCCATCGCGCGTTTGCGGGCTGGACCTCTGAGAAGGACGGCACGGGGCCCGGCTTCGCCGATGGCCAGAGCGTCACAAATCTCACCGACGTGCAGGATGCCACGGTCACGCTCTATGCAAAATGGACCTCGACGATCTCGATAGCGCTCGAGGTGCGGAGCCAGGAGGCCGACGCGGGCACCCTGCTTCCCGGCGCGGGCTACGTGATCAGCCGCGATAGAGATGTCTCACGTCGAGACCTATGGGTTACGGGGCTGTTCGTGGACCCCGAGAAGAAAACCGAGGCGACTTGGCCCCAGATGTCGGGCGTCGACGGCGAGGTTCGCCTCTACGGTTTGCCGATGGGGACGTTCTACCTGCTCAACAGCTCGGCTCCGGCTGGTTACCAAGATTCGGCAAAAGCGACCTCGATTGCGATCGATGAGGACGGGGGCATCATCGTGGACGACAAACCCTACACCCCTACGACACCGGACTCCATCTCGGTGGCCGTCGCCTTCGGCCGCGCTCCGCGGCTGCCCGGGACCGGTGCGGCCACCGCGGACGGCCTGCGGGCGGCAGGTGTCGCGGCTGCGGCGCTGTCTGCTGCGGTCCCGGTCGGGCTTCTGCTTGTCGGCCGCGCGCGCCGAGCCGGCTAGTCGTGGGACGGCGAGACCGACACCGTCCGCCGCTCGTATCCGACCGCTCAGTCCGTCGGCGCAGCAAGATGACTGACCCATCGTGCACAGATGCGCGTATTTTTACCATAAAATAGGGTGTTATTCATTTTATTCTGTACAAAAAGCGCGCGTTTGAGGTATAAGAAACCCATCGCCCCCGAGAAGAGGTTGATAAAGACGATGCAGCGGCGTCGCATCGACCGGTATCTATCCGCATACGCCACGAACGGCGCTCACTTTGACGGAGAGGGCCTTTGCATGGTATAACTCTGAACCAGACATAAGAACCCCAAAAGCGAGGGCGGGTTCCCAGCTCAGCAGCTGCTATGAGGCCGGGATTCCGCCCTTTTTTCGTGACTGGAGGCGATGTGAGAACCGAGGCGAAAACGAATCTCCCCCCTGAGGGCTCCGATGTCGAGCCGAGCGCGAGAGCCGCAGTGGAGGGCGATACGCACGGCAGGAACAAATGGGCGATCCTCATCACCGTGCTCGTGATGACATTCATGAGCACGCTGGATTCGAGCATCGTCAACGTGGCCCTGCCGGTGATGCAGAAGGCGCTCGGAGTCGGTCTCGATTCCATACAATGGGTCGCCTCGATCTATCTGGTGGCAACCTGTGCGACCCTGCTCGTATTCGGCCGTCTCGGTGATCTCGCGGGCAAGGTCCGTGTATTCCAAGCGGGCGTTGCCGTATTTGCCGCCGGATCGCTGCTGTGCGGTCTTTCGGGAACCTTCGTCGCGCTCATGGCCTCGCGCACGCTGCAGGGGATCGGTGCGGCGGCGGGCATGGCGACGGGCATGGGCATCATCACCGAGTCCTTTCCTGCTCGCGAGCGGGGGCGCGCGCTCGGTGTGCTTGCGAGCTTCGTGGCACTCGGTATGATGTGCGGACCGGTGCTCGGGGGGCTCATCGTTTCTACTCTGCGATGGGAGGACATCTTTCTGATCAACGTGCCGGTCGGTGCGATCTCGCTCGCGGTCGGCTTCAAGACGCTGCCGCGGGTCCGCGCCGAGCGCCGCGAGCGCTTCGATATGCTCGGGGCGCTCATGCTGGTCCCGGGAGTGGCGATCACGCTCAGCTGCGTGACGCTCATCGGCGATGGGCTTTCTTGGCGGCTCGGTCTCGCGCTCGGAGCGGGCGCGGGACTGCTCGCCGGTTTCATCGTCTGGGAGCGCCGAGCGCCGCAACCCTTGGCTCAGCTCTCGATATTTCGCAGCGCCCAGTTCGATCTCAATGCGATGCTCACGCTCATCAGCTTCGTCGCGATCGGCGCGACCGAGATCGTGCTGCCGTTCTATCTGCAGGATGCCCGCGGCTTTGATCCGAGCACGGCAGGACTGCTGTTCGCGGTGATCCCGCTTGTGAATGCCGTGGTCGGTCCGCTGTCCGGCGCGGCTTCAGACCGTATCGGCGCCCACGGTCCCACGACAGCGGGTCTCGCGATCTATGCAATCGGGATCTTCAGCGTGGGAGCCCTCACGCAGGGCAGCCCGCTTTCGCAGATCGTCGGGTTCATCGCGCTCATGTCTCTGGGCACCTCCATGTTTCAATCGCCGAACAACTCGTTGCTGATGGGCAGCGCGCCTCCCGATGCTCTGGGTTTCGTCGGCAGCGTTGCGAGCCTTGCTCAAAACACCGGCATGGCCCTGGGCATATCCGGTGGAATGGCTGTTCTCTACGGGCAGATGAGTGCTCGGGCAGGCAGGCGCGTGACGAGCTATCTGGCTGATCGACCCGACTTGTTCTTCTACGGGTATCGCTGGACGTATACGCTGACCGCTGCGCTCGTCGCGCTCGGCTTCGCATTGGCGCTTCTGAGGTGGTGCATGAGCACAAGAGAGGGCCGGCGCTCGAGTGATCGTCGTTCGCCCCGGTAAGGCCGGTGCAGCCGAACGACCGTGAGCTGCTATCGTTTTTTCTCGGTGCATTGTGAGCATCTTTCTATGAACGGTAGAATTCCGCCGGCAGCCGGGAAATCGAGCAAGTTTCTGCTGCGCGCATTAAATATACGTATATTCTGATATTATAACAATCGATTGTTTTATGTGCGTCGTTTTGCATGTGCGGGCGACTGGAAACGGGGCCCTTGCCCCATGAGTATGGAGGAGAAGATGTACGTAACCCTGCGAGAGGTGCTGGCTGAGGCGACCCGGTTGAACATGGCAATCGGGTCGTTCAACACGCACAATATCGAGATGCTGCCTGCGATCATCCGGGCTGCCGCAAATCAGAAGACCCCCGTGATCATCCAGACGAGTGAAGGGACGGCTAGCTACATCGGTCAGCGCAATCTGGTCGCCGTCTGCCGGTCCATGGCCGAAGAATATGGGGTCGACGTCGTGCTTCATCTGGATCACGCCAAGGATTTCGCTGAAATCCGCAAGGCGGTTGATGCGGGATTCAGCTCTGTCATGTTCGACGGGTCCGCATTGCCTTTCAAGGAGAATATCTTGGGAACGAAGCGTGTGGTCGCCTATGCTCGTGGCGGGGGAGCGTCAGTCGAAGGGGAGCTGGGCACCGTCGGAGGGACAGAGGATGGTATCTGCATATCAAAGCAACAGGTTTGCTACACCGACCCGGATCAGGCATCTGAGTTCATAGAGCTGACCGGCATCGATGCGCTCGCAGTTGCCATCGGTACGAATCATGGTCAGTACCGATCGAAGACGAGTATCAATTTCGATCAGCTTGAGCGCATCCGTGACGCTGTTCACGGGTTCCCTCTTGTCATCCATGGCGGGACCGGTGTCAGAGATGAGGATGTCAGGCGAGTGATCGATCTCGGAATACGCAAATTCAATGTCGGTACCGATCTTCTCGTGCACTGGAATCGCGCTTCGTTGGCTGCCTATGAGGCAAACAAAGAGAATACATCCAATCGAGAAGACGTCCTGCCGGCGCTGGACGCGGTCGCGGCGGTCGTCGAGCATAGGATCGAATTGTTCAAGAACATCTCCTCTGCGCAAAGCGGTGAGTCACATGCGGCTGAGTGACATGCTCAGAGTTGAGAATGTCCGTGTGGCCGAGAAACCCGACCGCTGGCAGGATGCCATTCGCCTGGCGATTCATCCGCTTCTCGAAAGCGGCTGCGTCGAAGCGCGATATGCTGAGGCGATTATCCGCGCGACCGAACAAGTCGGCCCCTATTACGTGCTCACCGAAGAGGTTGCACTCATTCATGGTCGCCCTGAAGACGGCGTGATCAAAGAACAGCTCGCCGTTACCGTCCTCCGAGATCCCATCCGATTCTCTGCAGACGGTTTCGATGTGCGATTGCTTGTGGCTCTCGCTGCGCGGGATTCGCGATCCCACATCGACGCGATGAAAGTGCTAGCCGGCATATTCATGGATAAAAGGCAGATCGACGGTATCGTCGCGCTTGAGGATGCAGAGGCGATCTACCGGGCGTTCATCGACGCCGATCCGGCATCTCAAAGTTGAAAGGGAGACATGCGTCTCTGAAACGGGGCACCCGCCCCAACCAGGGAAAGGAATGCTCATGGTCAGGATCCTCACAGTCTGCGGAAATGGTCTGGGAAGCAGTTTCGCGTGTCAGATGGCTATCGAATCCGTTCTCAAGAAACTCGATGTTTCGTGCAAACTAGATCACGACGGGGTCTCAAGCGTTGCGGGCACAGCGAGAAACTTCGACATGATCGTGGCGGCGGAGAACTTCAAGACGCAGATCGAGCGCTATGACACGGGCCTGCCGTGCGTGTACTTGAAGCGGCTCGTCGATAAACATGAGATCGAAGAGAAGCTGGTTGCCGTACTCAAAGAGATGGGAGAACTCTAAGAAGCGCTGATTTTCATCCTTTTGAGCTCTACTACCTGAAAGAGGTGTGTACTCATGGCATTGCTCGAGTTCATCATTCAAAATGTCCTGACACAGGCCGCCGTCATAATCGGATTGATAGCATGTCTGGGTCTTGTGCTGCAGCGAAAATCATTGAACGATATCGTATCCGGCACGTTCAAGACGATACTCGGATTTCTTGTGCTGGCCGCTGGTTCATCGGTCATGCAGAGCTCCTTGGCGTACTTCGGGGAGATGTTCAACAAGGCATTCGGTCTGCAGGGTCTTGTCGCGTCCATCGAGGGCATAAACGGGCAAGCGATGAACGAGCTCGGCTTGGGTTCCGAGATCGCTCTCGCGCTCGCCGGCATCTTTATCGTGAACATCATTCTTGCGCGCGTGACGCCGTTCAAGTACATATTTCTGACCGGGCAGGCGCTGCTTTGGGAGGCGACGCTGGCGATCGTATTTGCGTGGTACCTGGGGTTGCGAGGGGTCACGCTGATTGTGTCCGCCTCTGTTGTCGGCGGTGCCTTCGCCACGTTCATGCCGGCGATAGCACAGCCATTCGTCCGCAGGATCACCGGTGATGACGACATCGCGCTCGGTCACTTCTGCACGCTCGGTTACATCTTCACTGCGGGCGTCTCATATCTCACGAGCAGGATCGGCAGCAAAAGCAGGTCTGCTGAGGATCTCGAGCTTCCACAGGGTCTGGCGTTTCTGCAGGATACCTATATGGCAGTAGGCTGCGTCATGATACCGCTCTATCTGATCATCGCTGCAGTGGCCGGTCCCGCAGCAGCCGCGCGCTACGCGGGCAGCACGAACTACATGGTCTTTGCGTTTCTGCAGGCGATGCAGTTCGTAGTTGGACTGTATGTGCTGCTCGCCGGTGTTCGCCTCCTTCTCGCCGAGATAGTCCCGGCCTTTCAAGGGATCTCGATGAAGCTCGTGCCCGAGGCCAAACCAGCGCTCGACTGTCCCGTCCTGTTCGCGTTCGCGCCCAATTCGGTGATCTTGGGATTCATCTTCACAACCTTGGGCTCGATCATCGGCATGTTCCTGACACCGTTTCTCGGCCTGCCGATGATCCTGCCCGGTGTCATGTCGAACTTCTTCGCCGGTGGCACGGCGGGAATCTTTGCGAACGCGATGGGCGGTCGCCGCGGGGTGGTCATAGGCTGCATCCTGCATGGGATCTTCATCATGATCGTGCCCGCTCTGCTGGCGCCGATGCTTTTGGATGCGGGTTTCGTCAATATGACCGTGACTGATGTGGACACCGCCTTCACCGGATTCTTCTTTATGCTCATTCGAGCGATCATGGGTCTTTTCGGCATGTAGGGGATCCTTTGGAGGGATTGCAAGTCCACAGGAGGTGTTTCATGGGGCTGTTCAGTTTGAAGAGAAGGCGGAACGAGGAAACGAAACCTGTCGAGCGGGGTCGAGGCGACGACTCAGGTGAGGTCGGTGCGGCAAGCGAGCTTTCAGCAAAAGTGCTCGAATCTGCGACCTCACTTGGAGATGATCCGTCGATCTCGCAGCTCAACGAGGTTGCTGATCTCTATATGCAAATCGGTGACACAGATCGCGCCATCGAATTGTTCGAGCGCAGCATGGCCAAAGAGAAGCAGCTGGGCAAGGTTTCAACCTCTCTCGTGAAGCTCTACAACGTCAAGCGCGCTGCGGCAGCCAGAGCCGGAGATGATGAGGCGATCGCGTATTGGATGAAACGGTCGCAAGCGATGCTGCAGTTATCGAAGGACATGCTGAGGGGCAATGTCTAGCGCGCTCATACTGCTGGCCGGTTATCCTGCGACAGGTAAGAGCTATTTGCTGTCCAAGTTGGTCGAACGGCATCCGCATACGTTCTCGGCGATCGCACCGGATGATATAAAGGAGGAGGTCTGGGACGCGTGTGGATTCGACGGCGCTGAGCAGAAGGCGGCCCTTGAGTTCCGGGTGTGGCAGCTGTACTTCAGCAGACTCGATGAGCTTCTGAGCCATGAGGGAAAGGTGATCAGCGACTATCCGTTCTCCGATAAGCAAAAGGGGCGGCTTGTCAAAACGTGCGCGCGGCACGGTTGCCGCGTACTGACCGTGCGGCTCGTCGGGGATCCACATGTGATCTATGCGCGTTCCCGGAAACGCGACCTGTCGGGTTCACGTCATCTTGGCCATCTCGTGACTCGCTATCATGCAGGGGATGTTCTTTCGGATCGCACTCAGGCAGATGACCTCGTTGACCTTGAGACCTTTCTAGATCGATGCGCGAGCAAGGGATATGATCGTTTCAAGCTGGGCCGGCTCATCGAGATCGATGCCACGTATGTGGACCGCATCGATTATCCGGCGTTGCTTTGCGATATCGACAGCTTTTTGGAGGGGATATGAGATGGAGGGTATCTTCTGCATCGGTCAGGCCGTCTTCGATGTGACGCTGCCCTACAGCGGCCCCCTCAAGTCGAATGGTAAGTACCGCGTGAGGCGTCCTCACGGGTGCTCGGGAGCTCCTGCGCTCAACGCTGCCTGCCTGTGCGCGCTATGGGGGGCACCGACAGAGCTCGTCGCGCGCGTCGGCCGCGATCGTTATGGACAGCTGATCGAGGCTGATCTCGTCAGGTGCGGTGTGGGCACGCGCTATCTCTTGCGAACCGAATGCGCTCCGACTTCCTACAGCATTATTGCCGTGGATGATCAAAGCGGTGACCGCGCGATCTTCAATGTTGTTGAAAAAGATTCCGAGTATGGTTGCGGAATGCGGGCGCAGAGGGCCTGTGTGGCCGAGTCATGTATGTCATATGCTGAAGTTTGCGATTTTCCGATCCCCACCGAGGCACCTGATGTGATCCTCGCCGACGGGCATGAGGCCAAGGCCGCTCTTTCATATCTGAGAGCGCATCCGAGTGCCATATCGGTGGTTGACGCAGGAACCTTCCGACAGGATACCTACGAGGTCGCGCAACATGTCGATTACCTCGTCTGCTCCGAGGACTTCGCCAAGCAGTATCGAGGAGCCCGTCTTATCGATCCGAATGATCTCTTCGAGATCGATGCGCTACTCACGCAGATCGAGCAGATCAACTCAGGAGTCGCCGTGATCACGCTTGGCGATCGCGGGCTCATATACAGGGATCGAGCAGGCGATCCGCACCATCTTCCGGCGCATCCCGCTGTCGCGGTGGATACGACCGGAGCAGGCGATGTGTTCCACGGGGCTTTTGCCCATGGGCTCTTAAGCGGCATGTCACTTGAGAGCAATCTCGTCCGCGCTTCGATGGCGGCTTCGATAGCGGTCAGATCGATAGGAGGGCTTTCTTCTATTCCGGCGCTTGAGGCCGTGATGGAAGAGCTAAGCTAGATATCACGATCTGGCAAGCGAAAGGGGTATCGATGGCCTCCCTCGATTTCAGTGGAAAGGAACAGCTGTATTATCAGTTGTACGATATTCTTTTCCAAGACATCCTCAGCGGCGCGTACGCGGTCGGCGAGCTCATTCCATCGGAAAGCGAGCTGATGAGGCGCTATGGAATCTCGCGCGCCACAGCGCGTAAGGCGATGGAGATGCTTGCGGCGAACGGGCTGATCAACAAGAGGCGCGGCCATGGTTCCGAGGTGGTGTCGAATCATCCGAGCTCGGCACTTCAGCACGTGAAAAGCTACCTTAAGAAAAACGTCGTCGACAAGTCGACATCAGAGAAGCGTCTCATCGATGCGACCATCATGCCCGCGGGAAAGGAGATCGCTGCGGCTCTCGACACCGATCCGGGCACGGAACTCTATCGTCTGCGCCGTGTTCGCTATTCCGGCGAGCAGCCGTTCTATCTTGAGATGAACTACTACGAGAGATCATTCGTGCCCCATGCGATCGAACATGACTTCTCACGGGAATCTCTGCGCGCGTATTTCAGCAGCGAACTCGATGTGCATTGGCGGCGCGCCGTCCAGCAGATCTATTCCATTGCGGCCGATCGAGAGACGGCTCCGCTGCTGCAGCTTGCTTTCGGTGCACCGTTGCTCTACATCAGACGCATCTCCTTCGATGCCGAGAACAGGCCTCGTGAGTGCGTCATGACCTACTATCGCGCCGATCTGTACCACTTGGAGATCGAGCTGGATTCATAGTCCGAAGATCTGAACGCGCTCCATGCATCGCTCGATGGTCACCCATCGGGCGCAGCGAACCACCATGTCGCGGGCGCACAGCTTGCTCGCGACCGAGTCGAGCAAGCTGTGCGCAACGGGCTTGAATTAGCACGCTCTCCGAGCTCTTTCGGTCTACTCCAGTTCGAATGCTCCGGTGTAGAGCTGGTAGTAGGTTCCTCGTTTCTGAATCAGCTCATCGTGGCTGCCGCGTTCGATGATCCGACCGTGGTCGAGCACGATGATCGCGTCGGCGTTGCGCACGGTTGACAGGCGGTGGGCGATCACGAACGTGGTGCGTCCCTTCATGAGGGCGTCCATGCCCTGCTGCACGATCACCTCGGTACGCGTATCGATGCTCGAGGTCGCCTCATCGAGGATCATGACCGGCGGGTCGGCGACCGCTGCCCGCGCGATGGAGAGCAGCTGCCGCTGGCCCTGTGAGAGGTTCGCACCGTTGTCCGTCAGCATGCTGTTGTAGCCCTCGGGCATCCTGCGCACGTAGCCGTCGGCACCGGCGAGCTTCGAGGCGGCGATGCACTCCTCGTCGGTCGCGTCGAGCCGGCCGTAGCGGATGTTGTCCATGACGGTGCCGGTGAACAGGTTCACATCCTGCAGCACCATGCCGAGCGACGTTCGCAGATCGTCTTTCTTGATCTTCGTGATGTTGATGCCATCGTAGCGGATCTTGCCCTCGGTGATGTCGTAGAACCGGTTGATCAGATTGGTTATCGTGGTCTTTCCGGCTCCGGTCGCACCAACGAATGCGATCTTCTGGCCCGGCTTGGCCCAAGCGGTCACATCGTGCAAGACGGTGTTGCCGGGCGCGTAACCGAAGTCCACATCGCACAGGCGCACATCTCCGCGCAGGGGTACGAGACTCGTCGTGCCGTCCGCATGGGGATGCTTCCAAGCCCAGCTGCCGGTGCGAGCGTCGCTCTCCTCGAGTTCACCGTTCTCGTGCTCCCTCACGTTGACCAGCGTCACGTATCCGCTGTCGTGCTCGGGTTCCTCGTCCAGAAGCTCGAAGATGCGCTCCGCACCGGCGATGCCCATGACCACGGCGTTGATCTGCTGTGAGATCTGACCGATCTGGCCGGCGAACTGGCGCGTCATATTCAGGAAGGGCACCGTGACCGCGATGGAGAACGCCAGACCGGAGATGGAGACGTTGGGAACGCTGAGCGAGATGAACAGCCCGCCGGCGAGCGCGACGATGACGTAGGAGAGGTTGCCGAGGTTGATGAGGATCGGCATGAGCGTGTTGGTGTACATGTTCGCCGCGCGCGATGCTCGAAACAGGCGCTCGTTGCGCGCGTCGAAGTCCGCCTGCGCCGCGTCCTCATGACAGAACACCTTGACGACGCGCTGGCCGTTCATGATCTCTTCGACATGTCCCTCCACGACAGCGAGTTCGTGCTGCTGCTCGACGAAGTTGCGTGCGGAGCGGCCGCCGAGGACCTTTGTTATGTAGGCCATGAACGCGGTGGCGATCACGACGATCGCAGCCATCCAGAAGCTGTAGTAGAGCATGACGCACAAAACGGAGCACAGCGTCACGAGCGTGAGCAGAATGTTGGGCATGGACTGAGAGATCATCTGACGCAGCGTGTCGATATCATTGGTGTAGTGACTCATGATGTCGCCGCGCTGATGCGTGTCGAAATAGCCGATCGGAAGACTCTGCATATGGTCGAACAGCATCTCGCGGAACTTCTTGAGCGAGCCCTGCGTGATGATGGCCATGAGCCGTGTGAAGGTGAACGCGCAGATGAGCGAAACGGCGTAGAGCGCGATAAGGACCAATACGAGGCCGCTTATCTCTCCGGAGACATCGGACCACTGACCGTCTCTCCAGACCCTTGAGACGATGGCCAGGGCTTGCTGCATGAATACGGGAGGCAGCGCGCCGATGATCGCCGATATGATGATGCATGCGATCACAATAGGAAGAAGTCTCGGATTGAAGGTGAACAGCATGCGGATGAGTCGAAGCAGCGTGTCCGCCCGGTTGCCCCGCTCGGGCAGACGCGGTGCCTGATGGCCGGCAACATCGGGGCGGCTCTCGCACAGCTCTCTTGGATCCTGGGCGCTGCCATCCGTTCTCACGGTCTCAGTGCGCATCGACCTCGCCCCCTTTCAGGGTCTTCGCTTGCTTCTCGGTTTGCGTCTCCAGATTCTGCTCAAACTCCACCAAAGCATCCTCTGCAAGCCCCTCGACCTCGCCGGTGCGGTTCTGCGAGAGATAGGTGTCTCGGTATATCTCGCAGTCCGCCATCAGCTCATCATGGGTGCCGAGACCGGCTATGTGCCCGTTGTCGAGCACCAGGATTCGATCGGCGTGCTCGACCGAGGCGGTGCGCTGCGCGATGATGATCTTTGTGGCATCGGGCAGATAGTTTGAGAGACCCTGTCGGATCAGCGCATCGGTCCTTGTGTCCACAGCCGAGGTCGAGTCGTCGAATATCAGCACGCGCGGATGCTTGAGCAGAGCGCGGGCGATGCACAGCCGTTGCTTCTGGCCCCCGGAGACATTCGTGCCGCCCTGCTCTATATAGGTGTCGTACTTGTCCGGGAAGCCCTGGATGAATTCGTCTGCCTGCGCGAGCTTGCAGACCTCAAAGATCTCGTCGTCGGTGGCGTCCTCCTTGCCCCAGCGGAGGTTCTCCTTGATGGTTCCAGAGAACAAGACGTTCTTCTGAAGCACGACCGCGACCTGGTTGCGCAGAAACTCGAGATCGTAGTCGCGGACGTCCACGCCGCCGACGCGCACGGTTCCCTCGGTCGTATCATACAGGCGAGGAATGAGCTGGATGAGCGAGGTCTTCGCCGAACCCGTGCCCCCCATGATCCCCAGGGTCTCACCGGCTTTGATGTGCAGGTCGATCTCAGCGAGGGCTCTGTGCTCGGCCTTTTCCGAGTACATGAACGTCACGTCATCAAAATCGATAGATCCGTCGCGCAGCTCGCGGATCGGTTTCTCCGGATTCTCGATAGTGGGTTCGCTCTCGATGACCTCGACGATGCGATGCGCCCCCTCCTGTGCGATCGCGATCAGCGCGAAGACCATCGAGAGCATCATGAGACTCATCAGGATCATGAAGCCGTATACAGTCAGGGCGGAGAACTGCCCGACATTCAGGGCGGCCCCATGGGTGGAGACGATGAGCCAGGATCCGAACTGGACGATGACGGTGAACACCACGAATACCGCAAGATACATCATCGGCGCGTTGAGCGCGAGGATCTTCTCCACGCGGGTGAAGTCGCGGCACACGTCCTCGGCTGCGGCACCGAATTTCTTTCGCTCGAAATCCTGTCGAACATAGGACTTCACGTCGCGCATCCCGGTGACGTTCTCCTCGACCGACTCATTGAGCGCGTCATACTTGTGAAACACGCTGCGGAAGATCGGGATGGCCTTGCGGATGACCATGACCAACCCGAAACCCAGCAGCGGTACGATGGCGACGAACACGATGGCGAGCGGCCCGCCCATGACGAAGCCCATGACGATGCCGCAGATCATCGTCAGCGGGCAGCGGACCGCCGTGCGGATGATCATCATATACGCCATCTGAACGTTTGTGACATCGGTCGTCATGCGCGTCACGAGCGAGGACGAAGCGAACTGGTCGATGTTGGCGAACGAGAAGCGCTGCACGCTTTGGAACAGGTCGTGCCTGAGGTTCTTGGCGAAGCCACATGACGCGTCCGAGCAGGTGATTCCCGCACCGATGCCGAAGGCGAGCGAGGCCAGGGCCATCAGAATCAGCACCGCGGCGTAGCCGAGCAGCTGCTGCAGGGTTGCGCCCGCCTGAATGGTGTTGATGAGCTGGGCGGTGGTGAAGGGTATCGCCACCTCCATCACCACCTCGCCCGTGACGATGATCGGTGTTGCGATGGATGCCCGCCTGTACTCTCTGATGCTGCCCATAAGCGTTTTAATCATCGAGCTCCTCCCATGCGGCTCGGATGGCTTCGAGCATCGCGCCGAGTTGCACCTGCTCGTGTTCACTCAGGTAGGAGAACGCCTCGCGCTTGAAGCGCTCTCGAGCGCAGCGTTCCTGCTCGGCCTGTTTAAAACCGGATTGCGTGAGCTGTATGGAGAGCTGACGGCGATCCTGCCGGTCCCTTGTCCGCTCGATAAGGCCGTCAGCCTCTAGCTTCGCCAAGATCTCCGAGAGCGATCCGGGCTGGATGTCGAAGTGTCTCCCGATCTCCTGCTGAGCCATCTTTCCGCCGTATTTGGCGAGCAGGCACAGCATCGGCGCTCGGCCTGATCTGCCGCCGGCGTGGAAATGAAGAAAGTGACCGCAGTAACCGAGTCCGTGCAGGATACGGTTTGCGCGGTCGAGCACCGGATCGCTCGAGGTTCTCGTCTGACTGCGGCCATGGGTCGACTCGCTGCGCGCCTCCTCCGGTGGCTCTGCGTCCCGTGCGCTCATGATTTCTCTTGCTCCCCATAGAAGTCGCGTTCAAATAACATAGAGGATTCTACTACGGAGTCAATCAATGTCAAGGTACCAAAATATAAAGGACCATGATCAAAGGTGGTCCGAAGCAGCGCGATCATCCCGCTTGATACGCGGCTCCTGACCTCTATTCCTGTTGCTCGCCTCGTGTCGCGTAGCCCCCGATCGGGTCTGAGTTCGCTTGACTGTATAGTTGGTATATGGGACAACATGGCAACCGAGATGAGAGGGCGAGGAGGTTGTCATGCATACGAAGGTGCTTGCTGTCGGCAACGGCCGGTTCGCGCTTGATGCGGCGATCACGGTGACACCGGCGGGGATCGCAGTGGTCGCCTGCTCCTCCGGTCACGCCCACATCGGTGCGACGGCGCAGGCTATCCCGCGACCGGAGGCCGATCGAAGCGCGACCGTCAGCATTTTGGCCGTTCCCTGTCATCGCGATGAGATCCCGGCGCATGATATCGCCTCGTCGCTCGCCACCCGCTTTCGCGTGCCCGTGGTCGCGTCTTGCGGGCTGCACATCGACAACGCAACCGGCGAGGATATAGACAGGCTGCTGGCCGCAACACAGGATCTCATACATGAGATTGCTGATTATATCGACCGGCTGCGACGTTCGGCGTGGGACGATGAGGAAGACGTCGTAACCGTGACGCGCGACGGCATCGCGACCGGAATCGTCTCGCGCTCGCGAGCGCATGCGGGCTCCGGCATGCTTCACAGGGCCTTCGCAACCGTTATCGTTCAAACCGGTGCGCGGGGCCCTCACGTCATGTTGTGCCGCCGCTCGCCTGCAAAGCAGCTGTGGCCAAGCGTGCTCTCTGACAGCTGCGCCGGTCATACGCGTCCATCGGAGACCCTTGAGAGCGCTGTGCAGCGCAGGCTGCAAGAGGAGATCGGACTTTCGCGCGATGCCGTCTCCCTTGTACAGCTCGGCCATGTCGTATACAGACAGAACCACGGAGACGGTCGCTGCGAATGCGAATGGTGCGCCGTTTTCGGCGGACTGATCAGCGAGGAGGATGCGCAGGAGCTGTCCGGCGGTTGCTCCCCTCAGGTGAACACCGAAGAGGTCTCCGAGGTCAGATTCGTGCCCTTCGACGAGATCGAAGGCTATCTCGATGGGGATCCGGAGCACCTGACACCCTGGCTTGCGCTTGCGTTGCGCGACCCCTCTATCTGGGGCGCTCTTCGCTCCCTTGCCGGAACCTGAGGCCGGATCGGCCGCGTCAGGTCGAGATGCGCCCCGCTCGCCGAATCTTTCGACGCCGGCGGTTGACCGTATTGCGGCAACATAGCGGAGCATGCGAGATGTATCAAAGATGCGCCCGGGTATCAGTCGCGGGCGTCAGGAGAAATGGGAAGCGGAGGAATCATGGCAGACAGTATCACCGATCTGAGAAGTGCCATCGAGATGCTCGGCGAGATCGACGGGCAGATCATCGAAACCGATGTCGAGGTTGATCCTTTGGCAGAGCTTTCGGGAGTGTACCGTCATATCGGCGCAGGCGGGACGGTGCAGCGTCCCACACGAGAAGGCCCCGCGATGATCTTCAACAACATCTTGGGCCACCCGGATGCGCGGGTCATCATCGGTCTGCTCGCGAGCCGCAGGCGCGTCGGGTATCTTTTGGGTTGCGAGCCGAAGCGCCTGGGATTCCTGCTGAACGAGGCCGTCGCACATCCGGTCGCACCGGTCGAGGTCGAGGCGGATCAGGCGCTCTGCCAGCAAATAGTGCATCGAGCTGATGAGCTCGGGTTCGATGTCCGAAAACTGGTGCCCGCTCCCACCAATACGTCCGAGGATGCCGGTCCCTATATCACGATGGGCATGTGCTATGCGCACGATAGCCAGACCGGCGAGAGCGATGTGACCATCCACCGCCTCTGTCTTCAGGGGCCAGACACGATCTCGATGTACTTCGTGCCCGGTGCGCGGCACCTGGGGGTGATGCGCGAGAGAGCAGAGGCGCTCGGCAAGCCGCTGCCGATATCCATCTCAATCGGTGTCGACCCCGCGATCGAGATCGGTGCATGCTTCGAGCCGCCGACCACGCCGTTTGGCTACAATGAGCTCGGGGTTGCCGGAGCGATCAGAAACGAGCCGGTCAAACTGGCTCGCTGCCTCACCATCGATGAGCGCTGCATCGCGAACGCCGAATACGTCATCGAAGGGGAGCTCCTTCCGAACACCTACGTAGAGGAAGACCAGAACACCGGAACGGGGAAGGCCATGCCGGAGTTCCCCGGCTACACCGGTGTCGCACCCAAGCGGGTGCCGGTCATCCGGGTCAAAGCGGTCACGACACGCCGGGACCCCATCATGCAGACAGTCATCGGTCCTTCCGAGGAGCACGTCTCCATGGCGGGCATCCCCACCGAGGCCTCGATCCTGTCGATGGTCGGCAAAGCTATGCCCGGGCGCGTGCTAAACGTGTACGCCGCCTCTTCAGGTGGCGGCAAGTACATGGCGGTCATCCAGTTCAAAAAATCCATGCCATCTGACGAGGGGCGCCAGAGACAGGCCGCTATCATCGCCTTCACAGCGTTTCCTGAGCTCAAGCATGTGTTTCTGGTCGACGAGGATGTGGATCCCTTCGATATGAACGACGTGATCTGGGCTATGAACACGCGCTTTCAGGGAGATGCCGACATCATCACCATCCCCGGGGTCCGCTGTCATCCGCTCGATCCTTCCGCAGACCCCTCCTGCGATTCGAGCATTCGCGATCATGGCATCTCTTGCAAGACGATATTCGATTGCACGGTGCCCTACGATCAGAAGGAGCGCTTCCGTCGCTCTCAATTCATGGATGTCGATCCCGCCAAATGGGTTCCCGGCTTCACGGATTGATGCATGCCGTCCCAATTGAGGGGCAGACCTGCATTTGATATCGGTGACGGCGACAGCTCGGCCGGGTTGCTCTGTCTGAGCCCCGGCTGGGATAGTCGCCGTTTCCGTGTTGCGCTACACACATCTCAAGAGAGGATCTCTGCTATGCAGTTCTTTCCGATCGGCATCATCATCAACGTCTCCGCAGTCGTGCTGGGCGGTCTGGCAGGAGCTTTGCTCGGCCCTTGGCTTCCCAAGGATCTGCGGAGCACGCTGAACCTCATATTCGGCGCATGCTCCATGACGATGGGGATCTCCTACATCGTCAAGCTGCAGACCCTCCCGGCGATCATGCTCACGGTTATCGTGGGCACGGCCATCGGGCACCTGATCCATCTCGAGGGGGGCATCTCAGCTGTCGCCCGGAGGCTTCAGGGCCCCGTTTCCGTGCTGGTGAAGTCCGAGCCCGCGGGCGATATGTCCGAGGATCAGTGGATGAACCGCTACATCGCGGCCGTCGTGTTGTTCTGCGCATCGGGAACAGGCATCTTCGGCGCGCTGCAATCGGGTCTCAGCGGCGACCAGTCCATCTTGATCTCGAAGGCCATACTCGATTTCTTCACGGCCGCGATCTTTGCGGCCGACCTCGGATTCATGACACCGCTCATCGGCGTGCCGCAGCTGGTGGTCATGATGGTCCTGTTCATGCTCGCGGGCGTCATCATGCCGTACACCAATGAGATCATGGTATCTGATTTTCGCGCCTGCGGCGGCATACTCATGCTCTGTACGGGTATGCGCATCTGCGGTATCAAGAATTTTCCGATCGCGAACATGCTGCCCGCCATGATTCTCATCATGCCGATCAGTCATCTGTTCGCCGATGTGATCCTACCGCTTATCGGATAGGGGCCCATGATGAGCAGCGGCGCGCGCGTAGTTGTAGGGGTATCGGGTGCAAGCGGGGCGGCGCTCGCCTTGGAGTGTCTGAGGTGCCTCGCTGAGACCGAAGTCGAGAGCTGCCTCGTTCTCTCCTCGAATGCAGAGCTCACGATCAACCAGGAGCTCGGTATGAGCGTCGAGGAGTTCTCAGGACACGCCGATCGCGTCTTCGACAACCGGAACATCGGCGCCTCGATCGCGAGCGGCACATTCAGAACGGATGGCATGATCGTGGCGCCTTGCTCGATGAAGACGCTGTCCGGGGTCGCCAACGGTTTCTCGGAGAATCTGCTGCTGCGGGCAGCCGATGTCACGCTCAAGGAACAGCGTCCGCTCGTTCTCATGGTCAGGGAATCTCCGCTGAGCGCGATCCATGTCGACAACATGGCCAAGCTCGCCCGTATTCCGGGTGTGGTTTTGATGCCGCCCCTGTTGACATTTTATAACGAGCCTACCAGCGTGGACGATATGGTGCACCATATCGTCTGCAAAGCTCTGCAGGTGTTCGATATCGAGTGCTCGGGTTTTCATCGCTGGTCGTAGAATCCGCGTGCGTTTGAGGCGGGTCTCATTCAAGCTCTTGAAAAATCACTCGGCATCGTCTGATTCGCGCGCGCAGCATTGTAGATGGAGGGGGGCTGCCATGCACGGATTATATGAGATCAGCGAGATGGCGAGACTGTTCGATATCACGCGGCAGACGTTGATCTTCTACGACAAGATAGGCCTGTTCAGACCCGCGCGGGTAAATGGGCGCGGCTACCGATTCTACGCTCCGACTCAGATTCCCCGCCTGAGACTCATCT
Organism: Coriobacterium glomerans PW2; assembly: GCF_000195315.1. Lineage (NCBI taxonomy): Bacteria > Bacillati > Actinomycetota > Coriobacteriia > Coriobacteriales > Coriobacteriaceae > Coriobacterium > Coriobacterium glomerans. The sequence goes on from NC_015389.1 coordinate 143,834, forward strand.
GCATCTTCAGGGATCTCGGTCTTGAGCTGAAGGAGATCAAACGCATAATGGGAGTCTGCGACACCCGCGCCATCTCGGATCACCTCCATGAGAGGCTCGATGTCATCGATGACCAGATCGCACGGCTCACGGCTCAGAGATCCTGCGTCGCTGAGAGGCTCTCCTTTTACAGCGAGGTCGAACGGTGGCGCAACCAGATCGATTCTCCGAAGCTTATGCATTTTCCCGAACGATACGTGGTTTTTGTTCCCTTTGAGACCGATGAGGTCGATCGCGGAGAGCTCCACGTGAATCTGATGCTCGCTGTGTCCAAGATGAAGGAGGCCGCTGGGATAGGTCCGGTTCGGGGGTGGGGAACCATGCTGTTGCAGGAATCGCTGCATCTTGAGACTCCCCTCGCCGGTGCGGGCACCTTCGTCGTGGTCCCTTCCGATATCGATCCTTCTGTTCTGACGAACGTCAAGATGTGTCCCGAGGGAACCTATCTGTGCATGTGCCGCTGGGGGATGCCCTTCGATGCATTTGGCATAAAACAGGCTGTCGAAGAGCTCGACAAACGCGGCCTGAAGGCGGTCGGCAACGCCTTTGACTTCTGTCTACTCGACACGACCTCATATAATGAGTTTCATGACGAGGACTTCTGCTGCATACAGATCCCCGTTGAGCTCTGATGCGTATCGCGGCGATCGCCGATGCGAGCCGGATAGGGTAGTATAGCGGTGCGCGCCGCTCGATGCGCGCCGCAGCGCGAAGCGAGAGGAAGCCACGTATGCCATCGTCGATCACCATCACCAGAGGAAGACTCACAGCGACGATCAGCGCCCTGGGTGCCCAGCTCATGAGTCTCGAACTTGATGGGCGCGAGTATCTCTGGCAGGGAGATCGGCGCTGGTGGGGCAAGCGCGCCCCCATCCTCTTTCCGATCGTGGGCTCCCTGCGCGCAGACCACGCGCTCTCGAGGAGCGGTCCGGTGTCTCTGGGCAGGCACGGATTCGCTCGCGATCTCGAGCATCATCTCGCGGGGACAAGCGATGACGGTCGCTCCGTCACATTCGAGCTTTGCGATACCTCCGAGACCAGAAAGCTGTTTCCATACGCTTTTCGCCTGCGGACGAGCTACGCGCTCACCGGTCCCGCGAGCCTCACGCAGACTTTCTCGGTCACCAATACCGGATCGGTGACGTTGCCGTTCTCGGTCGGAGGGCACCCGGCCTTCAACGTGCCCGTCCCGAGTGCCGCAGGCGAGCGCTTCGAGGATTTCAAGCTCGAGTTCAGTCGAGCGTGGAGCGCACGATCTCCCGTCATCGCCGAGGGCGGACTGCTCAGCTGCGAGCGAGAGCGCGCCGTGCTCGACGATGCGGATGCCCTCCCTCTCACGCACGAGCTGTTCGCCTCCGATGCCATCATGCTGACCGATGTCCCCGATCGCGTCCTTCGGCTGAGGAGCGCCAGGAGCGGGCACGGCATCAGCATCGAGTTTCCCGACTTTCGCCATATCGGAATCTGGTCGGCTGCCGGCGAGGCGCCCTTCGTCGCGCTTGAACCCTGGACCGGGCATGCGACGCTCACGTGCGAGGACGATGTTTTTGAACACAAACGCGACATCATCGAGCTCCCTGCGGGGCATACCGATGAACGATCGTTCACCGTGGGACTGTTCTGATCTGCTCATCACCCATCCGTGGTCGTTTTGCGGACGCGGCCTCAGAGACCGCCGCACGACGGTCTGCATCTGTTGGCGCAGGTCTGCTGCGGAGGTATCATAGGGATGATCAAAAGGAGAACATGCAGATGATTCGCAGATTCGACATGCTTTAACCGGGCCGACGCGCAACGGCCTCGGGTCGTTTCACCGATTCTGTCTCATATCGTCGATCCGCTCGCGCGGAGAGCGTCCCCGCAGCGACGCCAGCAAAGGATGCACCATGCTTGACAAGTTGAAAAAGCTGATCAAAGCCTATGAAGATCTCGAAAAGAAGCTTTCGGACCCCGCGGTGATGGGAGACCAGAAGGAGTACACGCGATTGGCGAAGGAACATGCCAACCAAGCTGATCTTGTCGCGATGGCGCGTGCCTACGTAACCGCATACGATGACATCGAAGCAGCCAAGGAGATGCTGCATGAAGAAACAGATGCCCAATCAAAGGCGATGCTGCTCGCGGACATTTCAGAAAACGAGGCCAAGATTCCCGGTCTTGAAAACGAGATCAAGGTCATGCTGATTCCCGGTGATCCAAACGACGAGAAGAACACCATCATGGAGATCAGATCCGCTGCCGGTGGAGATGAGGCGGCTATCTTCGCCGGTGATCTCTTCAAGATGTACGAGCGCTTTTTCGAGGCGCATCGATGGAAGATGGAGCTTCTCTCGGCGAGCCCGAGCGAAGCGGGCGGATTCAAGAGCATCGAGTTCAAGGTGAGCGGCGACAAGGTTTACTCTCTCATGAAATACGAGAGCGGGGTCCACAGAGTCCAGCGCATTCCGAAGACGGAGAGTCAGGGGCGCATTCAGACTTCCACGGCGACCGTCGCCGTGCTGCCGGAGGCCGACGAGATCGATATCAAGATCGATCAGGGTGACCTGCGCATCGACACGTACTGCGCCTCGGGTCCGGGTGGACAGTGCGTGAACACGACGTACTCCGCGGTGCGCATCACCCATCTGCCGACAAACACCGTCGTTCAGTCCCAGGAGCAGCGCTCTCAGATCCAGAATCGCGAGGTGTGCATGCAGATGCTGCGCGCTCGCCTCTATGAGCGCGAGCTGGAGCAGCAGCAGGCCGAACTCGGTGCCGAGCGCCAAAGCCAGATCGGTCGAGGAAACCGATCCGAGAAGATTCGAACCTACAACCAACCGCAGGATCGCGTGACCGACCACCGCATCGGATTCAGCTCGACGTACAACGGGGTGCTGCTCGGCGATCAGCTCGCGACGGTGATCAATGCTCTGAGCGCAGCGGACCGCGCCGAGAAGCTCGCACAAGCCGTCTGAGTGGTTTCTGAACCAGTGGCGGAAATCAGGGTTCAGCCAATTCGGTCCCGAATGCATCCAGGGCATCTTTTGCAGCGGCGTAGCTCGGATCGCTGGCAAGATCCTCCTCATGTGCCGGTAGATCGCCCTTGATCTGGTCATAGACCAGATCGACGTATGCCTTGGCACCGGCTTCCGACAGATGGGTGCCGTCGCCATCGAACAGATCCCCCTTGCCGGCGCTGTATCCGAACCAGTCGATGACGCGCACGTTGGGATAGCGCTCCCTGGCTTTGGAGATCGCCTCGTTTGTCGGAGCGACCCACGGCTGCCGACTGCGCGTGTTGACGAATACGACGACGCGATCCTTCCCGACATCTGACATGAGCGCGTCGATCTGCTCGTCGCTCACGAGGCCGTTCGTCCCGAGCGCGAACACCGCGATCTTTCCCGCGAGCTTCTGGGCGACGTAGGACTCGTACTGGGTGGTCCCGACTTCGAAGCGGCGGTTCTTCGCAGCGTCGATATGCCCATGCGGAAAGCGCTGTTGGAACTGGGGCACGCAGCGCAGCGACACGGAGTCGCCGATCATGAGGACGTCGTAGGCACCCACCGGAAATCCATCGGCGTCCTCGGCCGCACCGCCTGAAGGATTGTTCGCGGCTTCCGGCGGGGGAGCCCCATCCGCCTCGGCGGGCGCATCGAGCGCGGCCGCGCCCTCATCGCTCAGTGCCGAGGTGTTCGGCACGAACGCCACTCCGCCGACAGCGACGAGCAGCGTGAGTCCCGCTGCGGCGAGCATCGGTGCATGCGCGTGCCCCCATTCGGGAAGCGAGAGCGCGCCGCAGCGAAGCTCGCGAACGAGTGAGCCGAACGCCCCGATGCGGAAGGGCGTCTCGATGAGACGATATGAGATCTGAGCCGCCGCGATGACGACACAAACCTGGGCGACCATGAGCCACCAGGGCGCCGCCTCGATGCTCGACGAGGGATTCATGAGCACAAGCAGGGGAAAGTGCCACAGATAGATCCCGTAGGATCGCTTGCCGATCCAAACAAGGGGCGACAGCGAGAGACAGGCGCCCAGCAAGCTCTTCGGCTGTGCGCACGCCGCTATGAGCGCAACCGCGAGAACGGAGCACAGCAACGTACCCCCTCGATATTGAAATGCTGTATAGCCGTTGGTATACGCGAGCATGAACGCGAGCCCTGCCAGGCTCGCCAGTCCCATGAGATCGAGCATCCCGTCTCTTCGCGTCGCCTGAGTCCGGACTCGGGGTGCTTCGTGCGCGGAGCGTCCGTCCCCGCGCTTCCGAATCAGGTGGAGCGCGCGCAAGAGACCGGTGAAGCGCATCTCCGTCTCGGGAAGGAATGCGAGCCAGGCGCCGAGCAGCAACGAGAAGGCGCGCGTGTCCGTGCCATAGTAGACGCGGCTCGGATCCACCGAGGGATTGTACAGAGCGATCATGGCCACAGCGGAGACGAGTGAGAGACACAGCACCATCCGTCTGATGATCCGGCGGCTCACACCCAATCTGAGCATGATGAGCAGCAAGGGAGGCCAGACGAGATAGAACTGCTCCTCGATGGCGAGCGACCAGAAATGCGTGAGAGGGGAGGGATCTCCCAGCGCGTTGAAGTACGAGATGTTATGAGCTATCTGCCACCAGTTGTTGAAAAACAGAAGAGAGGGGAGGATATCGGGGCGCATCTTCGTGAGCATGACATGGTTGAACGCCGTGCACAGCGCGATGGTCACCACGATGACGGTTGCAATCGCGGGAACCAGACGTCGAATGCGGCGCAGCCAGAACCTTGGAAGATCGATCTGGCCGGTGCCTGCGTATTCACTTAGGAGCAAACGTGTGATCAGATAGCCTGACAGAACGAAAAACACGGTGACACCGAGCATGCCGCCTTGCGCCCAAGGCAGATTCAAATGGTAGAGAATGACCGCGAGGACCGCAAGCGTCCGGATGCCATCGAGTGCGGGAATATAGCGCGATCGATGCGCTGCGGAGGTGGAGTCGGGTTTGATGACGGACGCACCTGCGCGCGTGCCGCTCACCGTCTTGGCTCTGCTGTCGATACCTCTTGTTCGCTCCATAGTCATCCCAAGTTGCATGTCGTGCGATTCTATAGACGCAAAAGACCGAGTCTGATTGTAGCGCTCAGAGATTGGAACACAATTGAGATGGCCATCTTCTACGCGCTCTTTCCCTGTGCTCCGAGTGCGGACGACAACTCGTTGCGCCAGCTGCTGTCCTGCATCTGCCAGCCGCCTCCCGCGTCGTGGTGGTACGCGATGGTGAGCACATGATCTTCCGGCTCGGTGTCTTTTGCGGCCTGAAGCAGGCTTTTGCCGGCCAAGGTCGCGGATTGTTCGGGATCGGGAGCCTGGTCGAGCGACCTGACCTCCCTTTGGTAATCGGTGCTGAAGGCGGACAGCACGCTGCTCAGGCGTCTCGTGGTCACAGTCACCTTGGCTGTCGCGTTATCTCCATCGATATCGATATCACCGATGCGGTAGTCGAAGTCCGCAAGATATGCTTTCGCGAACTCGGTGGAATCCACTCCGATCGTTTTGAATCTCTCCGCCGAGGCGCTTTCGATCCTATCCATGATATCGGAGTCCGCGCTTTCAAGCTTGTCAAGTCGCGCGCTCAGGTCCTCGGTGATGAGCTTGCGCGCCGAGGGTGCGCTGAGCAACGTGAACAGGATCAGCCCGACCGCGCAGACTGCGAGCGCTGCGATCAAGCGAACAACAAAAACGCCTCTCCTGGGTGGGTTGAGCTGTCCGCTCAAACGGTGCGAGCGCCTCGGCGAGCGGTGCCGCACGCGCATGGCGCTGCGCGAACTTCGATGTCGGATCTCATGTGTCATAGCATATCGCCACCTTAGCGCTTGGCACAGCCGTATTCGAGATAGTATGCCTCGAGCGCCCGGCGACGCTCCTCGTCGATGATGATGCGGCCGCAGACCTCGCGATTCGATAGGTACGCTATGACCTCGTTCATATCGACGATAGAGGTGACGGGAAAGCCGTAGCGCTTCTCGATCTCGCGCTGCGCGCTGATCCCACCTTCCCGTCCGACCTCCATGCGATCGAGCGATACGATGAGTCCGCGGATCTCCACATCGGCGGCGGCGGCGATGATGGGCTGGGTCTCCTCGATAGAGCGACCCGAGGTGGTCACATCTTCAACTATGATCACGCGATCCTTGTCTCTGAGCGCCGATCCCAACAGTTCACCAGCGTCGGCACCATGATCTTTTGTCTCCTTTCGGTTGGCGCACCAACGCACCTCGATTCCATAGAGGTCATGCAGGGCTGTCGCGGTTGTGACAGCGAGTGGAATTCCCTTGTATGCTGGTCCGAACAGAACGTCGAACTCAAGACCGAAGCGTTCGCGGATGGCCTTGGCGTAATACTGACCCAGACGTTTGAGCTGCCCTCCTGTCACATAGGCTCCCGTATTCAGAAAAAAGGGCGATCTCCGTCCGCTTTTCAGCAAAAAATCGCCGAATCTGAGCGCATCGCATTCGATCATCAGCTCAATGAATTCGCGCTTGTACGCCTCCATAGGCATCTCCTTTCGCCGGGTTCGGTCCTCCGGGTTCCACTCGTGCATATCGCCAACAGCTTAGCAGGGATTTGCATCGATTGGGTCGCCGCGCCCGAAAGACATGCGACAGATCGCGCTGACGGGGGCGAGAGGCAGATGCTCCCTTATGCATGGTGGTTGAATCTCGCGATGAGAGCGTTCTCTGTCTCCTCTCGATCTTCGATACGGTAGAATAGCCAAGGTTCATTGCATTCGTATCGTCTCGGCGCGAAGTTCGCTTCGGGCCGATCCGCAGGCCTGGGCCGAAGACGCGCGGGCTGCGTTGACACCTTGCGCAACGGGTACAACACGATTGGTCGCAACGATGCGACTGAAAGCAGATTGAAGGAGGTGAGACATGGACGGAAGTCCATGTCGAGACGTCTGTGATCCAGCCGTATCGATGCTTGCCCATGGCTTGATAGCTGGATGGGAGGTGCGTCATGATGATGCTCAAGACGAGTGACATTTTAAAAGAGCTCTCCCGGACCCGTCGCGCCGCAGCAGGTAGGGATAGTCGCGGTCGCGTGCATAGCGCTCACGCGCAGAGAGCCGCCTCACGGGTCGCTCCTGTCGGGGAGCTTGATGAGCGCGTCGTTTTCGCGGCCCGTCACAGCGTCGTCGACACCCTGGCCCGCATGGGCACGAGCGCTCAGGGTCTGTCATCCGGTGACGTCGAGGTAGCTCGAGATCTCTACGGCAAAAATTCCGTCACACACGCCAAAGAGGACAATTTGGCGAAGCGTCTGCTCGACGCATTCGTCAATCCCTTCACCGCGATCCTAGCCGTGTTGGCTCTGGTCTCGCTGTACACGAACGTGATCGCCGCCGCACCGACCGATAGGGATCCCTCGACGGTGATCATCATCGCGATCATGGTCATCATATCCGGCACGCTGCGCTTCACCCAAGAGACGAAAAGCGGAAACGCTGCAGCGAGCCTGCAGAAGATGATCACTACGACCTGCACCGTTCTTCGCGAGGGGAAGGAGCAGGAGGTACCCTTCAGCGATCTGGTCCCGGCCGACATCATCAGACTCTCCGCCGGGGATATGATTCCGGCCGATTCACGTGTCATGGAGGCGAAGGATCTGTTTGTGAGCCAGTCCTCACTCACCGGAGAGAGCTCGGGGGTTGAGAAGACCTCTGCTGAGCTCCCACCCGTTCGCGGCCATCGAACCTCGCTGACCATATCGGACTGCGACAACATCGTATTCACGGGCACCTCGGTTCAAAGCGGCAGCGCGACGGCGGTGGTGCTGGCCACCGGGAACCAGACGAGTCTCGGTCAGATGGCACGTGTGCTCGACGCCAAACCTCCGCAGACGAGTTTCGACCGGGGAGTGGCCGACGTCTCGCGCGTGCTCGTGCGCTTCATGCTCGTGATGGTGCCGATCGTGTTCGTGATCAACGTCATCACGAAACAGAACTGGATGGATGCCCTGCTGTTCTCCGTGTCGATCGCGGTGGGCATCACACCTCAGATGCTACCGGTGATCGTGACCACCTGTCTGGCCAAGGGCGCGACATCGATGTCCAAGCAGAAAGTCATAATCAAGAACCTCTCGGCCATTCAGAACCTCGGAGCGATGGACATCCTGTGCACCGACAAGACCGGGACGCTCACCGAGGATCACGTCGTGCTCGAGCGGCATCTCGATGTGCTTGGACATGATGACGACTCGGTGCTGGGGCTCGCCTTCCTCAACAGCTACTATCAGACCGGCCTCAAGAACCTCATCGACCGGGCCGTCATCGAGCGCACCGATGAGCTGGCTTATTGCCCGGTGATCAGCGATGAGGAGGGCACAGTGGAAGCGGTTCCCGAGAACCCCATCGCGTGCCTGCGAGATCGCTATCACAAGGTCGATGAGATCCCGTTTGATTTCGACCGACGTCGCATGAGCGTGGTGGTGGCTGATCGGGAGGGCAAGACGACGCTGGTCACGAAGGGTGCAGCTGAGGAGATCCTGTCAGTTTGCTCAAGCGCTCGCATACACGGGCAGAACCGCCCCCTCACCTCGAAGCTGCGCGCCGATATACGCGCCAGGGTCGCCGCACTCAACGCCGATGGCTTGCGCGTCATCGCGCTGGCGAGCAAGAAGGAGCCCAGACCCGTGGGCGAGTTCTCGACAGACGACGAGTGCGAGATGGTGCTCATGGGCTACCTCGCGTTTCTTGATCCTCCGAAAAGCACCGCGGCAGCGGCGATCGCTGCGCTTCACAGCCATGGTGTCGGCGTCAAGGTGCTCACCGGCGACAACGATCGCGTCGCCGCGGCCGTGTGCAATAAAGTGGGCCTGTCACCGGACGATCTCATCCTCGGAAGCGAGATCGACGCCCTCTCCGACGAGGAGCTGGCAGAGCGCGCCGAGAAGACGCAGCTGTTCGCGAAGCTCTCGCCGCTTCAGAAGGCGCGCGTCGTCCGCGTGCTACGCGAGTGCTGCGGTCACACGGTGGGCTATATGGGCGATGGCATCAACGACGCTGCCTCGATGAGAGCGAGCGACTGCGGCGTCTCGGTGGACACGGCAGTCGATATCGCGAAGGAATCCGCTGACATCATTTTGCTCGAGAAGGATCTCATGGTCTTGGACCACGGCATATTGGAAGGTCGGCGCACATACGGCAACATGATCAAGTATATCAAGATGACGGCGAGCTCGAACTTCGGTAACGTCTTCTCCGTTTTGGTCGCGAGCGCGTTTCTGCCCTTTCTTCCCATGACGGCATTGCAGCTCGTTTTGCTCTCGCTCATCTACGAGATCTCATGCGCGGCGGTTCCCTGGGACCATGTCGATTCGGAGTTCGTAGCTCGTCCGCGTACCTGGGAGGCGCGCTCCATCGTCAAGTTCATGGTCTGGTTCGGCCCGACCAGCTCCATCTTCGACATCGTGACCTACGCTTTGCTATTCGGTGTGATATGTCCTGCGGTGATCGGTTCGAGCTGGGCTGCGCTGGCGGCATCAGCGGGCACCGCGGCCGCAGCGGGTCTCGCGTCCCTGTTCGCCGCAGTCTTTCAGAGCGGGTGGTTCATAGAATCGATGTGGACCCAGTCGCTGATCGTGCACACGCTGCGCACGCCCAAGATCCCGTTCATTCAGAGTCGCGCCTCCGCACCGCTCATGGTGCTCACGTTCTCAGGCATCGCTATCGTGACCGCGCTGCCCTTCACGCCGCTCGCCCCATTTCTGGGTCTGGCACCGTTGCCTCTGTCCTTTTTTGGATGGTTGCTTCTGATCGTTGCGGGTTACCTTCTGCTCGCGAACACGGTCAAGATTCTCTATATTCGTCGCTTCGGCCAGTTGCTCTAGGGCGGCTATCGCCCAGAGCTCAGCCGAGGGCGATGGCCGCAACCTCTCGAGGCTGCTCGACGATGAGATCGGCTCCGCTGGTCTCGAGTTCCACACGGCCGCGAAATCCCCATGCCGCTCCAGCGACGATGAGTCCGGCGTTATGGCCGGTGGCGACGTCGACATCGCTGTCGCCGATATAGAGCGCATCGGAGGGCGCGGCGCCGAGCGCTCGAAGAACACCGAGCGTCGCGTCCGGGGCCGGTTTGGGGGAGATCCCTTCCCTCTGCCCTTGCACCAGCGCGAAGCGGGACCCGAAATATCGCTCGACAAGCGGAACCGCCGCCGCGTGATCCTTGTTGGTCAAAACGGCCAGATCGACGCCTTCGGCGGCGATGTCATCGAGCATCTCAAGGACTCCCGGATAGGGGCGCGTGCGCTCATCACCGTGATCCGCATACCAGGCGCGAAACTCCTCGAGCACCTCTTCCAGCACGTTCCGGTTTCCTGCGACTTCGGGTGGCATGAAGCGCTCTGCGAGCCTGCGCACGCCGTTGCCGACCATATGGCGATACGCGTCGACCGGAAACGTTGGCCATCCATGGATGCGACAGACATGGTTCGCCGCTCCCGCAAGGTCCTCGAGAGTGTCGAGCAGGGTTCCGTCGAGATCGAAGATCACGTGAGAGAAGGTCATTGCGCATCCTTTGGACGATCCGGCTCGCCTGCATGAGCGAGCCCATGAGAGTTGATGTGCTCACATGGTAGCGCTATCGCGCTCGGATGCGCTTCTCGCAGTGCAACGAGCGCATTCGCTGGCATCCACGCATGAAAAAGCGGGCTGTTCAAGCCCGCCCTCGTGATGACCATGATGCCGGCGGCTAGAGGTTCTTCTCGATCTCAGCGACGAGTTTGGGCTTCGGCATCGCGCCGACGGTCCGCGATACCTCCGCGCCGTCCCTGAAGAGAACGAGCGTGGGAATAGACATGACGCCATATTTCATCGCGAGATCCTGATTCTCATCAACGTTGCACTTCGCGACAGTTATCCGTTCGGACATCTCCTCTGCGACCTGCTCCACGATAGGCGACAGGGTCCGGCAAGGACCGCACCAGGGAGCCCAGAAGTCGACCAGAACCGGAAGCTTTGACTGCATGACGAGATCGAAGTTATCGAGAGTCAGCTCAGGAATCGTTTTGCTCATGAGATCTCCTTTGTCCATCGAACGAGATGAGTTTCACATCGGCGAGGCGAGAACGCGCCCAGACCGATTCTATAGGCTAAACCTCTTCGCTATATACCCATCTCGCCTTCGTCGTTTCGGCACGGGCCCCCATGATGTCATACCGAGTTCATACGAAGAAACCATAGCTATGAACAGGTGTTTTCACTTATCACGGGATTCGGGCGCTTGAGCAGAAATGAGGGGAAAATATGGAGATGCACCAGCGCGGATCCGCTGGGATATCGTGCGCTCAAACAGCCCCGGCCGCGTGCATCTGATTCATCGAGGGGACGCTACAATGATAGCGATCGATGGTGAGGAGATCACCTTGGGTGTTTCTGAGAACAAGAGAAGAAATGCGCTCGTTGCCGCCGCAGAGGCCGAGTTCCATGATCTCGAGCGGCGCGGCGTGCAGGTAGCGGGAAACGTCTTCACCACGATACTGCTGGTGAAAGGTGAGCTCAACGAGCAGGAGCGCGCAGGTTCCAGACTGCTCGGAGGCCCGGACGGCACCGCGCTGCGATCAGCGCTGCTGAGACTCGGATACGCGCCCGAGAACTTTTGCGCTCTTTCTGCAGTCGATCCGGCGCATCCCTCAGCCACGTTGGACCATCGGCTGTTTCGCGAGGCTGTGGAAGCAATTGATCCGGAGGATATCATCCTGCTCGATGAAGTGGCAGCAGAAGCGATGCTCGAAGCCTATCCTGATTCGCTCGAGCGAAATAACGGTTCTCGACACGAGGGGCTCGAGCCCGGTCTCGTCGTTCGCGTGCTCGGTCGTCGGGTGATCGCGCTCGATGGATTCGAAAGGGCTCTTGCCACCCCCAGAGCGAAACAGCGGATGTGGGCCTATTTGAAGCAGCTCTCTCCGCTCGGTGCACCATACTAGAAAATCGCCTGCGCCCGGGCGACACGAAAAAAGGGGGCCCGTGATAAGCGCCCCCTTTGGATTCATGTCGGTCCGGTAATGCTTTCGCTAGTCCTCGATGATCTCGGTGATCGCCCCGACCGGGCAGGAGTCCAAGCAGGAACCGCATGCGGTGCAGGAATCCGCATCGGTTACCTGTGCGATCTCAGCCACCTCGAGAATGCCCTGGGGGCACGAATCGACGCAGACGCCGCAAGCGATGCACTCATCGGCATCGATAACTGGATGTGACATGGTAGTTCCTCTCTACTGGATCCGATGCAACCGACGATTGCGCATCGGGTGCTTTTCGGGACAAACATACCACGAGCAACTTGGTTTGCAACATTTTTCTGCGCACCTCTTCACATCGTCATCGAGTCAACTTTGGCAAACATGAAAGGCGCCGGCGCGCGACTCCCGGGAGAACGTTTTCGACGGGGATGCCCACATGGGAAGATCTTAGATCTGAATCCTCGACGATCGCGACGGTTGTGAAGATGGATCGAGCGAACCGCGTCGCTTGATCGCGTTGGATATGGCCTTGTGACATCGGAGACAATAATCAGAAGCATGACCGCATGCGGCAGAGATGCGCGAGGTGGCGCGCGAATTCAACCTACTTGCGTTGAAAGTAAGAAATCTTATATGGAATGACTTAGATTTTGTATATGAAGGCGCATAAGAGGATATAGTAGTCATCGGACGCGATACTATGCCTCTGCAAGACCGATTGCATTCGGCAACGGAAGAAGGGATTATCAATGGGCAACAAGATTCTCGGCATCGACCTTGGTACGACGAATTCTGCGATGGCGGTCCTCGAGGGCGCTTCTCCCACGATCATCGTCAACGCCGAGGGCGATCGGACCACACCGTCGGTTATCGGTTTCCGCGCTGATGGCGACCGAGTCGTTGGGAAGGCGGCCAAGAACCAGGCGGTCACCAATCCGAAAAACACGGTATTCTCAATCAAGCGTTTCATGGGCAGGAAGTACTCCGAGGTGGGGTCGGAGATAAAAACCGTTCCTTATCAGGTAAAGGAGGGGCAAGGTGGTCGCGCCGTCGTGGACATCGAAGGCAAAGACTACACCCCCGAGCAGATCAGCGCGATGATCTTGCAGAAGATGAAGGCCGATGCCGAGAAATATCTCGGAGAAAGCGTCACTGATGCCGTCATCACCGTACCGGCCTATTTCAACGATTCGCAGCGTCAGGCAACAAAGGATGCCGGCAAGATCGCGGGCCTGAATGTCAAGCGCATCGTGAATGAGCCAACGGCTGCGGCGCTTGCATACGGTCTGGATAAGAAGGGTTCCGACCAACGAATTTTGGTATTTGATCTCGGTGGCGGAACATTCGATGTCTCCATCTTGGATCTCGCGGACGGCGTGTTCGAGGTCCTGTCCACCAACGGTGACAACCACCTTGGCGGCGATGACTGGGATCAGCGCGTCATCGACTGGCTCGCCGACAAGTTCAAGTCGGATAACGGGATCGATCTGAGACAGGATCCGATGGCGCTCCAGCGGCTCAAAGAGGCGGCGGAGAACGCCAAGAAGGAACTGTCCTCAGCACAGCAGGCCACGATCAATCTCCCGTTCATCACCGCGGATGCGTCGGGCCCCAAGCATCTTGACTACACGCTCACCCGCACCGACTTCGAAAAGATCACACATGATCTGCTCGAGCGCTGCAAGAAACCGGTTTCAAGTGCTCTGCGCGACGCGAGCCTCAAGCTCTCCGATCTCACCGAGGTCATCCTGGTCGGCGGGTCGACGCGCATGCCCGCGGTGCAGGACCTGGTGAAGACCATGACCGGCAAGCAGCCGAATATGTCTGTGAACCCCGATGAGGTCGTCGCCGACGGCGCCGCGGTCCAGGGCGGCGTGCTCACGGGCGATGTCGAGGGCATTCTGCTGCTCGACGTCACACCGCTTTCTCTGGGTGTGGAGACGATGGGTGGCATCATGACCAAGATGATCGATCGCAACACCACCATTCCGACGTCCAAGACCGAGATCTACTCGACGGCTGCCGACAACCAGACCTCGGTTGAGATCAATGTGCTGCAGGGCGAGCGTGAATTGGCGCGCGACAACAAGTCACTCGGCAAGTTTCAGCTGACCGGTATCCCGGCGGCCCGTCGCGGCATGCCGCAGATCGAGGTCACCTTCGATATCGACGCCAACGGCATCGTGAAGGTTTCTGCAAAGGACAAGGGCACCGGCAAGGAGCAGCAGATCACCATCTCGGGCTCGACGGCGCTGTCCGATGACGAAGTCGACCGCATGGTCAAAGATGCCGAGGTTCACGCCGAGGAGGACAAGCGCCAGAAGGAGGAGGTCGAGGTCAGGAACCAGACCGATTCACTGGCGTATTCCACTGAGCAGACGCTCACCGATCTGGGCGACAAGGTAGCCGCTGACGTCAAGGCCGAGGCGCAAAGCGCGATCGATGATGCGAAGAAGGCGCTTGACGGACAGGACATCGATGCGATCAAGGCCGCCGGCGACAAATTGAACGAGGTGGGCCACAAGCTCGCCGAGATCGTGTACTCGAGTGCTCAGCAGGATGCCGACACCAGCAGTGCCGATACCCCGGAAGACGATGTCGTCGATGCGGACTACGAAGTAGTAGACGATAACGATGAGAAGAAGGATGACAAGTAGCCATGGCCATCCGAGATGTTCAAGCGGGGGCGGCGTCAGCCCCCGATGGCGCTGAGGAGAGGGAAGTGAAGATCCCCGTAGAGGCCGCGGGCGGCCAGGCGGACAAGCCGGAGACCGATCCGACTACCGGTGAGGCCCCCGCTCGGGCCGAGGCAGATTCCATGACCGAGGAAGAGATGGTCGAAGCTGCCATCCAGGCAGGGGAGGATGCCGCCGAGAACGACTTCAAATTCAAGTACGAACGAGCCCGCTCCGAGCTCGCGGACGCGCACAAGGAGATCGACGCCTGCAAAACCGCCCAAAAGGAAGCAGAGGATCAGGCGCGGGAAGCCAAGGAGCGCATGGCTCGTCTGCAGGCGGACTGGGAGAACTATCGACGGCGCACCGCTGCCGAGCGGCTCAGCGAGAGAGAGCGCGCGACCGAGAAGCTGATCTGCGCACTGCTGCCGGTACTCGATGACATGGAGCGCGCTATCGAGCACGCGCGCGCTCAGGAGAATTCTGAAACCGGCAAGCAGCTCACTGACGGCGTGGATGCCGTGCATACCAAGATGCTCGACGTCCTCGCCCATGAGGGCGTCGAGGCGATCGACCCCAAGGGCGAGGCGTTCGATCCCCTCGAGCATCAGGCCGTCGGCCGCGTGGAGGATAAGGACCTCTTTGATGAGACCGTCAAAGATGTGTACCAGAAAGGATATAGGATCGGGGGGCGCAGTCTGAGACCTGCAATGGTCACGGTGACCTACGGCGGCGAGAAGCGGCCGGCACCCGAGTCGGAGAAATCTGAGAAGGATGAGTTGAAAGACGATTCCGAGAGTTCAGAGCCCAAGAAGAAGTGATCGAGACAGCAGGTTCGAGGCACGCGGATCTGATAGTCAGCTGCGCGGCGGCCCGCGATCTATGAAAGGAGGCATGCGATGCCCGAGGCAAAGAATTTCTACGATATCCTTGGTGTCCAGAAAGACGCCTCCCAAAAGCAGATCAAGAGCTCGTTTCGCAAGCTCGCGCAGAAGTATCATCCCGATGCCGGCGGTGACGAGGAGAAGTTCAAGGAGATAAGCGAAGCGTACGAGACTCTCTCCGACGAGAAGAAGCGCCGCGAGTACGATCAGATGCTTGCATTCGGCGGCATGCCATCAGCGGGCGGCCCGCAGGGCTCATACTCCTACACCCCGGGATCCGGTCCTCAGGGCTGGGGGGATATCTTCGATAGCATCTTCAACGGAGAAGGTGGATTTAACGGCGAGTGGACGTCGGGTCCCGGGGTCGGAGGCAACGGGGCCCGTACTCGCCCGCGGAAGGGCAGCGACCTGTCACTCACTGTCGACATCACGGCCGAGGATGCCTTCCGGGGGGTCACGCACAAGGTCACCTACCGCATACCCTCAACCGGAGAGCAGCAGACCATAACGGTTTCGGTCCCAGCGGGAGCGGTCGACGGCGGAAAGCTGCGCTACAAGCGGCGCGGCGAGTACGGGACCGCTGGAGGCGAGCGCGGCGACTTGGTGGTCACGACTCATGTCGAGGAGCACCCGCTGTTCAAGCGCAAGGGTGCCGATGTGACCATGACGGTGCCGATTTCCATGTACGAGGCCGCGCTCGGATGCCAAGTCGATGTGCCGACGCCCGGAGGTGCCACCGTTCGCCTCAAGGTGCCCGCGGGCACGCAGTCCGGCAAGAAGTTTCGGTTCAAAGAAATGGGCGCCCCTGATGTCAAACGACGGGGTCGCACAGGGTCTCTGCTGGTCACCATCAGCGTCAAGATTCCCACGAAGCTCACGGGCGAGGAAAAAGAGGCTCTCGAGAAACTGAGGGATGCCGACACGCGTCGCTACCGCGACCGCGTGATGCGCTATCGCGCCAAGATGTGAACGCTGCGCGAGCATCCGAAGGGATGCTCTCGGATGGTTTTCAACGAACCGGATAACTCACTAGCAGGGAAGGGAAGCAATGGGCCAGCAAGAGCGAGACAAACCGCTTTACATGATCAGCGTTGCCGCCGAGCTCACCGGAATGCACCCGCAGACCCTGCGAGTGTACGAGTCCAAAGGGCTCGTGAACCCCAAGCGCTCAGGAGGCAACACGCGACTGTACTCACGAGCCGATATCGAGCGACTGGAGCTCATCAGCCAGCTCACCGATGAGGGTATCAACCTTGCCGGCGTTGTACGCATTCTCGATATGAAGGAGCGCGCGGAGAGTCGCGAGCGAGAGAACGATCGCCTCAGGGAGCAGCTGCGCGAGAAGAAGGAAGAGCTCCACGAACTCAAGATGCAGAAGCGCATCACCGCGCTCGCGCCCTATAAGGACATGAGCCCCGAGCAGACGCTCAGAGGGTTGTTGGGGGCAAGCTGATTCGAAGCGGCGTGGGGGTTCGGGACGGCCGGTTGCTCGTGACGGTTTTCGCTGCATAAGCGTATCGTTTACCATGCTATGACTATATGTCATCTTCATATGGTACATTTCGCCTATCTTGTGTCGCAAGGCGCACGCGCATGCGCGCCGGCCGCCCCGAGCCATCCGGCAAATCCGAGCGAAGCCCCCTCGATAAGGCGGAATCCCTGAACAGGGATACGGCTCCTGCGCTTGCACCAACGATGCGATACCTTTGTTTCTCGAGCCCCGCACATGATAAAATCTAATATATGGAGACTTAGATTTTGTGATAGACACGCACGAAATCGGAAAGACTGGTAGCAAGATTGATGATGTGAAGAGACCCGATGGTATTCGTCCATACATGAGGTGCCGCCAATCAGAGAGGGGAACGCATATGAGAATCGACAAGCTGGCAATGACGTCCCGCGAGGCGCTGCAGACTGCCATGGGAATCGCAGCAGATGCCCAAGCAGGTTCCGTTGAATCCATCCATCTGCTCGCCGCCCTGCTCATGGGAGGTGAACGTAACATCTCGGTCATCATCGAGCGCATCGGCGCAGAGCCGGCTCAGCTTGCCTCGGCCACCCAGCAGGCGATCGATGCGGCACCTAAGGTGTCGGGCACTGCACAGCAGCAGGGCCTGTCCGCCCAGCTCGTGCGGACCCTCGAGCGAGCTGAGAAGTTCGCTTCCAAGATGGGTGACAACTTCGTCATCACCGAGCATCTGCTCATGGCGCTCGCCGAGGACAGAGGAGAGGCGGGAAGAATTCTGGCAGCATCAGGGGTGACGCGCGAGCGGATCGAGGAGGTCTACCAGGAACTGCGCGGTGATGAGCGTGTCACCTCAGAGAACGATAAGTTGGAATTCGAGGCTCTTGAGCAGTACGGGCGCAACGTGTGCGATCTGGCGCGGGCCGGCGAACTCGACCCGGTCATCGGACGCACCGATGAGATCCGTCGCACCATCCAGGTTCTGTCACGGCGCACGAAAAACAATCCGGTGCTCATCGGCGAGCCTGGAGTGGGCAAGACCGCTATCGTCGAGGGCATCGCCCAGCGCATCGTCGCCGGTGACGTGCCGAGCACGCTGAAGGATCGCGACATCATCGAGCTCGACATGAGCGCGCTCATCGCCGGCGCCAAATACCGCGGAGAGTTCGAAGATCGCTTGAAAGCCGTTCTCAAAGAGGTCGAGAAGTCAGATGGCAAGGTCATCCTGTTCATCGATGAGTTGCACACCATCGTGGGCGCCGGCGCGACCGAGGGCTCGATGGATGCCGGAAATATCCTGAAGCCGGCGCTGGCTCGCGGCGATCTGCACGCCATCGGCGCGACCACGCTGGATGAGTATCGAAAGTACATCGAGAAGGACGCGGCGCTCGCGCGCCGGTTCCAGACGGTGCTCGTCTCGGAACCCTCTGTAGAGGACACCATCTCGATTTTGCGGGGCATCAAGGAGAAGTACGAAATCTTTCATGGGGTCCACATCACCGATGGCGCGCTCGTCTCTGCTGCGGACCTCTCTGACCGTTATATCGCTGATCGCTTTTTGCCTGACAAGGCGATCGATCTGGTTGATGAGGCCGCGAGCCGTCTGCGCATGGAACTTGATTCCATGCCCGTTGAGATCGATGCGACCGAGCGGCAGCTGACGCAGATGCAGATTGAGGAACAGGCTCTCATGAAAGAGGCGGACGATGCCTCCAAAGATCGTCTCGGGAGTCTTCGCGAGGAGATCGCCGAAATTCAGGAGAAGCTGAACGTGCAAAAGGCTGGATGGTTGAACCAGAAGAACGCCATCGACGACGTTCAGAAGCTCAAGCAGCAGATCGATGATGCGCGTGGCGAGCTGGAGCGAGCGACGCGCGAGGGCGACCTGGAGCGAGCGGGCGAGTTGCGCTATTCACTCATTCCCGGTCTCGAACAGCAGCGGCAGGCTGCTGAGGACGAGCTGAAGGCCAAGCGGGAGACCGAGGGCGGCGGGTTGAATGAGCAGGTGACCCCCGATGAGATCGCCGAGGTCGTATCGTCTTGGACAGGCGTTCCCGTCTCGAAGATGATGCAAGGCGAGCTTGAGAAGCTCAAAACCCTGGAGAGCGAGCTGCATCGACGCGTCATCGGCCAAGATGAGGCCGTGAGTGCGGTAGCTTCCGCCGTTCGCCGCAGTCGCGCGGGGCTATCCGATCCGAATCGTCCCATCGGCAGTTTCTTCTTTCTGGGGCCCACCGGCGTGGGCAAGACCGAGCTCGCCAAGGCGCTCGCCGAATGCCTGTTCGATGACGAGCGCGCGCTCGTGCGCATCGACATGTCCGAATATATGGAGAAGTTCTCGGTTCAGCGGCTCATCGGTGCCCCGCCTGGTTACGTAGGCTACGACGAGGGGGGCCAGCTGACCGAGGCGATACGCCGTCGTCCATATTCGGTTATTCTTCTCGACGAGATGGAAAAGGCCCATCCGGATGTGTTCAACGTGTTGCTTCAGGTGCTCGATGACGGACGGCTGACCGATGGCCAGGGCAGACAGGTGAGCTTCAAGAACACGATCGTCATCATGACCTCGAATGTGGCGAGCACCGCGATCGCGGAGCTGTCCGGTCGCGACGACGAGGGGATGCGTCGTGAAGTCGATGCGGCCATGCGCGCGACATTTCGTCCGGAGTTCTTGAACCGGATCGATGAGGTCGTCGTGTTCCATCCGCTGGGTATGGCGCAGATCGAGAAAATCGTCGATATCCAGCTCGATGACGTCCGATCCCGACTGGCCAACGAGCGAATGACGCTGGCTGTGACCCCAGCGGCAAAGCAGATGCTTGCTGTCGGCGGTCTCGATCCGGTATACGGTGCGCGACCGCTCAAGCGCCTCATTCAAAGCGATGTGGTCGATGCTATCGCTCGGGCCATCATCGATGGCGCGGTGCATGAGGGCGATCAGGTCACCGTTGATGTGGACACGAGTGGTAACTTCTCAGTCGTGCAGGATGCCACGGCATCCTATGAGATGCCCGAGGATTAGGGATGTCAAAGAGCGCGCGCGCCCTGATCGCGCTCTGATCGCGTGGAAGCTCGTGGATCCAAGATGCGTTTCGGGACGGCAGATCATCTGCCGTCCCGTTTTTGCATCGCGATGCAGAAGCTGCTTCGATGCGCGTTGCTTCCAGAGGGTCAAACCTTACATCGGGCGATTTCAACTTGTGCTCTGGTGCGCGATGGCGGAGTATGTCATGTATGCTTTGTCTGGAAGACCACGTATCGGAGGGATTGACATGGCTTCTTTGGTGAGGAACCACAGAAGATTGGTGGCAGTCTGCGTCATCATCTTCTTGCTCGAGTGCATATCTTATTTCATCGTCGGCACGATGTGTGGGATGTGGTGGGGAAAGGAGCATACGACCAACTTGATCTTCCCGCCCATTGACGCGCACATCCCTTGGATCACAGCGCTGTATCCGTATTACTATATCTGGCCGGTCGCATTCTTTGTGATCATACCTTTTGTGGTCTGGAAGGCGGGCGGTCGACGCGGGATCACGCTGTATGTGGTTACCTCGGTCGCGATGTATCTCATGGGCGGCATTATCTATGCCCTGTGGCCGACGACCTACACGCCTGCCGATTTTGTCAACGGCACGTGGTCGACGTTGCCAAAGTCTGATCTCTTTTACGGAATTGTAATGATGACCTGCAATAACGTGGCGAATATCTGGGGCGCGTTTCCGTCATATCACAATTTCTGGGGCGCGCAGCTCGTGCTCATCCCGATCATCATCGCGTATCACCACAGTGGGAAAAGCACGGCGTGGACATGGATCTCGATTCTGCTCGGAGTCATCATTTCAGCAGCGACGCTGTTTCTGCACCAGCATGCCATCGCGGATGTGATCTTGACGTATCTGATGACCTTTGCCATCTACTGGGTGTTTTCGAATATGCGCATCTTTGATAACAGCTGGAAGATCATGGACATCACCTACTACGACAAACTTGATAGATGGCTGTTCCCCGATCCTGACGATCGATAAGATTCGGTTCCCTTGGCTTCGGGGTGCGCCGAATGCGAGCATCTGTCTGAACGCCATGGTTCAGCCGAACAGCTTGTTTGAAGACCGCAAGAGAAGAGGCTCTGATTTGATCGCAGTTGCTGCCGCACCGCAGGGTGCGAACCCTGTACATGATGACGAATCTCTCGACGCGGTGAAAAGAAAAGCGAAAAGGACGTCCTGTGATCCGCGATCTGAGGCGCGGGACCCGCTTGTGCGAGCCGAGAACGAGGACGACGACGGCTACGATCCCTATTCCGATCGCCGTCCCGAACCAGAGCCGCTGTTTGAGCCGGATCCCTGGGGATAAACCGGCGTTCCGTGAGCTAGCGGTCGAGCTCCCTGCGCACGCGACCGCCCACGATCAACGACGCGATATGATAGAGGGCCAAAAGCACCGCGATGATCAGAGCGGGAATCGTTTCGAGACCGAAGGCGATAGCGCAGCAAACGAGGCCCAAGATCAAGCCGATCAGCGAGAGCGGCCGATGAGATCCCAGTGAACTCGGACGATTGGCTCCTCGAATTCCCGCCGCCGATGCCGCGATGGTGACGATGGCGAGCAATATCAGTGAGGCGTCACGCACCATCGCCCAGACGGATGCCGCGAGCTGCATGCCGAACACGCTGCTCGCGGCCTCGGCGGATTCCCCGCCGCGTGAGAATGAGATCACCGCGAACACGATCGCCACGATCGATACGATGATCTGGGCGAAGCTCAGAAGTTTCAAAATCTTGCGATTCAAAGACATATACATCTCCATGTGTCGAATTGCCTTCCGGACCGCCTGCTTGCGATCGGTCCGCTGTCCGCCTCACAGTATACCGAACAGCATCCCGCGCGCGCTCTGCTATCCTGCATAGATGAAGCCACCGCCGATCCGGCGGTCCTCTGTCGGCGAGCGCATAATCCGTGCGGAGAGGGGTTCGAGCATGTATGAGGTCGACGGTCGAGTGTTCGAGCTCCTGGTCGATGCGGCAATCGCCACCCTACCCGAGCGATTTCGAGATGATATCGAGAATCTGGCGTTTCTGGTGGAGGATGAGCCCTCGGCAGAGCAGCGGAGCGCGAGTGCGGAGGGCACGGTCGGCAGCGGTTACGATGTGCTGGGCATCTACAGCGGCGTGCCCCTGAACAGGCGCACGACCTCCTATCAGATGCACCCCTCAGACACCATCACGATATTTCAGGGCGCTCACATGCGAGCGACTGACAGCTACGGCGCTCTGGCCGAGCGAGTGCGGCAGACCGTGGTCCACGAGGTGGGTCACTATTTCGGCATGGATGAACGGCGGCTCAGCGAGATGGGCTACGGTTCAGCGAGCTATCATCCGCGTTCGACACAATAAAAAGACTCCCGCCACAGTCCGATGTGACGGGAGCGCTGAAGTCAAGGTGGCGTCGAGGGCATTCAGCTCCAGTCGCGCACACAGTTCAGACCTTTTCTACGCCTCTCGACGCGCCATGGCCTTCTCGTAGTCGTTCGTTCCCTCGAACACGGGATGCTTATACGGGTTGACCCCGAGCTTCTTCGCGCGGTAGACGACGTAGACGAGCGCCGCGATGTTCACCCCGAGCGACACGAGCGACACCACCGTGTTGACGGTGACGCTGTTCACCGAGTCGGTCGTGAACACGCTGTAATCCATGAACCAGGGAATCACCTGTGCGAACATGCACCACGTGCACAGCGTGAAGGCGCGGTTCTGGATCCAGCCGCCCTTGTTCCAGAAAAACGCCGCCACCGTGGGCGCGAACAGCAGCGCGATGCCGCAGTACCAGGCGTGCGTCGGCAGGCAGTTGTAGGTGTAGCAGAAGTTCCAGATGTCATAGGCGATGATGTAGACCCAGGTCATGTCGGGCCACAGCATGTCCTGCTGCTTCTTCGAGGAGAAGATGCCCCACCAGCCCGTCATGCAGAAGATGTTGATGATGCCGGCCATAGCGTTGAAAATGTTGAACCAGCCACCCATCAGGGTGATGCCCTCGGTGGAGACGTAGGTCGAATTCCATGCCATGACGGCGCTCTGCAGATCGGACACGACGGCGATCAGGATGTTGAATGCCACGATCGCGAATGGATAGGCCTTGAACCACGTCGACTTGCCCAGAGAGCCCCAGTGGTACTTCAGAACCATGAAGCCCAGACAGCCGGCCAGCGATGCATAGAGCTTCGCGTAGTGGAACCAGCTGTTCATGTGAACGTAGGTGGGATTGGCGAGCGCCCACGGCGCGCCCATCGCGACACCGGCGTAGATGGCGATGAAGTAGACGGTCAGAATCCCGGGGACGATCATGAAGAAGAAGATGCCGCCGGCCTTCGATCGACGTGCGATCTCGTTGGCGACGATCAGGCCGATGAACACGGAGATCATGCCTATCCACTGATAGGCGGCGTGTTCACCGTAGACTTGGAACAACATCGCATACTCCCTTCTCGAGCCCGCCGTCTCTTGGATGGGCGACAGGCATTCCAACAAGTGACCTATCTTCAGCGCTCCGTTCCCCTGCATCACCGTGTGAGAGAGCACTGCCGGTGTACTTCGCGGTGAAGCGCTCGATGTGCAGGGTGCTCGCGATGATATCTCTGATGAGCTCCTCGGATGCGTCCGGATGCGTGCGTATGTACATGATGAGCCCGACGATGAGCACGTAGAGCGTCTCATGGATATGGTCGATTCGAATCTCGTGATAACGGGAGAAATCGACCACCGTCGAGCTGCAGATGTAGCTCGCGACGCGATCGGCGATGCGGTCGACGAAGTCGGTGTAGAGGGTCACGTCGTCGGTCAGCGAGATCGACCGAGGCAGATCGCGGGCGCCGAGCACCATGGATTTGAGCAGTCCGGAGACGTCATTCAGAGCGCCCTCGATGTCGCCGCGTTCGCGGTCGTGATCCCAGATGCGCACCTGTTCGATGAAATCATCTATCGCCGCCTCGAGGGCCGCTTCGAGCGCCGCCTCTTTGGTGGGAAAGTAGTGATAGAACAGCGAACGGGTGCAGCCGACGCGCTTGGCGACGCCTGAGACGGACAGACGGCTGATTCCCCGCTCCGAGCACGTTCGCCTGACCGCGTGCAGAATCTCCTCGCGTCGATCCTCGCGCGTGTGGCGCTCGCGAGGACGCGCAGTTGATCTGTCGCCTGTCATGACCGTCTCCCTGTCGATTTTCGTAACTGAGCGATTACAGTCTTGATTATTATTGACATTTCGTCAATATGTAATTTGATAAAACGCTCGCATCATTCGACGAGCGGTTCCAACGGGAGGTTCCATATGTCCGATGTGCGCATACTTGAGGTGAAGCAGAGCATCTTCGAGGATAACGACCGCAAAGCCGATGAGGTTCGGGCCGGCCTCAGGCAGCGGGGGACCTATCTGCTCAACCTGATGTCGAGTCCGGGCTCCGGCAAGACCACGACGTTGCTGCGGACCATCGGAGCCCTGAGAGATGAGCTCTCCATCGCGGTGATGGAGGCGGATATCGATTCGGACATCGACGCTCAGGCGATCGCGCGCGCGGGCGTCAGAGCCATCCAGCTCCACACGGGGGGCATGTGCCACCTGGACGCGTACATGACGGCGGAGGGTCTCCAGGGCATGGACGAGGACGAGCCGCATGCGAAACCGGTCGATCTGGCGTTCCTCGAGAACGTCGGCAACCTCGTGTGCCCGGCCGAGTTCGACACCGGGGCGAGCGGCAACGCCATGATCCTGTCGGTGCCGGAGGGTGACGACAAGCCGCTCAAGTATCCGCTCATGTTCAACATCTGCGACGTCGTGCTCATCAACAAGATCGACACGCTGCCGATGTTCGACTTCGACATGGAGCGCGCGATCGATAACATCCGCATGCGCAACCCGCGGGCGACCGTCATTCCGGTGAGCGCGAAGACCGGCGAGGGCATCGACCAATGGTGCGCCTGGCTGCGTGAGCACCTCAGAGCATGGAGGGCCTCGTCCGGCGAGACGCAAGCGAGCTGACCTGGCGGCATCCTTCTGAATCGGAACCGCCCGCAACGCCCGCGGAGGGTTCGGTTGATCAAACGCGCATGAGAGAGGATCGTATGGATATCAACGCACCCGGCATGTCCTATCTTGAGCCCGACATCGGCGCCGAGTTCGTCCCGCCCATCCCCGCCCATCCCCGGGAGCGGATCGTGGCGCTGTGCCGGCACTGCACGAACCGCCTGATCGGACGCGGCAACCTGCTGCCCTACGAGTACTGGTCGTTCGCGAGCGTCGCCACCGATGAGATGGCCGACGTCCTGCTCCAGATGAAGATGCGCCATCCCTACACCCTTTCCGAAGCCGTGCGCGAGACCGGCCTCGACGAAGAGCCCCTCGAGAGGCTGCTCGATGAGATGTCCTACATCGGGCTGCTCGAGTACAACTGGGAGAATCCCACCCGTACGAAGCAGTGGGTGCTGCCCATGCTCGTGCCCGGCTCAGCGGAGTTTCTCAACATGCGGCTAAGCCAGATCGACGAGCATCCCATCGTCGCGAAGTTCTTCGAGCAATCGTCGAAGGGGCCGCTGTCGCGCGCCACGCCGATGGTGCCGCCCGGCGGCGCGGGCATCGGCATGCACGTCATCCCCGTGGAGCGCGCCATCGAGACGGAGAATCGCTCCGTGTCGGTCGAGCACATCGAGCACTGGCTCGACAAGTACGAGGGCAAGTACGCCGCCAGCCCCTGCAGCTGCCGCATGAGCAGAAACAAGCTCGGCGAGGGTTGCGGCGACGATCCGCGCGACTGGTGCATAGCGGTCGGCGACATGGCCGACTACATCGTCGAGACCGACCGCGGCCGCTACATAGACCGCGACGAGGTCATGGCGATCTTGAAGCGCGCTGAGGACAACGGCTTCGTGCATCAGATCACCAACATCGACGGCGAGAACAAGATCTTCGCGATCTGCAACTGCAACGTCAACGTCTGCTACGCGCTGCGCACCTCGCAGCTGTTCAACACGCCCAACCTGTCGCGATCGGCCTATGTGGCCCGCGTGGACGCGAGAGACTGCGTCGCGTGCGGGCGCTGCGTCGAGGTGTGTCCGGCCGGTGCGGTGAAGCTCGGCCAGAAGCTGTGTCTCGCGTCGACCGGCGCCGCACCGGACTACCCCAAGCAAGAGCTGCCCGATGCGGTGAAATGGGGCCCGGAGAGGTGGTCGCCCGACTACCGCAACAGGAACCGGATCGAGACCTATGACACGGGAACCGCGCCGTGCAAGACGGCCTGCCCGGCCCATATCGCCGTGCAGGGCTATCTCAAGCTTGCCGCGCAGGGCAGATACCGCGAGGCGCTCGCGCTCATCAAGCGCGAGAATCCGCTGCCGGCCGTGTGCGGTCGCATCTGCAACCGCGCCTGCGAGGACGCCTGCACGCGCGGCGGCGTCGATGCGGCGATCGCGATCGACGAGGTCAAGAAGTTCATCGCCCAGCAGGATCTCGATGCCTGCGCGCGCTTCATCCCGCCGACGGTCGCGCCTACGACCGGCGAGGGCTTCGAGGAGCGCGTCGCCATCGTGGGCGCCGGACCGGCCGGGCTGTCGTGCGCCTACTATCTGGCGGAGAAGGGCTACCACCCGGTCGTGTTCGAGCGCAGCGAGCGGCCCGGAGGCATGCTCACCTACGGCGTCCCCTCCTACAAGCTCGAGAAAGATGTCATCGCCGCCGAGGTCGACGTCATCCGCGAGATGGGCGCCGAGATCCGCTG
This sequence comes from Coriobacterium glomerans PW2, assembly GCF_000195315.1. NCBI lineage: Bacteria > Bacillati > Actinomycetota > Coriobacteriia > Coriobacteriales > Coriobacteriaceae > Coriobacterium > Coriobacterium glomerans. Next base: position 170,642 of record NC_015389.1, read on the forward strand.
CGGCGTCGAGGTCGGGCGCGATGTCAGTCTCGCCGATCTGCGCGCACAGGGCTTCAAGGCGTTCTATCTGGCGATCGGTTGCCAAGCCGGTCGCTCGGCGGGTATCGCCGGTGAGGACGCCGAGGGCGTCTCGACCGCCGTCGCGTTCCTGCGGTCCGTGTCGTCGGGGGAGCTCGACGCGCTCTCGGGTCGAACGGTCGTGGTCGGCGGCGGCAACGTCGCGATCGATGTCGCCCGCTCCGCGGCGCGGCTGGGATCGGCGTCCGTCTCGATGCTGTGTCTGGAGAGCGCCGAGGAGATGCCGGCCAGCGATGAGGAGGTCGCCTGCGCGCGCGCTGACGGCGTCGAGATCGCCTGCGGCTGGGGGCCCGCGGAGATTCTGACGGATGGCGACCGCGTTCGCGGTGTTCGCTTCAAGCGCTGCACGCGCGTCTTCGACGATGAGGGACGCTTCGCGCCGGTCTATGACGAGGCCGAGACCAAAGAACTCGAATGCGACCGGGTCGTGCTCTCCATCGGCCAGGCCATCGAATGGGGCGATCTGCTCGCGGACAGCGCCGTCAAGCTCGGACGCGGCCAGGGGCCGCTTTGCGATCCGAAGACCTATCAAACCGATGAGCCGGACATCTTTGTCGGCGGTGACGTTCACACGGGACCGAAGTTCGCGATCGACGCCATCGCCGCGGGGCACGAAGCGGCCATCTCGATCCATCGCTTCGTGCAGCACGCCACGCTCACGATCGGCCGCAATCCGCGCGTCTATCGCGAGCTGGACAAGGCGCGCGCCGACGTGGGGGAGTACGATCGCTCGACGCGTCAGGCGCCCGCGATCGATGGAGAGCGCGAACGCAGCGAGCCGTTTCGCGAGTACGTGCGGACCCTGAGCGAGGAGCAGGTGCGCATCGAGACCGCCCGCTGCTTGGGCTGCGGCGCGTCCGTTGTCGACGAGAACAAGTGCATCGGCTGCGGCCTGTGCACGACGAAGTGCGATTTCGATGCCATCCATCTGCACCGCGAGCACCCCGAGGCGAGCCGCATGGTCAAGTACGAGAAGAAGCTGCCGACGCTTCTGAAGTACGCGATCAAGCGCGAGATCAAGATTCGCTTCGGTGCCAAGGCGAAGTAGGGACCGGTCGTGCACGAACTCGGCATCGTCTTCCATATGATCCGCACCGTCGAGGGCGTGGCGACCGATCGCGACATCGCGCGCGTCTCGGCCGTGACGCTCGAGCTCGGCGAGGTCTCGGGCATCATCCCGAGTTACCTCGAGAGCTGCTGGCGTTGGGCGTGCGACAGAAGCGAGCTCATGCGGGGCGCCGATCTGGTTGTCGAAGAGGTTCCGGCGATCACCTACTGCGAGGACTGCGAGCGGACCTATCCGACCGTCGAACACGGTCGCACCTGCCCGTACTGCGGAAGCGGACGAACGGTGCTCGCGCAAGGCGATGAGACCATCATCAAGGAGATCGCTGTGCCCGATGAGCGCCCCGGAGGGCTTGCCGGATCATCTGAGGTCGCAGATAGTGATTCTGCTATACGGGTTTGAGCCCTGTGCCGATCACATCGGGTAGGGCTTGCAGACGCCATGCCAGAGCGCGCCCGGTGCGACGAATCGACCAGTGGGTATGCTACAATTTGACGCGCGCTGACACGGGTAGCGCGTCATCGCCTCCGTAGCTCAGGGGATAGAGCACCGCTCTCCTAAAGCGGGTGTCGACAGTTCGAATCTGCCCGGGGGCACCAGAAAAAACGCAGGTCAAATGATATGTTTCATTGGCCTGCTTTTTCTTATTCAAAAGCCGAAGAAACAAAATGGGGTGAAATAGGGGTGAAAGAATTTTCTATGGAGAATGCGCCGAACTTGTGAGATCGCGGTTTTCAACCCTTTCCACAGCCTGCGGGCTAGGCAGCGGAACCCTCCGGCTATGGAAAGCATTGGAAACCGCTGGACTCTGATCGCCGGCCCGTCGGGCCGGCGATCAGCCCTCGGGAGCGCCCGCCCCCGCCATGGCCGCCATGGCCATCACGCCTCGCAGCGCGACGCTCCGGTCCCGCTGCGCGGAACCTGCGCCCGGTCGCAGGGGCGGAATCCCCGCCGGGGATGTCCGTCCCCGCTCCCTCTCGCTCCCTCTGCTCGGAGTCCCCGCCGGGGACGTCCTCGCGCCGCTCGCTCACCGTGCTTGCAAGATATGGATTCGTCCTCACAAACCGTCGTTCCTCCGGTTTGCGAGGACGAATCAATCTTGTCCTGCGCGAATGCGCAGGAAGGGGAGAACCGCTCGCTACGGCTCGCTCTCTCCAAGAGAAGAGGGCCGATCGGCTCGCACGCCGTCGGCCCGCCGGTCGCCTCGTCACCTCTCGAAGCCGTCATCCGCCGCTCGCTCCGCGTCTCGCTCCAGGAGCCTGGCGATGGAGAGAGAGCGCGACATGCTCCCGAGATCGAGCCTCAGCTCTCTGCCCGATCGGCTCACGGCGCGACCGAGGGTCGCCCCGTTCACCCTGCGCTCGGTGCCCCTCCCGCTGCGCTCGAGGCTCTTCGACCTGAAGCGGAATTGCAGGTCCCCCGACTTCGCGCGCGTCATCTCGATCCCATCGCCCCTGAGCCTCCGGGCGAGCTCGCGCGGTCGGTTGTCGCAGATCGCCATGCGGGCGACCTCGCCTGCGCGCTTGGCGACGCATGCGCGCACGCGATCGTTCTCCGAGCGGTGCGAGGCGTCGCGCCGTCGCCATTCCCTCTCGCACCTCGATGGCTGACGAGCATGGGAGCGGAAGTTGCTCCTGTGCTCAAACTGTCTGGGACCGCAGAGATCATCGAGTTCACGGGCGGTTCTGATTGCTCGTCGCCGCCGCGTGGGCCCGACCCACATCAAGCTTGCAGCCGGTCTGCAAATTGGTGCGACTGATCGCCATGCGGGTGCCAGAGCACCACTTTAACAACGCCCTGTATGTCATCTTTCTTGACAGGGTCTAAAGAACGCGGTTGGAAACCGTACAACCATTTGTGCCAGCAGTATGACCGTGCTGTGAATAGTCTCAGTGAGTTTTTCATGCCTGATAGTTCAATGGGTAGAACCCCCTCCAAGGTTGTTTGAGAACAACATACACGCCGGACTGTCTGAAAGACAATCACTGCGTATCGCTTTCCCTCACTTATTCGGGACCTTGTTCACAAGGTCCCGAAGGCTTTTTGAAACCCTGTATTCACCAGCTGGGGAGCCTCGGAATGAAGTCGCGCCAACCCATCGCGCCGCCTCGGAGGTCGATTCGAAGAGAAAGCGATGAAGCGTGCTGTAAAAAACAACGAAGATGCACCGTACAAGGAGGTAGACATGAACAGATCGAAACGCACGAACAGATTCAGACCACCCATCAAAATTATTCTCTCGCTTCTCGCCGCCGCGCTGTTTGCGTTGGCGATCGGCCCGAGCGTCGCGCAGGCGGCACCGCAGCCTTTCGCCGGCAACAAGCTGACCGTAACGAACCTTCACAAATTCGACACCGTGAGCATTTACAGGATCGTCACGATCTCGGTCGACCCGCAGACCAACGTCCAATCCTACGAGTTCACCGCAGATTTCGGCATAACGAAAGCCCAGTGGGAGCGCGATGCCAAGGATGCGACGAACCTGCAGGCGGATGCGAACAAGATCGCACAGTACGTGCATGACAACGACGGGTCGCAGGCCCTCGATAAGAAATCGAAGAACTCACCGGGTGAAAGCGTCGAGTTCGATGGGCTCTATGCGGGGCAGTATCTGGTCGTCGTCACGAACGAAGATGATTTGACGCGCGTCTTTCAGAACACCGTCGTCTCCGTGCTGCCCGCCAAACAGGCCGACGGCTCCTTCGCGCCCGCAAACGTCTCGGCTGCTATCAAGTTTACGGATTTGTCGGGCACGGGCGTCAACAAGCTCGTCAACGGCAAAAAATGGGAGGACCGGATTGATAACGGCGACACCGCAAAATTCACGATCACCAGCGTGATTCCCCAGTACGCCGACCCCTCGACGCGCACCTTCATGTTCTCGGACTCGATGACCATGGGCTTAGACTACCAGCACGATCTCAAGGTCGCAGCGGGCACGACCGAGTTGACGCTCGGTACCGACTATGCGATCGGCGACAAGGTCAATTTCTTCCACACGATCACGATTCTGCCCAGCGCGCTCGGAAAATACGCCAATCAGCCGATCACCATCACCTATTCGGCAAAGTTTGTCACCACCGGAAATCGTCCGGTATATGCCAGAGCAGAATCGAATACGGTTTATCTGAAATTCTCACCGAACTCGGTGGGAGCGAACGCGGATGATGAGATAAAGATCGTGAGCAGCAATGTCAGCATCACCATTTACGGTCTCCATCTCAAGAAGATATCAAGCACGGACGGCCACGCGCTCGCCGGTGCGGAGTTCTCGGTCCGAGCTCCCGGAGGCGCAGAGGTCGCTACCGCGAAAACAGATGCCCAGGGCAACGTGAACATCGTCGGTGCCCTCGCTGCGCAAAAGGACTACACGCTGAAGGAGACGAAAGCTCCGGCCGGGTACGCGCCGGTAGCGGATATGCACTTCACCATTGAGAGCAGATTGGTTCAAGATTACAAAGGCTACCAGTATGATCTGGGCAACATCAAGGACACGCCAACCGGCTTCGATACGCTGCTGCCCACCACGGGAGGGCCGGGAACGATCGCTGTGACCGCTGTCGGCGTGTTCATCGTCGCGGGCACCGCCGCATGGATCATCCGGTCGCGTCGACGTCGAGATGTGCCGACGGCCTAGATCTGATATGGGCCGCAAACGCGCTGCGAGCATCTGCCTTGCCGCGTTCGGACTGTTGATCGGAGCGGCGATGATCGCCTACCCGGCGATGAGCTCGTGGCTGCATCAGCAGGCGCAGAATCGCGTCGTCCAGCAGCAGGGAGCTGAGATCCGAAGGAATTCAGATACCAAACTCGTTGAGGAACGCGCGCGGGCCATCGCGTACAATGAACGACTGCGCGCCGGTGGCCCGTCCGTGTCCGATTCCTTTGGGAGCTCAGCCGCGCGTTCGACTGACGCGGAATACGACGCGATCATGAATCTGAGCGGTGACGGCGTCATGGGCACGCTCATCATACCGGCGATCGACTTCACGATGCCGATCTACCATGGCGTCGCAAAGACTACGCTTCAGCAAGGTGTCGGTCATCTTCCGGGTACGTCGCTGCCGATCGGCGGCCCGTCGACCCATGCCGTGCTCTCCGGCCACACCGGCCTGCCGTCCGCCAGGATCTTCGATGACCTCGACCGCGTGCGGGTCGGCGATTATTTCGTCGTAGCGGCTCTCGGTGAGGACCATGCGTATCGCATCACGTCGATCGAAGTCGTGCGCCCCGATGAGACCGACAGTCTGCGCGTGCGCGAGGGCGCCGATCTCGTCACACTGGTGACCTGCACGCCCTACGGTGTCAATACGCATCGCCTTCTCGTGCACGGGGAGCGCTGCCCCGTCCCCGATGAGTGGGGCAGGCACGAGCGGAGCGAAGCGTCTCGTGCAGGTCGTGGCGCATCGCTCGATGCAGAGCTGCTGCGATCGATGGCGATCGGGGCTGCGGCTGCGGTCATCATCAGTCTGTTCCTCATCTTCTGGTCGCGCCGGCGCTCTCGGCGCCATCGTAGCTAGATTCACGGGTCTCTTGAGCCTTTCCCCATAAAATAGATCGCTTCATTACCATTTTGTTTCCAAATACGCTTTTCGGAGCAGTTGGTGCTCTGTCGTACTAAAGTTCATCCACACGTATTGACGATCATCTCGCTCATGCGAGGTGCTCCGGATCGATTGCGTACGGCGGTGCGGCAACGCAGCCGCCTCGTCTGATCGCCGAATTCGGAGGAAAGGGGATGCCACTATGCCTGGAAGCAGAAACATGTTCAGCAGGCGGCGGTTCATCGAGATGCTCGGCATCTCCGCTGCCGGGTTTGGCCTCATAGGGGTTGCCGGCTGCGGTGGAGATGCCGGCGGGGACGGACGGGGCGGTTCGAGCGGTGCTGCCGGCAGCGGGGGTGCACTCGCGGACTCGCTGGTGTACGGGCAGGGAGCCGAGCCCCGCTCGCTCGATCCGGCATATTATGATGACGGCGAGTCGGCGAAGATCGCTTGCAACATCTACGATGGGCTGTACTGCTACGGCGCCAAGGACGCGAAGGTCGCTCCGGCGCTGGCAGAGGCGCTCCCTGAGATCAGCGACGACGGTCTCGTGTACACCATCAAGCTCAAAAAGGGGATCAAATTCCATGACGGGACCGACTTCAACGCCGAGGCCGTGAAGAAGTCCATTGAGCGCCAGCTGGCCCCCAACGCAGATTCCGATATGCCCTATGCCACCTTCGTCTACGGCGAGGAGTCAATCGGTACGGGTGTGGAGAAGGTCGAGGCACCGGATGATGCCACGGTGAAGATCACGCTTCGTGCGCCCTCGACCCCGTTCCTGAAAAACCTTGCTATGTCAATCGCCGCGCCGATCGTGTCACCTGCAGCCGTCGAGAAGGCAACGGGGGGCAATATCGGAGAGGCACCCTGTGGCACCGGTCCGTACAAGTTCGTGAAGTGGACGAAATCCGACTCCATCACGCTCGAGGCCAATCCCGACTACTGGGGCGATGCGCCCAAGACGAAAAACGTGGTGTTCAAATTCATCCTCGAGAACAACACGCGGGTGACGTCGCTGCTCAATGGCGAGTGCGACGTCATCGACGGCATCGACCTGTCGAGCACCACCACGATCACCGATGGAGGCTACGATCTGTTCGCCGAAGACGGCATGACGCTCAACTACATGGCGTTCAATACCGAGAGCGGCAAGTGCGTCGACCGGGATGTCCGCCGCGCCATCGCCCAGGCGATCAACGTTTCCGAGATCGTCCAGGCCGTCTACGGCAAGTACGCCACGGTCGCAAACTCTGTGATGCCGACTTGGATGGCATCCTATGACAAGGATATCAAGCAGACCGCGTTCGACGCCGATGCGGCCAAGAAGACGCTCAAGGACAAGGGCATCACCGAGCTGAATTGCATCACCTACTCCAATCCGCGTCCCTACAACGCCAAGGGCGGCCAGGTTCTCGCCGAGACCATCCAGGGCTATCTGGAGAAGGTCGGCGTGAAGCTGAATATCACCACCTATGATTGGACGACCTACAAGAACAAAGTCGCGACCGATCCGTTCGACGTGTGCTTCTACGGATGGCAGGGCGACAACGGTGACCCGGACAACTTCATGAACCTGTTGGCGGACTCCAACTGGTCAATGAATGTTTCGCGCTTCAATGATGCGGACTACAGGGCTCTCATCGCCAAGGGGCTCGAGACGCCCGACGGTGAGGAGCGCGATGAGATCTACCGGCGGTGCGAGCAGATGGTTGCGGACGAACAGATCTGGTTGCTCATCTCCCATGCGCAGAATCTGTGCGGCGTGAGCCCCAAGGTGAAGGACTTCTACTACCATCCCACAGGCGCGGTGTTCCTCAAAGACGTGAGCAAGCAGGCCTGAGGGCGCGGAGCTCCCACCAGCTGAAGAGCTGTCCAGAAGATGTAGCGATCCGCCTCGGGCGGCTGGCGAGCGGGTATCGGACGCGTCCGTCGCTGCGGTGCGAACGCGCTTCGCCATCGATCGCATCCGAGCATCGCATGAGAAGGGAATCGTCGTGTTCAACTATGTTCTCAAGCGAATCCTCATGGTGATTCCGGTTCTTCTCGGTGTGACGGTCATCATCTTTCTCATCACGCGCGTACTCGCCCCCGACCCGGCTCCGGTGGTTTTGGGCGAGCACGCCACCGAGGCGGCGATGGCGGCATGGCGCACCGACAACGGACTGAGCGATCCGATCTGGATGCAATTCATCAATTTCGTCTCCGGTGCGATCCGCGGCGATCTTGGCATGTCCTATTACACGCATCAGTCGGTGACCGCCGAGATAGGTTCGCGCTTCCCGGCGACCGCCGAGCTCGCCGTCTGCGCCATCATCTTCGCATCCATCATCGGAGTGGCGCTCGGCGTGATCTCAGCGGTCAGGAAGAACAGGGCGGCAGATCATATCAGCATGATCATCGCTCTCATCGGCGTCTCCATGCCTATATTCTGGTCGGGTATCCTGCTCATCCTGCTTTTTGCCGGCATGCTGCACGTGCTGCCCTCGAGCGGGCGCATATCCCCGCTGCTGCAGCCGACCGGGGGGACCGGGTTTTTCCTCATCGACGCACTCATCCAGGGTAGATGGTCCTCTCTGGCCGATGCACTCGTCCATCTCATCATGCCCACGATCGCCCTGTCGCTGTACTCCATGGCGATCATCACCCGTATGACCCGCTCGAGTATGCTCGATACCTTGGGCGAGGACTATGTGCGCACCGCACAGGCGAAGGGTCTGACACGGGGTCGCGTCAACATCAGGCACGCGCTGCGCTGCGCGATGCTCCCGGTTTCAACGGTCATAGGCTTGCAGTTCGGCAGTCTGCTCGGAGGCGCGCTGCTCACCGAGACGGTTTTCTCATGGCCCGGGATCGGCAAATTTGCGGTTGATAGCGTGCTCAAGAGCGACTTTCCCTGCGTCCAGGGCATCGTCTTGCTGATCGCTGTGATCTTCGTGTTCATGAATCTTCTGGTGGACATCATCTACGCCTATCTGGATCCCCGTATCAAATACGGCGCGTCAAAGGAGGCGTGATCGGAATGGAGAGAAGTGAGATGGTCGCTTCGACTGTCCAGTCGGCATCTGCCAGCCAAGCTGCCGTCAGGGCGGCAGATTCAGACGACGCGGAATCGGCGGTTGGGCTCGGAGCTGGCGGGGTCCGCGCCGCGCTCGGACCGACCGGCGTCGGTGAGCGCGAGGTGCGAGAAAGCATCTGGAAGGACGTCGCGACGGGCATCATATCGAACCGAGCATCGCTTGCGAGCGGAATCTTCATCGCCCTCTTGGCGCTCGTCGCCATCGTGACCAAGCTGTTCCCCCAGATCCTACCCTTTGATCCGAACGTGCAGGATCTCAGCCTTTCGCTGCAAGCACCTAGTGCGGCTCACCTGTTCGGGACCGATCTGCAGGGCCGCGATATCTTCTGCCGCGTGCTCGTCGGCACGCAGATCACGCTGAGCGTCGGTGTCGCTGCGGTCGCGTTCTCCCTTTCCGCGGGTGTGCTCCTGGGGGCGGTGGCGGGCTACAAGGGTGGTCGCGTCGACACCATCATCATGCGTGTCATGGATATGATGCTCGCTATCCCCTCGATCCTGCTCGCTATCGCCATCATGGCTGCGCTCGGTCCGGGCATCGAGAAGGCTGTGATCGCGATCGGGCTGGTGTCCATCCCAGAGTACGCGCGCATCGTGCGATCCGAGATCCTCTCGATCAAAGAGCATGACTATATCGCCGCAGCGCGCGTGATCGGCGATTCGAACTTCGAAATAGTGTTCAGACACGTCCTGCCCAACGTTATGCAGTCCATCATCGTGCGCGCGACTCTCGGCATATCCTCGGCCGTGCTCGATGCGGCAGCGCTGGGATTTCTCGGGCTCGGTGTCCAGCCGCCCTGCGCCGAGTGGGGCGATATGCTCGGGCGCGGTCGCAACGATCTGCTTCGTGCATCTTGGCTCATGTTGTATCCCGGGCTTGCGATCACGTTGAGCGTCCTTGCGTTCAACCTGCTGGGCGACGGGATCAGGGATGGCTTGGATCCCAAGGCGAGGAAGAGGTGAGGCAGATGCTGCTATCGGTCGAAAACCTTTCCACCGATTTCCCGACGAAGCGAGGCGTCGTTCATGCGGTCGAAAACGTGAGCTTCACGGTGGGGGAGAGCGAGATCGTCGCTATCGTGGGAGAGTCCGGCTCGGGCAAATCGGTCATGAGCCTGTCGATCATGGGTCTTCTCTCCGACCCCGGCCGCGTTGCCGCGGGGACGATCGATTTCATGGGTGCAGATCTTGCGACCGTCTCCGAACGGGAATACCGCGGCCTGCGCGGTCGCGATATCGCTATGATCTTTCAAGAGCCCATGACGTCGCTCAACCCCGTGTATCGCGTTGGGGACCAGATCATCGAGGCCATCCGCGCTCATGAGCGGCTGAGCAGGAAAGAGGCTCTGGAGCGAGCGATCGAGCTGCTGGACAAGGTCGGGATCCCCTGTCCCCAGCAGCGAGTGCGCGACTATCCGCATCAGATGTCGGGTGGCATGCGTCAGCGCGTCATGATCGCCATGGCCCTCGCCTGCAACCCCAAGCTGCTCATCGCAGATGAGCCGACCACGGCGCTCGATGTGACGATCCAGGCTCAGATTCTCGATCTTCTGCGGCGGCTGCGCGAGCAGACCGGCATGGCGGTTCTTCTGATCACCCACGATCTGGGCGTGGTATCCGAGACGGCCGACCGCGTGGTGGTCATGTACTGCGCTCAGGTCGTTGAAGAGGCCCCCGTGCGAGAGCTGTTCGATCGGCCCTTGCATCCCTATACTCTGGGATTGCTGAGATCCATCCCGCGGCTTCAAGATGACGATGCGAAGCGTCTCTACATGATCCGCGGCACCGTACCCAATCCGCTTGAGATGCCTGCAGGATGCCACTTCTCAGATCGCTGCGATTCATGCATGGAGATCTGTCGCCAGCGGGTGCCGGATCTCGTGGAAGTCGACGGTCATAAGGTGCGCTGCTTTCTGTATGAGGATTCCGACGGCGCGCGCAAAGACGATGACGGCATCGCCGCAGGCGAGGCCCGAGCTCTCGCCGATGCCGAGACGGCGCGTCAGATCGCTGCGGCCGATGCCCTGCTGGAGGCCGAGGATATCCGAGAGACCGAGATAGAGGAACATGAGGGCGTGAAGCGATGAGCGATATCAGACAGACAGAGGTTCCTGCGTCGGCTTCGGATCGAGATATCCTTCTTGAGGTCCAGCATCTGACGAAGCGCTTCGTGGGGAAGTCGAGCTTTCTGGGCAAGACGCTCTCACACGTTCACGCCGTTGACGATGTGAGCTTTCGCATCCGTCGCGGAGAGGCGTTCGGCCTCGTGGGGGAATCGGGCTGCGGGAAGACGACAGTGGGCAAGCTCCTCGTCAATCTGCTCGAGCCCACATCGGGCAAGATCATCTTCGAGGGCCGGGACCTCACAGCGATGGGCTCCCGACAGCGCACCGCTCTGTGTCGCGACATCCAACTGATTTTTCAAGATCCCTACTCGTCGCTCGACCCCCGCATGCGCATCGGAGATATCATAGCGGAACCGATCATCACCAACCGGATCCTGCCGCGCGAGAAGGTTGAGGAGCGGGTGTGCGAGCTGCTGGAGTGCGTAGGGCTGGCGAACTATATGCGCAACCGCTATCCACATGAGTTCTCCGGCGGTCAGCGTCAGCGGGTTGGCATCGCGCGCGCTCTAGCCGTGAGGCCGAAGCTCATTGTCTGCGATGAGCCGGTGAGCGCACTCGACGTCTCCATTCAGGCGCAGGTGCTGAATCTGCTGGCCGATCTGAAAGAGCAGTTCGGGCTCACCTATCTGTTCATCGCGCACGGCCTGAACGTGGTCAAGCACGTCTCTGACCGCGTAGGCGTCATGTATCTGGGAAAGATGATGGAGATCGCACCGAAGCGAGATCTCTATGCCGAGCCGCTGTCCCCCTACACGCAGGCGCTGCTCTCGGCTATCCCCTCTGTCGACCCGGCTTCCAAGCGCCAGCGCATCATCTTGGAGGGCGATGTCCCATCGCCGATCGACCCGCCCGCCGGCTGTCGTTTCGCCAGCAGATGCTTCGCCAAGGTCGACCGCTGCGGTAGCGTCATGCCGGCGCTCACGCAGATTCGTCCTGGGCACTGGGCGGCATGCCATCGCTTTTGCGATTCCCCATTGTGCGACGCGAACTCTTGACATCGAGGCAAGTCCAATGGGTTGTCCGAGGTCGTTCTAGGGATATGAAGTAGGGGATACGACTTGATCTCCTATCTCACAGTTGGGGAGCTGAACTGCCTTGCGCAGTGCGACTATAAGCGCAAGCGGGACTGCATTTAAGGTGATATTATCGTTTATCGCGGCTCTCGCCAACATTTGATCTCGTGACAGCGTTCATACATCATGCAAAGTTCAGCGGTATGCGGATACCCCATGAGAGATACAAGAGGTGGATTATCGGCCGATCAGTTAAGTCAATATATTTGCCTGTCAAAGAGTTGCAAAGGAGGCTTGCATTCTCAATCAGTCTTTTTATCCTTTAGGCTGTCTGAAGGAGTGCAACATGCTTATTATTGAGAAGCTCAAGGTAACAGAAGAGATGTCCGAGGCGGAAGCGGCGATCGCCGCTTATCTTTTGGAACATGGTAGAGATCTGAAAAGATACTCGATTCGCGATCTTGCTGACTCCGCGTATGCCTCTCCTGCCACGGTAGTGCGGTTATGCAAGAAGCTTGGTCTGTCTGGGTTTACGGAGCTGAAAAGTCGCCTTTTGGACGAACTTGCCTATTTTGAACAGAAACAAGACGAAGTCGATGCAAACTTTCCCTTTTCTCGCGAAGATTCACTAATGAGGACTGCTAATCGTATTTCCCAGCTCCATATGCAGACAGTTGCGGACACCATGAAACTCTTGCGATTTGGGGATCTTCAAAAGGCAATTCGTTTACTGCAGCAGAGCAGGCGTGTTTACGTTTTTTCGTTTGGAACATCATTAAATCAAGCAGAGTCATTCTTAGAGAATATGTTGAAAATCGGTCGGGAAGTTGTAATCCAGAGCAATCTGAATTATCAGATTTATCAGGCAAAATGTATGTCTGCACGTGACTTGGCGATAGCGATATCCTATTCAGGTGAGACAGAAAAAATTCTATTTATTGCCCAGATTTGTCATAAGAATCACGTACCTTTGATTGCCATTTCATCGTATGGCGAGAACACACTTACTTCGTATTCAGATTGTAAGCTGACTATATCAACCAAGGAGCATCTATTCGATAATATGGCTAACTTCAGTATGCATGTTTCTATTAACCTGCTACTTGATGTTTTATACTCAGGTCTATTTTTAGTTGATTATGACACAAATTACAGGCATAAGATCGATGTGACTAAGCAATTTGAATTCAACAGACATTCGCAAACCGATGCTTTAATGCGCGGCGATCTATGGAATCCGGAACGAAAAACTTGCTGAATGTATTAATTGCAGGACCGAACTTAAGAGCCGCTATGGAGTAATGTATCGAACTTCGTTTTGCTTACCGTTCAGCGGAGAATTGAGCCTTTCGTCTTATCTGGAACTTGCTTTCCGATATCCATTTAATTTATCGAAATGAATTAAAACATTGTTCCAGAGAGACCGAGCCCCATCTTCATCGCGTCAAATTTCCGATATACCGAATAGAGCTAGGGAAAAGGAGGTTTTGATGAAAATGCGCGATGGTTTTCTTTGGGGCGGGGCAACTGCGGCAAATCAAATGGAGGGCGCCTACTTAGCGGGCAACAAGGGTCTGTCTATCGCCGATGTTGAAAAAGGGTCGCGTTCTGGCGCGCCAAGGGAAATTCATGATAGAGTCAAAGAAGGCAGTTATTATCCGAGTCACGATGGCATTGATTTCTACCATCGATATCATGATGACATCGATTTATTCGCTGAGATGGGGTTTAATTGTTTGCGCATGTCTATTGCGTGGACACGTATATTCCCCCTTGGTGATGAGTCCAAACCGAATGAAGTAGGCCTTGCATTTTATGATCGCGTTTTCGATTGTTTGAATTCCCATGGTATAGAACCGATAGTGACACTGTCTCATTATGAGATGCCACTGAATTTAGTTCGAAAATACGGTTCGTGGCGCAATCGTACGCTTATTGATTTTTATGAACGTTTCTGCATATCAGTGTTCAAAAGATATAAGAAAAAAGTTCGGTATTGGATGACGTTCAATGAGATTAATGAAGTTATGAATCAGCGCGAGCCTTATCACCAAGCAGGTATTCGCTTTTGTAAAGATGAGAGCGTGAACGAAGTCAAAATAAAAGTAAGCCACAATCTGTTTGTTGCCAGTGCGCGGGCAGTCATTGCGGGTCACCAAATTAATCCAGAGTTTAAAATCGGATGCATGGTGCAGTATCCAACAACCTATGCGAAAACTTGCAAACCCGATGATGTGCTTGCCCAACGATTAAGCATGTTGCCCAATTACTACTATACAGATGTTATGTGCAAAGGATGCTACACAAATCTCTGTACAGCACAGCTTAAGCGACTAGATGTTCGTTCATTCCATCCAGATCCATCGGATGCCGAGATTCTGCAGAAAGGTGCGGTTGATTACATCGCTTTTAGTTACTATTTTTCATCGATTGCATCAATGAAAAACAATGAGTCCATTGCCGTTGAGCGCTCCAACCCATTTGTATCACGCACGGACTGGGGTTGGCCAATTGATCCCATAGGCCTTCGTATCGCATTAAATGAGTTGTTTGATAGGTATCAAATGCCTCTATTTGTCGTAGAAAACGGCATTGGAGCGACTGATGTTCCCGTTCCTAACGAACTCATCCAAGATGATTATCGAATAGAATATCTTCGCAGTCACATCGAAGCGATGAAAAAGGCAATTGAACTCGACGGAGTCGAAGTGATTGGCTACACAAGTTGGGCTCCGATAGATATCGTTTCTGTAGGCACCGGCGAAATGAGCAAACGGTACGGATTCATCTACGTTGATAAAGATGATGATGGCAGAGGAACTCTTGCACGGCGGCGGAAGAAATCCTTCTATTGGTATCAGAAGGTAATTGCAACCAATGGGAGCGATACCTCAATCCCGTAAGCACAGCCTCTGCATTCATATAGTTTTAAGTATGTCCGACTTGATAAAACAAATAAATCTCTGACCGGATCGATCACACATTTCGGGCCTTTCAATGCGCAAAAGGAGTACTCATGAATACACGAGAAACTGCACTGTGCATACTTCGAGAAATCGGCGGAAAAGATAATATCAAAAGTCTGACACATTGTGTTACACGATTGCGCTTCTCGCTCAATTCATTCGCCCCAGCAAGCGAAGCGCGTGTAAAGCAGATACCTGGCGTATTGGGCGTCGTGAGACAAGGCGGCCAGTTTCAAGTTATCATCGGTCAAAGCGTCGAAGTGGTATACAACGAAATCATTAATGACATACCAGATCTTTCCCCTTCAGCTCAAGAGGTTGATCACAGGAGAAATCCGACACAGGGTGGAATTATCAACAAGGCACTTGATACGATTGCGGGCATTTTTACACCGATTATGCCGGTTGTCGCGGGTTCGGGAATGATCAAGGCGCTATTATCAATTCTCGTACTGGCTAAACTCATCGATCTTGATGGTCGTACCTATTACTTTTTGAATTTTATCGCCGACGCAGGGTATTACTTTCTTCCGATTTATCTAGCGGCTTCAGCTGCAAGGAAATTCCGCTGTAACATGTATATGGCAATGTTTTTAGGCGGGATTCTTCTGCACCCAAGCTTTTCAGCACTTGGAAAGTCCGGAGACTTCATATCGGTCTTAAATCTCCCCGTTCGTGTTGTGACATATTCATCTTCTGTGATTCCAATTGTGATGATAGTGTTTACATATTCCTTCGTAGAGCAGTTTCTCGAAAAAAGACTGCCATCAGCGATCAAATTTATCGCAAAACCACTTTGCTCGTTGATGATAATGGCTCCTTTGTCATTTCTAGTCCTCGGCCCGCTTGGCAGCTTTTTAGGTGATGTAATCGTAGGAGGACTTCTTGCTATTCAACAAATTGCACCTTGGATTTTACCAATGGTCATTGGTGCATTCATGCCATTTTTAGTGATGACTGGAATGCATTACAGTCTGCTTCCGGCTTATGTCAGTTCTTTGTCATCGCTCGGCTACGAAACCGTCATAGGGCCGGGAAACCTGCCTTCAAATATCGCACAAGGTGCCGCTTGCCTATGCGTGTCCCTTAAATCTAGAAATCGGGAATTCAAACAACTTTCCATTACTTCTGGAATATCAGCCTTACTCGGAATCACTGAACCAGCCTTGTTCGGAGTGAATCTCAGACTGAAGAAACCCCTGATAGCAATTGCCATCGGCGGCGGAATGGGTGGCTTGTATGCTGGCATTACAGGCGTGATGCGCTTCGGAGGTGGAGGTGCTGGATTAGCAGCGCTTGGTCTTTATGTGGGCGAGAATCCTTTAAATATTCTGAATGCTCTTGTTTCATGCGTGATTGCCTTCCTCGTGACTTTTCTTTTGACATGGTTCATTGGGTTCGATGATATTTCGACTGAGGTATCAGACGAAGGGTCCAAGACAGCCGTTGCTTCCTAACCGGAATTTAAGGGGAGATGCATTATAGTGGTCGCGCGCCTTTTCTTGTCAGGCAATAACGACCCTGCTGGAGATCGCGCGCAGGTCCGATCTTGGGCGCGCAAACGTGCTACAGTTTTTCGGTACGCGTCGGCAGAGTGTTTCCCCGTCTTTCCCGCCATGCGGACACGGGTGCAGGAAGGATTTCCCATGTGCGGATTCGTCGGATTCACCGGCACGCTCGATATGGAGCAGGATGCGAGAGCCGAGGTTCTCGAGGCTATGATGAACCGCATCATCCACCGCGGCCCCGATATGGGCGGCCAATACTTCTCAGACGATGTCGCACTCGGCTTCCGCCGACTTTCGATCTTGGATCTCTCCGAGGCCGGAGCCCAGCCGATGGGCAACGAGGAGGGCACGGTCCAAGTTGTGTTCAACGGCGAGATCTACAACTTCCGGGAGCTGCGCGCCGAGCTCGAGGCCGCCGGATACGTCTTTCACAGCAACACGGACACCGAAGTGCTCGTCCACGGTTACGAGGCGTGGAGCGAGACTCTCGTCGATCACCTGCGCGGCATGTACAGCTTCGTCGTGTACGACAGCAGGCGCCGTCGCCTGTTCGGCGCGCGCGACATCTTCGGCATCAAGCCGTTCTACTGGTACCGCACGCCCGGTGAAAACGAGCTGCTGTTCGGAAGCGAGATCAAGGGTTTTCTCGAGCACCCTCACTTCGTGAAAGCGGTGAATCGCGCGGCGTTGCGCCCCTATCTCACGCTGCAGTATCCCGCGACCGAGGAGACGTTCTTCGCTGGAGTGTTCAAGCTTCCGGCGGCGCACTGTTTCACGTTTGAGCTTGAAACAGGCGCGATGAACATCCGTCGTTACTGGGACTGTGATTTCTCTGAGGTCGACAAGCCGTTCGAGCGCTACGTCGAGGAGCTCGACGCGCAGGTTCGCGAGAGCGTGTCCGCGCACCGCATCGCCGATGTCAAGGTGGGATCGTTCCTGTCAGGGGGCGTGGATTCCAGCTACATCACCGCGTGCCTCATGCCGGACAGCACCTTCTCGGTGGGCTTCGACTATCAGGGGTTCAATGAAACGGATTATGCGGCCGAGCTGTCGGAGAGACTGGGTATCACCAACCACCGGAAGATGGTGAGCGCCGAGGAGTTTTTCCAAGCTCTTCCCGACATCCAATATCATATGGATGAGCCCCAGTCGAATCTTTCGAGCGTGCCGCTGTACTTCTTGGCTCAGATGGCCGCCGAGCAGGTGACCGTCGTCCTTTCGGGCGAAGGCGCAGACGAGCTGTTCGCCGGATATGAATGGTACGAGGACACTCCACCGATGGCGGGCTTCAAACGGGCGATGCCTCTCTCTGTGCGCCGCGCGCTCGGCAAGCTGGCCGCGCGGTTGCCGCATGTGAAGGGTCGCAGCTTCCTTCTGAAATGCGCTGAGGTTCCCGAGCGCTGGTATGTTGGGCAGGCGTTCGTCTACGACACCGATGAGGCGGACGCGATATTGAAGCGCGACTACGATAGGGGCCCGGACGCCTTCGAGCTCTGTGCGCCCGTCTATGAGAGGGCGAAGTGCTATCGGGAGCTGTCCAAAAAGCAATATCTCGACATGAATATGTGGCTGCCCGGGGACATTCTGCTCAAGGCCGACAAGATGTGCATGGCGCATTCGCTTGAGCTGCGCGTTCCCTTCTTGGACCGCAAGGTGATGGCGCTCGCGGAGCGCGTCCCCGAACGGTTCCGCGTGAACGAACACGGCAACAAGCAGGTGCTGAGACATGCTGCAAACCGGATTCTTCCCGATGAGTGGGCCACGCGCCCCAAGAAGGGCTTTCCCGTGCCCTTTAGATTCTGGCTGCGTGAGCCGAGGTACCGCGATATGGTGAAGGCCTACTTCTCGGCTGACTGGGCACGTGAGTTCTTCGACACCGACAAGCTGATGAGCCTGCTTGACGACCATTTCGAGGGCAAGGCGATGAACCAGCGCAAGATCTACACCGCCCTCGTGTTCCTCATCTGGTACAAGCGGTTCTTCATCGACGAGTCCCGGTCGCATCCGGCAGCAGCCTGAATCTCAGGCGTCGTTCTAGCTCTCGAGATGGCGGCGCGCCAACTCGAGATCGCTGGCGATTCTGGCGTATCCATCGGAGCGCCGCTGCCGATGCTCATCCCCTTTGGCGAGTAGAAGCACCAAGGCAGGTCCCTCGTGCGACCTCGCCGCTTCGAAAGCGCGTTCGACCGCCTGCTCGCGATTGACAACGATCTCGAAAGCGGTACCGGTTGGCGTGTTGTCGGCGAGCTGCGCGCAGATGTCCTCGACGCGCTCGCCGCCGGGATCGTCTTCGGTGTAGATGAGCAGATCTGCCGATTTGCCAGCGATCCGAGGCAGTTCGTGACGCCGATCAAATGCTTTGTCGCCCGGCGCGCCGAATACCGCGATGACGTAGCGATCGGGATACTCGGATTCGATCGACTCGAACAGCAAGCGGAACGACAGCTCGTTATGTGCATAGTCCACGAGCGACACGATGCGACCGTCGGGGGAGCGGAAGCGCTCCATGCGCCCGGGAACGCGCGCCCGCGAGAGCCCCGTCGCGATCGCGGTGTAGTCGACGCCCAGCTCGCGGGCGAGGGCTGCCGCCGCGAGCGCGTTGTCGACATTGAACAGGCCTGACATGCCCAGAGCGATCTCGTGCCGCCGCGCGCGCTCGACGATATCGAAGCCGATGTGCTCTGACGCGACCGAGATCTGGTCGGCACGCAGATCCGCGTCTGTGCGCCGCGAGCTGATCGTGACGAGTTTGCCCGCCGTTTGGGCGCGCTTGAGCACCTCGACAAGATGATCGGTATCCAGATTCACCACGGCTGTTTCGCTCTGATCAAAGATCCTGAGCTTGCTTGCCAGGTAGTCCTCGAAGTTCGGATGCTCGATCGGGGAGATGTGGTCGCTTCCGATATTCAAAAAGCAACCGACGTCCAGCGTGATTCCCAGGACGCGATCGTACTTGAGCGCTTGGCTCGACACCTCCATGATCATCACGCTGCGTCCCGAGTCGACGGTGTTGCGCAGGTGACGCCATAGGTCCGGTGCCTCGGGGGTGGTGTTATGGCTCTCGTGCCGCTCGACGCCGTCATCGACCTCGATGGACCCAACCATCGAGGGCTCCATGCCCGCAGCTCTGAGAATCGAGCGCAGCATGAACGTGACGGTGGTCTTTCCCTTCGTGCCCGTGACGCCGACGATCCGAAGGGCGCGATCCGGGTGCCCGTAGATGATCGGAGCGATGAGTGCCATGGACGCGCGCAGGTCGGACACTATGAGGCCGGGCGTATCGGGTGCCGCCGCAGCGAGTTCCGCGGGTGCGCTGAGATCGCAGGCTGGTGCCGCCGCCTGCGTCTGGCACAGGAACGCCGATGCTCCGCGTCGGATGGCCGCCGTGAGGTATGCCGGTTTGAAGGCGGCGCCCTTGCAGACGAAGAGATTGTCCATCTCGGTCGCTCGCGAGTCTATCGACATGCCGCGCACGAGTGCGGGCCCTCCGGTGACGCGGCAGGCGATGCCCCGCACCCTCAGCTCGTTCGCGAGCAGCTCGAGCGTGACGGTCGGCGTGCCCGGGCGGGCTGAGTCAGCTGTGCGAGTCATGGGATCCTTCCCGAACGATAAAACGGTTCTCAACGCATTGTATCCGTGTGCGCGCCCCCAAGACTCGTTCGCTTCGGATCTGCACGATTTGCGCTGCGTCCGTCTCCGGACGGCGAGTTTGGTCGAAAAACGGAGCGGAATGACTCGGCGGGGCGAGCGGTCGGTGACGCCTCTCAGCGCGCCCGCCAGTATGCGATGGCGATCTGCGTGCGACTTTTAAGGTGCAGCTTTGCCAGGATCATGCTGATATGGTTGCGCACCGTTCCCTCGCCCATGTAGGCGGCGGCCGCTATCTCGCGGTTATCGAGCCCCCGCGCGATACCGAGCACCACCTCGAACTCGCGGTCGCTGAGCGCGCCGAACGGAGCGGGACGCGCAGACGCGGCACCGTCGGTCGAAGCGCGTCGCGAGGCGCTCTCCGTCCTGCGAGAATCCGCCCGATCGGGGACTTGCAGAAGCGAGATGTGCTCGAGCACCTCGCCCTCGAGCACGCTTTGTCCCTGCATGACCGCCCGCAGCGCCGGCGGGATGGAGGCGACATCCTGCTTGATGAGGTAGCCCCGCGCGCCGGCGCGCAGGGCGCGCACGATGTACTCCTCATCGGAGAAGGTGGTCAGAAACACGATGCGCGCATTCGGCGTCGCGTAAAGGATCGACTCGGCGGCGGAGAGCCCGTCGCGGCCCGGCATCTGAATGTCCATAAGCACGATGTCCGGCCCCAGCTCGCCGAAGAGCCGGATCGCGTCGTCGCCGTCCAGGCCCGTGCCCACGACCTCGATGTCGTTCTGCGCTTCGAGGATGACCCGCAGCGCATCGCACACCTGACGGTCGTCGTCTGCTATGACGATTTTCATTGACGGCTTTCCTCCTCCGTCGTGGGTTTGGGGATCGTGACAAAGACGCGAAATCCCGACGTGCAGCCGGGGTCGTCGAGCGCTTCAGCCGCCGCGCCGGCGCTCAGATGGCCTCCGAGCGCCTCGACGCGCTCGCGCATCGAGGCGAGCCCCATCCCCTCCGCAGGTGCCTCGGAGGGCCCCGATCCGTTGTTGGAGATGATGAGCTGGAAGAACGCGGGATGCTCGAGGCATCGCACGCGGATCAGATCGGCGTCGCTGTGGCGCAGCGCATTCGAGATCGCCTCACGCGCGATCGCGAGCAGACAGGACGCGACCGCGGCGGGGACCCGATCGACGGAGATGTCGGCTCGCACGCCAACCGCGGTGCCATGCGTGATGTCTTCGGCGATTCTTCGCATCTGGCCCGCGAGATCAATGGAGTCCTCGCGCAGCGCGTGAACGCTCGCCCGCACGGTCTCAAGGGTCGAGGCGAGTGTCGCCTCGACATCCGTGAAGTCCGCCTGCACGCGCGGCTCGCCCTCATGCGCGACGCGCAGCGCTTCGACCTGCAACACGGCGCGGGTGAGCAGATGGCCCGCGCTGTCGTGGATCTCCCGGGCGATCCGCGCGCGTTCCGACAAGGTCGCGACCTGCGCCTCCAAGCTCTGTCGATCGATGAGATCCCGATTGCGCTCCTCGAGCGCGAATGCGCGGGCCGCGAGATCATCGCGCTCACGACGGTTGCGCCGCCGCTGCGCGATGGTCTGGGAGGTGCGCAGCGAGCACAGCAGCGCGATCGCGCACAGGCATATCGTGAGCACGAGCGACAGCGGGTGCGATCCCGCGTCGCGCGTGCCGGCCGCTTCGCTCTCGCGCGCCAGGGCCACCGCGAGCGGCGCCGCGACGATCACGCAGAGCACCCGGGATCTGCTGCGCGCCAGATCATAGAGGGCAAGTGGCGTGAGGGAAACGGCGGGCGGAGCGAACAGGGCAAGCGCGCACCAGGCGACGGGCAAGACGTCGGACAGGGCGGCGGCCATCTTCTTGAGCGGGCTGGCGCCGCCGGGCGCGATCCGCGCGGGTTCGCGGAGCACCTCGACGAGTGCCGCGATGATGATCGCGCAGCACAGCGTCGCGACCGCCCCGGCATCGATCGCGGTGAGCGCGAGGACCCCGCCGCAGCATATGAGCACGATCGTCTTGTCGAGAAGTCGCTCCATGCCCGCATTGTACGACAGCGCACGCTCTTACCGCTCAGAGTCGGCCGAACCGTGACAAAACTCACTTCCCCGTGTGTGTGCGATGCTCCAGACTGGGTACAGCAATCGGATCAGGTCCGCGCGCTCGACTGGCCATCACAGCCGAGCGGACAGGATCGAGGGAAAGAGGGTTCCATGGAAGATGTCGTTCTCGTCGAGGATCTCGTCAAGCGCTACGGTGATCTCATCGCGCTCGATCATTTCGATCTGCGCATCGCGCCCGGGGAGATCTTCGGTTTGCTGGGGCCGAACGGCTCGGGCAAGACGACGGCCATCAACTGCATGCTTTCGCTGCTGAGCTTCGACGCCGGAAAGGTGTGCCTGTTCGGTGAGGACATGCAACCGACACGCTACGATCTCAAGGCGCGCATCGGCGTCGTCCCGCAGGAGGTCGCCGTCTTCGACGAGCTCACGGTTCAGGAGAACATCGACTACTTCTGCTCGCTGTACGTCGCCGGGAGCGCGCGTCGCCGGGCGCTTGTGGGTCAGGCCGTAGAATTCGTGGGGCTCGAGGAGTACCGGAGGTTTCGTCCGAGGAAGCTCTCGGGCGGTCTGCTCCGCCGCCTGAACATCGCCTGCGGCATCGCGCACCGCCCAGACCTCATCTTCTTCGATGAGCCGACCGTCGCCGTCGATCCGCAGAGCAGAGGTGCCATCCTGGCGGGCATCGAAGAGCTGCGCGACGAGGGCGCGACGATCCTGTACACGAGCCACTACATGGAGGAGGTCGAGCAGATCTGCGGCCGCATCATGATCATGGACGCGGGCCGCGCCCTAGTGCAGGGCACCGGCGATGAGCTCAAGCGCATGATCTCGACCGGGGAGCGCATCGTCGTCGAGGTCGGCGAGGCTCCCGAGTCGGTGCTCGCATCCCTGCGAGCGCTCGGACACGTCCTCACCGCCGAGCTCGCGTCCGACACGCTCATCGTCTCCTGTGAGACGAGCCCGCACAATCTCGTCGATGTGCTCGGCGTCCTGCAGGCGGCCGGGGTGGCGATGGGCCGCATCTATTCTGAGCCGCCCACCTTGAACGATGTGTTCCTTGAGATTACCGGCCGCGAGCTCAGAGAGTAGGCGGGGGTCATGTGGACCACGTACGCGATGACGGTTCGCGTTATGCTGCGAACGCCGCGAACGCTTTTCTGGGTGCTCTTCTTTCCTCTCCTTCTTTCGACAGGCTTCTTTTTCATATTCTCGAGCGTGCGAACCGAGGGCGCGGTCAAGCCCGTGCCGGTCGCCATCGTCCGGGATGGGAGGTGGGACGGCTCTGCGTTCGCGCAGGTAATCGACGGCATGACGAAACTGTCGGGGGCCGGTCTGCTCGGGGTGCGCGAGGTCGGTGACGCGGCAGCGGGTGCGAGGCTCCTGCGCGCCGGCGAGGTCGACGGCGTCTTCGAGGTGGACGGCACCGGTGAGCCGACGCTCACGATCGGCCCATCCTCGGGATCGTCGGGCTCCCCGAGCGTCTCTGATTTGAACACGGCTATCCTCAAGATGCTGGCGAGCTCATACGTGCAGCACGCGTGGCTTCTGCGCGGCATCGCGGCGCAGGATCCCGCCGCCCTCGCCGATTTTGCGAAGACGCGCCATGCGCTGGAGAGCCGCGCCTCCATCAGACGCGTCTCGCTCACCCATGTCGCTCCCGATCCAGCGGCGCGCTATTTTTATGCCCTGCTGGCGATGGCGACGATGCTGGCTGCTCAGCTGGCATCGAGCGCGGTGGGCGAGGCTCAGCCCAATATCTCGCGGCTCGGGGCACGCCGCGGCATCGGCGGCATCTCGCGGGCCCGACAGCTCATCGGGGCGCTCCTGGGTGCCTGGACGGTCTCGTTTCTATGCGGCGGGGTGCTCGTCGGCTATCTTCGGCTGGTATGTGGTGTCGATTTCGGCGGTCGGGATGCGCTTTGTCTGGTGGCGGTCGGGGTGGGATCGCTCGTGGCGAGCGCCGTCGGAGGGCTGCTCGGCTCTCTGCCCATACCCGGGGGCCGCGGCGCGCGCGAGGCCGTCATCTCCGCTGTCACGCTGCTGCTCTCGGCCTTCACCGGACTCTACGGAGATTCGACGATGGCGTTCGCCGATCGAGTCGCCCGAGCGGTGCCGCTCGCCGCCTGGCTCAACCCGGTGAAGCTCATCTCGGATGTGTTCTACTCCCTGTACTGCTATGACGCGCTCGCACCGTTCACCTGGCGTCTGATCGCATGCTTGGGCTGGGCTGTCGTGCTGCTCGTGGCGGCAACTCGATTTTTCAGGAGGCAGCGCTATGAACATCTTTAGATGCGCGCTGCGCATCGTGATGCGCCATAAGATCTACCTGATGGTGTACGCCGGCTTTCTGGCAATCCTGGTCATGGTTCAATACTCTTCGTCGGATGCATCCAAGACGGCGGGTCCCACCAACCTCGAGGCGCGGGTGGCTGTGGTCGATCGCGACGGCTCGGCCCTCTCACGCGGTCTTATCCGTCACATCGGCCGGATGTGCACGCGCGTTTCCGTTGCCGATGATCCGTTCGAGCTTCAGGACGCGATCGCCACGCAGCTCATCGACTGCGTCATCATCGTGCCGAAAGGTTTCGAGAAGGCGTTCACCGGTGCCGTGCGTCAGGGAGATGATCTGCCCGAGGTCGAGGCCGATTATGGAAGTTTCCCCCAAGTCGGCTCTCTGGTCTCCCAAGGCGTCTCCCGTTGGCTCTCGCTCGCTGCGGCCTCGTTGTCGCTGCGCCCGGGTGCGAGCGTTTCGGAGATTTCCGATCTGGCGTCCGATGCTGCGCGGGCCCATGCCGACGTGCATGAGGTGCGCGCCGTCTCACATGACGGCGATGACGCCCCGGTCAATCAGCTCTCATCGATCTCGTTTGCCGTATCCGCCGCGGTCATCGTGTGCGGGGGGCTGGCGTTGGTCACGCTCGGCCGCAGGGGTGTGCGGCAGCGCATGTGCGCAGCCCCCGTGGGTCCGGCGCGCCTGAGCGCGTTCTCCTTGTTGGCGTGCGCTCTCGTCACCGTGATGATCTGCGCGTATTTCAGCTTCGTCATCTTGGGACCGTTCGGTCCGGGTGTTGGTGCCGACACCGCCGGTCCGGCTCAGATCGCTCTGGCGCTCAGCGCCCTGTTCGCCTTCTCGCTGACGCCGCTGGCGATCGCGTTTCTGCTCGCGCAGCTCGGCGTTTCGGAGCTCGGCCTCAATGCGGCCGGCAACACCGTCTCGTTTCTGATGCCGCTGCTGGGCGGCATATGGATGCCGGTCTCCTTCATGGGCGGAGTCACGCGGGCGGTGGCGCACCTCATGCCGACGTTTTGGATGAATGAGGCGATCACGACCGCGATCGGCGCACCCTCGCTCTCAGCCGACGTGCTCTCTCGCGTCGGCGTCGACATCGGTCTCACAGTGCTCATCGCTTGCGCCATCGCGGCGGTTGGGCTGGCGGTGGGACATGTCCGGCAACGTGAGCGCTCCGCGTGATCCGAGCGTCAGCCGAACTCGTATCTCATGCGGACGAAGACGCCCTCGCCCGCATAGGTTTCCTGCGAGACACTGCCCACGGCGGTGAACCCCGCCTTCTCATAGCAGCGAATGGCGCGCTCGTTCCACTCGCGGACATCCAGCTCGATGGGCTTTGTCGCGAACCGTCGGCGGCTCTCCTCGATCGCTGCGCGCATGATGACGGTGCCGTACCCCTTCGAGCACGCATCGGGGCGCACCCCAATGCCGAGAAACACGGTGTCGCCGCAGTCTTGGAGGTTGAAAAACCCGACAAGCGCCCCGTCGCACTCGACACCTGTGAAATTCTGGCGCTGACCGGGGTCTGCGAACCCGAGCGAGGCGCTCACCATCTCAGATAGGCTGGGAAGATTGTAGAGGTCATACGGGGGCGGATATCTCCAGCTGGTGACCTCATCGGAATAGCGATCGGTCCAAGGGCAGAGCTTCATCGAAGGCTCCTTCTGCTCACATGAGCTGCGATTCAGAAACA
Organism: Coriobacterium glomerans PW2; assembly: GCF_000195315.1. Classification (NCBI taxonomy): domain Bacteria; kingdom Bacillati; phylum Actinomycetota; class Coriobacteriia; order Coriobacteriales; family Coriobacteriaceae; genus Coriobacterium; species Coriobacterium glomerans. Next base: position 196,673 of record NC_015389.1, read on the forward strand.
TATAGCAGTATCTCAGATTTCGAATCAAATTCGAAATCGGGACCATCCTCGATTTGATGGCGATAGGATTCGTGTTGATTTGACTTCGTATGCTCCGCAGGGCATACGATGGGAGTGTTATTCCGCATCACCATCCGGATCATCGAGCGAGCAGAGGGGATCGAGCCATGGGCAACGAGATCGAGACGGGCTCCGCATCCGCAGGCGGACACGCGAGCGCCGAGCCGGCACCTGTCTTCTTCACCGATCTGCGCACGCACGGCCGCGAGAGTCAGCTTGACAAGCTCAAGCGGCTCATGAGGCACGCGGGTATCGACAAGATCGACTTCGAGAACAAATACGTCGCCATCAAGATTCACTTCGGCGAGCCGGGCAACCTCTCGTTTCTGCGCCCCAACTACGCCAAGGCCGTCGCCGATGTCGTCAAGGAGCTCGGCGGCAGGCCGTTTCTCACGGACTGCAACACGCTCTATGTCGGCGGGCGCAAAAACGCACTCGATCATATCGACTCGGCGTACGAGAACGGCTTCACGCCGTTCTCGACGGGCTGCCATGTCATCATCGCCGACGGGCTCAAGGGCACCGACGAGGTGGAGGTGCCGGTCGAGGGCGGCGAGTACGTGCGCAGCGCCAAGATCGGACGAGCGCTCAGGGACGCCGACATCGTGATCTCGCTCACCCATTTCAAAGGGCACGAGCAGGCGGGATTCGGCGGCTGCATGAAGAACCTCGGCATGGGCGGCGGTTCGCGCGCCGGCAAGATGGAGCAGCACGCCGCCGGCAAACCGAGCGTGTCGTCGGCCGGCTGCATCGGCTGCCGGGCCTGCGCGCGCGTCTGCGCCTTCGACGCCATCTCGTTCACCGAGACCCGGGAGCGCGCGCTGGCGGGCGGCGCCACCCGGCAGATCCAGGTCGCCGGCATCGACCAGACCCGCTGCGTCGGTTGCGGGCGGTGCATCGGCGCGTGCAACCAAGACGCGATCGTGCCGGACTACGATCAGGCCGCTGCGGTCCTCAACTGCAAGATCGCCGAGTACACGAAGGCTGTCGTGCAGGATCGTCCGAGTTTTCACATCTCCCTGGCCCTCGATATCTCTCCCAACTGCGACTGCCATTCGGAGAACGACACGCCCATCGTCGGCGACATCGGCATGTTCGCGAGCTTCGATCCCGTCGCGATCGATCAGGCGTGCATCGATGCCGTGCTCGCGCAGCCGGCGCTTCCCGACACGGTGCTCACCGAGATGCGCGACATACTTGAGGCGACGGGCGCGGACCTTGACGAGGAGCGCTCGCACGACCACTTCTTCATGACCCATCCGGACACGGACTGGCGCAGCTGCATCGAGCACGCCGAGAGGATCGGGCTGGGCACGAGCCGCTATGAGCTCATCGAGGTGAAATAGAGCGCGATGGCGTGAAGAGTGCGCCTCTTCTGCTATAGTATGCTCCAACTATTCTTGGGAGGCATCATCCATCAAATGAACGGTCCGAGCGGAACCTCCGAGGCTCAGCAGGGCGGCTCCGTGGCTGACGGCACTGCTTGCGGCGACGGATCAGCGGTCTGTGCGCCGCAGTGCGAGCGTCCTCGGTCATCGGCACCCGATGACGTGGGAAAGCCGAGAAATCCCCACGATCTGTTCGGCTACACGATCGGCGAGGAAATCGCGAACGCGATCACACATGGCATCGGGGCCGCTCTTTCCATCGCGGGCCTGGTTCTTCTCATCGTGAAGGCCGCCGCAGATGGCGCGCACGCGCAAGCCGTGGTCTCTGCAGCCGTGTTCGGCTCGACGCTCATTGCGGAGTATCTCGCCTCGACGCTCTATCACGCCATCACGGCACCCGCAGCCAAGCGCGTCCTGCGCGTCATCGATCACAGCTGCATCTACCTGCTCATAGCGGGATCCTACACGCCGTTTCTACTCGTCACGCTCGCCTCCGACGGGGGAATCGTCATGTTCGCGGTAATCTGGCTGGCTGCTCTTGCGGGTATCGTGTTCGAGGTCGCCATGCGTGAGCGGCAGCCCCGCTGGCTCACGACCGGGATCTACCTTGTCATGGGTTGGATCATCGTGTTTCGCCTGCCGCAGCTGCTCGCGCTGCTCGATTCCGCCGCCGTGGCGCTTCTCGTCGCCGGCGGTATCTCCTACACGATCGGGACGGCGTTTTATTTGATGAAGCGCATTCCCTACATGCACAGCGTATTTCACCTGTGGGTGCTCGCCGGAAGCATCTTCCAGTTCATGGCCGTGGTCCTGTTCGTGATCTGATGGACGACGCATTGGCTCTTGCAGCTGTGGGAATCGGTCCCTTCGCTCGATGGCGCCTCACCGATTCTCGTGGAATAGTCTTTGGGGTATCAGAGGAAGCATCAAGCGATCAGCGCATACGGCTCCTTTGACTTACACGCAACCGGGAGGTTCGATTTCATCCCATGGAAATCTTCATCAGTATTCTCGCAACGCTGCTGCTCACTGTTGCGAACGGCTTCTTCGCCATGTCCGAGATGTCGCTGGTGAGCGCTAGACGCGCCGCTCTGGAGCGAGATGTCGACGCCGGTGATCCGCGTGCGAAGCGCGCGCTTGAGCTGTCATCGGATGCCACGAGCTTTCTGTCGACGATTCAGGTGGCGATAACACTCGTCGGCTTCTTCTCGGCGACGGTCGCTTCGACGAATCTCTCCAAGCCGCTCACCGCCTGGCTGCAATCGTTTGACAACAGCTCGATCACGTTCATCGCGCCGGCGGCTGCACCGATCATCATCACGATCATCGTGTCATATCTCTCTATTGTCGTCGGCGAGCTCGTGCCGAAGCGCATGGCTCTGGCCGATGCTGAGCGCGTCGCCAAGCGCGTCGCGGGACCGGTCACCGTCTTTCAGAAGATCGCGCGACCGTTCGTCTGGCTGACCGGTATCTCGGCGAACGCGGTGTGCTCCGTGCTGGGCGTCAAAAGTCCCGACGACCGGCAGAAGGTCTCCGAGGACGAGATCAAGTACATGGTATCCGAGCAGGCGACCTTGCTCGACGAAGAGAAGCGCATGATTCACGAGATCTTCGATCTCGGAGACTCGGTTGCTCGAGAAGTCATGGTTCCGCGCGTGGATATCACCATGGCTGAGGACACGGACACCATCAACGATGTCATGGAGGCCATGCGCAGAACCGGCTACAGCCGCATACCGGTCTATCGTGACGACCCGGACCGAATCGTCGGAATCGCCCATATCAAGGACCTTATCAGATATGCTCTCAACGGGCAGGGCGATGCGCCGGTCGGCGAACATCTGCGTGACGCGGATTTCGTGCCCGACACAAAGGACATCTTGCCGCTGCTCTCGGAGATGCAGACAGCTCATGATCAGATCGTCGTGGTCGTCGACGAATACGGTGGCACGGCCGGCATCATCACGATAGAGGATATCGTCGAGGAGATCGTCGGCGAAATCGAAGACGAGTTCGATCCCGACAACAAGTACCTCACGCGGCTCTCGTCGACCGAATGGCTCGTGGATGGTCGGTTCCCATGTGATGACGCCGCAGATCTGGGCTGGCCCATCGAAGAGAGCGACGAGTATGAGACCGTTGCCGGCTGGATTCTGGAGATGTGCGGCTCGGTACCCGATATCGGTGAGGTTTTCGAGGTGGACGGGTACAAGTTCAAGATTCAATCGATGCGCGGACAGCGCATCTCGCTCATTCGCGTGGTTCGGGCTGCGAGGAAGCCCGGGGTCGAACAGGACGAGGCGGCCAGCGCCGAAGCGGCTGCCGAGGCGACCGCGGCCCAGGGGAGCGGCTCAGACGGTTGACGCTTCGCCGCGCGCGCGTGGTAACATCTAGGGATCGCATCGGAAACAGACGGCTTTCGAGAAACGGATTTCGCATGGCAGAGCTATTTAACATCATGAAGATCACGGTTGGTCCGGAGAAGCTGTGCGCGCGCGTGCTCGTGAACCCGGGAATGCCTCTCATGACCTCTGGGGATATCGAGGCGACCGCCCGCGTCTACTATCTTGCTCCCGCGATAGCCTCCCACGTCTGTCTGGGTGACACGGCAGGGGAGTTCAAGGATTGCATGGGCGATACGGAGGTGGCGCATCTGCTGGAGCACCTGGCAGTCGAGATCATGAACGAAACGGGTCTCGCAGGCAGGATCTCATGTGGCAGAACGCATGGGGTCGCCGGTAAGGCGCGTCTATTCGATATAGAACTGAGCTGCCCAGACGATATCCTGGCGATCGGTGCGCTGTCCTCAGCCTCCCACATCATGGAATGGGCTTATCTTCATGCCGACCAGACGCCGCCGGATTTCGCGGGCACGGTCTCAGCGCTCGCCAAGCTCGTTTCGAGCTTGAGGGGTGAGAGCGCGCCGCCGGTCGTCTCCGCCGCCGACGCGAGTGAATCTGCGGACGCCACCGATGTCCGCTACGCGGCACTCGATGCGGACGATGGGCGCGAACGCGACGGCTCAGCTTGGGATGACGCGATGTCTTGATCAGGCGATGAGCGTACGCGACTCTGTTCGGGAGCGACCTTGCGAGGAGCCGGCTTTCAAGGGCTGCCCCGATGCGTCTCAGCCGCTATCGGTCGGCGGTGCTTCAGGATGTGCGCACGTGAGCCCGCGGACCACCTGTTGCGAAGGCGATCTGCGAAGACGACAGATGCAGCACGGAACCCACGACGAAACAGCCGGCTTGCGGGTATAATGGTGTACTGCAAATGATGGCATCCCCTCTTGAAAGGAAGCAGAATCATGGGTAAATCGCTAGGGTTCATCGCAGGTTCGCTGATAGGTGCGGCCGCGGGCACCGCGATAGGTATTCTGGTCGCTCCCCGCGCGGGGGCCGAGACGCGCGCCATGGCTTCCGACATGGCAAACGATGCATGGGATAGCGCGCGCGATCTGTATGAGCAGGGTGCCAAGCAGGTGCGCGAGACCGTTGACGATTTCGGTCCGATGGTTGACAGCAAGACGGATGAGCTGCGCGAGAAAGTCGATTTAGCGCGCGAGCGGATGGATCGTCTGCGGGAGTCGCTCAACGAGGCGGTGTCGGGCGGCTCGGTGAAACCGGCTGCCGATGTCGTGGTCGAGACGGCTGATTGCGCGGCTGCAGCTGCCGAGGCGAAGGCAAACGCTGGGGCATAATGCTGGTCCAAGAGTTTCAGGGCCGAAAGGTGTACCGCATGCCGCCTGAGGGTCGCAGGATCCGAAGAGACGGAACGCCTCGTCGCCCCTCAAGGCTGGGTTCGATCCATTTCCCCGTGTTCACCGCCGATGGACGGCGGGTCATCGGTTTCATGGTGAAACAGCGTGATGTTGCCGGCATGATCAAGCAGGCGGATCGCTTCGTCGCTCTGGATGCCTTGGAAACCTATGAGGGAGCCCTCTGCGTTGCGAGCAAACGGGATTCCTTCGACGCCGCTGCGGCAGCGCGTTTGGGGGTCGATCTCGACCGCTGCCTGATCTGGACCGGAATGGATGTCCGCACCGTCTCCGGGTGCGATCTCGGTTACTGCTGCGATGCGGAGTTCGACCGAGCATCGGGCACGGTGTCGTGCTTTCTCATCATATCGGGAACCGCTTCAAAAATGCTGGTGGGCTCGATTCGAATGTCCGCCGATCATCTGGTCGGTTATCGCAATGGAGCCATGCTGGTAGACGATGTTGTTCGTGACCTCGAGCTCTCTGGTGGAGCTGCGGCGAGGGCAGCCGAGGCAAGCGTGGTCATCGGCACGAGGGCCGCCGAGGCGAAGACCGTCATCGGATCGAAAGTCAAAAAAGGGGCGAAGATCGTCGATGACAAGGGGTCCGCAGCCGTCTCGAAGGGCTCGGTGGCACTCGGCAGGCAACTCGGCCGAACACGAGGTATGTTCAAAGCTTTCAAGCATGAGTACAACAGGGCGGCCGGTAACCAGAAGCGCAAGCGATGACGCGATCGAGCACGTGCGCCGTCGCCGGCCGCTCGGCTGACTTCTGAAAACCGAGGAGAAGAACTGTTGTTGAATCTTGCCATCTCCCGCCCCCACCGAAAGCGCTCCACCCGCGCAGTGTTAAAGCAGGCCAGGGCATTCCGCTCGCCTGCTGCCGGATCCCGTCGCAGGCGTCACGGGGAGGCGTATCTTCATCGTCCGAAGCGCTCTTTTCGCAAATCGCGTCCCGCTGGGAACGGCTCGCGCGCACCGTATGCGCTCATCGCTGTCTGCTGCGCGTTCCTGTTCTTTGTCGCGAGCATAATCTGGTATGCCAATCGCGGAGTCGAAATCACTCTCAACGGCGAGAGCACGACCGTTCGCGTCGGCGAGACCGTCGAGCAGCTGATCGACGATCAAGAGCTCGCAGATGGGCTCAAGGCGGGAAACCTGCTCGCAGTCGATGATTCGGTACTCAAAAAGGGAGGAGGCGACGCGTACAGCGTCGAGCTCAACGGCTCCACGCTGGCGATCGGCGATGTCGCTTCGACAAAGCTTTCAGGCGGTGAGAAACTCAAGGTCAGCGATGGCGCAGATATCTATGAGGCGCATGACGTCACGGCAAGCGATATCGAACCGACGTTGAGCATGACCGGGGACGGGCCGGTCCAATACGTCAAGACATGGGGCGTCAAAGGGCGCTCTGAGATATGGACGGGCAAGGAGTCCGGCAGGCGAGCGGATCGCGGAGTCGTCAAGCAACCGGTGAACTGCGAGGTCGAATGCGTATCGGTCAAACCTGATAACGGGCGCAAATGCGTCGCCTTGACCTTCAACGAAGGACCGAGCGCGCATACCCGTCAGATGTTGGATATCTTGGAGCAACAAGGCGCGAAGGCCACCTTCTTTCTCACAGGCGAGGGGATCGAGGCCAATCCGGACGCGGCGAAGGCGATCGCCGATTCGGGCAACGAGATCGGATCCAACTCATATGCCTTCGAGCGCCTGTCCAAGCTCAAGGGGGATGCTCTGCGATCTCAGCTGTCGCGCGGGTTCGATGCCATCGAGTCGGCGACAGGCGAGAAGTGCGCCCTGCTGCGCGCGCCGTACGCCTCATTTTCGGCCCAGAACTGGGCAGATTCGATGGATATGGTGTCTGCGATGGTCGGGTGGAACATCGACTCGGGCGACTGGCTGCTCAAGGGCGCGAAAAGCGTCACCGATACGGTCATCGGATCGGTGCAACCCGGCAGCATTATCTTTCTGACAGACAACTCAAGCGTCTCAGCGCAGACAGCAGCGTCGCTGCCGGCGCTCATCGACGGCCTCAAGGCTCAGGGCTATGAGTTGCTCACCCTCTCCGATCTCGTGGCCACGGACAAAGAGCTCGCAGCGGGTCTCGACCTGTCTCAGGTATCCAAGCCCGAGGATGCCGTATTGCCCCGGGTGCCCGCCGAGCAAGGTCGCAAATGAGACGCGCGCACTCATCTGAAATCTCTCGCGAGGATCGCTGAGCGCATTCGGGTTTGCCTGCGCGCGTCGAGACGGCTAGGCTACACATGAGGGGTGCGTCAAAGATCGAGCGGCCTGTTCGCATCGAGCCGAAGTCCGAGGGGAGGGGCAGGCCATGAGCAGATCCGAGCTGGATGGGCGCGCGATCGCATCGAAGGCGGACAGCGCACCGAACCGGTCTGATCGAGCTGCAGCGGTGTCAGCCAGAGCGCGAGTCGCCGAGCGTCCCCACGCGAATGCTTCCAGAGGACGCAGGCGCTCAGAGCTGTCTTGCATGTTCGCAGCATATGCGCTGATATCATTCGGACTCGTGGTGTGCTGGTGCCTCCTGTGGCGCGAAGTGCCCGTGACCGTCAACGGCCGGCAGCGGATCGTCCGCATCGCCACACCGATCCGAGACCTCCTCGAGCAGAACGCATACTTCGGGGCCAAGCCCGGCAAGCTGCTTTCCATCGGAGGCAACGTTCTCTCGGAAGATGGCGGAAACTCCTGTTCCGTGACATATGGTGGAGCGCAGCTGGATCCCGCCCAGATCGCTTCATACCGTCTGCACGAGGGAGACGAGCTCACGGTGGATGATGGCAAGGATGTGCAAGAGGGCCACATCGAGACCACGGTGGATGTCCCCCCGGGCATACAGATGGATCGCGGCGGCGCCGTGCAGTTCGTGTCCCGATGGGGAAAGGCGGGCGTGAAGACCGTATGGACCGGTCGGAGGTCCAAAGAGGTGATCGATAGACAGATCACGAAACTCCCTGTTGACATGATCGTGCGCTCGATCAATCTCGAGCCGAAGGCCGATCGTCCCTGTGTGGCCCTCACCTTCGATGACGGTCCCAGCTCGTTCACACCGAAGGTGCTCGACATCCTGGCTCAGAAAGGCGTGAAGGCCACATTTTTCAATTTGGGTGCCAACGTGATGCGCGACCCCGCTGCCGCCCGCGCCATCACGGATGCCGGCTGCGCACTCGGCAATCACACGATGACGCATATGAATCTGACGACGGTCGACCGCGACACGCTCAGAAGCGAGATCTCGCGCTCCGCTGACATCCTGAGGGGGACCGGCGCCTCGCCGCAGATGATCAGAGCGCCCTACGGTGCCTTTACCGCAGCCGAATGGGCGCGATCAGGCGATCTCATCGGATCCAACATATTGTGGAACATCGATACCAGGGACTGGACGCGACCGGGGGCGAACAAGATCGCCGGGGCGGTGCTCGACGGCGCGAAGAACGGATCGATCATTCTCATGCACGATGGAGGCGGGGACCGCTCTCAAGACGTACAGGCGCTGCCCGGTATCATCGACGAGCTGCACAAGAGGGGATTTGCCTTCGTCACGGTGCCCGAGATGATGAAACTCGACGGCAGGATCCCTGATGCGGTTGTGGGGGGCACAACCAGATTGCCTGATGATTGCGGCATGCCCGACTCCTAGCGCCCTCGACGGATGCTATAGTGGATTTCGTTGCGTCACGCTGGTGCGCCGAGGGCTCCTGCGAGGCGATGAGCTGAGCCGTGCGCCGCGATGCGTCTCGCGTGTCTCAGCTGGCTGATCATGTGTGCGAGTCCAGGACTTGGCGATAAGGGAGCCCGATGAAATACTTCTCTGAAATGATCGACCTTCCCGTTCTGGACAGCCACGGCGAGAATCTCGGGGTTCTGCAGGATCTCGGAGTCGCCCCTGCCGAGGTGTTCCCCCATGTCACCTCAATCGTGTTCCACAAGGTGAAGGAGGCCGCTGCAGTCGTGTGCTGGGAGGGGTGCGTCGATCATGTGGATGCTCAAGGCGTCCACCTCGCCGTGACGGCCGACGAGATCAGGCCGGCGGAACGGGAGGAGGCACAGGTTCTGCTCGCCCGTGACATTCTGAACAAGCAGTTCGTGGACACGCAGGCCGTGAAGGTCGCACGCGCGAACGATCTCAAGCTGTCGCAATCGGGTCCCAGACAGTTGCGGCTTCTCGGTGCCGAGATCGGCGTTTCGGGACTTCTCCGCGCCCTCAGTCCCGCAGTCGAGCGAATCGCCTGCCGAATCTGCTCATCGGTGGGCAAGCCGCTCACCGAGAGAATCGTCGCGTGGTCCTACATGGATCTTCTCGATCGCAACATCGATGAGATACGCGCTTCGGTGTCGCACAAGACGATCAACGAGCTTCACCCGGCAGACATCGCAGATATCATCGAACAGGTCGATCCGGCATCGGGATGCGCGATCTTCGCTCAGCTCGATACCGCGCAGGCGGCCGAGACGATCGCCGAGATCGATGATGAGGACCTTCTCGAAGAGCTGCTCAAAGGTGTGGCGGACGGCGAGATTTCCGCCATGCTCGCGCATATGGATCCTGATGACGCCGCAGCTTTCATCGGGGACCTCGATCAGCAGCGAGGCGACGCCCTGCTGCAGCTCATGGATGAGCGAGATGAGCACGCGATCAAAAGACTGCTGAGCTATCAGGAGAACACAGCTGGCCGGATCATGACGTCGGAGTTCGTGGCGCTGCCGGGATATGCCAAGGTCTGCGATGCCTTCGCAGCGATCCGCAGGCTCGAGGAGGACTTCGAGAGCATCTACTATGTGTACACGGTGGACGAAGCGGGTGCGCTCACCGGCGTTCTCTCGCTCAGGACGCTCATCTCAGCCCAGGAGAGCGATCGTCTGCAGGATCTGGCCTTTCGCGATCTGGTCTGGGTCGCTCCGCAGCTCGATCAGGAGGACGTGGCAGACGAGATGACGAAGTACAATCTCGTCGCGGTTCCCGTCTGTGACGGGGATCGTCGCATCCTGGGCATCGTGACCGTCGACGATGCCCTCGATGTCATCGCCGAGGAGCACGACGAAGATCTGAGGATCGCCGGCATCGGCAGGGGCGACAACGCGACCGGCGAGTCGACGCATATGCTGGTCTGGTTCGCTCAACGTCAGTACTGGGTGCTCATTTGGGCGCTGGCATCCGCTGCAGGAGCCGCCGCCCTCGGGGCGCTCGATGCAGATCCGGCGCTGATCCTGTACCCCATGTGCGCCATGCCCGTGGCGCTGCTCGCCTCCGGCGGCATGGTCTCGTTCGTGAAGAACTACTTTCTCGAGCACGACGACCGTGAGGGCACGCAGAGCGCATACGGTGCGTTTCTCTTGAAGACCACGGTGGTCGGCGTTGTTCTTGCAGCACTTGTTCTGGCGTGCGCGTACCTTGTCGACGATATCGCGCTCCCAGATGCCACTCAGGCCGAGCGGGATCTCTTCCTGGCCTGCTTCGCAGCCGCCGCCGCGGTGACGCTTCTCAGCGCCGTCGGTGCGATCGGATGCCTGAGACTGCTGCGCTGGCGCGATGAGCACGATCTCAACACGTCGGGCACCGCACTCGGCGTGATCTCCACGCTGATATCGGCGGTGCTGTTCACAGCGATCTCGATCGCCGCCGTTATCGCCATGGCGTGAGCCATGACGAAACGAGACCCGTCCCCGGAGGCGTCCGCGGACTTGTTGCAGTAGAATCGAGTGTGTCAAAGAGATCGAACAGGGGACGCGAGGAGGGTTGCGTGGCGGCCGAGACATGGACGATCAAGCGGTGCCTGGATTGGACGGAGCGGTTTCTCGCCGCCCACGGGGAGGAGCGTCCGCGCCTTGCTGCCGAATGGCTTCTGAGCGCGGCGACCGGTCTTGCCCGCATCGAGCTGTACATGAGTTTCGACAGGCCGCTTGGTGCCTCCGAGCTCGACGTGATGCATCGCTTCGTCGCACGCAGATCGACCGGCGAGCCACTTCAGTACATCACTGAGCAGGCTATGTTTCGCACGATCGCCATCGCATGCGAGCCCGGTGTGCTCATACCGCGTCCGGAGACGGAGGTGCTGGTCGGAGAGGTTCTCGCCTTTCTTGATCACGAACGGGCTCCCGAGGTCCTCGCGCACCGTGAGCGCGTGGAGCTTCCGTGGAACGATGAGGTGGGATCTTCCACGGACGAGCAGGGCATGCCGAACCCATCGCAGACCGTCCCGCGTGACGCGGCTCGCATCTTGGAGATCGGATGCGGCACCGGCTGCATCTCGCTGGCGATCGCCTCGGAGCGCCCCGGACAGGTGAAGATCGTCGCTACCGATATCGACCCGAGTGCTGTTGCGCTCGCGCAGCGCAACAGAGTCGCGCTCGGCCTTGATGAGGAGACGATCAGCTTCCGAGAAGGAGATCTGGCGGAACCGGTCGCCCCTGATGAGCTCGCAGGATTCGACGTTCTCGTCTCGAACCCTCCGTATATCCCGCGAGCGGTCATGGCGGATCTGCCGCGCGAGGTCTCGGCGTTCGAGCCCGAGCTCGCGCTCGACGGGGGCGCGGACGGTCTTCAGATCTACCGGCGCCTGCTGCGGCTCGCCTCCATGGCGTTGCGCCCCGGTGGTCTCCTCGCTTGCGAACTGTACGAGGAATCGCTCGAGGAGGCGGCAGAGCTCGCGCGCGGCGCCGATCTCGTCGATGTGAGCATCGTCGAGGATCTTGCGGGGCGCCCCCGGGTCCTGCTCGCCCACGCCCCGGCCCGGTCTCTGTCGACGGGACGCTGAGCCGTATGCGCCATCTGGCTGCCGCGGGCAGCCCCTTGCCGACGCGTCCGCTCGTTTGATCAAGGATTTGGCTATGCTTGCATAATCTGCGCGTCGAGGGCGATGGCTTCTCAGCTCGCTCGCGTCGCATACTCACAGCGGTTGCGCACTATGAGGGGTTCAAGATAGGAGGGACGGGCACACACGATGCCGAGCACGTATCGATATGGGAGCGCATCCGAGCGAAGATGCGCCGTGGAGGCCGGCTCAGCCGTCTTGACCGCAGGCGGGGTGGCTCTGATCCCGACCGAGACCGTCTACGGGATCGCGGTTGCGATTTCGGCCTTCGCTCGACCAGGCGCGATGCTTCCCGATCCCGGATCGGGATATCGGCGCATCTTCTCGCTCAAGCGACGCGATCTCGTCCAGACGCTGCCCCTTCTCGTATCCGGGCCAGCCGATCTCGATCGCTTCGGGCTCGATATCGATTCGCAGACCCGCTGTCTGGCCGAGAGGTTCTGGCCGGGCGCGCTGACCCTTGTCGTAGACGCCGCTGAGCGCGTGCCCGCATTCATGCGCGCCGCAGACGGAACGATCGCGCTGCGCGCATCCTCTTCGCCGGCCGTCGGCGACCTCATCGATGCATGCGGTTGCCCTCTTGCTGCAACGAGCGCAAACACCCACGCGATGCCGGCGCCAGCCTCCTTCGCTGAAGTTGAACCTCGAATTCTGGATGGTGTCGACGTGGCGATCGACGCGGGACCGACGCCGTGCGCAGACGCATCAACCGTTATCCGAATCTCGGATGGGGCCCCGATGGTGCTGCGAGAGGGCGCTCTGCCGTCTCGTGCGATCGAGGATGCGCTCGGTAGCCGCCACGTGCACCTGCGATCTCCGAAAGAGAGCTGAAAGGGCCGGACACATGATGTTTACCCTCAATGACCTTGATCTGGTCGACAGCGCCTGCGCGACGGGGAGCTCCTATATAATGGCGCTCGACTGCGGAACCACCTCGGTGCGGGCATCGATCATAGACCAGTACGGCTGCATCGTCGCCGCGGCGTCGCGCGCTGTCAAGACGAGCTATCCCCATCCGGGCTGGGTGGAGCAAGACCCCACTGAAATTCTTGCCTCTCAGCTTGCGGTGATGATCGAGGTCCAGTTCAAAAGCGGTATCCACTCGGACGGCATCGCTGCCGTCGGGATCTCGAACCAGCGTGAGACCACCGTGGTGTGGGAGCGCGACAGCGCTCAGCCGATCTGCAACGCCATCGTCTGGCAGTGCCGCCGGACCGCGCCGATCGCCGAGGCGCTCAAAGAACACGGCATGGAGGACATGATCCGAAAGAAAACCGGCCTGCGTCCCGACGCCTACTTCTCTGCCACGAAGATCGCCTGGATCCTCGAGAACGTTTCGGGTGCCCGGGAGGCCGCCGAAGCCGGTCAGCTCATGTTCGGGACCATCGATACCTGGCTCATCTACAATCTGACGGGCGGGAAGGTCTTCGCGACGGAGTACACCAACGCGAGCCGCACGATGCTGTTCAACATTCATACGCTCGATTGGGATGACGAGCTGCTGCGCATCATGGATATCCCCCGCTGCATGCTGCCTGATGTCCGCTGGAGCGCCGGGGAGTTCGGGCGCGTCTGCAGCGACATCATGACCCATACGCCGCCTATCGCCGGGGTCGCCGGAGACCAGCAGGCATCGTTGTTCGGCCACTGCTGCTTCGCGCCCGGCCAGACGAAGAACACCTACGGTACCGGATGCTTCATGCTCATGAATACCGGCGAGCAGGTCGTCGAGTCAAATCACGGCCTCGTTTCGACGATCGGCATCGCTCAGGGTGGGTCGGTGAGCTATGCGCTGGAGGGCTCGATCTTCCATGCCGGATCGGTGATGCAGTGGCTGCGCGACCGGCTTCAGATCATCTCCGACGTTGCCGACACCGAGATGATCGCCAGATCGCGACAGTCCAATGATGGATGCTACCTCGTTCCGGCGTTCACCGGTCTCGGTGCGCCCTGGTGGGATCCGGATGCCCGCGCGCTCATCTGGGGACTCACGTCCGCTTCGGATCGCGCATGCCTGGTCCGCGCCGCATGCGAGTCGATGGCCTACCAAAGCTATGATGTGCTGCGCGCCATGGAGGCGGACGCCGACATCAGGCTGAGCAGCCTGTCCGTCGACGGCGCGGCATCTCGCAATGGCTTCATCATGCAGTTTCAAGCGGATCTCCTCGGAATACCGATCGTGCGATCCGAATCGATCGAGACCACGTCGCTCGGCGCGGCCTTTCTGGCTGGGCTCGCAGTCGGCTACTGGGAGGATCGCGAGGAGCTCGAGCAGAGCTGCGGCGCCTCTAAGCGCTTCGAGCCGAAAGCTGATGAAAGCCGCGCTCGCGATCTCGCGGGATGGCACGCTGCGGTCGCCAAGGCGGCGGGATCGCCTGACGGGGCGCGGGAGCGTGCGTCCGCATCGCAACTGTAGTAGAGTGGGCCTCGGAGCTCTTCGCTGCTATGTGCATCGCGATGCGCCCCGCCGTCCGCCCATCGATGAAAGGAACCGTTATGCGCGTAGCCCTTGCGTCCGATCACGCTGGATTCGATCAGAAGCAGGCCCTTCACAGGTATCTGTCGGAGGAGCTCGGATGCGACGTCGTCGACCTCGGCCCTGAGACCGCGGAGAGGGTGGACTACCCCGATTTCGCAGAGAAGGTCGCGCGCGCCGTAGCGTCTGAACAGGCGCAGCGCGGCGTTTTGCTGTGCGGCACCGGTATCGGCGTCGCGCTCGCAGCCGATAAGGTCGCCGGCATCCGCGCGAGTTCGATCACCACACCCGAGTTCGCCGCTCTGTTCCGTCGCCATAACGACGGCAACGTGATAGGTCTCTCAGGCCGCTTCATCGATCTCGAGGTGAACGAGGAGATCGTCAAGGTCTTTCTCGAGACGGATTTCGAGGGAGGCCGCCACGCCGAGCGAGTCGACAAGATCATGCGAATCGATGAGACCGGCAAAAGGGGTGCGGGCTCAGCCGCGGGCAACAGGCGGTGCGACGCATGAGCGACGTCATCGACTACGACCGCTCTCGGGTGACGCTGATCGATCATCCGCTGGTCCAGCACAAGCTCTCCATCTTGCGCGACACGGCGACGGGAACCAAGCAGTTTCGCGACCTCGTCCGGGAACTCGCCATGTTCGAGGGCTACGAGGCGACCCGGGATCTCCCGCTGGAGCAGACAGAGATACAGACACCTATCTGCCAGGCGGTGTGTCGCCGGCTCACGGGACGCAAGCTCGCGATCATCCCGATCCTGCGCGCCGGCCTCGGTATGGTCGACGGCCTGCTCGAGCTGGTCCCTGCGGCGCGTGTCGGTCACATCGGCATGTATCGCGACGAGCGAACGCACAGGCCTCATGAGTACTACTGCAAGCTCCCCGCTGACGTGGAGCAAAGAATATGCCTGCTCGTCGATCCCATGCTTGCAACCGGCGGCTCGGCGCTGTCCGCTCTCGAGTACCTCAGAGCGCAGCGCGTCCAAGACGTGCGGCTGCTTTCGATCGTGTCAGCCCCGGAGGGTCTTGACGCCGTACTGAAAGCTGACGCGGAGGTGAGGATATTCACATGTGCAGTCGATGACGGGCTGAACGCCTCCGCCTATATCGTTCCGGGTCTGGGGGATGCCGGAGACCGCATATTCGGAACGCTATGACCGATCTCACCTGCTGGTCCAATGACGTTTTATGCATTTTGACCATCTCGACGCTTCGGATGGGCATCTAAAGGATTGAAATTTTGTGCGGGACGCCTACAATGATTGAGCGACGCGTACATACCCGTCGGCACCGTTCTCATCGCTCGGAGATCCGAGGTCGTCATGATCGTTGGTACTGTGGCAGCCTGTGATCTCATTGGGTGCGGCTGTCTCGGCTGCGCCGGGGTCGTTGCGGGTGTCTGCGCGTTCATCCCGCTGTTGCGGGAGATTCGCGAAGCGCTCGGTGGTGGCACCGCCCGAATCGGCAGGGGTCTTTTGGTGATTTGCCTGTCGACAGCCATGCTCGTCATCGCGACGCTTCTCGGGTATTCGCTGTTCGAAGAACAGATACTCGCGTTCGTGGCCGGTGAGCTCGTTGGGTTTATCGCCTGTTGGGCATGTGCCGCCGCGTGGGTGATGGTTCGCAAAGGTTAGGTAGCGCTGCGACGGGGTTCGCTCGAAGCGCGGGAGAGGTGGAATCTTGGATGCACTTACCAAGTTGCCCGGTGAGATTTCTCAGCTGGTTTCCGAGTTCTCGTCGACGCCGGTCGTCGGGAATCTGGATGTAGGTCTGACCCAGTACTCGTTTTGGCTCCTTGTCTCAGCGGCCGTGTTCGTCATCATCGTCGCGGTTTTTTTGAAGAAGCAGACGTTGGTCCCGAAGGGCGTGTTCGTCAACGGTGTCGAGTCCATCGTGGAGTATGTTGAGAACGATGTGGCCAAAGGCGTCGTCGGCTCCACGTGGCGTCACCATTTTCCGTTTCTCGCCACGCTGTTTCTCTTCATCCTCGTCAACAACTTCATAGGGCTCATTCCGGGTGCCAAGCCCGGCACCGGTGCCATAGGCTGCACCGCGGCAGTCGCGCTCATCTCGTTTGTCTACTTCATCTACTTCGGCGTGAAGAAGCATGGCGTCTGGGGCTATATCAAGAGCCTTGCTCCAGCCGGCGTCGGTTTTCCCATGAACCTGCTCGTGTGGGTCATCGAGCTGCTCTCATTGATCTTGCGGCTCGTCACGCTCGCTGTCCGACTGTTCTGCAATATGTTTGCCGGCCATGTCGTGATGGGATCCTTCGCGATACTCGCATCCCTGTTCATCGAGCCCGTGTTCACTCACTTCAGTCTGGTAGTCGCCGGCTGGTCGCTTACAAGCATCGGTTGGCTTGCCATTCTTTTGATCATCTACGCTGTGGAACTCATCGTTGCGTTCGTTCAGGCATACGTGTTCACCGTGCTCTCCGCCGTCTACATTCAGATCGCGGAAGCAGACGAGCACTGAGTTCGCCTGTCAGGTTGTGTTCAGGACGCGCCGCCCAGGGCTGTGCGTTTTGGCGATATTTCGGAGAAGCATGCGCGACAGCGCACGTCAAAGGAGGAATCGTGGGAGTAATCGGATTTGGTCTCGGCGTCATCGGAGCCGGCATCGCGATCGGTCTTGCGGCTATGGGTGCCGCGAGCGCGATGGCTCGTCAGCCGGAGGTGCAAGGACGCGTCTTCACCGTCTTCATCCTGGCATCCGCGTTCACCGAGGCGCTGGCCCTCATCGGCTTCGTCGTAGCGCTCATCGTGCGCTGATCCTCACGGAATCCGTATGTTGTTCCAGAAGGAGCAGAACATGAAATTCATGAAACGCGTCATGACCGTCGCAGTCGCTTTGAGCTGGTTCTCATGCGCGATGCCGGCGTCCGCTTGGGCGGAGGAGTCCTCCGACAAGGTTGACATCCTCATTCCCAAGCCTGCGGAGTTCTTCGCGTCGCTGTTCGTCTTCCTTGTCATCTGGATCGCGCTCGCCAAGTTCGCCTGGCCGAAGATCCTCTCCATGATGGAAGAGCGCGGCGCGCGCATCAAAGCGAGCTTGGATGAGGCGGAGAAGACCAAGCAGAAGGCGATCGCCGACCGGAAGACATCCGATGATCTTGTCGTCGACGCCCGCCGCCAAGCGGCCGATATCGTACTCGAGGCTCGCAGGGACGCCGAGGCGGAGCGAGCGCGCATCCAGGCGCAGGCGCACGCTGAGGCGCAAGACATCATCGCCAAGGCGCATGCGAACGCCGAGGAGGAGCGAGGCGCCCTCTATGCGAGCGCTGCGGACTCCATAGCCGAGCTGTCCGTCTCGGTCGCATCCAAGATCGTCGGCAGGACGCTCGATGAGGACGGCGAGCAGCGCCGGCTCATCGAGCACTACATCAAGGAAGCGGGTAGCCTGAATGCCGACTAGCCGTATGGAGAATCGGGTGCTCGAGACCTACGCGCGCTCGCTCATCGAGGCGGCGAAGGCGGAAGATCACGTATTTCGCGATCTGCATGAACTCGAGGTGCTCGCCGGCGCCTCGCGCGAGGTGCTCGCTATCGTCGGTGCCATGTTCGACCGCGATCAGCTCGATCTTCTTCCCCGTGTCGCGGAGATGTATCGCTCCATGACAGAGGAGGAGGTCGACATCGTCGGTGTCACGGTGACGACGGCCATCGAGATCGATGACGATCTTCGCGCGATCATCACGAAGAAGTGCGAGGAAGATTTCGGCAAGAGGGTCTATCTCATCGAAAAGATCGATCCCTCGATCATCGGCGGCATCGTCATCGAGGCACGCGGAGAGCGACGCGATATTTCGGTGAGAACGCAGCTTCGCGCCGCTCGAAGTATTCTCGGCGGCGCCAAATCGAAGAACGGAGGTGACGCTGAGCATGCCTGATTCCATGAAGGCTAAAAGCATTGATGCGAGCAGCGTCAACACAGGCAAGATCAACGCCGAGACGATCGCACGCGAGCTCTCCGAGCGACTCGACACGCTCACCGCGGCGGTCGATACTCAGGAGGTCTCGGTCGTCGACGAGGTCGGGGATGGCATCGCGCGGGTATCGGGTCTTCGCAGCGCGATGTCAGGCGAGCTGCTCGAGTTCAAGAGCGATGAGACCGGACAGACGGTCTTCGGTCTGGCGCAGAACCTCGATCGCAACGAGGTGGGCGCCGTCCTGTTCGGCGAGGTCTCCCTCATCCGCGAAGGCGATGAGTGCCGCACCACCGGCAGGATCATGGATATCCCGGTCGGCCGCTCGATGCTCGGCCGCGTCGTCAACTCGCTCGGCCAGCCCATCGATGGCGGTCCCGATATCGTGACGACCCATCGGCGTCCCATCGAGTTCAAGGCGCCCGGCGTCATCGCGCGCACACCGGTTTCCGAACCCGTTCAGACCGGTCTGCTTGCAATCGACTCCATGATTCCCATCGGTCGCGGGCAGCGCGAGCTCATCATCGGCGATCGCAAGACCGGCAAGACCTCGATCGCCGTGGACGCGATCATCAATCAGCGCGGCAAGGATATGATCTGCATCTACGTCGCCATCGGTCAGAAGGCATCGACCGTTGCCAACATCCGAGCGACGCTTGCGGCCCATGATGCTCTCGATTACACCGTCATCGTTTCGGCCACGGCGGCTGATTCCGCTCCGATGCAGTACATCGCCCCTATGGCCGGTGCTGCAATCGGTGAGTTCTTCATGTACAACGGTGAGGATGACAGGCCCGCTTCGGCGGATAACCATGGCGGACACGTGCTCATCATCTACGACGACCTGTCCAAGCAGGCGGTCGCCTACCGTCAGATGTCACTGACCCTGCGTCGTCCACCCGGACGCGAGGCGTATCCCGGTGATATTTTCTATCTGCATTCCCGTCTGCTGGAGCGCGCCTGCAAGCTTTCCGAGGAGAACGGCTTCGGTTCCATGACGGCGCTTCCGCTCATCGAGACGCAGGATGGCGATGTTTCGGCCTATATCCCGACGAATGTGATCTCGATCACCGACGGTCAGATCTATCTGCAAAGCGAGCTGTTCCACCAGGGGCAGCGGCCGGCAGTGGATGTCGGCATCTCGGTGTCGCGTGTCGGCGGAGCCGCGCAGACGAAGGCCATGAAGCAGGTCTCGGGTTCGCTCAGACTCGATCTCGCTTCCTATCAGGAGCTCGCGGGATTCGCGCAGTTTGGAAGCGATCTCGATAGCGCGACGCAAAAGCAGCTCACGCATGGTTCGCACATGACCGAGCTGCTCAAGCAGCCCCGCTTCAAGCCACTTGATGTCGTTGACCAGATCGCCGCGCTCTTTGCCGGTAACGAGGGCTTTGTTGACGATCTGCCCATCGCTCAGGTGACGAGCTTTCGCGATGATCTCGTGAGGCACCTGGATGCCGCCTTCGGTCCGCTGCTCAACGAGCTGCGAGATAAAAAGATCCAAGGGGATCTGGAGAATCGGCTCAAACAGGCTATCGCCGACTTCAAGAAGGACTTCTGCTCGAAGCACGCCGCCGAGTCGCAAGGTGGGTCCGCGGATGGGAGCGCTCGGACAGAATCCGGTCGCGTGCAAAAGGACGCTTCGGCCGATGCAGATTCCGAGAAGAGCTAGGGCTCATGGCGAACCTCCGCGACATAAAGAAGCGCATCTCCTCGATCTCGAGCACGATGCAGATAACCCGTACGATGGAGATGGTCTCCACCGCGAAGATCCGTCGCGCGCTCGACCGCGCCCGGCGAGCCGAGCCCTATAAGAAGGCGCTCACCGACGTGATGCTCACGGTCGCCCAAGACGCGCAGAGTGCGGGCAACAACGCCTTGATGCGTCCGCGTGAATCCGTCAAGCGCGGTCTTGTGGTCGCCGTCGCATCGGATCGCGGTCTCGCGGGCGGATTCAATGTCGGCGTCGTGCGCTCGGTCGAGCAGATCATGAGCGACTGGGGTCGGCGCGGCATCGACACAGAGATCATCACCTGCGGCCGCAAGCCGAGCGAGTACTTCGGCTCCCGGGCTGATGTCGTCATGAACTTCACGGGCAGCTCGGCTGACCCGACGCTTGAGCAGGCGCGCATGATTGCCAGCTATATCTGCGACGGGTACGCCTCGGAGCAGATAGATCAGGTGGAGGTCGTCTACCATCATGCTCGCAACCGCGTCGTCCAGCAGCTTCGTTGCGAGCGGCTGCTGCCGCTTGATCCTGAGATGCTCGCCATGGCGCACGGCCCCAGAAAGAACGCCAACGAGGGCCCCAAGCGTCTCCAGGCGTCGTTTACATTCGTCCCCTCAGCGGAGCGCGTGCTCGGGGAGCTGATCCCCTCGTACGTCCTGACCGTTGTCCATCAGGCCCTGATCGATTCCGCAGCGGCAGAGCAGGGGGCTCGTCGCACGGCGATGCACTCGGCTACAGAGAACGCCACAGCGATCATCTCAACGCTGTCGCATACCTACAACCGCGTGCGCCAAGCCTCGATCACCACCGAGATCAATGAGATCGTCGGCGGGGCCTCAGCATTGGAGGAGCAGCAATGACCGATACTACCGTCAAGACCGCGATCAAGGATGCCGGCGTGCGACGCACCGCCGGGGAGGGGCGGATCGTTCGCATCATCGGGCCTGTCGTCGACGTCAAATTCGACGACGTGGTTCCAACGATCTACAATGCGCTCACGATCGACGCGGACACGCCGATCGGGCATATCAGCACCGTTTTGGAAGTCGAGATGCAGCTGCCCGGTAGCGTCGTGCGCACGGTTGCGATGACCTCGACCGATGGCCTGCGTCGCGGCTTGCGGGTGCAGGACACCGGAGAACCCATGAAGATGCCGGTCGGTCAGGCCACGCTGGGCAGGATCTGGAACGTGCTCGGAGAGCCCGTTGACGGAAAACCCGCCGGGCAGATAGAGGAGCGCTATCCGATTCATCACGCTGCTCCGACCTTCGACGAGCTGACGACGAACATGGAGATCTTTGAAACCGGCATCAAGGCGGTCGATCTGCTCGAGCCCTATATTCGCGGTGGCAAGACCGGTTTGTTCGGCGGCGCGGGAGTAGGCAAGACGGTGCTCATCCAAGAGCTCATCTACAATCTCGCGCAGCAGCATGGTGGAACCTCGGTGTTCACCGGCGTCGGAGAGCGCACGCGCGAGGGCACCGATCTATATCTCGAGATGAAGGAATCCGGCGTCTTGGACAAGACCTGCCTTGTGTACGGGCAGATGAACGAGCCGCCGGGAGCGCGCCTTCGAGTGGGGCTCGCGGGCCTGACGACCGCGGAATACTTCCGTGACCGGGGACAGGATGTTCTGCTGTTCATCGACAACATCTTTCGTTTCTCGCAGGCTGGCTCGGAGGTCTCCGCCCTGTTGGGGCGGATGCCCTCCGCAGTGGGCTACCAGCCGACTCTCGCGACCGAGATGGGAGATCTCCAGGAGCGCATCACTTCCACGAAGACGGGGTCCATCACATCGGTTCAGGCCGTTTACGTCCCGGCCGATGATCTCACCGATCCCGCGCCCGCAACGACCTTCACGCACCTCGATTCCACAACCGTGCTTTCCCGCAATATCGCATCGCTCGGTCTGTACCCCGCGATAGATCCGTTGGCCTCGACTTCCGACGCGCTCGATCCCGATATCGTCGGGGAGCGCCACTACAGCGTTGCCTCCAAGGTCCAGGAGCTGTTGCAGCAATACGCCGACCTGCAGGACATCATAGCGATCTTGGGTATGGATGAGCTGTCCGATGAGCAGCGCACGACCGTGAACCGCGCACGCAAGATTCAGCAGTTCCTCTCGCAGTCGTTCCATGTCGCGGAGAAGTTCACCGGCAACCCCGGAGTCTACGTTCGCGTCGAAGACACGGTCGACTCATTTGCCGCCATCGTCAACGGCGATGTCGATGATCTTCCCGAGCAAGCCTTTCGTTTCGCCGGCACCCTTGATGACGTGCGCGAGCGCGCTGCGAAGATGGGGGCGAAGTAGTGGATCGCGCCATGAGAATCAGAATCGTGGGGCCCGAGATGCTCATCTACGAGGGCGATGCGGCCTTTGTCGCCGTTCCGGCCTCGGATGGCGAGATCGGCGTGCTGCCGAGTCACTCCAACGAGATCGCGACGATCAGAGCGGGTTACGTTCGCGTATCTGATGAGACGATGGGGAGGATCGATCATACCTTCGCGGTGCTGAGCGGATACGTCGAGATCGCCGATGACGCGATCATCGTGCTCGCCGATCGCGCAGTCGATCTGGCGACCGTCGACAAGGATGATGTCTCTGCCCATCTTCGCGATTTTGAGGATCAGCTGGACGGGCTCGAAAGCGATGACGCCCACCGTGCCTACCTCTATAATAAGATCTCATGGTGCAAGCTCCTTCTGGCATCCTAGATGCCGCCCGCACCGCCTGAAGGCCTATTCCGCGCTCAGCGTCGGTCACGTCACAGGGTTTGACGCAGCGCGGCGACAAGGAGAGATGTTGGATATCATTCGCGTAGAGGGCGGCCACGCCCTCGGGGGCACCGTCTCGGTATCGGGTGCCAAGAACTCTGCGCTCAAACTCATGGCGGCCACGTTGCTCACCTGCGGAAGGACCACGCTCACCAACGTTCCCGATATAGCGGATGTGCATGTGATGGGCAAGGTCCTAAAAGGAATAGGCGCCAAGATCGATGTCATAGACGAGCACACACTCGAGATCGATACCTCTGCGGTCGATTCATGGGAGGCGCCCTATGAGCTCGTGGCGCAGATGCGCGCCTCGACAGCGGTGATGGGTCCCCTGCTCGGACGCTTCGGTCGGGCGAAGATCGCCATGCCAGGCGGCTGCAATCTCGGAGCGCGCAAGATCGATCTTCATATCCTGGGTCTGGAAACCCTTGGTGTCTCATTTGACACCGATCACGGCTATATTCACGCAAGAGCCACGGAGGGCCTTGTCGGCTCGTCGGTAGCTCTTGATTTTCCGAGCGTCGGTGCCACCGAGAATCTGATCATGGCAGCTGTACGTGCAAAAGGCGAGACCATCATCGACAATGCGGC
Organism: Coriobacterium glomerans PW2; assembly: GCF_000195315.1. Taxonomy (NCBI): domain Bacteria; kingdom Bacillati; phylum Actinomycetota; class Coriobacteriia; order Coriobacteriales; family Coriobacteriaceae; genus Coriobacterium; species Coriobacterium glomerans. The sequence continues at coordinate 220,211 of NC_015389.1, forward strand.
GTGCGAACCCGAGATCACCGATCTCGCTACCATGCTGAACGAGATGGGCGCCTGCGTAAGGGGCGCGGGAACGCCTGTCGTCACGATCGAGGGAGTCTCGGAGCTTCATCCTGTCGAGCATCGCGTGATCGGAGATCGGATCGAGGCGGGTACGTTTCTCGTCGCTGGCGCGCTCATGGCCGATGCAGCCGGCATCGAGGTGGTCGGCTTCAATCCGACTCATCTCGGAATGGTCCTCAAGAAGCTCGAGCTGATGGGTGTGAGCTACCGCCGCTGCGATCACGGCGTGCGCATCCGACGTGCATCCGCCTTTGAACCGGTCGACATTCAGACATTGCCCTACCCGGGCTTTCCGACCGATATGCAAGCGCAGGTCATGATCCTGTCCGCTCTTGCACGTGGAGGGTCCGTCATAACGGAGAACATCTTCGAGAACCGCTTCATGTTCGCCTCAGAGCTCGTGCGGATGGGTGCAAACATTCGCATCGAGAGCCATCACGCCGTCATCCATGGGGTCGGCAACCTCTCGGGGGCCCAAGTCGTCGCTCCCGATCTGCGCGGTGGGGCCGCCTTGGTCGTCGCCGGTCTTGTTGCGGAGGGTACGACCGAGGTCTCATCGATCCACCATATCGACCGCGGCTATGAGCACTTCACCGAGAAGCTCGCGGCACTCGGTGCCGCGGTCGCACGCACCACGGTTCCCGATCCCGTCGAGGGATGAGGCGCGAGCGATCACTTCAGGCGAAGCGCCCGACGAGTTCGGTGAGCACATCGACCATTCTGACGAGCGACGAGACGGGGATGAATTCGTTCACGCCGTGGAAGGCGTAACCGCCCGTTGACAAGTTGGGACAGGGCAGTCCTCGGAAGGAGAGCTGCGCCCCATCGGTGCCTCCGCGAACGGGGATGACGCGCGCCTCGACGCCCGCTGCCGCAAACGCCTCTTTCGCCAACTCTATCAGCTCGGGGTGCTTTCCTATGACCTCGGCCATATTGCGGTACTGAGCATCGACCGAGATGCTCACTCGCTGCTCGCCCTCTCGCTCGTTTATGAACGCTGCGGCGCGCCGCATCAGATCGACCTTGCGCTCAAGCAGCTTCGCGTCGTGATCGCGCACTTCGTACCTGGCGACAGCGTGTTCGCAGGTCGCGGAGACGCCTCGTAAGAATATGAATCCCTCGTGTCCCTCAGTGTGCTCGGGCCGTTGCGCGACCGGAAGAAGGTTGTGGTAGTCGACGAACAGGTTGGAAGCGTTGACCATGCTTCCCTTTGCATCGCCGGGGTGGATCGAGCGACCCTGGAACGTGACCGTCGCCTTGCAGGCGTTGAAGCATTCCCATTCGAGCTCGCCGATCGGCCCGCCGTCCACGGTATAGGCCCACGCGCATCCGAAGGCCTCGATGTCCAGAAGGCTCGCACCATGGCCGATCTCCTCATCGGGGCAAAAGCAGATGCCGAGGCGCGGGTGAGGCAGGGTCGGCTCCGCGATGAGTCGTGCCGCCAGCGCCATGATCTCGGCGACGCCCGCCTTGTCATCTGCCCCCAGAAGCGTCGCGCCGTCGCTCGCGACGATATCCTCGCCGATGAGCTCGGTCAGTCCGGGGACCTCCTCGGGTCCGATCGAGATGACATCGCTGCCGACCGCGCCGCTCACGAGCTCGCCGCCTTCATACCTGACGATGTGAGGTGACACGTTCGCGCCGGGGGCGCTTTCAGAGGTGTCGATATGCGCGACGAGGCCGAGGCCGGGCTGGGCCTCGGCACCCGGGCTCGCCGGGATCGCCGCGGTCACGTAGGCATGATCGGACACGCGGACATCGGCAGCGCCGAGATCGCGCAGCTCCTGCGCGAGCAAGCGGGCCAGCTCGAACTGACCCGGAGTCGAGGGCACCTCATCGCTGTGCTCCTCCGCTGATTGGGTGTCGATCCTCGCGTATCGCAAGAAGCGCTCGAGAACATCGGGTTGCTGAGAGGCTGCGTCGCTCATTGGTTCTCCGTTTCGTTGAAAGGGGTTCAGCTAGCTACTCTAGCACGAGACGAGTGAGTTGTGGAGCGCGAAGGACTCGGTACGACGGCGCGCGCCTGCCCGGCTGCGCCACCCCCGGCTCGCTATTGAGGTAGAATCATCTGAGTCGCAACGAAAGAGGTTTTCATGGATACCACCGAGCGCTCGCACGAGCTGAATCTGACTATGGCCAACGAGGACTACCTGGAGTGCATCGTCAGAATCGAGAAGGAGGGCTCTGCTGCGGACGGGGTCCGATCCGTCGATATCGCGCTGCGTCTGGATGTCTCGAAGGCCTCGGTCAACAAGGCCGTCGCCGCTCTCAAAGCGCAAGGGCTCGTCGAGCAGTCGCATTACGGCAAGGTCATGCTCACCGAGCAGGGTCGCGCCATCGGTCGCGCCGTATGGTACCGTCATCGCCTGCTTCGAACGTTCCTCACGCAAAAGCTCGGCGTCTCCTTCGAGCGGGCCGACGAGGAGGCGTGCCTCATGGAGCATGCGCTTTCAGAGGATACCATGGACAGATGGCTGGGCTATCTCGAGAGACAGGGTATCGTGGTTGTCGATAGCTGATCGAGGGAGATGAGGAGCATTCCCATCATGCCGAGCACAGAGATTCAGGCCGACTTCGAGACGGCCTACTACAATCGTTCAGGCGCGGAGGAGCTCATGTCCCGTCTTGTGGATGAGGTCCTGCTCGCTCAGGGCCCCATGGGCAGCGTTCTCATGAGCGAGGAGGGCGCCTCGGATGTTCCGGCTGCGTACTGGAATGAGGTCGAGCCCCAAGAGGTCTCGCGCATCCATGAGCTCTACGCAGCCTCAGGTGCTCAACTACTCATCACGAACACCTTTCAGGCGAGCACCCCCGCACTCGGACGCGCGGGGATCTCGTCGTCGGCGCAGCAGGTCAATCGTGCTGCAGTCGATTGCGCGCGCGTCGCGTGCCCACAGCATCTCGCCGGATCGATCGGACCGTGCGGAGTCGATTGGCTGACCGTCAGATCGGCTGAGTTCCGTCGGGCGCGCGACGCGTATCGCGAGCAGGCGCATGCGCTGCTGGCCTGCGGGGTCGATGCGCTCATGCTCGAGACGTTCACCTCCGTGCGGGACTTGGAGCCCGCGCTTCTCGGTGCGGGTGACGTCGCAGATGGGATGCCGCTGCTCGTGAGCTTCGCGATCGACGGTTCCGCGGACCTGGTGGGCGACGGTCTCAGCATCGAGGGCGCGATTCTGTTTGCAGAGAAGCACGGCGCCTCCGCTGTAGGCGTGAACAGCTGTTCGATCGACGCCGCCAACGCTGCAGTTCGTCGCATGGCCCGGGCTGCCCGAACTCCGATCATGGTTCGTCCCGGCGGAGATGTTCCCGTTCGAGACGATGACAAGGGTCTGATCTGGGCCGAGGATCCAGAGGCGTTTGAACGAGCCTGCCGAGGTTGGATCGAGGGCGGTGCGCATCTTATCGGAGGCTGCTGCGGCACGACCGCGCGAACGACCGCCTCGCTGGCGGAGGCTCTCGATCGCGGACGATGAGGCCTCGCGCCTCGCGTCCCGCGCGGTCGCGGGCGCGGCGCTCGATATCCGGCACGGTGAACGGATCGCTTGAGGGGTGCTTGCTCTATGGGTGCAATGATCCATTTCGGAACAGATGGCTGGCGCGCTCGCCTCGACGGCGACTTCAACGATGATAATCTCGTGCGCATCGCGGATGCCGCCGGCAGACTCTGGGCGCGCTGCGCTCCCGGTGCCATTACCTATGTGGGTTTTGACACGCGACCGGGTGCCGAGCGCTTCGCATGCCTGGCGGGAGAGGTGTTGGCAGGCCATGGACTTGCCGTCAAGGTCAGCGATAGGTGCGCTCCGACGCCTGCCCTGTCTTGGACCGTCGCGCATGACCTCAGAGCCTGCGGCGGCTTCATGATCACGGGTTCGCATAGCCCGGTAGACTACCTGGGGGTAAAGCTGCGTCACGCCGATGGCGGCACGGCGGCCTCCGACAACACAGATGAGCTCGAGAGCATGATCGAGGTCGAGCCCACGGAGAGACGCGGGCCCATCGGTCGCGCCGATATCATGACCCCGTATCTGAAGAGCTTGGCGAGGCTCGTGGACCACGATGCGATCTCGCGGGCGAACCTCAAGATCGTATGCGACCCGATGTACGGATCAGCGCGCGGCTATCTAGCGCGGGTTCTCGGCGAGCTCGGGGTGGAGGTCGCCGAGATCCACGGGGAGAACGATGATGAGGTCGATGAGGTTCATCCCGATCCGATCGAGCCGTGGGTCGACGACTGCGAACAGGCCGTTTTGCGCTTCGGTGCGCATGCGGGCCTTGTGAACGATGGTGACGCCGATCGCGTGGGCGCGATAGATGAGCGGGGCCGTTTCGTGAACCCCCATAAGATCATCGCCCTGCTCGCCACGCACCTGGTGAGAAATCGCAACGAGAGCGGCAGGGTCGTCCTGAATCTCTCCGCTTCCGCTCTCACGCGCAGAGTCGCTCGAGCGCTCGGATGTCGTGTGACCATAAAGCCGGTCGGGTTCAGATATATATACGAGGAGATGCGAAAGGGAGATGTCCTGATCGGCGGGGAGGAGGCCGGGGGCATCGGCATCCCCTGGCATGTGCCGGAGCGCGACGGGCTTCTCGTGAACCTTCTGCTGTGCGAGATGATGGCAATGAGCCACAAGCCGCTCGGAGCGCTCGTCGAGGAGATGGAGGGCGTCTACGGAAGCACATTCTACACCCGCCGCGATCTGAGGCTCGAAGCGGAGGTGATAGAGACGTTTCGCACGTTGCTTCCGGGGCTGAACCCGAAGCGCGTCGCGGGGAGGGCACCGATCCATGTCAGCCATATGGATGGCCTTCGTCTTGAGTTCGATGACGAGTCATGGCTGCTGCTCCGCCCGAGTGGCGCCGAACCGGTCGTTCGCGTATACGCTGAGGCCGCGACCATCGAGCTGCGCGATGAGCTTCTAGAGGTCGGATGCGACCTCGCACGGGGTGATCTGGACGCGTGATCTCGCCGATTCGCTCGTATGGAGCACTGAATCGGCGCGCGGGAGGCAATCCCAGGGGACCCTTCGGGTGGGATTGTTTGTGGAGCACTTGTGAACACGAAAATACACGCTGTTCTGTGGTCTCGAGTCTGGCATTATATCTCCTTGCCGCGTGGCCCCGAGCTTGACGCGAGGGAGACCGCGGCGGGTACCCTGAGAACCGGATACTGCGAGGTGGGACACGGCGAGATGCCGGTCCCGCCAGGACAGACAGACCATTTTGTTCAAATGTTATGAACTGTGAGAAGATCTTTGCGAGCCGCCCCACGGGGCGGCCCCGCAACGATTCCTTTCCAGGGACTGATGAGACTTTACGAGATGGATCCGATCAGCGAGAACTCATCGCTGGCCGGTCGGGCGCCTCGCCGAATCGCGGCCCCCTCGGGGGCCGCTCATTGGACGGAGAGTTCGATCCTGGCTCAGGATGAACGCTGGCGGCGCGCCTAACACATGCAAGTCGAACGGCACCCGCCCTCGGGCGGAAGCGAGTGGCGAACGGCTGAGTAACACGTGACCAACCTGCCCTGCGCTCCGGAATAGCCGCGGGAAACCGCGGGTAATACCGGATGCGCCGGACCGCCGCATGGCGGCCCGGCGAAAGCTCCGGCGGCGCGGGATGGGGTCGCGGCCCATCAGGTAGACGGCGGGGCGAGGGCCCACCGTGCCGACGACGGGTAGCCGGGTTGAGAGACCGAACGGCCAGATTGGGACTGAGACACGGCCCAGACTCCTACGGGAGGCAGCAGTGGGGAATCTTGCGCAATGGGGGGAACCCTGACGCAGCGACGCCGCGTGCGGGAGGAAGGCCTTCGGGTCGCAGACCGCTTTCAGCAGGGAAGAGATCAGACGGTACCTGCAGAAGAAGCCCCGGCTAACTACGTGCCAGCAGCCGCGGTAATACGTAGGGGGCAAGCGTTATCCGGATTCATTGGGCGTAAAGCGCGCGTAGGCGGCCAGGCAGGCCGGGCGTCAAATCCGGGGGCTCAACCCCCGCTCGCGCCCGGAACCGCCCGGCTCGGGTCCGGTATGGGAGGGTGGAATTCCCGGTGTAGCGGTGGAATGCGCAGATATCGGGAGGAACACCGGTGGCGAAGGCGGCCCTCTGGGCCGGTACCGACGCTGAGGCGCGAAAGCTGGGGGAGCGAACAGGATTAGATACCCTGGTAGTCCCAGCCGTAAACGATGGACGCTAGGTGTGGGGGGACGATCCCCCCGTGCCGCAGCCAACGCATTAAGCGTCCCGCCTGGGGAGTACGGCCGCAAGGCTAAAACTCAAAGGAATTGACGGGGGCCCGCACAAGCAGCGGAGCATGTGGCTTAATTCGAAGCGACGCGAAGAACCTTACCAGGGCTTGACATGCAGCTGAAGCCGGGGAGACCCGGTGGCCGGAAGGAGGCTGCGCAGGTGGTGCATGGCTGTCGTCAGCTCGTGTCGTGAGATGTTGGGTTAAGTCCCCGCAACGAGCCGCAACCCCCGCCGCATGTTGCCATCAGGTAATGGCTGGGAACCCATGCGGGACCGCCGGCGTCAAGCCGGAGGAAGGCGGGGACGACGTCAAGTCATCATGCCCCTTATGCCCCTGGGCTGCACACGTGCTACAATGGCCGGTACAGCGGGATGCGATGGCGCGAGCCGGAGCGGATCCCACAAAGCCGGCCCCAGTTCGGATCGGGGGCTGCAACCCGCCCCCGTGAAGTCGGAGTTGCTAGTAATCGCGGATCAGCATGCCGCGGTGAATGCGTTCCCGGGCCTTGTACACACCGCCCGTCACACCACCCGAGTCGTCTGCACCCGAAGCCGCGGGCCCGACCAGCGATGGGGGGACGCGTCGAAGGTGTGGAGGGCGAGGGGGGTGAAGTCGTAACAAGGTAGCCGTACCGGAAGGTGCGGCTGGATCACCTCCTTTCTAGGGAGAGACCTCGAACTAGAAGACAGATACTCGATACTCAGGACCGTTTCTCGGCGCAGCGCGCCCGGCCGGTTCTGTCCTGGCAGCATCCTCGCGGTGTCCGGTCCCCGGGGGTCGACCCCGCGCACCCTGAGAGCCGCATAGCACGAGAAGGGCCGATGCCCGAGAGGCATCGGACCCGATCGATTCTCCATTTTTTTGAAAAGCGAGTGGAAGATCATCTTCGACTTATGATTCATCAGGAATTGAGAGAGATCTGATCGCGCCCCCGAGAGGGGGTGCGGTATGCGACACCCGGGCGCCCCGACGAGGGGCGCCCAACGAATTCGATTGAGCGGCCGGCGGGAGCCGGCCGAGAGACGAGACGAGGCGCCGATGATGGCGCGAACGTGGCCAGGGCCCGTCCGAGGGACGGGAAGATGTCACGGGCGCACGGCGGATGCCTTGGCACAGGGAGCCGACGAAGGACGCGACAAGCTGCGATAAGCCGCGGTGAGGGGCACATGCCCTGCGACCCGCGGATCTCCGAATGGGCGAACCCGCATGGAGCAGTCCATGCATCCCGGGCCCGAACACATAGGGCCCGGGAGGACAACCCGGGGAACTGAAACATCTAAGTACCCGGAGGAGAGGAAATCAATTTCGAGATCCCCCAAGTAGCGGCGAGCGAACGGGGGCCTAGGCCAAACCTGGGAGCGCCGACGGGCCGGAGGGGCCCGGCGCCCCGGGGGTTGCAGGGCCGCGCGCGGCAGGGCCTTCCGCCCTGCCCGGGGAGGCATCGAGGGGAGCCGAACGGCAGTGGGAAGGCCGACGGCACGAGGGTTAGACGTCCCGTAGGCGCACCCTCGGATGTCCCCCGAACGCGGTCCCTGAGTAGGGCCGGGCACGTGAAACCCGGTCCGAATCTGGGTGGACCACCATCCAAGCCTGAATACTCCCCTATGACCGATAGCGAACGAGTACCGTGAGGGAAAGGTGAAAAGCACCCCGGGAGGGGAGTGAAACAGCACCTGAAACCGTGCGCCCACAAGCAGTCGGAGCGGCCCCTTCGGGAGCCGTGACGGCGTGCCTTTTGTAGAATGAGCCAGCGAGCTGCCGGCGCGGGGCGAGGCGAAGCTTTGAAGCGAGCCGCAGCGAAAGCGAGTCCGAACAGGGCGACCGTGAAGTCCCGCGCCGCAGGCGCGAAGCCGGGTGAGCTATCCGCGGGCAGGCTGAAGCGGGGGTAAGACCCCGTGGAGGGCCGAACGCACGTCGGTTGAAAACGGCGGCGATGACCCGCGGATAGGGGTGAAAGGCCAATCAAACCCGGAGATATCTCGTTCTCCCCGAAATAGCTTTAGGGCTAGCGTCGCGCGATCGCCGCCGGAGGTAGAGCACCGGATCGGTGAGGGGGCCTCACCGCCTGCCGAGCCGAACCGAACTCCGAATGCCGGCGGCCGCGAGCGCGGCAGTCAGAGCGCGTGGGCTAAGCCGCGCGCTCGAGAGGGAAACAGCCCAGACCGCCCGCTAAGGTCCCCAATTCCCGGCTGAGTGGCAAAGGATGTGCGTCCGCGCAGACAACCAGGATGTTGGCTCAGAAGCAGCCACGCATTGAAAGAGTGCGTAACAGCTCACTGGTCGAGTGGACATGCGCCGACAATACACGGGGCTAAGCCGGGAACCGAAGCGGCGGACGGCGCCACTGACGTGGCGTCGTGGTAGGGGAGCGTCCCGAGCGGGGCGAAGCCGGCGGGCGACCGCCGGTGGACCGCCCGGGAGCGAGAATGCTGGCATGAGTAGCGAGAGACGAGAGAGAAACTCGTCCGCCGTAAACCCGAGGTTTCCTGGGCGAGGCTAATCCTCCCAGGGTCAGTCGGGGGCTAAGGCGAGGCCGGAAGGCGTAGCCGATGCGCAGCAGGCGAATATTCCTGCACCGCGCGCGCGCCGCGTGACCGACGGGGCGACGGATCGGGGTAGCTCGGCGGGGTTCTGGACGTCCCCGTGATGGAGCGCGGCCCGACGGGGAGGGAAATCCCCCCGTCATGAGGGCGAGGCTCCGGACGAAGCGACTGAGTGAAGCGAGCGAGCCCGGGTCCCGAGAAAAACCCCTAAGGAAGGCGCGCGCGCGCCCGTACCGCAAACCGACACAGGTGGGTGGGTAGAACATACCGAGGCGATCGGGTCAACCATGGTCAAGGAACTCGGCACAATGGCCCCGTAACCTAGGGAGAAGGGGTGCCGCGTCATCGTGGAGGGGCTCAGCCCCCCGAGCGAGAGGCGGCCGCAGTGAAGAGGCCCAAGCGACTGTTTACCAAAAACACAGGACTCTGCACAAGCCGAAAGGCGACGCATAGGGTCTGACGCCTGCCCGGTGCCGGAAGGTCACGCGGAGGGGTCAGCGCGCGAGCGCGAAGCCCCGAAGCCAAGCCCCGGTAAACGGCGGCCGTAACTATAACGGTCCTAAGGTAGCGAAATTCCTTGTCGGGTAAGTTCCGACCTGCACGAACGGCGCAACGACTTGGGCGCTGTCTCGACCATGGTCCCGGTGAAATTGCACTGGTCGTGAAGATGCGACCTTCCCGCGGAAGGACGGAAAGACCCCGTGAACCTTCACTGCAGCTTGGCATTGGCCGCCGAGCGCGCGCGTAGAGGATAGGTGGGAGGCATCGATGCCGGGGCGCCAGCCCCGGCGGAGCCGCCCTTGGAATACCACCCCCGCGCGCCCGGCGTCCTAACCTGCGGCCGCGATCCGGCGCAGGGACCGTGCCAGGTGGGCAGTTTGACTGGGGCGGTCGCCTCCTAAAGAGTAACGGAGGCGCGCGAAGGTCCGCTCGGGACGGTCGGCAACCGTCCTTGAGAGTGCAAGAGCGCAAGCGGGCCTGACTGCGAGACGGACACGTCGAGCAGATGCGAAAGCAGGCTCTAGTGATCCGGCGGCCCCATGTGGGCGGGCCGTCGCTCAACGGATAAAAGGTACTCCGGGGATAACAGGCTGATCTTGCCCAAGAGTCCACATCGACGGCAAGGTTTGGCACCTCGATGTCGGCTCATCGCATCCTGGGGCTGGAGCAGGTCCCAAGGGTACGGCTGTTCGCCGCTTAAAGCGGTACGCGAGCTGGGTTCAGATCGTCGTGAGACAGTTCGGTCCCTATCCTCCGCGGGCGCAGGAGAATCGAGGGAGGCTGCCCCCAGTACGAGAGGACCGGGGTGGACGGACCTCCGGTGCACGGGTTGTCGACCAACGGCATCGCCCGGTAGCCGCGTCCGGCACGGATAACCGCTGAAGGCATATAAGCGGGAAGCCGTTCCCGAGATGAGTTCTCCTTATGGTAAGGGCCCAGGCAGAACACCTGGTCGATAGGCCGCAGGTGCAAGGGGCGCGAGCCCCTCAGCCGAGCGGCACTAATCGCCCGAGCTCTTACCCGCATCCCTCACAAGGGCCCCGAGGGCGCCACGCCCGAGGGTGCCGCGATACACCATCAGATCCCCGATCGGGTCTCCCTTCTCATGTGCTGTGCGGCCCCCAGGGGGGCGCGGGGGAGATCCCCGGACAGACCGATCGGGCGGGGCGCCGCCCACCGGTCAGCGGTCACAGCAGGGGTGGCACGCCCGGAACCGTTCCGAACCCGGAAGCTAAGCCCCCGAGCGCCGATGGTACTGCGGGGTCAGCCCCGTGGGAGAGCAGGACGCCGCTGACCGGTGGACGGCACCGACGCCGGAAGCCGAAGAGGATGGGACCTCCCGCATCGCGGGAGGTCCCTTTTTCTCGTTTCGCGTCCGTTCGCGGGCGCATCGGTGAAGAACCGGATACAATAGATAAGTTGATGCGCACAGGGCTCGCATGACCGATGGAGGTGGGCTTGAAGACGGGAATCGGTGTCGATATCGTCGAGATATCGCGGATGGAGGCGATACTGAAGAAGACCCCTTCCTTCTCGGCCCGGGTCTTCACTGAGGAGGAGCTGAGGGACTGTTCCTCATCCGCGCGGCCCGCCGCGCGTTTCGCATCGCGCTTCGCGGCACGCGAAGCGGTGCTCAAAGCGATGGGGACAGGCTTCAGTCAAGGGATCGGTCGCAAAGACGTCTCGGTCTCCCACGACGAACGCGGACGGCCGATCGTGCTGCTCGATGGAAAAGCACGGGACATCGCGAAAGAGCAGGAAATCGTTGAGATTGCGATCTCGCTCTCCACAGCCGGTGACCTTGCGATAGCCAATGCCATGGCCATCACCGAGCAGGCGCGACCCGCGCCGCACGATAGCTCGTCCGATGAAAAGGAGCTGATATCCCGATCCTTTCGTGATGCGCGCTCGGTCATAGATGAGCTCGAGAGCATGCAGCAATCTGATTCAGTTTCCCCGCAGGGGGGAGAAAACCATGAACCGCGGAGGTGACCATGAAACCAGTTCTGAGCTGTGAGGAAGTGGCTCGACTAGAGGATCTGATAGAAAAGGCCGGTACATCCAAGGCGGAACTCATGGAGTTCGCCGGTGAGTTCGCGGCCTCGATTGTAGCGAAGGCGAACCCGAAACACGTCTTGGTGCTCACCGGATTCGGGAACAACGGCGGTGACGGCTGGGTCGCTGCCGACATTTTGACGCACAAGGGCGTCGCCGTCGATGTCGTGAGCCCGGTCGAACCCGACGAGATCCCTGCGGCACTTGCCAGACATGTTGCACGCAGGACCGCAGAGCGCGAGGTGAGCTTACATGTCGGCCCTTCGCGAGATGAGCTTGTCGATCTCATCAAATCATCGGATGTCGTCGTCGATGCCATTCTCGGCACGGGCTTTCATGGGAAGCTGCGGCCACCGTTCTCGATTTGGATCTCGACGGTGAACGAACTCGCTTCTTCAGTGGTATCAATCGATGTGCCATCCGGCTTGAATGCAGAGACCGGTATCGTAGAGGACGATTGCATTCGGGCGACGCAGACGGCGACGATGCTTACGCCGAAAATTGGGATGTACAGTGCCGAGGGGCCGGAGTTCGTCGGCGAGCTCATCTGCGGCGAGCTCTATGATCGGCTTGACGAGGTTCTCGGTGACGTGGAGCACGCTGCGGAGATCGTCGAGCCGACAGATCTCACCGAGTTCTTCGCACCGCTGCCGGCGAACATAGACAAGTACACGCGCGGCTCGGTCTGCGTGGTCGCCGGCTCCGCAGCTTATCCCGGTGCTGCGATCATGGCTGCAAAGGCCGCGGCACGGGCCGGTGCGGGATACGTGTCGGTTGCCACACCCGATTCATGCGCGGATCTGATCCGCACCGCGCTGCCCTCTGTTCCCGTCATCGCGATTCCATCGGACTCGCGCGGCGCGTTCGGTTCGGTCGCCCGCCAGGCTGTCTCGGAGTTCGCCCATAAGTACAGTTGCGTGCTGTGCGGACCTGGCATGACGACGGGCGCGGGCTGCATACAGATGGTCCGGGAGCTGCTTGAACTCGATGTCCCCCTTCTGCTGGACGCCGATGCGCTCAACTGCCTCTCTGCGCTGGCCGGCGGTGGCATCGATCAGATTCCTGAGCTGTACCGCAGGGACGCCCCGCTTATTCTGACGCCGCACTACCGCGAGCTCTCAAGGCTCGTCGATGACGCTGGTGTGCGCGATCTCGGCAGTGCGATCGAGGCGGCGCACAAAATTCTGTGGGCGGGAGGTTCCGATAACATGGTGGTGGTCGCCAAGGGACCGACCACCGCCGTGGTGGGAGTCGATCATGTTCTGCTTCCGATATCGGGGCCCGCGGCGCTGGCGACCTCAGGATCCGGCGATGTGCTCTCCGGGATCCTCGCGGGCACATCGGTTCTGAGTCGGCGTGTCAGCTTGCGTTGGGACCTGCTTGCCGCATACGGCGTCTCGGTCCATTCCTATACGGGTTACGCTGCCGCAGCGGAATTCGGAGAGAGAAGCGTCATCGCGACGGATCTCATCGATTTGATAGGAGAGGCGATGCGCCTTACGGAGACCGACTATCTGGGTGAAGATCATTCGTGAGCGAATAGGGGGGGATGGTTTCAATGGTGCCTGCGGGAGGGCCGGCGACTCGCTGGGCGTGGGTCGAGATAGACCGCGGTGCGATGCTTCGCAATACGAGAGCGTTCAAGAAGATGCTCAAGCCGCGGCAGCGCCTGTGCTGCGTTCTCAAGGCGGATGCCTACGGTCACGGTGCCGTTGAATCATCGAAGATCATGAGATCGGCGGGTGCCGACATGTTCGCTGTCGCGACGGTGGCCGAGGGAATCGAGCTTCGTCGAGGAGGATGCTCCGCTCCCGTTCTCGTGCTGGGTGAGCCGCCGTGCGATGCGATTCCCGAGTTGCTGGAGAACGATCTGATGCCAGCTGTCTACACCTCGGAATTCGCGCTGGCATTTGGAGAGTGCGCGGTTCAGGTAGACAAAGTCGGAAAGTATCATCTTGCGATCGAGACGGGTATGAACCGCATCGGTGTTCACTATACCAAGGTGGTTTCATTCCGAAGAGGGATCGAGTTCCATCGGGGCATCCAATGCGACGGGGTCTTCACGCATTTCGCGACGGCGGATGATCCTTGCGGGTGGGACTACAAGCTCCAGTGCACGCGCTTTGACGAGGCGGTTCAAGCAATGCGCGACGCGGGCTTCGAATGCGGCATCGTGCACTGCGACAACACTCCCGCTTCTATTCTGGATCCAGAGTCGCATCACGATATGATTCGCGTGGGAATCGGACTCTATGGTTTGCAGCCGGCTGATGCCACCCGCGAGCGCATAAGGCTCGATCCCGTCATGAGCGTTCGCGCTCGAGTCATGCGCGTGGCGTATCCCTCGATGGGAGAAGGTGTCGGATACGGCTTCACCTATCGAGTCCCCCGGGCGACCGTTCAGATCTGCACGCTGCCGATCGGATACGCTGACGGGCTCGCGCGCACGCTATCGAATCGCATGGATGTGCTTTACCGCGGAGGCCGTATCAGACAGGTCGGCAACATCTGCATGGATCAGACGATGGTCGCCATTCAGCAGACGCCGGCCGAACCGATTCCGGAGGCGGAGTACGGCGATCTCATGACGATCGTCGGCAGGGATGGCGATGCCGAGGTGTCCATGGATGAGATGGCGCGGTTGCGCAACACGATCAACTACGAGGTCGCGTGTGATTTCGGCATGCGGCTCGAAAAGATCTACATCTAAGGAGCGATGATGAGCGTCATGCGCATTCCCGGTCATGAGAATCAGGGCCCTCGTGAAGTCGAGCTTCGGGAGGTGCGGGCGGTACTCGGTGAGTGCCGGCGCTGCCAGCTTGCTCAGACTCGCACGAAGATCGTGTTCGGAACCGGTGATGAGAACGCTCGCGTCCTGTTCATCGGCGAGGCGCCCGGCAAGAACGAGGATCTGCAGGGAGAGCCCTTCGTAGGTGCCGCCGGAAAGAACCTGGATGGCATCCTGTCGCTCGCCGGCCTCAGGCGCGAGGAGGTCTACATCGCCAACGTGCTGAAATGTCGACCTCCTGGAAACCGTGATCCGCGTCCCGAGGAGGTGCTGGCCTGCGCCCCGTTTCTCAGGGAGCAGATTCGCAGCATCTGGCCCGATGTCATCGTGACGATGGGCAACCCCGCAACGCATTTCATTCTGAAGACGGAGATCGGGATCACGAGACTTCGCGGTCGGTTTCATCAAATGGGCCGTTTCGCTGTCATGCCCACATTCCATCCGGCTGCCGCGCTGCGCAATCCCGCTTGGCAGGATCTGATCGAGGCTGATTTCAACATGCTCGGTGACTATCTGAGAAGGCACGCAGCTCCAACGGCTCTCGACGACACGGCGTCAAGTGCGAGTCCAAAGGGGGAGACGCATGTCGATCGCACGTGATCGCGCCCGTCGATACCGTACGGAGACGCCGCAGGACACCCGTCATCTCGGAAGGCTCATCGCGTCCCATCTCATCGAGGGCGATGTCATCATCCTTTCGGGGGGTCTCGGAGTCGGCAAGACACAGCTGACATCGGGCATCGCTCAAGGGCTTGGTGACACACGGCCGGTGAGGAGCCCGACGTTCGCCATTCAATCGATCCACGATGGCGGTCGGCTGCCACTGTTTCACTTCGATCTCTACAGACTTGAGCACGCCCGCCAACTCGAGGACACGGGCATATTCGATGTTCTCGCAATCGAGGGCGCATGCGTTCTGGAATGGGGCGAGCGGTTTCAAGAAGAGCTCGTCGATGAATATCTGAGCGTGCTGATCACCCGATGCGGTGAGACGACGCGCTCGATCGCACTCGAAGCGCACGGCGCGCGCGCCGAGCAGCTCGCGGCGAGCGTCGATGCCGCCCTATGTGAAACCACGCCAGACGGGGCGGGTGATGAGCATGAGTGAACCGCGCCGTAATCTCGTGGTGGCGCTTGACACCTCCACCGACATGCTCGCCTGCGCACTCGCTTGGTGGACGCCGCGTGCCGAAGACGATAGCGCTGCGCCGCGCGCTTCGGTCGAGTTGATCGCTCAGCGAGACCATCTGTGTCGCCGGCATGCGAACGTCGAGCTGATCGCAACGATCGAGGACGCGCTTTCCGAGGCCGGAAAGCAGATCTTCGATGTGGACGCGTTTCTCGTCGGTCGGGGGCCCGGTTCGTTCACGGGAGTGCGCATCGGGATCTCGACGGCGAAGGGTCTGGCTCGTGGGGCCATGAGGGTGCTTCACGGCACCTCTACTCTTGATGCGACAGCTTGGACGGCGTGGCGAGGCGGTGTGCGCGGCCTTTTGGGCGTGGCCGCCGATGCGATGCGCGGAGAGATCTATCCCGGATTGTACCGGCTGGACGAGACGGGCGTCGTCCGTCTGTTCGATCGCGAGCGCGTCGAGAAGGCGGACGCGGCGGTCGCGGCATGGGCAGATCGGTCGGATGCGCGCGATCTGCAGCTGACCGGCGACGGACTCGTGCGCTACAACGAGAAGTTCGACGATGCGGGCCTCACACGTCGCGTGGACCGTGCGCTGTGGTGGCCCTCGGGCGCAGGTCTGCTGCTGGCCGCTGCGAGCCCGGCTCGCTATGACGGGGCCGAGAGCGGCGACCCCGCAGGGGTGCTGCCGATCTACACCCGCCTGTCCGACGCGGAGGAGAACGAGCGGGTGAGACTCGGCCGGCAAGACCGTCGGCTCTTTGCCAGCGGGGTGGCCGACGAGCTTTCCGGCAGGCACCTGCATGTTCGACCGATGGCCGCAGCAGATGTCGAGGCGGCGGCGGCCCTGGATGCGCGCGCGTTTCATGACGCCGCGCATCGGCCGTGGTCAGCCGATATGTTTCTCTCCGAGATCGACGGTCGCGCCGCCGCCCCCCGTCTGTGGTGGGTAGCACTCGATTGCGGCGAGCTGGTCGGGATCGCGGGGGGCATGGTCGTGGAGCGCGATGTCGAGATCCTCGATGTCGTCGTTCGTCCGGACAACAGGCGACGCGGCATCGCGCGCCGTCTGCTGGCGCATGTGAGCTACGATGCTCAGATGCTCGGTTGCACGAGCGCATCGCTCGAGGTCGAATCCGGAAGCAACGGCGCCACCGCGCTCTACGAGAGTCTGGGGTTCCGCAGATGCGGTTGTCGTCGCGACTATTACGGACCAGGTGCCGACGCGGTGCTCATGAGCGCTGCGCTGCCGCTCGTCCTTCCGATCAGCGATACGCGTCCGGAGCCCACGGCGAGCGCTGCGCGCACGTGGCCGCCCGCCAGGCAGCGGCGCGCGCGCAGCGAGTCCGCCCTGATCGCGCGACGAGCTCCCATCTTGGCGATCGAGAGCTCGTGCGACGAGACGGCGGTCGCGATCATCGACGCAGATGGCGTGCTGCTCGCGAACCAGATATCGACTCAGATCGACTTTCATGCTCGTTTCGGTGGCGTAGTGCCGGAGATCGCATCGAGAAAGCACGTCGAGGCTATAGTGGGCGTCGTGGATGCCGCTCTCGACGAGGCGAGCCGCGCTCTCGGACTCGAAGGTGGCCCTCTTGCGCCCACAGAGCTTGCCGCAGTCGGTGTGACGCAAGGACCTGGGCTCGTCGGGGCCCTCGTGGTCGGGATCGCGTTCGCGAAGGGCTTTGCCTATGCAGCCGGTATCCCCCTCGTGACCGTGAATCATCTCGAAGGCCACCTCTTCGCCAACCTGCTCGATTCGCCCGATCTCGAACCGCCGTTCATTTTCACGCTCGTTTCCGGTGGTCACACGATGCTCGTGCACGTTTGCGCCTGGGGTGATTACGAGGTTTTAGGAGAGACGCTCGACGATGCCGTCGGCGAGGCGTTCGATAAGGTGGCCAAAGCGCTCGGCTTGGGATATCCCGGCGGCCCGGTTATCTCCCGATTGGCAAAGGAAGGCGATCCTCACGCGATTGAATTCCCGCGTGCGATGATGCACAGCCATGACTTCCGGTTCTCGCTCTCAGGATTAAAGACCGCGGTCATTACATATATCGATCAGCAGACGAAAGCGGGGCTCGTCATCCACCTGCCGGACCTTGCGGCTTCGTTTGAAGCGGCTGTCTTCGATGTCCAATACAAGAAGGCGGCAGAGGCGCTCAGAGCGACCGGGGTGCGCTCGTATTGTCTGGGCGGCGGCGTGGCGGCCAATCCGCATCTGCGGCAGATGCTGACAGAGAAACTCGAGCGCGACGGCATCCGCGTACACCTGCCGCCCGTGAGCGCGTGCACCGATAACGCCGCCATGATCGCCATGGTGGCCAGAAGAAAATTCGCTCAGGGCGATTTCGCCTCGTTCGACGTCGATGCGGATCCGAATATGACACTGTAGCTGCCATGCGGGAGCAATCCATGGTATGAACGCGGATATCCACTCATTTCCGCTTCGGCCCGGCCAAGTGTGTTCCTGCTGACGTCGCGCATGTCTCCTCGGATTCGGGAAGCAATACCAAGTGATCCGCCTGCAACCTGCAAGCCGTTGATGCGCCGATCTTCCTTGGGGAGCCACCGAGGAAGAAGATGAATGGCAGATTCGCATAGAATATCATTGGCTGGGGCAGAGGGATTCGAACCCCCGTAGCTGGCACCAAAAACCAGAGTCCTGCCGCTGGACGATGCCCCAGTTCGCATATGGCTGCCGGCAGAGCCGACAGCACGGTGTACAAGTGTACCTAATCGCTCATCGCATCGCAAACGCCGTCCAGAAGACGGACGGCGAGGGTCTGAGCATCGCCCGAGGTGAATGTGCCGTTGTATTTGGTCATCCCGGTGAGCTCGATGCGCAGGAACGCCGGACGCTCGGTTGCCGCAACATAGGCCGTCCGAATGCGCTGCGCAAGATTCGAGCTTTCTGCCAGTGTGATCGTTGCACGAGGTTCGCTGTCTGAAGGAAGCTCGTCGCTTGCGATCTCGAGCACCAAGTCGCAGTCAGCGGGTGTTTCGGAGTCGCAGAGGACCATGCCGCTTCCGTTCGTCGTCGCCGATGCGATGTTCCACATCCGCGAGGCGACGTTGCGCGCGATGGGATCCTCGCCGATCACCGCGATGTGATATCGCTCGAGCACGCTTGCCGCGCGTGCGAACCCCGGCCGCGCATCGGTGTTGGCCGTCGAGGGCTTGCCCTTCCACACGTGGCGCAGACGATCGATGTAGCTGAAGGTGTCTTGAAACGCCATGCCATCTGCGAATAGTCCGACGTTCTCTTGAAACTGCTGGAGAGCGGCCTCGGTGTGAGGTCCGAAGTGGCTGTCGGCGCTGCCGCAGCTGAAACCGAGCGTGTTCAGAGCCGTCTGCAGTTCGCGGACATCGGCTCCGTGAAAATTCGGGAGCCTCAGGTAAAGGGTTCGATCGCCAAGCCTATATGAGGCATCGACGAGCTTGCTCCAGCATGCCATGTCGACCTGCTCGCCGTCAGGGAGAGCCTTGCTCTGACGAAACGAGCGAACGGCCCGCGCGGTGCTCGAGCCGAAACGCTGATCATCGAGCTCTGTGGCATCGATCGCGTGTCCCAGCAGGACAAGGCGCGTCTGAACGTCCTCGACAGCAGGACCCTGCATTCCTGCGGTGATCGGCTCCATCTGAATTCCCTCCTTGAAGGCTGGGCCGAATGCGGTTTCGCTCGGCGAGCCAGCCCCTGATGATCCTCTACAGTCTAGCAACTTCGCAACTGCGTGGATCGCCGTTCATGCAAAACACCGCTAACTGACTCGCTCGATAAAGAAATCCGCCATGGAGATGAACAGACGGCGGCACTCCGCGTCCAGCTCGATACCCGCCAGGGCGCGCTTCGCATGGGCGATGAGCTCGACCGCGCGCTCGCTGGCGAAGGCAATCGAGTTCGTCTGTCGGAAGATCTCGACCGCACGCTCGAGAACCGCAGGATCTGTCGAGGCGGATTCGAGGATGTCGACCAGCTCATCATGGTAGGCGTCGTCAAGCAACGCATGCACGCAAATGAGCGTGCGCTTTCCCTGCGTGATATCGCTTCTGACATCTTTTCCGCCACCATCGAGCGGCTGAAGGTTGATCAGATCATCTTGAATCTGAAACGCCAGACCGCAGGCCAGACCGAACGAGCGCAGTCCCTCCACCTGGACCTCGCATCCTCCGCCGGCGATGGCGCCGCATGCGAGCGGGACCGCACCGCTGTACCAAGCGGTCTTGCGCGTTGCCATGTCGAGGTAATCCTCTACCGTGAGATCATATCGGGCGTCTCGCGCCCACCCGAGATCAAGCGCTTGACCCTCGATCGTGCGTCGCGTCATTTCGACAAGTTCCCGCAGAAGCCTGATCTTGAGTTCGTCTCCAAGGTTCGCATCATCGAGAACGGCAGCCGTCATAGATATGAGCTCGAGATCCCCGCAGTTGATCGCTATTCCCTCGCCTTCGGTGACATGCAGACAGGGCGCCCCTCGTCTCGTATTGCCGCGATCGGCGATGTCATCATGTATGAGCGCTGCGGACTGAAAGTGCTCGATCGCCGTCGCCACATCGAGCGCGGCGGCGGCGTCGCCTCCGACGGCGCGCGCCGCGAGCATGCAGATGAGCGGACGATGTCGCTTGCCCCCGTTGCGCGAGAACCGAGCGAGGGGGGCATAGAGATACGCGTCGATATCGGCGCGATCGGTCCGATCGCAGAAGAAATCAGCGATCCTGCGCTCGAGGTCTTGATGCTCGGCGGCGAGGAAATCGGCAAACGAGGTGGACACGGGTACTGCTTTCTGCGTGGCGAGAAGTCGAGACAAAGATGCTATTCGGTGCCGAAGCCCTCTGGGTTGGCCGATTGCCATCTCCATGAGTCTCGGCACATGTCATCGAGATCATAGCGGGCGCGCCAGCCGAGCACGCGCTGCGCCTTCGAGGCGTCGCACCAGTTGGCGGCGATGTCTCCGGCGCGGCGCGGACAGATGCGATAGGGCAGCTTCCGTCCGCACGCGCCCTCGAAGGCATGAATGACATCGAGTACCGACGATCCGGTGCCCGTGCCCAAGTTGAACACGTTCACCTCGGATCTTCCCTTCATCCAACCGAGCGCGCAGACATGCCCGCGAGCCAGATCGACGACGTGGATGTAGTCGCGCACACCGGTTCCATCCGGGGTCGGATAATCGTCACCAAAGACCTGCACGGCGTCTCGCTTGCCGACGGCGACCTGAGCGACGTAGGGCACCAGATTGTTCGGAATCCCCTTGGGGTCCTCACCGATCAGGCCCGAGGGGTGCGCGCCGATCGGGTTGAAGTAGCGCAAGAGCACGATATTCCATGCGGGATCCGACGTATGCAGATCCGTCAGGATCTGCTCGATCATCCACTTCGTCCATCCATAGGGATTTGTCGCGGGCTTCTTCGGATCGAGTTCGGTGACGGGTGGATGATCCGGATCCCCGTAGACGGTCGAGGAGCTTGAGAAGATGATCGAAGTGCATCCGTGCGCTCGCATGACATCGCAGAGCACCAAGGTGCTGCCGATGTTGTTCCGATAATACTCAAGCGGCTTCTCGACGCTCTCGCCCACCGCCTTGAAACCAGCGAAGTGAATGACGCCATCGATGTCCTGGTTGGAGAAGATGCGTTCCATCGCATCGCGATCGGCAACATCTGACTCATAGAATGTCAGGTTCTGCGAAGCGCTGGGACCTGCGATCTGTTTGATGCGCTCGATGGCCACCCGGCTCGCGTTCGACAGGTCGTCCACGATCACGACACGGTATCCGCATGCGAGCAGCTCCACTGCCGTGTGCGATCCGATGAACCCGGCTCCACCTGTCACAAGGATGCAGCCCTCAGAGGGGCTCTGCTCAGCTGCCATGGTTCTCCTCTCCGTGAAGACACGCGACGAGAGGGTCGTTGCGCGTCGTCGATTGCTCGAAGTATAGCGTATCTTGTGCCGGAGCCGCTCAGAGCGAATCGCTGCGATGCGGCGATTGATGTTCGGCTATCATGAAAACAACAAGATCGACGCTTCGTGAAGATTTTCCCCTGCTGCGAGAATTGCGCTATCCTGATCCCATGACCATGGGACGACATAAACACGCAGCATCAAACGGAGTTCATATGTTCCACTGCATCGGACCGAAGTCTTGGACCGGGCGGCAACATCCCGAATCGGGAAATACACCGCCACGTGTCACTTCCGTCAAATCTATCACGCGCCGATCCGCCATGCGCGCTCTCGTCGGCTTGACCGCCTCGGCGCTGTTGCTCGGCAGCCCCGTTCAGGCGCTTGCGGAGCCCTCGGCCAGCAAGGAGACACTCGACAAGCTCGGTGACGCCGAGTCCCAGCTCGCTTCCGTTCAAGCGAAACTCGACGAGATCGCCGCGCACTACCAGCAGCTCGCCAAGGCCCAGGACGAAACGCTCTCCCAGATCGAGCAGACGCAGGCCGAGATCGAAAGCAAGCAGGCCGAGATCGAAAGCAAGCAGGCCGAGCTCAAGGCGAAGCGAGCGGTGCTCTCCGAGCGCGTGTCAGCGAGCTATAAGACCAGGGGCAACGACGCGCTGGCGCTCCTGCTGTCATCGGCCTCGTTCGAGGACCTGATCTCCAACGCCTACTATCTCGACGCCATGAACCAGCGGGACCACGACGCCATCGCCGAGGTGCAAAAGATCGAGCGGGAGCTGGATCGCGAGAAGAGCGAGCTCGAGGGCAAGAAATCCGAACTCGAGGATCTGCGCGACAAGCAGGCTCAGCAGCTCGCCGCGGCCCAGGCGGATCAGGCTCAGGTTCAGACCGTGCTCGATAGCGCCAGCGCCGAGGTCAAAGATCTCATGGCACAGCGCGACGCCGAGATCATGGCTGCCGCACAGGCGGAAGCCGAGAAGAAGCGACTGGACGCGCTGGCGCACGCCAACGTCACGCCACCGCCAGCCCCGACCGGCGGTGCCGGTCAGGGTGTCGACGGGTTGAGCGGGGCGCAGAGCCGTGTGCTGAATTCCTGCAACAGCACGCCGTGTCCCGGAGCGAGTCTATGTGCGGCGTGGGTATCCAACGTATTCCAGAACGCGGGTTTGGGCTCGGTGAGCGGCAACGCGAACGATATGTACTCGCGGTGGTGCACGAGCTCCAACAAGGACAGCCTGAAAGTTGGCATGATCGTCGCCGTCTCCACGTACACGAAGACCACGGCCGGGCGCACCTACGGACATGTGGGCATCTACGTCGGCAACAATCAGATCATGGAGAGCATCGGCTATATCCATCTCAACGATTTGAACAGCTGGATAGCCTACTACGGGGATACCGTGACGCCGCGTTGGGGATGGGCGAACGGCATCGATCTCAGCACGCGGGGCTAGTCGCGCGGAATCGAGCTCAGCGAGCACCATCGTCGGCAATCGGCGTGATATCCGGATCTGTATTGCTCTCTGCACGGAGTTGAGCGCCCGGAGGGCCCCCGTGAGCGCGATGTCTTGGATGCGGTCACGCTACCGGAAAAAACCTGCAGCGATGAGCGCCGCGATGTAGATGATCAGGACGCCCAGAGCGCTTCCGTCATGACGGGGGTCGAAGCGCATGACATGATAGTGCGTGC
Source organism: Coriobacterium glomerans PW2 (assembly GCF_000195315.1). Lineage (NCBI taxonomy): Bacteria > Bacillati > Actinomycetota > Coriobacteriia > Coriobacteriales > Coriobacteriaceae > Coriobacterium > Coriobacterium glomerans. The sequence goes on from NC_015389.1 coordinate 243,135, forward strand.
GATCCCGTCCACCCAGGTAGCAACGGGCATCCATAGCTTTTCCGAGGTTCTCCGCGTGGCGCAGCGCGCCGGCGAACAGAGGCACGAGCAGCGGGATGCTCGATCGCACGTAGCCAAGCGCGCTTCTGTTCTCGAGGTCGGCTCCCCGCGCGGTCTGCGCGGTGATGATGTCGTCTGCTTCCTGCGCGATCGTGGGCACGAAGCGCAAGGCTATGGACAAAGTGAACATCGTTCGGCTCACCGGCATGCCGATGCGCTCGAGCGGCCTGAGCAGTCGCTCTGCGGCGTCGGTGAGCACGATCGGCTGCGTTGTGAACATAAGCAGCGATCCCGCGATCAGCAGAAAGATGAGTCTCATCGTATACAGGATGGCTGCGGAGACGCCATCTGAGTAGATGCGTATGGGACCAGCGACGATCAAAAGATCTCCGGTTCTGGCAAAGAACAGGTTGATGACCGAGGTGAGCACGAAAAAGAGCACGAGAGGTCGCAGCTGAGCGAGCAGGCGGCCGACGGGCACGTGCGCCGCCGCTATGGCGCTGGCGATGAGGATCCCGGCAAGAAGGAGCGTGACACCGTTCGATATGAACAGGCAGCTCGCCATGAACACGATGGCGAAGATCAGTTTCACACGCGGATCCATGGAGTGGACCGGTGAGACAGCCGAATAGTAGCGGCCGATGTCAACGCGCAAGGCCATAAGACACCTCCGTCATCAGCTCGCTCAAGGTCAGCGCATCAGCGATGCCGTGAGCCCCGTGAGCTCTGAGCGACCGTGAGAAGCCGAGAGCCGCGGGCGCGCCGAGTCCGAGATCCCGCTCGGTGAAAACACGCTTGGGCGTGCCCTGCTCGCAGCGTTTACCCTCTCTGAGCACGATGACCTCATCGGCGAGCTCTGCGGCGTCATCCATGGAATGGGTAACGAGGAGCAGCGTGGTGCCTCGTGCCTTCAGTTCCGAGACAAGCTTTCGCATGCGCGCCCGCCCTCGCGGATCGAGTCCCGCCATCGGTTCATCGAGCACCAACATCGACGAGCGCAGGGCGAGAACACCTGCGATTGCAACCGAACGCTGCTGTCCACCCGACAGGGCGAACGGCGAGCGTCCAAGCAAGCCCTCCCAGTCCTCGAGGCCGACTGCCTCAAGCGCCGCGCGCACGCGGTCGTCGACCTCGCTGTCGGCCAGGTGCAGGTTGCGCGGACCGAATGCGACGTCCTCATACACGGTCTCGGCGAACAGCTGTCTTTCGGGAAATTGAGAGATGTAGCCGATCTGCTGTCGCAGCACGCCGCGCTGAGCGAGATCGGTCGTATCGATTCCGCCTACGCGCACCGTTCCGACCAGAGGGACCTTGAGCGCGCAGGCGAGTTCGATACAGGTGGACTTGCCCGCGCCCGTGCGGCCGATCAGGGCGGTCAGGCTACCGGGCTCGACGGAGAAGCTCACATCGTCCAAGGCGAGTGGAGCGCGCAAAGAGGATGCAGCGCGTCGCCACAGGCGCAGCCGTCGTCTTCGTGGATCGCGAGGCCTCTCATAGGAGAAGGAGACATGATCGAACTCGATCGCCGGCCTCGCACCGCATGATGCGAAACGATCGGAGGCTCCCGTCTGCTCCCGCCCCTCCGCGATCGTCTGGGATTCTTCCGAGCAGGTGGTGCCGAGTAGCGGCGCGATCGATCCGGCCAGGTTCTCGAGATCCATGGTGAAGGGGACATCGAGACCGAGTCGCTCCAGCCCATCGAGAACCTTGATCGCGAAGGGAAGCTCGAGACCGAGCGCGGTGATCTTCTGGCGATGCGAAAAGACCTCTTCCGGTGTGCCATCGAGAGTGATGCGGCCGTGGTCGAGCACGATAGCGCGATCGGCCGCGATCGCCTCATCCATGAAATGGGTGACGTGCACGACGGTGATCCCCCGCGCGCTCAGTGCTTCGATGATGTCCCGTATCGCCAGCCGTCCGTCGCCATCCAGCATCGCTGATGGTTCATCGAGCAGGAGCAACTCGGGATTCATCGCGAGCGCCCCGGCTACGGCGACACGCTGTCTCTGGCCCCCGGACAGGTCGGACGGATCGGCTTGGGCCAGGGTCGACATATCGACCGCGTCGAGTGCCGAGTCCACGCGCTGCACGATTTCAGGTTGCGGGACCCCCAGGTTCTCAGGCCCGAATGCGACGTCATCGGCTACGATGCTCGTAACCATCTGATCGTCTGGATGCTGGAAGACCATGGCCGCCCGGCGTCTGATAGCCATGGCGCCGCAGGTGTCGGTCGCGGATATGCCGAAGACGCGAACACTGCCCCTGGTCGGAACAAGCAGGGCGTTCATCAGCTGGATCAGCGTCGACTTGCCCGAGCCGTTGGCGCCGAGCACGCATACGTGCTCGCCCGCACGGATGTCGAGTGAGATCCCGTCAAGGACCTCACCGGCAGCGTCGGTGTCGCCGCCGTACCTGAAGCAGACATCGCGCAGACTTATCTGAGGCTTTTCTGACATGGCTGAGGTGGTGCGTACTAGCGAGGTGTCGAGCCGTCGCGCTGATCGAGCGAGTGCAGCGCAGCCATGCTGGATTTGAGCAGCATCTGAGCAGCGAGGACATGGAGCGTCATTTTGATCAGGTTGAAAGGCAGAAGAAATGGGATGATCATGGTCGCGACGTCTCGCATCGAAAACACAGGATAGTACAGCGGAGTGATCACGAGATTGAGAGCACATGACGCTGTGATCGAGATGACGGCACCGATCAGCATGCCAGCAAGCGAGCCGGCGCGTCCTCGATGGCGGTTGTAGATGAACCCTGCCGGAATGACGAGACATGAGGTTGAGACCATGCCCATGATCGCGCCGAACGGACCGGTGAACAGGCGCGGAATCCACGATATGATGGCGGTCGCAGCACCGAGCCGAGGCCCGAACGCACATGCTGCGATCAGGCAGACTATGCCGGATGGATCGTACATGAGCCACGGCATCGCAGGGATGATCGGAATCTGGACAAAGCTCAACAGCAGAGATGCGGCTGTGAACAGGGCGGTGATCGCGATTCTTCTCGTGTTTTCGGGATGGTTCATAAGAACATGTCTCCGTTTCTCTCATCCGGACTGTACCGTCGGCTCCGGACTTGCACCGGATCAGCCACCTGCGTGGGTCGCGGGCTTCCGAGAGGGCGCGGCGCGCCTCACCCCAGTTACCGCCGGTAGGGAATCTCACCCGACCTTGAAACTACGTGACGAAGCATATACCCTATTTCGAGCGGCGTCTACCCGGTCGGGCAATCCGGGCGCGGACGAGGCACTCATGAAGAGCGCTTCGATGCGGCTCGGCTTGGTGGCGGTCCCTCACATCCTGTGCTAGATTGATCGCGAGCCCACCTGTGAACCAAGGAGACAGCGTGTCCGATTCATCCCAGATCAACCAGCTGACCGCCAGCGAGGACGATATGGACCGCCCCTGCGGCAATCGTTTGCCAGACGAGCATCGAAGCCCGCTCGCTCGGCTATGCAGTCGATCTCAGGGACTCCGTCATGCATGAGCACGGGCGCATCGGCGAAGATGTGATATGCGCCCTGGCGGGTGCGGCGGGCGATGACAACGTGGTGCTGGCAGAACCGATGGCCAAGCACACCACATTTCGAATCGGTGGGCCGGCTGACGTAATGGTATCCCCGAGAAGCATCGATGCCTGCGCCGCGTCTCTGGATGTCTGCGCGCAGGCGGGCATACCCGTCCTCATCGTGGGCAACGGCTCGAATCTGCTTGTGGGCGATCGGGGGATCCGCGGCGTCGTCATACGCATGCGCGAAAATCTCGATGCCATCTCCGTGGATGACACACGCATCCGCGCCGAGGCCGGTGCCCTGCTGAGCGATGTCGCCCGCGTGGCCGAGAGCGAATCTCTGACCGGGTTCGAGCCGATCTCGGGCATACCGGCCACGGTCGGCGGGGCCTGCTTCATGAACGCCGGCGCCTATGGGAGCAGCACCGGGGAGGTGCTCGAGTCCGTGACGGCCTACGTACCCGGTGATTCGGGAAATCGAGGTCTGGACCCGGATTCTCGAAAACGGGGCTCCGTTGTCGAGATCGCCCGAGCAGATCTCGAGCTCGACTATCGGAGCAGTCGGGTGAGTCGAGAGGGCCTGATCGTGCTTGCCGCCACCTTCGCGCTCGATCGCGGCGAATCCGCAGCGATTCGCGCCGCGATGCGAGATTTTCGGATGCAGCGCGAGCGCAAGCAGCCTCTTGATGTGCCCTCGGCCGGATCGACCTTCAGACGACCGCCCGGACGCTTCGCCGGCAAGCTGATAATGGACGCCGGACTGCGCGGCACGTGCGTCGGGGGTGCCCGGGTCTCGGACAAGCACTGCGGATTCGTTGTCAACGCCGATCGAGCGACCGCCGCTGACGTGTGCGCTCTCATGGCGCTCGTGCAAAAAAGAGTCAAGCGCAGCTTCGGCGTCGATCTCGAGCCTGAGATTCGTCGCGTCGGTGAGTTCTAGCGATCAGGACAGCCCGAGTTCCGAGGCCCTGTACAGATACAATGCGATAACCGCGCACCCGACGGCCACGCACAGAATGCCGAGCGAGATGCCCAGCTTGGCGATACCGCTGCGAGCCGATCTCGTCTTCAACGCGACGACTCCCAAGATGATCGCGATGAGGGCGCATAAGAGGCCCGCAAGCGCCGGCAGCAGGTAGCCCGCAGGAAAGCTCGCGGCACCGAAGAGCACAGACGCGATCGACACCGCGGGCCCGCGTTGGGGCCTGGCCTCGCAGATCTTTGAATTCGATGTCGAGGAGTGGGACCTCGTTGTCTGATCCGTCGTTTCGTCCAAGGTGGCTCTGCCTTTCAAACAGCTCGTGCGGCACCAGGATCGCAACCGCAGGGGCGCATCTCGAATGTAATGGGCTGAAAGGATATCAGGTTGCGGGTTCCAGGGTGCGCAGCCTCTGTGAATTCTTGTCATCTCAGCCTGCTTGCCGCCTCTGGCGATGTGCTAGTGTCGGTGGATACGGGGCGCGTCACCTAGAGGAACGGTTGCAGACAGCCGAGTGAGGCGCCGGGGAGGAGGGCTATGGATGCGATCGATCTCGAGAGGATCGCCCGCGCGGTGGCTGAAGGCGATCTGACCCCTGCGGATCTCATCGAGCATCTGCGGGTCGAATCGGTGAGCGATCTTGGTTATGCGCAGGTGGACAATGAGCGCGGCGTCCGGACAGGGGTTTCAGAGATCATCTACGGGGAGGGGAAGACCCCTTCCCAGATCGCCGGCATCGTAGCTGCCATGCGAGACGCCGGTCAGCGACGCGCTCTCATCACGCGCCTCGATGCCGAGAAGGCGTCCAGCCTGCAGGTGCTAGGAGTGGATATCGCCTATCATGAGCGCGCCCGCGCCGCCGTGAGCGGACCGCTGCCGGATGCGGACGGCAACGGCGAGATACTCGTGCTCACAGCAGGCACAAGCGATCTCGCGGTCGCCGATGAGGCGGTGCTCACCGCGCGGTTCCTCGGCAACCGCGTGACGTGCGTGCATGATGTCGGCGTGGCCGGCATCCATCGGTTGCTTTCGCACGCACGGCAGATCAGCCATGCTCAGGTGATCATCGCGATAGCCGGTATGGAGGGGGCGCTTCCCAGCGTCGTGGCGGGCCTTGCATCATGTCCGGTCATCGCTGTTCCCACGAGCGTCGGGTACGGTGCGAGCTTCGGCGGCATCGCTGCGCTGCTCGGGATGCTCAACAGCTGTTCGAGCGGCATCTCTGTTGTGAACATCGACAATGGATTCGGTGCCGCATATCAGGCATCGCTCATCAATCATCTGAAAGCAAGGGAGCATGACATATGATCTGCGACAACAACGAGGGTGCGGATGCAGGGTGCACGCTGTATCTGGAGTGCGGAAGCGGTATCGCCGGAGACATGCTTGTTGCGGCCCTGCTCGATTTGGGGGGAGATGCCGCGGAGCGCTCCGTGCGACGGGCGCTCGAGAGCCTTCCGGTGAGAGGGTATGAGATCTGCATCTCGCATGTGAGAAAATCCGGTATCCTCTGCTGCGACTTCGCGGTCTTGCTCGATCAAGACCATCAGAACCGGGATCACGATATGGCCTATCTCCAAGGGGCGCCGCATCATGGTCCCAAGCAGCATGCATGTTCGTCAAGCGAGCAACGGCGGCACATCCACCGGCATGATCACGCTCATCGCGGACTGGCTGATATCCTGGGACTCATCAACGGAGCCGACATGACGTCGGGCGCTCGCGCCCTTGCTCGAGACACCTTTTCGATACTGGCTGAGGCAGAGGCGAAAGCGCACGCTCTGCCCCTTGATCAGGTTCACTTCCACGAGGTGGGAGCCGTCGACTCGATTGTGGACATAGTTTCCGCCGCTGTGCTCATCGATCACCTGGGCGTGCAAAGCACGGTGATTCCCTCCCTCACCGACGGACACGGTTCGATCAGATGCCAGCACGGCGTCATCCCGGTACCCGTCCCCGCGACGCTCAATATCTGCGCGGCCCACGGACTGCCGCTCGCTTCCTCGCAGATCGCAGGCGAGCTCGTCACGCCGACGGGAGCAGCGCTCGCGGCGGCCCTTCGCCCGTTGTTCGAGCTGCCGGCGCGCTACACGGTGAGACAGGTGGGAATAGGTGCCGGCAAGCGCGCCTACGAGCGGCCATCGATGCTGCGGGCGCTCATCATCGAGGAGATGCCTGTTTCGTCGACCGATCAGATGGGCCTGCTCGGCTGTCCGGCCGGCGCGCGCAATACGGTCACGAAGATCGAATGCGATATCGACGACTCCACCGGCGAGGTGCTCGCGTACGCGGCCGATCGTCTGCGTGAGGCCGGTGCTCTCGAGGTTCACTGGATAGCGGTCCTGGGAAAGAAGGGGAGGCCGGCGCACCAGCTCGAGGTGATCTGCGACAGTCAAGCCGCCGCGCTCATGGAGCGGATCATCTTCAGCGAGACCTCTACGATCGGGCTGCGGAGCCAGCTCATGGAACGCACATGCCTCGAACGTGCTATGAGTTCTGCAATGACACCATGGGGGTCTGTCAGCATCAAGTGCGTGACACTGCCCGACGGCACACAGCGCAGGACGCCCGAATATGACGATTGCGCAGCGATAGCCGAAAGTGAAAATATCCCTGTTCAAAGCGTTTTCAACACTGCGACACAGGCGGCATATCGCGACGGTTGCCGAGATGAAGTTGTTCCGGTCTCATCCATATGATAGTGTGGTAAAAAATGCTAACATATTTAGAGCGGACAGTTTGTCCGCTTCTATATATGCAGATGTGACAGGGCAGCAGATAGCAGGTCTTCGCAACGGAGGTCTGTCGAGAGGGCGGGTGCGATGCGCTGGTTTCATAAGAGGTCAATCGGTGCAGGTGCGTGCGAGACCCACATCGGCCTGCATCGCCTCGCGGCCTTTGTCATAGCGGCGATCATCATCGCATGCACTGCGTTGTCGGTCGAATCTGTCGGATTTGCTGATCCCTCGTCTGGTGGTCGCGAGGCAGCTGTCATCGAAAAAGGCTCGGCGTCGGGCGAGAAAGATGGTGGCGATGCGCATGATGCTCATGGCGATGCCGCGACCGATACCGCAGATGCGGACGCGCACGGCAAGAAAGAGCCCGATACCGCAGATGCGGATGCGCACGACAAGAAAGAGCCCGATGCCGCAGATGCGGACGCGCACGGCAAGAAAGAGCCCGATGCCGCAGATGCGGGCTCGCACGACAAGAAAGAGCCCGATGCCGCAGATGCGGACTCGCACGACAAGAAAGAGCCCGATGCCGCATCGGGGGACAAGAACTCAGATGGTCCCTCAGCGGATGACCGCCCTGTGCTACATGGCATCAAGAGCATAAACGGAGAGCGGTTCACCTCCGATCAGGCGCACGGCACGTTTACCGTCGATCTCTCCGTTGCCACGGGCGAGTCGGGCGCGCTCGTGGAAGACATCATGAAGGTCGATGGAAACTCTTGGAGCGGAGACGGTGCCGACAAGGGCAGCTACACGTTTTGGAAGCTCAGCTTGAAGGGAACCGATGACGGCACGGACTACGGAACAAAGCAAAGGGGCAGCGGCGGCAACCAATCGAATACCGGAACCAACATCTCCCGGGTCAAGAAGGATGCGGACGGCGAGATCGAGTTCATTCCCTTGGATAAGAACGGCAATCCGGGCTCTTGGACGAAGGTGCACGGAAACGGCTCCGATCTGCAATTCGTTTTCTACTTTCTACAGGATATGCCCGTCGGAAGCAATCCGTCCTACGTGAAGTTTCATGTATCTGATTGGTTCGTTCGCGACTTCACGCCCCCGGGAGGTCGGGGAAGCTCCACGGGGAGAGGCATCATCGTCGAGGTAGTCGATCGAGACAGCGCCGAACAGCTCGCCCAGAGCGGAACCATGTATTACTACAGCACCACGTCTGGGGTGGAGACGCTGACGGCTGACGCGGTTGATCTGGGCAAATACCAGATCACCGGTATCGAGAAGTTCAAGGCGGCTGATCAGGGCAACTCGAGGCCGTGGACCTCTACTGCCAAGGAGGATGCGAACAACCCGATCGCAAGCTACACCTTCGATCAGATGCATGACGGCACCATGGCTGTGAAGTGGGATAAAGACGATCCCAACCATGTGATCTTCACCGTCAGCGTCAGCAGAACCGCTCAGGTGAGCCTCGAGAAGCGCCTCACCGGCCCTGATTCCGATGTCTATCAGAACAAGACCTTCACATTCTCGGCTGGGTTGGAGGTACCCGACGGCAATCCATTATCGACGGCCTACCCCGCAAAAGGGCTTGCAGACGGTGCGACAGAGGTCCGTGTGACCAAGGATGCTTCAGATCCGTCTCGCGGTGAGATCACCGGTATCGCTGCGCGACCGGGTGTCCCGATCACGATCAGCGGTCTGCCTCCAGAGACAGGGGTGCACTTCAGTGAGGCAGGTACTCCGGAACGCGATCCCTCGGTGTTCACGACTTCATTTGACAACGATGTTTCTCACAGCACCGACGGTTCCGCGACGGCTCGCGAGGTCGACCAGACCGGGGACAAGCGGCCCCAGACCGTCACGACGACGAACCGGGTGAGTTCGGGACAAGGCAAGCTTACCGTCACCAAGAAGTTTACCGGACTCAAGAAGATGACAAGTCAGGACCGCATCAATCTCAACGAGTCCTTTCTGATAGAGTCCGATGGCAAGGCCTTTCCCGCGCTGCTTCTCAACAACTGCACTGATGTTACGCCATCTGGTGGAATCTTGGATGAGAGCGCGGACGAGGTCACCTACACATGGAAGCTGAGCAGAGTTGCAACCGGGCCGGCCACGCTCATCGAGCGCAACTACGCCGTCTCCTCGACTGACGTCGCGGCACAGACACGTATCGGCGAAGGTTCCTACAACCTCTCCGACACCGTCGTACTGAAGAATATATCCGATACCCCTACGGCAGTGCTGTTCATGAATGAATACGGATCGGGCAGCACGGACCTGAGCGTTCACAAGAATTGGGAGCGCACCGAACAGGATGAGAAGCTCCCCGTCACCGTCGAGGTCGACTGGAAGGGGTCCATACCCGGCGCAACGGGCGAGGTGCCGGGGGGCCTTGTAGGCACCTACACCATCGACGCGAAGACCGATTGGGCGATGGCTCTTCAGGGGCAGCCGACGCACAGCACGGTGTTGGGAGATATAACCTACAGTGTGACCGAGACCGCTGTCGGCGGTTCTGATCCCGAGGATGCCGGATTCACCTCGACGGTTTCAACAGACGGAGTCAACGCCTTCACCGTCACCAACGAGAAGACGCTCAAGATCGGGCTCAGAATCAAAAAAGTCGACGAGGACGGTGGATCGCCGCTACAAGGTGCCGCATTCACTCTGAGCGATGAAGACGGGACCCCCGTCGGTGAGGAGACCAAGGTCGATTCGGATGGCGTCGCAGCCTTCGATGATGTTCGCGTCGGTTCCTACCTCATCTCCGAGACGTGCGCGCCCGCCGGCTACCAGCTCGCCGCGAACCCTTACCGGCTCAACGTATCGGTTGACGCTGTCACCGTGTTCGTGCCCGATGCTCAAGGCCACTACCCGGATACCGGTGTCGTCGTGCCGGCCTCAGAGGACGGGGCGTATCGGATGACGTTCTCCGACCGGAAGGCTCCGAACCTTCCCTCGACGGGGCTGCCGGGCCCTGCGATAGCCGAGGCGGCAGCTGTGACCGTCGCGGTCGCAGCGGGCCTGCATGCTCTGGCGTCGGCATTCGTGCGCAGACAGGGTTGATCAAGGGGCGGGGATGCCGAATGGAACCGGTGGCACTTGTGAATCAGCCTTCGGTCGCATAGAGTTGATCTGAGCCGGGCAGATAGTTCGTATTCGCCCCGCCCGGCCGCGGTCGAGAGGATCTTGTCATGAAATACCTTGTTGCATCCGATATCCACGGATCCGCCTATTGGACCGAGCGGCTGCTGGAGACCATTGAAGAGGAGCGGCCCGATTGCATCTGCCTTCTGGGCGACCTGCTCTATCATGGCCCGCGCAACGATCTGCCGCGCGATTATGCGCCCAAGCGCGTACTCGCTCAACTCAACGAACTCGCCGGAAGCGTGCGCCTGCTCGCCGTTCGCGGGAACTGCGATTCCGAGGTCGACCAGATGGTTCTGTCTTTTCCGTGCATGGCCGACTATCTCGTCGCATTCGATCAGGCGAGCGGATGCGAGCTGTTCTTGACTCACGGCCACGTGTTCGGTCCCGGGCTCGATGTCAGCGTCGACAGGATGCCGCAGCTTCCGAGTGGATCCGCTCTCGTCTTCGGACACACGCACGTCAAGGTCAACGAGCAAAGCGCTGCCTGTCCGGGTATCCGATTGTTCAACCCCGGAAGCGTCTCGATTCCGAAAGACGGATCGAACAGTTGCGGTATCTATGAATCCGGAGAGTTTCGTCACGTGCTGCTGGAACCCGGGTCCTCGCGATGAGGGAAGCGGTCGATGCGCGAGAGGCCATCCAGTCGCTCATCGAGACCATCTGGCGATTGCGTCAGCCGGGAGGCTGTCCCTGGGATCGCAAGCAGACTCATGTATCCATCGCGGGAAATATGGTCGAGGAGGCATACGAGGCTCTCGACGCGATCGAGCGGGATGATACGGAGCATCTGCGCGAAGAACTCGGCGATGTCCTCATGCAGGTCCTCATGCAGGCTCAGATCGCTGCCGATGCCGATGAGTTCACCTTCCAGGATGTGGCGCGAGACGTCGAAGCGAAGCTCATCCGACGGCATCCTCACGTTTTCGCAAACGATGTCGCAGACGATGTCGCAGATGTCTCCGCCCTCTGGGATCGCGTGAAGCTTCAGGAGCGATCCGATTTCTCCGAGCGGCACGGTCGGGGCGGGTCCTCAGGGGAGAGCCTGCTTGACAGCGTGCCGAGGGCGCTGCCGGCTCTGCGTCAGGCGCAGAACGTATCGCGCAAAGCGGCGGCGATCGGCCTTGATTTGGATGATCGCGAGGCCGTCTGGGATCGGATGGACCGAGACCGGGCTGCGTTTCGGGCCGATCCGCCTGATAGCCCTGAAAGAGAGTCTGAACTCGGCGACCTTTTGTTCTCTCTTGTCAACATCGCGCGCATCGCCGATATCGACGCCGAACGCGCGCTCAGGGCGAGCACTTCGGCTTTTCGCAGACGCTGGCAGACCGTCGAGCGGCTCGCAGGGGAAACGGGAGCGAATGCGGAGCATCTGTCCGCATCGGAGCTCAATATGCTGTGGGATCAGGCGGGGCGCGAGGGGAGTACAATGGAGCGCAGCGCGAACAGGTGATATGGAGCGGGTGTTACCGCATTCGATTCGTGTCATCTCGTTGAATCCTCGACCGTCTGCCTCAACCTCACGGGGGAGGGCATACTAGCGGGGCTTATTCGGCTAATCGCGGATTCGGTCTTTGTCTGACGAGCGAAAGGAAGACAGCATGAGTGAGATTCTGGACGTCTACGGGCGCGAGGTTCTGGACTCGCGGGGCAATCCGACCGTCGAGGTCGAGGTCGTTTTGGAGGATGGTTCGTTCGGGCGCGCCATGGTCCCCTCCGGTGCCTCGACGGGTGCCTTTGAAGCAGTCGAGCTTCGCGACGAGGACAAGGGACGCTATCTCGGCAAAGGGGTCACAAAGGCTGTCGATCACGTCAACAAGGAGTGCGCCGACGCCGTACTCGGTATGGATGCCTTCGACCAGCGGGCTCTCGACGCGGCGCTGCTCGTCGCAGACGGCACGCCCAACAAGGCGAACCTTGGCGCCAACGCGATCTTGGGGGTCTCGATCGCCGTGGCCCGAGCGGCGGCCCAGTCAGCCGGCCTCGAGCTGTTCAGCTATCTGGGTGGCGTGAACGGTCATCTGCTGCCAACGCCGATGATGAACATCTTGAACGGCGGAGCCCACGCGGACAACAACGTGGATTTCCAGGAGTTCATGATCATGCCGGTCGGTGCTCCCACGTTCGCAGAGGGACTCCGGTGGTGCTCGGAGGTCTACCACACGCTGAAGGGCGTGCTGAAAGCTGACGGGCACAACACCGGTGTCGGGGACGAGGGCGGCTTCGCGCCTGATTTCAAGACGAACGCCGAACCGCTCGACTACGTCACGAAGGCCGTGGAGGCGGCCGGCTTCAAAGCCGGTGAGGACTTCATGTTCGCGATGGATCCCGCCTCAACCGAGTTCTTCGACAAGGAACGCGGTGTGTACATGCTCAAGGGCGAAGGCCGCGAGCTGTCGAGCGACGAGATGATCGATTACTGGGAAGGCCTCGTGGACAGCTACCCGCTGATCTCGATCGAGGATGGTCTGGCGGAAGAGGACTGGGACGGATGGGTGAAGCTCACCGCTCGACTCGGCGATCGGATCCAGCTCGTCGGCGACGATCTGTTCGTCACGAATACGAAGCGCTTGAAGAAGGGCATCGATTTGCATGCGGGCAATGCGATCCTTATCAAGGTGAACCAGATCGGCACCCTGACCGAGACGCTCGACACCATCGAGATGGCCAAGCAGGCAGGATACGCCTGCATCGTGTCGCATCGCTCTGGAGAGACCGAGGACGCCACGATTGCCGACCTCGCCGTCGCGACGAATGCGGGTCAGATCAAATCCGGCGCCCCGTGCCGCTCTGATCGCGTTGCGAAGTACAATCAGCTTCTCCGTATCGAGGATGAGCTGTATGCCTCTGCGCGCTATGCCGGAAGAACCGCATTTTACGGGATCGCTGCAAAATCTTGAAAAGCGGCCTGATCCGATTCCTGTGACCCAGGTGGTTCATTCACGGTGGAACGTCGAAGGGAGTACGCTCTCTTCGACGTTCTTCGTATGATGTGGGGTTGCCTCGAACCGAGGGCAAGTGAGGCGATCCGAAAAAAGGAGGGACCATCCGATTTCCATCGGATGGTCCCTCTCGGGTCCCTTCTGTCGCGCGCGACGGCTCAGTCGTTCACCCAGACCCTCTCGGTGCCGCTCTTGACGTGATCGGTTCCGGTCTGGACGCGCTGATAGGATCCGCGGTCCTCGCGGTGCGCCGGTACGTCGACGACGGTGGTGTAGTAGGAGGTGTCACTGAAGTTCAGATTGATGTGACTCATCGAGTAAGTGCGCAATTCCTCTTTACTGTGTGCCTTGTGGCCGTCGCTGAACGTGAATTCGATCACCAGCTTTTTGCTCGTCTTCGCGGGGACGTCAACCCAGTTGGACACCCATCTGTTCTCGTAGCGCGGCACGTCGGTGTAGACGTCTCGCGTCTCCCAGTGGCCGTGCTTGCCGCCGCCGCCGCCGGAGGGCGTCGGGGTCGGCCCGGGCTTCGGCGAGGCCCCCGATCCGGAGTCGTCCGCCTGCGCGGGCGAGTCGTCCCGCCCGGACTTGCTCGGATCGCCCGTCGCCGGGTCGGTCCGCTCGCTCTCGCCGGTCGCCGGGTCGCCTCCGCCGGCTGCTCCCGGGGTCTCCGGGGTCGGCTCGGCCTCCTTTTGCGCGGCGTCCCGGACCTTGTCGCCCGCGCTCGGCGCGGCTGCGGCGTTGGTCTCGATCGCGGTGACGACCCGCTTGCCGGCATCGCCCTTCAGGGTCTCGTCGCCGGTCCCGACGGCGAGCCTGGCGTTGGCGATGATCTCGGCGAGCTCGGCGTCGGTCGGCTCGGCCAGGGCCTCGAACCTCGCCTTGATCACATTTTTATCTCGATGCGCGTCCAGCCGTCCGTCCGATGCAGCCTCGATCTCGAAGGCCGTCTCCTTCGGGGCCCTGTAGGTGCTCCCGTCGGCGTTCACCGGCGGCACCCATCGGATCTTCCACTTTCCCGGGATCAGCTTCGCGATCGCGGTTCCCTTGTGATTCTTCGCGTCGGTGGGGTCCACGGCGCGGCTGAAGGTCCGCTCGTCGGCGCCGGTCGGCGTCAGCGTGGCCACCGCCGCGCTCGAGCCGTCCTTCCAGCCGGGCGCGTCGATGTCGAAGGCGACCTCGACGACGTCACCGCCTCCGCTCTCGCTTCCGGTCTCGGCTGCGGCCGATCTCCATCCTCCGGTCGCCCACGTCGCGCCCGCGACGCCCGCGACGACCAGGGTCGCGCCGATCGCGCCGGCGATCGCCCTTTTCCGATGGGTCGCGACCCATCCTCTCATCTTCCCCATCATGTCCATCAACATATGCGGTCCGTCTTCTTTCTCGTGTCAGATTATCTTTCGCATCTGGGATCGATGGGCCCGTCGACCTGCACGTGCTCGTCCTTCTGGAATCTGCGAATCAACATGTTGCTTGCAGGCAGGCATCATGTGAATCGTGGAGACGGCTTGTTCAGAGCCGATCGAGAATCGCGCTGGTGTTCGCCACGTTCATGGCATTCAGCACGAAATTTCCGGCGTTGATGAGGTTGGAGACTTCTAGCTTTCGGGCAATCTCCTGCTGATTGACTAGCATCAGCTCCATCTGCTTTGACTGGAGATGCATATATGCCTCGACGTTGCGCCTATGAGCATCGGTCTCGTAGAGGTTGACCATCTCGCTCACATCGGATGCGCGATGGTTTTTCACGAGCATGATGAAGCTCTCGACCGTTCTCACATTGTAGTAATCCGGAGGGAACCACGATGCGGTCCTCTCCAGAAGCTCCTGCCGCAGGCGATCTATCTCGCGGACCGTGCAATCATAGCGTGCGGAGTATTCCGCGAGCGCACGCGCATTGCCGGTTCTGATCTCCTTGTTTTCCGCATCCACCTTCGCGTTGCGTCTGGTGACCGCTGTCTTGGCGGCGATCAGGGCGATCACAACGGCGACAGCGTAGCTGCCGATGTAGACGAAGACAGCCGAAGGCGGGAGCTCTGCGTCGTTGGCGACGTGGATGATATTGGTGATGCCGACGAAGGCGATACCAACCAGCAGAGCGAGCCCGACGATCAGGAGCCTTCGTCTTCCTGTCGTCCATCCTCTCCAGAACAGCGCGAGGATCGCCATACAGAGGACGACCTCGTCGAACTTTCCGGTCAGAAGTCCTTTCAAAACCACAACGGCGACAATGGCGATGCCGAACACGAACAGCCCGTATTCCGACTTCTGTCCCACAGTTCTCGATTCCAGCCTTTTCTGCTCCTGCCGGTAGTTGAGCACCAGGGAGGCCTGTGTCGTGTACTGCTCCAGAATGAGAAGGAGGCTGTCCCTGACGAAGCACAGCTCATCCAGCAAACTTCGTCCGCACGGTGAGGCAGATGCAGCCGAAGGCGCGTCTCCGTTTCCCTGCTGCACCTCCCTGCCGCATTTCGGGCAGTATGCCCCGCCATGCTGGATCTCCTCGCCGCACGTGCTGCAATACATCGTTTCGGTTCCTCTCATGAGTCGTCTGCGGGGCTGTCGCGTTCACCAGTCTTCGGGAGCGTGATCGATACAATACGACCGAGCTGTATAACACTGATTCAACACAATACTACTGCATCTAAACAAGTGCAAATCTGCATAGGACATGAAACTCTCTTCAGATGGATAAAAGACTCGAGCGTCAGATCGGGGCGCGCATCCAGTTGCTGCGTCGTGCGAGGACCGGGCTGAGCCAGGAGAAGTTCTCTGTGGCAGCTGGGATCGATTACAGCTATCTCGCCGGGGTCGAGCAGGGGAGGCACAGGTTGTCGGTCTCCATGCTCAAGCGCATCGCCGATGGACTTGATCTTTCCATGTCGGAGATTCTCAAGGGGCTGTGATCAGACGCGCGCTCATCCCTGCTGGGATTTCAAGGTTTTCGCGGATCCGTCTGCGTTCGGATCTGCCGTCGCGCTCTCTCAGCGCGGCTCGGTCGCGCGCTCGCTGGCAGCCAGAACCCAGATGCGCCGCCCGAGATCTATGAGCATAGCGGCTCTTTCATCGTTTGCGAGGCCGTTTCGGCGCGCGTAGGCGGACGGATCAAGAAGAGACTCCAGCATGATGACATCGGCCTCATCGCGGTACACCTCGAGATCGCGCGCGTCCATGCTGATCAAGTCGGAGTCCACGGCCTCCACCATCACCCCTCGCGTCGTCACTCCCGCTACGACGAAACGCCGGCAGCCGTCATCGATCGCGCGCACGGCGTCTCCAATGCGCACGAGGACGCCCTTGCTGTCGCGCGGTTGCGGCACCTGAGCTCGGATGCGCTCCAGCATCGACTGAAATGCCCGCATCAGGTACAGCGGCTCGATCTCACCATCCATCACCTGCTCGAGTTCCCTCTCGAAGCTCTGTCTCGCTTGCCGCCCGTCGTCGACGAGCGCCCATGGTCTCCCGTATGGCTTTTCGAGCAGGGCGATGCCGCCATCGCGTGGATCGGCGAAGTAGGCGAGCACTCTCTTGCCGTCGCAGTCCTCAACCTCGAGGAGGCCGCTCAGGTACTGCTGCTCCACGGGTCCCTCGGGCAGATGCATGGACTTTTTCAGGCGACCCGTCAGGTCCGGTTGGTAGTCCCTCGCCCCCTCGCTGTCAGCCTCCATGCCATCGATGACGATCTCTTCATTCATGCGCGCATCCTTTCATATGATCCCCCGTTCGGCGTAGATGGCGTTCTTCTGCTGCCTCTGACTTGCGAATGATGGTTGCGCGACATGTGATCGGGCGCGGATCGGGGGCATCTCATACCCGGCTGCCGATCCGGTCGAGTCGGATGCGCCCGCCTGCCGCTTCATCCTCTCTCCCGGGGCGCGCAAGCGCCCCTCGCCGCCGGCCATCTCGCCAGATGTTGAGCCGCGCGCATGTCGCGCTGTCCGCGCGGATCCGCGAGCGAAGCGAGCGGGTGGGCCGGCGAAGCCGGCCCGTCGCAGGATCGGCAAATATACCGACCCCGCACGGGGCACCGACTGTCGGCTTGTATAGGCCTCTCCCTTCGTTTGGAATCGTCTGCACGGGAAGATCTTGCAGCGCGACCCAAACACCGTCCAATCGCCACACTCACGTCGGTCCAGCGTGGTATAACTATCCCGATGGGCGCACATGCGCTTCCGAATCCTGTAAGGCGCCAATGAGCAGCTATCACACGAACAAGGTTTCTTCCTCCGCAGCCGGTGGACCCGCTACCCGAGTCGGGCATGTGTCCCTTGTCGGCGCTGATGCGCGCGGTATCGGTGCGACCGGTGATCTGTCTGCTGCTGCGAGAAGTCCTCACGAAGCCTCCGGCCGAACCGATCGGGCGCACGAGACGTCGGGCGCACCGCGCAGGGGAGCCAAGGGCATATGGGCGCGCACGGTGCGCGTCTCATCGCCGCATCGAGGGTCGACTTCGGCAAAGGGGGGCTCTCGGGCGGAATCACGTGAATCGAAAGCGGCTCCGCGTGCCGAGCATAGGCGTTCCCACAAGAGCGCGCTCATGCGCTATGCAAGCGACAACAGGTTCGTTCACGGTGTCTACGCGCTCACGACCGGCAGGTTTCGCCTCGCCTTCTATGCGTGCGTCGTCGTTTTCGCCATCGTTGGCCTGTACCTTCCTGCGCGCGACCTCTACGTATCCCATCGAACTCACGAGATCCTATCCAAGCAGATGGAGCTGAGGCGCGGCTACAACGATCGGCTTCAGGCGGATGTGAACAAGCTGCTCTCGCAAGACGGCATAGAGCAGGCCGCCCGCAAGGACCTCGACTTGGTCATGCCCGGCGAGAAGAAGATCAACATCGTGGGCGGCGAGGACGGGGCGAACGCTGCAGCGGATTCAGCCGGCAAGGGTTCCTCAGCTGGCGCGTCGAACACCACGGGGGGCGGGTCGAACGCTGCCTCCGATGGAGCCGGCTCCGGTGACAAGGGAGCTGATCATGCAGGCAAAGATCATGCGAGCAAGAAGAAAGAGGGGAGCGACGATTCCGAAGCCTCTGCGAACTCGGATGATCTCACGCAGGACGAGCGCGACGTCGACAAAGATGCGCCTTGGTACATCAAAGTGCTCGACAAGGCATTCCTGTTCAACAGCTCAAGTGGCCAGACGATCTCCTCATCAGGGGAGTAGGACCGACGTGGTCACGCTATGAGAAGCCGCACCTCAGCGAAATCCCCGCGGCGGCGTCGCGTTGCCGCGATAGACATCGGGACGGTCTCGTCCCGACTCTCGTTGGCATTCGTGACCGATGAAGCGGTGGTCGAGGCGCGCAGACTGACCGTCATAACCGATCTCGGCGCGGGCGTGGATGCAACCAGGCAATTCAGTTCAGATGCCATAGAGCGCGTCCGGAACGCGTGCAGCAGGTTCGTCTGCGAGGCTCGGACCTTCGGGGCGCGGAGCAGCTGCACGACGCTGACGAGCGCGGCGCGGGATGCAGGCAACGCCGACATCCTGTTGGAGAAGCTCGCAGATCTCGGGCTGGAACCTCAGGTTATTCCCGGCGAGGTCGAGGCGCGCCTCACGTTTTACGGCGTGGCCCGTGATTTCGATGACGAGCGGATCGTTGTCGTCGATTCGGGCGGCGGCTCCACCGAGTTCGCAACGGGGGCCTTCGATGCATCGAGACGAGACGTTCGTCTCGAGCACGTGCGCTCCCTGGATATCGGATGCCGCCGCGTCACCGACCGATTTCTTCAAGGCGATCCCCCTTCGGCAGATCAGATCGCCTCGGCGCGGTCATGGGCTCGCGCGGGGTTCTCCCGCTACTGGCCGACGCTCGCCGAGCGTCCTCACAAGCTCGTCGCCGTCGGTGGGACCGTCACGACTCTGGTGGCGCTCACGCATGGACTCAAGGATTATGACGCCTCTTTCGTGCACCTGCGTCAGCTCGCGCTGAGCGAGGTCGAGTCGGCGATAGAGCGCATGAGGGATCTGCCTGTCCGCGAGATCGCCGAGCTGGCCGGGATCCAGCCCAAGCGAGCACCTGTGATACTGGCCGGTGCGCTCATCATCGCGGAGCTCATGCGCGCAGGAGGCTATGATTCGCTCACCGTCAGCGAGAACAGCCTGCTCGTCGGTCTCGCGGCCACGATCGGCGAGGAGCTCGCCGCGTCGCCGTCCGCCATCGGATGGACGCCCCGATTGGCGGTCTTGGAGGACTGAGCGCACCCTGATGCATCTCGGGGTGTCCGCCCTTCGCTGCTGCAGCGTCAGGCCGCTGCAGCCCAAAGCGGATATGTGCTACCCTCATATATGACGATGGAGCGCATGCTGTCCGGCGGCCATGCCGGGAGCTGCAGCGGGCGGCGCAGCCCTCCCATCGACCGCATGAAAGGTGAAACCCATGGCGCAACGCGATAGCCAGATACTTGAGATTCTCGTTCAGCGGAAAAGAATCGAGGTCGCAGCTCTCGCCGATGAGTTGAGCGTCTCGAAGGTCACGATCCGCAAGGATCTCGAGCGACTTGAGGGCAAGGGCATCATCCATCGAGAGCACGGCTTCGCGTTGCTCTCGAGCGCCGATGACGTACAGGGGCGTCTGGCATATCATTACGAGGAGAAGCAACGGATCGCGCATCGCGCCGCCTCGTTCATATCGAACGGCGATACGGTCATGATCGAGAGCGGCAGCTGCTGCGCGCTGCTGGCTTTGACGATCGCTGAGACGATGCGAGATGTCACGATCATCACGAACAGCGCTTTTATCGCCGGCTACATTCGAGGGAAGCCCGCGGCGAACACCGTGCTGCTCGGAGGCTTCTATCAAAACGACGCCGAGGTCACCGTGGGACCCTTGCTCAAGCAAAGCTGCGAGAGCCTTCACGTCGACTACATGTTCATCGGAACCGACGGCTACGTCGAGGGTGTCGGTTTCACAAATGACGATCAGTTCAGAGGGCAGGCCGTTCGAGATATGGCGGCATGCGCATCCAAGGTCGTCGTGCTGAGTGAGAGCGAGAAGTTCTCACGGCGGGGTGTGCTGCCCTTGGACCTCGCCGGCAAGATCGCCTACGCCGTGACCGACGAGGGCATCGCCGATCGGCATCGCCGCGCGCTCGAGGCCTCCGGCGTCGAGGTCGTCATCGTCCGGACGGCGATCTGAGCTAGACGAACGCTTCGATGCCCTCCTCGCGATATGCCTCGATCAGAGCAGCGAGATCCTCTTCGTGGAGATTCGCCTGCCCGCGCATGTCATAGCTGCGACCGAGTGAGGCGTACTTGCTCTCACCGAAACTATGGTAGGGCAGCAGCTGCACGCGATCCGCGCCCGCGCGCCGAAGACGACGACCCATGAGCCGCGCGTCGGCGACCGAATCATTGAAACCGGGAATGACCGGCGTTCGAACGAGAACGTCGCGTGCGTACTCGTGCGCCCGGATCGTGTTGCTCCAGATGCGCGAGAGACCCTCTCCGGTTGCCGCCCGATGCCGATCCGAATCGCCGTGCTTCATATCGATGAGCAGATGGTCCGCCCGCTTCGCGACCTCATCGAAGACCTTCGGCGCCGCGCATGCCGTGGTCTCGATGCAGGTGTCGACGGAATGACTGTGAAGCAGGTTCATGAGCTCGATGCAGAACTCCGGCCACATGAGCGGTTCTCCCCCGGATAGCGTGACGCCGCCACCGCTCTGCTGATAGAATACGTCATCTTTCAGGCAGATCTCGCACACCTCTGCCGCGCTTCGCAGACGACCCGCTATGGACAGCGCTCGTGCCGGGCACGCGCGCACCGCCTGTCGGACGCGCTCGGAGCTCGCGTCCGCCCTGGCGACATCGATATGCTGCGCGCCCGGGTCTCCCAGGTCGGGGCAGGCCATGAGGCAGCGTTTGCAGCCCGTGCACGCGCTCGCGCTCCATTCCAGCTGGGGCCGCATCAGCTGGCTCTCGGGATTCGAGCACCATGGGCACCTCATCGGGCAACCTTTCAAAAAGACCACGGTGCGAATTCCCGGTCCATCGTTCAGGCTGAATTTCTGGATGTTGAAGACCATTGCGTTCAAAATGCGCGCCCTTTCTCGACATGGACGGATATTGAATATATAGAGTATTGTATTCGAAAGTAAAAACTCTTTCGAACGATACTATACTAAGTTTCAATAAGAACAAACTTCGATGTAACCTACGGTGCTCAATTTCAAGGAAAGGAAGTATCATGAATCACTTCGGAGAGCTGACACCCAAGATGCGTTCATTTCGAGACGACCTGATCGATGCGGTACCCGAGGTGGATGCCGAGCGCGCGTGCATCGTGACGGAAGTGTATCGAGAGCACGCTGCCGATGCGCTCGCTATCAAGCGCGCCATCATGCTCAAAAGGGTTCTAGAGGAGATGAGCATCTTCATCGAGCCCCAGACCCTCATCGCGGGCAATCAGGCCTCGTCGAACCGCAGTGCGCCGATATTTCCCGAATACGCCATGAGCTGGGTCATCGATGAACTCGATGAGTTCGAGAAGCGGGATGGCGATGTGTTCCACATCACCGAGGACACGAAGCGCAGACTGCGCGAGATCGCTCCGTTCTGGGAGCACAACACGCTGCTCGATCGCGGTCTCGCGGCGTTCCCGCCCGCTTCCAAGCTCTTCTACGATCTGGGCATCATCAAAAGCGAGGGCAACATCACCTCGGGGGACGCGCATTGCGCGGTCGATTACGGGGCCCTGCTTCGTCTGGGACTGCGCGATTTCAAGCGTCGCGCCCAAGAGAAGCTCGATGAGCTCGATCTCACCGATTACCGCAACATCCACAAGAGCTATTTCTATCGCGCTATCATCATTGTGGTCGATGCCGTGAGGGCATTCGCGGGCCGCTACGCGACGCTTGCGCGCAAGATGGCCCAGACCGAACCCGACATGGATCGCGTCGCCGAGCTGCTCGAGATGGCGCGCATCATGGACAAGGTCCCCTTTGAGCCCGCCGAGACGCTGCATGAGGCCGTCCAGTCCATGTGGCTGGTACATCTGACGCTGCAGATCGAGTCCAACGGGCACAGTCTGTCCTATGGTCGCATGGATCAGTATCTGAACCCGTTTCTCGAGGCGGATCTCGCCCAGGGGCGCACGACCGAGTCGGCGGCCTGCGAGCTGATGTGCAACCTGTGGCTCAAGACCTACACCATCAACAAGATTCGCTCGTGGAGCCATACGCAGTTCTCAGCCGGCTCCCCGCTCTATCAGAACGTCACCGTGGGCGGCCAGAAGCTCGTACGCGGCGAGCCGCGGGACGCCTCGAATCCGATGAGTTGGCTCATTCTGAAATCGGTCGCGCAGTGCCACCTCACCCAGCCCAATCTCACCGTGCGCTACCACAAGGGCCTGCCAGATGATTTCATGGCCGAGTGCATCGAGGTCGTTCGCTGCGGATTCGGCATGCCCGCGTTCAACGACGACGAGATCATCATCCCCAGCTTCATAGATCGCGGGGTCTCTCGTGAGGATGCCTATAACTACTCCGCCATCGGCTGCGTCGAGACCGCGGTTCCCGGCAAATGGGGCTACCGCTGCACGGGCATGAGCTTTTTGAACTTTCCGAAGGCTCTGCTCATCGGTATGAATGACGGCGTCGATCCCGCGAGCGGCACGCGCCTTCTGGATCACACCGGCCATCTCGAGGACTTCAAGACGTTCGACGATGTCATGGCCTGCTGGGACAAAACGGTGCGCGAGATGTGCCGTCAGTGCGTGATCATCGATGCCACCTGCGATATGGTACTCGAGCAGGATACCGCCGATATCCTGTGCTCCTCTCTCACGGATGCCTGCATAGAACGGGGTCTCAACATGAAGGAGGGCGGTGCGGTCTACGACTTCATCTCCGATCTCCAAGTGGGCATCGCCAATCTCGCCGACTCGCTTGCTGCTATGAAAAAGGTTGTGTTCGAGGAGGGCGCCGTCACGCCGGCGCAGCTGGCTCGGGCTCTGCGTGAGAACTGGGCGGGCGAGGAGAACGAACGCATTCGCCAGCTCATGGTGGACGCCCCCAAATACGGCAACGATGACGACTAT
The DNA here is from genome assembly GCF_000195315.1 of Coriobacterium glomerans PW2. Taxonomy (NCBI): domain Bacteria; kingdom Bacillati; phylum Actinomycetota; class Coriobacteriia; order Coriobacteriales; family Coriobacteriaceae; genus Coriobacterium; species Coriobacterium glomerans. The sequence continues at coordinate 266,497 of NC_015389.1, forward strand.
GTTGACGGTCTCGTCTCCTCAGCCTATGCCAGCTATATCGATGAGTTGAAGAAGTACCACAACACGCGGTTCGGGCGCGGTCCCATCGGGGGCGTCTACTACGCCGGGACGAGCTCGATCTCGGCCAACGTCCCCCAAGGCGCCGGTACGCTCGCGACGCCGGACGGCCGTCGGGCCGGTGATCCGCTGGCCGAGGGCTGCAGCCCCAGCCATGAAGCGGACAAGTTCGGTCCCACATCGGTGTTCAAGAGCGTGGCGAAGCTGCCGACCTCCGAGATCACCGGCGGCGTGCTGCTGAATCAGAAGGTCACCCCGCAAGTGCTCGACAAACCCGAGAATCGCGCGAAGCTGGCCATGCTCACCCGCGCGTTCTTCGACAAGCTCCATGGCTACCACGTGCAGTATAATGTGGTCTCTCGCGAGACGCTCAAAGACGCGCAGGTTCATCCCGAGCGGCATCGCGACCTCATCGTGCGCGTCGCAGGCTACAGCGCCTTTTTCAACGTGTTGTCCCGTGCGACCCAAGATGACATCATCGCGCGCACCGAGCAGAGTCTCTGACAGAGACGCGACCGCGCGCCGAACCACGCGCGCGCCACCGCAGCGCTGGGGCGCCGCAGATCCCGCCAGGATCTGCGGCGCCCGTATCCTCAGGCCATCCGTTTTGAAGGGAAACAAACCATGAAACTGATCATCGACGATGCGAACATCGAGGCAATCAAGCATCTGATCGAGATATATCCCATAGACGGCGTGACGACGAATCCCTCTATCCTGGCAGCAGCGGCCCGGCCTCCCTTCGAGGTGCTGAAGGAGATCCGCTCGATCATCGGATGCGATGCGGAACTGCATGTTCAAGTCGTCGCGCGAGACACGCGAGGCATGCTCGCCGATGCTCGGCGCATCACCGGTGAGCTGGGCGACGGCACGTTTGTGAAGGTCCCCGCCGTCCCAGAGGGTCTTCATGCCATGAAGCTGCTCGCGACCGAAGGGGTGCGCGTCACCGCCACGGCGATCTACACGCCCATGCAGGCCTTTCTCGCGGCGAAGGCCGGCGCGAGCTATGCGGCTCCCTATATCAACCGCATCGACAACATGGGCTACGATGGAGTCGAGGTGGCCAAGACCATCCATGACATCTTCGGCGCGAACGGGCTTCCCTGCGAGGTCCTGGCTGCGAGTTTCAAGAACTCCCAGCAGGTTCTCGATCTCGTTCGCTACGGCGTGGGCGCCGCGACGGTTGCGCCGGCGGTGATCGAGGGGTTCGTGAAGAGTGCCGCCATCGATGCCGCCATCGATGCGTTCGTTGCGGACTTCGAGGGGCTCTGCGCACCGGGAAAGACGATGGCGACCTGCTAGTGTCTTCGGCGGGCATCTGAGATCACAGGGGCGCCCCGGCAGCATCGCCGGGGCGCCCCTTGTTGTGATCGCCCAAAAGAGGGGCCCCGTCTCCTGAATGGAGACGGGGCCCCTCGCCGTCGTGCGGATGTCGCATCAGCGGCCTAGAAGAACCCGATCAGAGCTCCGGCGATACCGATGATGAACAGTCCGAAGATGATCACGATGGGATTGACCTTCTTGCGAAGTAACGTGATGCAGCCGAGGGTGAGGATCAGCGCCATGAGACCCGGAAGCAGCTGGTCGAGCACGGTCTGAAGCGTGGCTATCTTGATGAGCCGCGCAGGATCGGATGCGTATTGGCCGGCGTTCATGACGATGGAATATCCACCGTTCGCCGCGTTCTGAACGGCCTTCACCGCTCCTGAAAGGATGTCGGGCGTGATCGATCCCCCGCCGTTGAGCAGGTCGGTCAGCTTGGTGATGTCGGGAAACTTTTCAGCCACCGATCCCATATCGGCGTTCGAGAAGACGATCTTCGACAGATCGATGGTCGTCCAGCGCGGTATCAGGACACCCATGATGAACATGCCCAAGATAGACGCGCCCATGGTGATCTTCTGCATGAGGCCGCCGGACAGATCCTTCGTGATGTTCGATCCCTGCCGGTAACCGAGCTCTTGCGTGTACCATTTGAATGCGAGGCGCACGATGTTCCATATCACGAAGAACAGACATGGACCCAGCGGGTTCATGCCCAGTGCCAGCGAGGCGGCGAAGGCACCGAGCACCGGACGAAGCGTACCCCAGAACACGGGGTCGCCCACACCGGCCAGAGGACCCATCATGCCGATCTTCACGCCCTGTATCGCGGCGTCATCGATCTCGGCGCCGTTTGCGCGCTCCTCCTCGAGCGCCATGACGACGCCGAAGATCGGTGCCGCCAGATAGGGGTGCGTGTTGAAGAACTCCATATGGCGCTTGACGAACGCCTTCTGATCCTCGATGTCAGGATACAGGCGCTTCATAGCGGGAAGCATGGCGTAGCACCATCCGAGGTGCTGCATGCGCTCATAGTTGATGGAGCCCTGTTCGAAGGACTGGCGCCAGAAGACTTTGACGCGGTCCGACTTCGTGAGCCTGATCCGCTTTTCGGTATCGGTCATTGATTGCTCCCCTCTTTTCTATTCGTAGTCATTGATGATGTCATCCAGGACGTCCTCAGAGGAGCCCGAACCGAGCGACGGACCGGAGCCACCGTTGAATTCCGGTGCCAGCTGCAGATATACGAGTGCGATGCCCACGCCGATCATGCCCATCGCGATCAGGTTGAGCTGGGTGATGGCCGCCAGAGCGAAGCCGATGATGAAGAACGGCCAGACCTTCGGCGTGGCCATCATGTTGATGACCATGGCGTAGCCGACGACCACGATGAAGCCGCCCGCAGCCGACAGGCCGGCGGTCAACCAGGGTGGAATGGAGCTGAGCGCCGCTTGGACCGCCCCGACCGGCACCAGAATGATCAGCAGGGCCGGGATGGCGCAGCGAAGGCCCTGAAGCAGCATGACCAGATAGTGAGCGAACTCCACGCCGCGAATGTTGCCTGAGGCACCGGCCCTGTCGGCACCGTGGACGATGCCGACCGCGATCGTGCGAACGAAGATCGTAAGGGCCAGACCAGCGACCGCCAGCGCCATGGCGCTGGCGATACCCGTGGAAACCTCGACGCCTTTCATGCAGACGAGGATCGCGGACGCAGTCGAGCACAGCGCGGCATCCGGGGCCACGGCTGCACCGATATTCATCCAGCCCAGAGCGACGAGCTGGAGCGATCCGCCGAGCATGAGCGCCTCGGGCAGATGCCCCGTCGCGAGTCCTATAAGCGAACATGCCACGATGGGCTGATGGAATTGGAACTCGTCCAAGACCGACTCGACGCCGGCCAGAAACGAGAAGATCAACACGAGCAGAATCGGAATCAAACTCATAATGCACTCCTTTCTCAGATGTGTTACGCGAAGCCTAGGCGATCGCGGTCTTGGCAAGCAGATTCCACAGGCCCTCGTCTCGGTCCGTGGGGACCTTCTGTATGCAGAACTCGCAACCTTTGTCGCGTAGCGCCTCCAGGGCCGCGACATCATCGCGGTCAACCGATACGGCGCTGCCGAGCATCGTCTTGCCGGCGGAGTGCGCCATCGATCCGATATTCACAAGCGGTATCTGGATTCCGGCGCTCACCACCCGCAGAACGTCTTGGGGGTTCTCGAACAGCAGCAGCAGCCGCTGACCGGCGAAGCGGTCGTCTTTGCAGATCTGTATGATCTTGTCAACGGGAACGACGTTGGCCTTCGTTCCCGGAGGAGCCGCCTCGGTGATGAGGGTCTTGCGGAGTTCGTCATGGGCGACGCCGTCAGATACCACCATGATGCGAGTCGGCTGAACCTGCTTGGTCCAAGCCATCGCGACCTGACCATGAAGCAGCCGAGAGTCGATACGGCACCAGACGATCTCGGGAAGCTTCCCCGTGCCGCCGAGTGCCGCCGCAGCGGAGACATTCCTCGGTCTCGCGCTGTGCTTCGGCTGCAGCCCCTCGGGAGAGATGCGGACGCCCTGCCTGCCTACGGAAAAGATGTGCGCCGCCAGCTCAGCTGCCGATTCGAGCGACGACATGTTCGAGTAGGCTTCGATGAACATCGGAAGCGACAGCCCGGTGACCGTGATCCATCCGGTTCGTCCCTCGGATGCGAGCTTGATCTGGTTGAAGGGCGTGCCTCCCCACAGATCGGCAAGAAATAGCAGCTGATTCGGGTTGCCGAGAGAGCTTATGGCCTCATCGAGCTTGTTGCGGTAATCCTGAGGACCCTCTTGGGGCTCAAGATTCGCGATGGCGACATGCTCGATCTCACCGAACACCATACCGGCTGCTTGCTTGACACCTCCCGCCAGCTCCCCGTGACTCGCCAAGACGATCCCAACCATATGTCCTCCTTCAATCGAAGTTGATAGCACTGTAACAGTATGTATTTAATTTGGAAATACTTTGCGTATAATTCCGTAAACGTATTAACTTTCATACGTAAGTGGTATTAATTTGCAAGAAAAGTAAAGAAAAAGTATCATTTGAAAAATATATTTTCAATGCGAGAACCTCCGGCACATGCCATATGTGTTGCGCGTTCGGCAACATATGTCAGCATCATGTCACTTGCGCGCATGATGCGCAAGCCCGCCCTTGAAGCGCTCTCGTGTCGTTGTGGCATGCGATAGAAGCCTATGCGGCCGAGGAAAATCGCGGCGATCGGTTGTTGATAGGCGTCAGCGCTCCATCGACGCGGGCCGTCGAGACCGGCCCGCGTCTCGCCGGCCCGCGAAACCGACTCAGCGGCTTCAGAGGCCCCGTGTCGGCGATGGCCTAGCTCATCTGGGTACGCGACTGAAACCAGACGACGATGCCGTGAATGCTGACATTGCGGCTGTCGCCGCGCTCTATGATCACATCGCAGTGCTCCGAATTCCAGGACTCCGGGGAGAGCACGAGGGTGTGCGCGGTCTGATAGAGTCTGCGGACAAGGCACTCGGATCCATCGATTGAGACCACGGCGATAGAGCCGCTGCGCGGCTCTGATTCGGGGTCGATGAGAATCAAGCAGCCCTCCGGATAGACACGATTCATGCAATCGCCTTTGACTTCGAGAAAGTATGCGTTCGGATGCGCCAGCGCGACCTCACTCGGCAGCTCGATGCACTCATCGAGCATATCGGGCTTGTTGGCGATTCCCGGATGAATCCGTCTGCGCAGTCGCGCGCAGGGAGCCCTGATCTTGTCGAGCGCGCGCTTCAGGTCGTTCGCGTCGTTGTCACCCACGACGATGGTGACCGGTACGCCAAGCGTTTGCGCGAGCCTCTGAATCGTCTTGATCGGCGGGTTCGATGTGCCGTTTTCCCATTGGGTGACCGTGGTGCGCGCCACACCGATCCTCTCAGCGAGCTGCGCCTGCGTGAGACCGATTATCTTTCTGATGAGTCTGATGTTCTCCGGTAGCGCCATGCCAGCTCCCTGTGTTAAGTTTCAGTGACATAGTAATACCACGTTTTCGGCGTGCCAATGCTCTATTCGCGCCCAGTGCGATTCTCGCGTCGGTGGTGTCACGGCCAGCCGCGGGCTCCAGACGGGGTTGAGGGCGCTCGTCTTTGCGCGATAAAGAGCAAGGGGATGATTCCGCCCTCGTAGCACGCTATGATCTCCACGGTTTCTACACCCCTTATGAGAGAGACCGAGATGAGGGGTCGCGCAGATGGGCGACTCGGCTGATGTCTCCGCGGTGGCAATCGACGATCTGATCCCGTTTGCATTATCTTTTTTCGTTGGAATTCGCGCGACCCCACGCTCAGAACCCATATGATTGAATCTGCTTGCCTTTGGTAGCTATGAGGAGGATCTCATGGAGAGCGATAGCGCATCGGGTTCCGGCAGCCATTTTTCCGGCAGCTCGAACCCCAATCAGCACCCCGGACGCGTTCCCGCGTCCAATCGGCCCCGCAACGCCTCTCCGTATACGACAGCGGAGTTCGCGCGCATGTACGAGCAGAGCGCGCGTGCGAGGCGAGGCGATGCATCGCCCGTCGGCGCGCGGGGGCCGCAGGCTCCGCATGGAGCGCAACAGGGTCGGTTCCAGCCCCGTAGCGGAGGCGATGGCCGATCTGTTGCGTCCGACGCGACGTCCCCGCATGCGACGTCGACGAGACCGCAGAGCCCGATCTCGGCAGTGCCGGGCGGCAGAGTCCCCGCATCGCGCACTCGCAGGCCGGGCGGAAATCCCTCCACGGTGTCGGGTATCCCTGCGGGAGCCCCGATTTCGCGCATGAGACGCATCGATGAAGTGCCCTCAGCGCGGCAGATCACCTTCGAGAGCGCGCGTCCGCATAGAGCGCGCGCGCATATCATCGCGCGAATCGTCGGAGTTCTCCTCTTGCTGTTCATCGCATTCAGCGGCTTCTGCGCCTTTTCGCTCTACCGGGATGCGAAGGATATCACTTCGACATCAAAGAATATGATCGAGCAGGCCAAGAGTATCGCGAATAAGGCCAAGAGCAAGGATGCGGATGGCATTCGCGCGACCGCCAGCTCCCTTGCGGACATGTCCGCCGATATGAGAAGGAAAACCGATGGCATCGCTTGGCAGACGGCGTCGCTGGTGCCGGTGCTCGGCGAGGATGTGCGATCCGCTCGCACCCTTGTCGGCGAGGTAAACGATCTGTGCCGCAATGCCCTCATCCCCGGTTGCGATGCGCTGGCGCAGATGCAATCCGGCCAGCTCATCCATGACAACACGTTCGATGTCGGCACGATCAAGTCGATCACGCAGGCGCTCTCCAAGATCGCACCCGCGGTCAAAACGAGCGCGAACCGGATAGCGGCGCTGCCAGAGCCCCACTTCGCCGCCCTCGGCACCGTGATAGCCAATGTTCGCGATCTGCTCGATACTGCTGAGGGTCCGCTCGAACAGGCCTCCGCTATCGCCCCGCTGCTCCCGCAGATGCTCGGAGAGGGAGGCCAGACGCGTACCTACCTGATCGTCGCCCAGAACAGCGCCGAGCTCAGGAGCACCGGCGGTTTCCCGGGGAGCATCGGCACGCTTGCGGTTGCCGACGGCAAGATCACGCTCGGCAACTTCACTGCGGCACATGATCTCACCTGGTATGACCAGGCCGGCTTCGGCATCACCGATGAGGAGCGCACGATCTTCGGGGAGCGGGTGGGCAAGATCCCCGGCGACACGAACTTCATTCCCGATTTCAGCCGATCCTCGCAGCTGCTTTCAGCCATGTGGACCGACCAGAAGGGAGGCGCCCCGATCGACGGCGTCATCGCCATCGATCCGGTTTTCCTGCAGCAGATGCTGAAGCTCTCCGGTGGCGTCACCGCCATGAACGGTCAGGTCGTTGATGGCTCCAACGCTGCTGCGACGCTGCTGCACGATTCCTATCAGCGCCTTCCCACCGAGTACAAGGATCTCTTTTTCGGCAACGTCGCGGCGCTGTCGTTCCAGAAGATCATGGGAAGCCTCGGAGACATCAGCAAACTCGACTTCGCCAAGACGACGTTTGACGCCATGACGAAGCACCATCTGCAGGCGTGGATGTCCAACGCGGACGAGGAGGCGAAGATGGTCGAGATGGGCTGCTCGGGCACCCTCTCCAAGGACAAGGGCGCGCCCGCGCTCGGCGTGTTCGCTGCTGATGACACCGCGTCCAAGATCAGCTGGTACCTTTCGTTGAACACCTCGATCGGCCAAGGCAGGGCCAATCCGGATGGCACCACGACCTATTCGGTCACAACGACCATCAAGAACAACATGGATCCCAACGAGGCATCCGGTTTGGTGAAATACATCACCGGCTACAACCCCGCCAAGCGCGATGTCACCGACATGATCAACAAGGTATATCTTTTCGCGCCGGCAGGCGGAACCATCTCCGATCTGTCTCTGAGCGGCTACGCTCCCGAGGGTTTCGGTATGACGGAGTCAACCTACGAGGGGTTCCAGGTGTTCTTTGCCACCATTCAAACGAGCGCTGGTCAGACGACGACCTATACATACAACGTCACGGTACCCGCCGGATCCACCACGACGCTTCGCCTCGAGACGACACCAACCGCACAGCAGGTCGCGGGGTGGAAATAGCTCCGAGGAGCTTCGTTTGATCCGAATCCGGGACGGCGCGCGCGATCTCTGCGCACGCCGTCTTACCTTCGTTCGATGCGCTCGTTCAGCTCGCGGTTGAGTGAGGCGAAATCGCTCAGAGCTCGGTATCCGATCTGAATGATGCTTCGCATGTTGATGGAGTTCACGCCGCCTCGTCTCGGCTTGAACGTGATGGGGAAATATCGAATACGTTGGCCTCGCTTGGCGTAGATCACGGCGAGCAGCACGTTTGCGAGATTGAAGCCCGCGGGCACGAGCTTCAGGTTCTCCCTCAGCGTTTGAGCGCTCATGAGGCGAAACGGCGTGTTCGCGTCTTGCAGGGACACCCCGAACCGCATGCGCACGACGGCTCTGAGCGTCTTGGTGACAATCACGCGCGCCAGTCCGTCCTCGCGTCCCCGGCGCCAGCCTATAGCCATGTCGCAAAGCTGCCGTGCCTCCCAGAGCTGCCAGAACTCAGCGGGATCGGTCTGACCGTCCGAGTCGGTCTGGAACACCCATGTCGCCTTGTGCTCGAGTGCGAAGCGATAGGCATCGACCAGAGTCGCTCCGTGGCCGGAATTGGGTTTTGTTTTCGCGATGAGTCGCGGATGCGTCTCAGCGAAGCGCTGGGTGATGCGAAAGGTCTCATCACGGCTGCCGTCATCGATGACGACGAGCCTGCTCTCACCGCCGATGCGTTCGACGACCGGGTACCACTGATCGAGAACCTTGATGATGTTGGCCTGCTCGTTGTAAGCGGGCATGACGATGTAGAGCGTGTCCGCATCACCGCCGCCGATTCTCGCTCTCTCGTCACTCATCTGCTTGTCTCCTCTACCGCCCGCGTTCGATGCCGACATCCGATGCCGTCGAGCGCCACGGAGATTCCCCCCGCAGCGAAAGGCAGCAGCGCCACATAGGCCGGCATCACATATTGCGACTGCGCCTCCCAGAACAGATAGAACAGGGCAGAGCCCGCTGCGAACAGCAGCGGACCCATATGCTGCACGCGAAGTCCTCCCCGGTGAACGGCATCGCTCGCGCATCCCGGGTCCCGCCTCCGCTGATCGCGTCGGCATCTGATTCGGTCCGAGATGACCTCGATGAGGGCACCTGCGATGATAAGCGTCTGCAGCACGTCCAGCATACCCAAGATCGCATCGTGCAACGCTCCGTAGTACACGATTCTGGCCAGGGGCGTGTACGGGCGCTTCGTCATGACGGGCACCTCGGGCCTGGAGGACCCGCGCCAGTTGCTCGCCAGAAGCGACTCGTAGGTCGGCATGCACCATTCAGACCAGTATTTCTTCGAGAAGAACGTCCAGGCATATCCGGGATCAGCGACGAAGCGATCGACTTGGGAGCGGATTATGGTGCGCGCCTCGCGATCATAGCGCTCGACACTGTAGTGCTCGGCATCATATTTCCAAGAGTATCCGTTGTACCAGCCGTAGTTCTCCCCGCCGGTATCGCTGAGCCCCATGGCGATCGGGACCGAGGTGGGGATCCCGTGGGAGGTTTCCATGCCGCAGATCCTCAGGGTGATGAGAGAGATCGACAGGCTTGCCGTCGCATACACCGCGAGAAGCGTCGCGAGCCCGCACGCGCTCGATAGGGCCCTGTACCCGATGAGATGGCACAGCCACACCACGGCCATCGCAGCGAGGGCCACAAGCATATTCGACTTGAGGATGCAGCTCGCTGAAATCGCCAGCGCCGACTCGAATCCGAGTCGCTTGGATCCGCGCGCGATTGCGCGGATCTGCAAAAGCAGACCGAGCAGCGCGAAGGCCAGACCGATCGCGATCGCGTAGGCGAACGTCACGTAGAAGATGAGCGGCAAGAAGAGCAGGCACAGGACGCAGCAGATGCCGACCGCGCGCCGACTGGCGAACAGCTCCCGTGTGATCGCTATGACAAGGTAGAGGATCCAAGCCGTGAAGACGATGTTCAACGCCTCGAGCAACAGGTAGGTATGCCCGTGGGCGACCAGGGACACGAGGCGTATCAGAAAGACATAGCCCATCTGATAGGGGAACCGATACAGGTAGCCTCCGTGTTCATAGAAGATGGACCCGCGCTGTCCCATCTCGAGGGCCGCGTTGATGAGATCAAGGGAGTCCCAGTCCGGCCAGACGCGGGCGGACAGCACCCAGATGGTGCCCGCGATCAGCGCGTAGACGACGACCCCGATCGCAAGCTTTCGCTCATCAATGCGTACGAGCACGCCACGGCCGCAGACGCGAAGCAGGAACGCGAGAATCACCGCGATGCCAGCGACCACCAAGGGCGCTCTCGAGAAGCTGAAGACGACCGCATTATCGTAGTTGGGCAGAGACGCAGTGACAAGAAGCGTGGACAGCCCCGTGACCCCGAGGAAGAGCATGACGCAGGCGACCAGCGCACGCTCAAGGGCCAGCCCCGCTCCCGTCGGGCGCGGGGATAATCTGCTCCCAGCAAAATCGCGCGAAGCCTGCGAACCGTCCGCCGTGACTCCGTCCGAGCGATACGGCTCGTCTTCAGCTTCGCTGGTCGGTCGCTTGTCCGTTGGATCTGAAATGCTCAAGATGGTGTACCTGAATCTACTGGGGACGGGCGCGATTGTGCGATTGTACCGCACCTCGCGGGGGATGGCTCCAGCTGTCAGGAGGCGATCTCCTCGAAACTGCCCGCATCGAGGAAGGATCACGAAAAGCGCATGTTCGAGAGCGCGTGAAAACCCCGTGAGGTTCTTCCCAGCTGAAGGCATTCGGGTAGTATGACTATTCAGCTCGACTGAGAGACCACACCGGCCGACCATGTCGAGCCGATGAGGAGGTGCTGTTTTGGTTCGCGTAGATATCGAGGCCATTGTCATGGCTTCCGATTCCATACCATCTGTCATCGTCTTGCGCGAGCGGCAGACGACAGGCGATGGGGACATGCCGCCGCGTGCCCTGTCGATCGAGACGGGCTCCTTTGAGGCGACAGCGATCAGCCGCGGGATCGAGCACGCCGCAGGAGGGCGTCCGCTCACGCATGATCTGTTTGTCGAGACGATGAGCAGGCTCGGCGTCAAGCTCGAGCGCATCGAGATCAACGCCATGGATGCACCCGTCTTCTATTCAAGGCTCGTGCTCGTGAACGTGGATCAGATAGGCGAGACGAATGAGTTCACGGTCGATTCCCGCCCGAGTGACGCCTTGTCGCTCGCGGTGCGCGTGAACGCTCCCGTCTATGTGGAAGACGAGGTCATGAATCGCGCTGGTACCCTTTCTCCTGCGGAGGGATCTCCGATGGACCAAGATGAGCTTGAGGAATTCGATCAAGCGGTTCAGGCGCTTTCACCGGATGATTTCTGATGCGACTCCGGACGTGCGATCAAATAGGGGGCGACCATCCGGTTCCGCGGGCGAGATCTCTCGGAGCCCCGTGCTCCCAGAAGAGGTGATCTGTTTTTTCGCGCTATCAGCGCTGATCTTTCAGAAATCGCACCATCGGCCTTTTACGATTCCGATATGATCGTTAGAGCTTTGCACAGAGCGGCTCCGCGCCTCGTTGCGCTGCGCTCTGTCGTTAGAAACGACGATGGCAGCTGAGGGGCCGCACCCGCGTTGCTCGAAGGGAATCATGATGGCACCCAACAGGACAGGCAATGTCACGCGTATAGATACCGTGCAAGTGGGATTCATAGGTTTCGGCAACATGGGGCGCGCGATGGCGGAGGGCCTCATCCGCACGGAGGCCATTTCGGCGGGACGCCTGTATGCATGTGCCAGCGACTATCAGAGACTCGCCGAGCGCGCCGAGTCGGTGGGCATACGGCCAAGAAAGGACGTCGCGAGTCTGGTGAACTCGGTCGACATGATCGTGGTCGCCGTGAAGCCGCATGTGGTCGAGCAGGTGCTCGTGCCGGTTGCCAAGCAGCTCGTCGGCAAGCCGATCATCTCGATCGCGGCCGGGTGGTCCTGCGCTGATCTGGAGCGGATCCTTCCGGGAACGAATCATCTGTCATCGATGCCCAACATGCCCGTCGCCGTAAACGAGGGCGTCATCATCTGCGAGGGCGAACACACCCTCACCGAACGACAGGACAAGCTCGCTCGCTCGGTTCTCAGCCTGCTCGGTTCCGTCGAGGACGTCGACAGCTCGCTGCTCGCCGCCGCGGGCACGGTGAGCGGATGCTCTCCGGCATTTGTCGCGATGATGATCGAGGCGCTCGGCGATGCCGCCGTCAAGCACGGGGTTCCGCGCGAGATGGCCTACCGCATCACGAGCCAGACGTTCGCAGGCACAGCGAGGTTGCAGCTCGAGTCCGGCAGGCATCCCGCGATCATGAAGGACGCGGTCTGCTCGCCCGGTGGCAGCACCATCAAGGGCGTCTCGGCGCTTGAAGCAGCCGGCATCCGATCTGCGCTGATCCGCGCGATCGATGCGATCGAAGCCTAGGCTGAAGCGTTCCCACGGTCTCACCGAAGCGAGTGCGATCAACGTAGTGCAGATGCGCGCGACGCGTCATGACATTCGCCGCGCGCATTCCCTGATCTCAATGATGCAGCGCTATGTGTCGGATTTTCGTGTGCGTGCGAGCGCCTAGGAGAGCACCTTGAGGATCCAGTCAATGTCATCGGTGGTCTTGAGCTTCGCGAGCACCTTCTCGTTCTCCAAGATCCCGCAGATGTTCGCGAGCACTTTCAGGTGCTCGCTGCCGCGACCCGCGATACCGAAGAGCAGATATGCCTTCTCCCCATCGAAGTCGATGCCCTCGGGATACTGTTGGAGCACCACGCCGGTTTTGATGACGGCATCGCTCGCCGCACGCGTCCCATGTGGGATGGCGACGCCCATTCCCAGATACACGCTCGCCAGTCGATCGCGCTCGGCGATGGCGTCCGCATACGACTCACGTGCGAAACCCTGATCGACCAGCAGCTTCCCGGCTGCTCGAAGCGCTTCGGCGCGAGAGACGCTTTCGAGCCCGAGCTGGATGCTGCAGCGATCGATAGATAGATCGTGAGATTCGGCGCAGCTGTCAGACACCACCGCTGGAGTCGTGTCGCCATCGCTCGCAAGGCGGGTGCCGTCCGCCTCGCTCCCCAGCGAGGCGGCGAGCCGATCGAGCGCCGGATCATCCAAGAAGCTGTCGATCTCGACGATTCTGGCACCCGGGGCGCTGCGGCGGGCGCGACTGGACAGGGTCCGCTGGCATACCACGGTTGTCGCCTCAGCGGGGATGCAATCAACGCTCGCATGTCTGATCACGAGGTCAGGCCTGTTCTCCTTGATGCGATTCCGAAAGCGCGTCGCACCCATGGCGCTCGATCCCATTCCGGCGTCGCATGCGAACACGATCATGCCGCAGGCCGCCTCGGGCTCGGCGGCGGGATCGGATTCGCCTTTCAACGCGCGCATTCGATCTTCAGCGCCCTCAAGGTCATCGGCGGCAGCGGAGCGCACGATCGGTGCGGCGACGAGAAACGACACCGCTGTGGCGATAGCGACGCCTATGATGATCACGACCATATGATCGGGCGGTGCCATGGAAAGAAACGCGATGATGGACCCGGGCGAGGCCGGAGCAACCAGGCCTGAGCCGGTGAATGCGAACCAGCTGATCGCGCAGATGTTGCCCGCGATCGGCGCGATGATGATCTTCGGGTTCATGAGGATATAGGGAAAGTAGATCTCATGGATGCCGCCGAGAAAATGGATGATCACAGCACCGGGCGCGGACTGACGCGTCTTGGCGTCCCGGGAGAAGAAGCAATAGGCGAGCAGGATGCCGAGGCCCGGTCCCGGGTTCGCCTCGAGCATATACATGATCGAGTGGCCGGTCGCCTCGACCTGAGCCCCGCCGATCGGCGTGAATATGCCGTGGTTGATCGCGTTGTTCAAGAACAGCACCTTGGCGGGCTCGATGAAGATCGCGAGCAGAGGCATGAGGCCGTATCGCACGAGGACGCTGACGCCGGCGCTGAGCACTTGGAGCAGGGCCGCCATGATCGGGCCGATCGCCACATAGCCGAGCATCGCGAGCAGCATGCCCAAGATTCCGACGGAGAAGTTGTCCACGAGCATCTCGAAACCGGGCGGTGTCCTGCCCTCGATGAGTCGATCGAACTTCTTGATGACCAGGCCGGCGAACGGACCCATGATCATGGCTCCCATGAGCATCGGGTAATCGGGCGCGCCTATCACGCAGCCGACGACGGCGATGGGACCGATGATCCGCCCGCGGTCCCCACCGATCATATATGCGCCCTGGGCGGCGATGAGGATCGGAATGAGGTAGTTCAACATGGGCGAGACCATCTCGGCGAACCTCGGGTTGGGCAGCCACCCCGATGCGTTGAACAGAGCGGTGAGAAAGCCCCAGGCGATGAAGGCACCGATATTGGGCATCACCATGCCGCTCAGGAATTTTCCGAATCGCGATACCTTGTCTTTGAGAGACATGATCACCCTTCTTTCGTAGATCTGCGGTTGTAGCGGATGTGATGTGCGCATAAGCTAACGATTGTTTTGTTTCAACAAAAGCTATCCTATTACTGTTGTTTCAATAGATTGCATAGACACACAGACCTCTTAGCGAGTGGTATAAAATTACCAGTAAACGGTATCTTGCTGCACCCTTATCGGGCCACGGACACTATTCTTGACAACACCGTATCTGTTGATAAGATAATAGTTGCTTTTGTTTCAACTACAGTAATGAGCTAACAGCAATCGGTCAGAGAATTGCGTCTTTATGGCTTGCGAGAAGGGTTTGCATATGATTTACACGGTGACGCTGAATCCGGCGCTGGACAAGACCGTTCTCATCGAGTCCTTCACGATCGATGCTGTGAATCGGGTGGTCGGGTGCCGGATCGATCCGGGTGGCAAGGGCATCAACGTATCGAAGGCGATCGCGAAGCTCGGCGGCGCAAGCTTGGCGTTCGCGCTGCTGGGGGGCGCGACAGGCGAAACCATCCGGTGTGCCTTGGATGAGCTGGCGATCCCATGCCGCAGTTTCGATGCCGGCGGTGAGACCAGAACGAACCTCAAGGTCGCCGATCCCCGGTTGCATACGCACACCGACATCAACGAGGCTGGACCGCACGTGAGCGAGGTCGTGCTCAACGACATGCTCGACAGCCTCGTCGCCGATCTGCGCGCGGAGGATATCGTCGTGCTCTCCGGGAGCCTGCCTGAAGGGGTTGCTCCAGACACCTATGCCCTATGGACCCGAGCCTGCGCCGCCCACGGAGCGCGCGTGTTTCTCGATGCCGCGGGAGACGCCCTCAGATATGGTTTGCACGCGAAGCCGTATCTCGTGAAGCCCAACGGTGCAGAGCTCGAGCAGCTTGTGGGCCGAACGCTCTGCTCGACTGCCGAGATCGTCGATGCCGGGCGCTCGCTCATCGTCGACGGGGTGCGCTGCGTCGCGGTCTCGCTGGGAAGCGAGGGCGCCGTGTTCCTCACGAGTGATACCGCGTTGCTCGCCAGCGCCCCCGAGGTTCGCGTCAGCTCGACCGTCGGTGCGGGTGACTCGGTCGTGGCGGCGCTGTGCCACGCCTTGGACTGCGATCTGCCATGGCGCGAGGCGATCGCGCTCAGCATGGCGACGGGGGCAGCCAATGTGATGAGCGAGGGCACCCAAGCGGCGGAGCGCGCGCTCATCGACAGCCTTGTCCCCGAAGTCCGCATCGAGCAGCTCTGAGTTTCTGCGTGCGCTCCGGCTGGGCATGCCAGCTGAGAACCCGTCGGTCTCGATCGCGCTCGCAGCGCGGACACAGGAGATATCACACAATCGAAGGGAAGCAACATGTTGGCAAAAGCGGTACGCATCCATGGCGCGGGAGATCTCAGACTCGACGAGTTCGAGCTTCCCGAGATCCGCGCAGACGAAATTCTGGTCAAGGTTGTCTCGGACAGCATCTGCATGTCGACATATAAATGTGCGAAACTCGGCGTCGAGCACAAGCGCGTGCATAAAAACATCGCCTCACATCCCGCCATCATGGGGCATGAGCTCGCCGGCGATATCGTGCGGGTCGGCTCCGAGCACGCCGCGCGCTTTCGCCCGGGGATGAAGTTCACGATCCAACCCGCGCTCAACTATCGGAACACGATGTGGTCTCCGGGCTACTCCTACGAGTTCTGCGGCGGCGATGCCACCTACTGCATCATCCCGGCCGAGGTCATGGAATGCGGTTGCATGCTCGAGTACACCGGTCGCGCGTACTTCGAGGCGTCCCTGGCAGAGCCCATGAGCTGCAATATCGGGGCATTTCACGCCGCCTATCATACGCACATGGGGGTCTACGCCCACGATATGGGCATCCGCGAGGGGGGAAGTCTGGCGATCCTCGCAGGTGCGGGCCCCATGGGGCTCGGCGCGCTCACCTACGCGCTGCACAGCGACAGGCGGCCCTCTATGATCGTGGTGGCCGATATCGATCGGGAGCGACTGGACCGGGCGGCGTCGCTGTTCCCGCCCGATGAGATCGCGCGCGCGGAGGGAATCGAGCTGCATATCGTGAACACCGAAGATATGGCGGATCCAGCGCGCGCGCTGCGTGGTCTGACAGGTGACAGAGGCTACGATGACGTCTTATGCTACGCGCCGGTGGCTGCTGTCGCCACGCTGTCCTCCGAGATCCTGGGTCGCGACGGGTGCCTCAACTTTTTCGCCGGCCCGACCGACCGATGCTTCTCCGCACCCGTGAACCTCTACGACGTGCATTACAACTCGACGCATGTCATGGGCACCACCGGCGGCAACACCGATGACATGATCGAATCGCTCGCGTTGACCGCTGCCGGCAGGATCGATCCGGCTGTGATGGTCACCCACATCGGTGGCCTCGACGCTGCCGCCGATGCCACGCTGCGGCTTCCGGAGATCCCAGGCGGAAAGAAGCTCATCTACACCCACATCGAGATGCCGCTCACAGCCCTCGATGAACTTCGAGAGCATGCCGCACACGATGAGCGCTTCTCTGCACTTGCCGATATCGTTGAGGGCAACCGGGGCCTTTGGTGCGCAAAAGCCGAGGACTATCTGCTCGCGAACTGGGCATGAGCAGCGAGATGCGGCCGCCGGCGCGCATCGGCAACCTGATCTACAATGTGAGGTGCTCAGATTCGACGACGCTCGGGTCCGGAGGGCTCGACGGGCGCGTTGAAGTTTTCTTATCAGGAGATGCTCATGGCCATGACCTCGGTCGATGAAAGACGCGAGAAGATCGTGCATCTGGTGAACACAGCGGGCAGCGTGTCGTTCGGACAGATCAAGACCGCCTTTCCCGAGGTGTCGGACATGACGCTCAGGACGGATCTCAAGGCCCTCGACGAATGCCGGCGCATCGTGCGCATCCACGGCGGCGCTCGCTCGGTCGAGTTCGTCATCGGCACCGACGATATGCTCGACAGTCGCTCGCTGCGAAACGTCGCTGCAAAAGAGACCATCGCCGAGAAGGCTGCGGCGCTCGTGCGATCGGACAGCACGATCTTTCTCGATTCGGGAAGCACGACCACGATGGTCGCGCGCGACCTTGACGATCAGCGGATGCTCGTGTTCACCGCGAGTCTGACCTGTGCCATGGAGTTGGCGAGGCTGTCGCTGGCGCGCTCGATCATCGTCGGCGGCGCGCTCAACCGCTTCAGCTTCTCACTCAACGGAGGGCGAACCCTGGAGGACGTGCGCGGACTCAACTTCGACCAGTTCTTCTTGGGGATCACGAGCTATCAGGATGATTTTGGCTTCTCGTGCGGATCAGATGAGGAGACGGCTGTCAAGCGCGCCTGCATCGAGCGGGCGGAGCAGACCGTGGCGCTCATGGATTCGAGCAAGATCGGACGGCGCAGCACGTTTCAGATCTGCGATCTCGACGACGTTGACATCATCGTGTCCGACGGGTGCCTGCCTGAGAGCTTCTTGCACGATTGCGCACGTGCCGGTGTCCGCGTGGTGTAGAGGCCGGTCTCAGCTAACCGAATAGATGCCAGCCATCGTCCTCGTCAGCCTTCCGCTCACCTCGGTCCACGTAGATCTTGCCGGTGCGCTTCTCAAGGATGTAGGCGAGCACCAAGAAGAACACGATGCCACCGAAGAAGAGCACGGCAAAGCCCGCGTGGGTATTGAACAGATAATCAAAAAGCGACGACATCTTCCCAACTTGTCTTCTCGAGACGGGTTTAATTGCTATAAGTATATACTTGGCTGGGTACAAGACACCCGCCGCATTTGAATTGCACAGGTTCGCATACGTCTGGAGGAGCCATGCTCGATATGAAGTTTGTCCGGGAGATGCCCGATGAGATCGATGCCGCCATGGCGGCCCGACAGACCTCATGGGACCGGGCGCGGTTCTTCGAGCTTGACGGACGTCGGCGAGCGCTCATCTGCCGGGTCGAGGAGCTTCAGGCGACGCGCAACGCCGAGTCGAAGAAGATCGGCGCCCTCATGCGACAGGGTCAGCGCGAGCAGGCCGAAGCCGCCAAGGATGCCGTTCGCGCGATCGGAGACGAGGCCGCCGTCCTCAATGATGAGCTCGGAGCGATCGATGACGAGCTCGAGCGCTTCATGGCTCGGTTGCCCAACATTCCAGCTGCGACAACGCCGGTGGGATCCGACGAGTCGGACAACGTCGAATGCAGGCGCTGGAGCACGCCGCCCGCATTCGCATTCGATCCGAGGCCGCATTGGGAGCTCGGTGTCGATCTCGGTATCTTGGATTTCGATCGCGGCTCGAAGCTTTCCGGCGCGCGTTTCACGGTGCTCGCCGGTGCCGGCGCCGCCCTCGATCGGGCGCTGCAGAGTTTCTTCTTGAATACCCATATCGCCCACGGCTTCACCGAGTTCATCCCGCCGGTCATCGTCAACCGAGAGATCATGTACGGCACCGGTCAGCTGCCCAAGTTCGAGGAGGACGCCTACCATGTGGGCGACGACCAGTTCCTGATCCCGACCGCCGAGGTCGCGCTCACCAACCTGCATGCCGGCGAGGTGCTTGACGGCGCCAGCCTGCCGCTGCGCTACACCGCCGGCACGCCCTGCTTTCGCGAGGAGGCGGGCAGCGCGGGCCGCGACACGCGCGGCATCATCCGACAGCACGAGTTCACCAAGGTCGAGATGGTGAAGTTCGCGCGGCCCGAGGAGTCAGACGACGAGCTGGAGTCCATGACCGCCGAGGCCGAGCTGCTCCTGCAGCAGCTTGAGCTGCCGTATCGCGTGATCAGCCTGTGCACGGGAGATCTGGGCTTCTCGGCGCGGCAGACCTATGACATCGAAGTGTGGCTGCCGAGCTACAACGCGTACAAGGAGATCAGCTCCTGCTCGAACTGCGGTGACTTCCAGGCGCGACGCGCCTCGATCCGCTATCGCGATCCCGAGCGCTTCAAGGGCACGCGCTTCGTGCACACGCTCAACGGCTCCGGGCTGCCCACCGGGCGCACCATGGCCGCGATCATGGAGAACTATCAGAACGAGGACGGATCGATCACCGTGCCCGAGGTCCTGCGCCCCTACATGGGCGGACTCGAGCGCATCGAGCAGCCGGCTGCCGGGGGTGCCGGCGCCTGAGCGAACCAGCGTCCCGGGTGCCCTCTCACAACGCGCGGCGCGTGCGCCTTCTACGACGACCGGTTTCTGGTCAAACCGACGCAGAGCGCGATGCGGCTGCTGCCCCATGCCGCATATCAGATGTCCTATGAGGGGGGGGGCAAACCCATGCTGGTGCTGGAGACGGAAGACAGATGCCGCGTAGCCGAGTTGGTTGCCGCCATGGAGCCGGAGATTCCGCTGCCGAAGCGTCGGAAACCCCGCTAGGGACAGGTGCCGCCAAGCGCTCCTCCCGCACCGGTCGTGCGGTGCGATCAGATTTTGGCAACAGGGGAGGGCTCGTCGGAAGAGGCGGCCTCGTCCGCTTCGCGGCCTGCGACGACGTCTTGGTCCGAGACCGAATCCGCTTCCGCGCCCGTCGACGCATCGCAGCTCACAGGGTCATCCGCTGGTGCCGCTTCAGAGGAAGAAGGCGTCTCCTCGTCCTCTTGGCATGCGGCGAAACCAGCTTCGACAACTTGCTCCTCGCGGTCCGATGAATCAGGTGCTGCTGAGATCACCGTCTGCGAGGCGCGCTCGGGGTTTGCCGGCGAGGAGGTCTTGTGGACGCTGTGGAATATCAGCCAGCCCAGCGAGAAGACGATGATCGCGTCGACGCCGTAACCGGCGCAGTGAGACATGTAGGTCGTCACGATGTTGAATTCGTTGCCAGATACGGAAAGCTGACCCTGCGCCACCAGCTGATTGATCTGCTCGTAGCATTCAAGGGCCGCCCAGAGGGTATAGAATGCGAGCAGAGCCGCGATGACGTACAGCACGATTCTTGCGATATTCGCCTGCATGGCCGTTGCATCCGTGCGATTCGGCCCGCCCGAAGGGTAAGTCGGTTTTCGGGTCATGTGCATGCTGCCTCCAAGATATATATCCGATGAGAACCGGTGCGCGATGATGCGCATTTCAATACTAGCGCTTCTCGGTTCGCCTCAGGTCTTGAAGAGATGTATTTGGAACCGGCTATGGGGCGCCGCCCCGCATCTCGATGAGCTATCGTGACGGCGTTGGCAACGAAGCATCGCGCTATGGAATCGTCTGGTAGATTTTTTCGAGTTCTGAGGTCATCTCGCTTTCCGGTGTGCTCTGGGGGCTACGATAGAAACACTGTGCCTAACGGTCTTCGCAAAACCGGTGCTTCTGGTGCAGTGGATTCGGTGATGCTTCAAGCTGGGTCGCGCATGCGATCCTGCACGTTCGATCGGGCACGGCGATTGATGAACCTCCGGGTCATCGGAAGGATCGAGAGATGATGACACCACGCGACACTCGTGATGATGGGAATCTGACCGCGACCGACTCTTGGACGAAGGTGCGCATCGCGCTGCTCGTGGCGCTCGCATTCGTGCTCGGATCCTCGGAGTTCGTCGTGATCGGCATCGAACCTCAGATCGCAACCGCGTTCTCCGTCACCCTCGATCGCGCCGGCGAACTCGTGAGCGTCTTCGCGCTCGCCTATGCGATCTGCACGCCGGTGCTGGCGCTCACGACCGGGAGGTTTCGCCGCTTCCCCCTGCTTGTCTCATATACCGTGATCTTCTGCGCGGCGAATCTGGTCGCTTGGTTCGCACCGACCTTCACGATCCTGATGATCGCGCGCATCGCGCTCGGTGCGGTCTCCGGGGCCCTGCTCGCACAGAGCGTGACGTATATCCCCGAGCTTGTGAGCGTCAAGCGCGTATCGCCGACGGTCGCTATCGTCTACGCCGCGTTCGCTGTGGCGATGATCGCGGCGACGGCGGGGGGCAAGCTGATCGGGGATGCCCTTGGATGGCATATGACGATGGCGGCTGCCTTCTGGATGGCGGTGATCGTGTGCGCTGCGGTCGTGTGCGCTCTTCCCCGTGCAGGGGCGACGGATGAGCCTGCCACGGTGAGCGACCAACTCTGTCTGCTGCGCGACCCGCGTGCGCTGTCGTGTGTGGCCATCTTCGTCTTCGGCATCGGATCGGTCTACGTTCTCTATGCCTATGTGACACCCTATCTTGAGGACGTGCTCGGAATGTCCTCTTTAGCCACCAGCACGGCTCTCATGGGATATGGCCTCGTCTGCATCGCTTCGAATCTGCTGTCGGGCTGGATCGATGCGCGCTTCGGCATGCGGGCGCTCGTGCCGTCGTTTCTCATCCAGGCGGCTCTGCTCTTCGCGCTGTATGCGGTCGGAGGCCTCACGGCTCCCGCGCTCGCCATCATCATGGCGATCGGTCTTTCGATGTATGCCGTGTCCGTGCCGTGCGTCTCGATGTTCATGAGCATCGCGCGGACCGACTACCCCCGTGCACTCACGCTGTCCGCATCACTCGAGCCCACGTCGTTCAACATCGGCATCGCATTCGGCACAGCGGTAGGAGGTGCCGTCGTCGCAGGTCCGGGCATGCGCTTCATCGGTATCGTCGGATCCGGGTTCTCTCTGATCGCCTGCGCGCTTGTGATATGGACGATACGACTTGCGCATCGCCATCGGACGCAGGTATCGGTCCAGCGCTGAGAATCGATCGAAGGGACCGCTGCGGTTGATAGCCGACTGCTGCGCGTCATGCTCGCGTGAGTCTACTGCTTGTGGCGCTTGAGCGAACGATACGGATGCAACATGTATCATCTCCAGCAGATGAGCCCGCAGATTCGAGATCAGAACCATGAATGGCGAGACAACGGGTATAGAACACAGGGCACATCGGCCTCGTTCGGCTGGTTGGCACAGACAACGTTAGGAGGTTGGTATGGCTCGATCGGAACAATCTCGGTATGACGCGGCTCCCGGGCGCAATCGTTCATCCGCTGGTGTGGCGGACCCACCGGATCAGGGAAGAGGGGCTGCGATGCGCACGCAATCCACGTGGCACGGCACCGTCGTCGCGCTCATAGCGTTGATCGCGATGATCGCCGCGACAGCGTTCATCGAATTCACTCATCTCGGGAACACAACGGTGGCAGGCGTCTCAGACGAGGTGTTCACCTGGTTTGCCCCTGCTGGCTATGTATTCATGATATGGATCGTCATCTATGTCGCGCTCGCGATCTGGTGCGTGAACCTCTCTCGGACCTCTACAGGCGATGAGCGTTTCGCGGGGATGCCCCTTGGACGCGATGTGGTGCTGTTCGTCGTCTCGTGCGTGCTCAACATCGCATGGCTGGTGCTATGGCATCTGCACAACATGGTTGGCAGCGTAATCGTCATCGTGGTGCTGCTCGCTGTGGTGGCGGCGCTCTATATCGCGGCGAAGCGTCCCGAAGCAGGGTTGGCCGAGTGGATGCCGCTGTCCATCTATGCAGCCTGGTTGCTCGTAGCCTTCGTGGCGAACGCCGCGCGAGCAATCACCGGCGCGTCTTCGAGCGCATCGCGCATCGTGCCGGTGATCTCGACGATCCTGCTGCTGCTCGCGTTGCTCGCGATCAGCTATGCCGTCCGCGCTCGGAAGGATGACGTGGTGTTCCCGTTGCCGATCATCTGGGCGGGAATCGGCATCGGGGTGCGGCTGATGGGCGTCTCCACGCTGACCGGCGTGCTCGTCATAGCTTTGACCGCGCTCGGGGGCGCGGCGATCTACATACCATGGAATCGGGTGTCGATCTCCGGGCGCTCCGGACGCTGAAGATGAAATCGCAGACTCCTTGGCGAACAGACAGACCCCGGCGTCCGAAGCGTCGGGGTCTCTCGTTTGAGATGGGCGGTGCTCCGCTCGCCCCTCTGTCTCGGTTCCGCGAAGCACCGCTTCGCATAATGCGCGCGTCTATCCGCTTTTGCTCAGCTGATTCAAGAACTCGTAACCTTGCGATGACCTTGCATTCATATACAGCTCGATGATAATGGAAGACAACGGAAACGGGGCGCTGAAGATGGAGCTGATGTGGAATCCCGCGTATAGTCAGCCGATCTCGGCACCGTGCAGCCGAACCCGGTCTGCTGCGCTCGGATTCGATCCCGAAGGGGTTGCTATGAGATATACGAAGCTTGGCGATACCGGCATCAGCATCTCCCGCATTTGCCTGGGGTGCATGGGATTTGGCGATGCGCGCGCCGGACAGCACAGCTGGACACTTGACTACGATGCATCGCGGCGCGTCATCGACCGTGCGCTCGATTTCGGGGTCACGTTCTTCGATACGGCGATGAGCTACCAGAACGGGACAAGCGAGTCGTATCTGGGACGAGCGCTCGCTGCGAGCGCTCGTCGCGAGGAGGTGGTCGTCGCGACGAAGTTCGTGCTCGCAGATCCCAGCGATTCCGCGGATGCCGCCAGACGCCCATCAGGCGACACGGTCGATGATCGCATCGGTCGCTTGCTCGATTCAAGCCTCTCACGTCTCGGCTTGGATTATCTGGATCTCTATATCTACCATATGTGGGATTGGAGCACGCCTGTAGAGGAGTTGCTGGCGGCCTTGGATCGACAGGTCCGAGCTGGCAAGGTTCGCGCGCTGGGCATTTCCAACTGCTACGCCTGGCAGCTCGCTGAGGCAAATGCGATCGCGCGAGCGAACGGTTGGAGTCGGTTCGTCTCCTATCAGGGGCACATGAATGCGATCGCTCGGGAGGACGAGCGCGAGATGGTGCCGTTGGCGCGGCTGCGAGACATCTCGCTGACGCCGTATTCGGCGCTCGCGGGAGGCAGACTCGCACGGCACCCGGGAACGACGAGCCGACGGCTTATCGAGGACGGCTATGCTCGCGGCAAGTATGAGCTCACCGAGGATATCGACGCCCCCATCATCGCCGCCGTGGAGAGGATCGCCGCGGCGCGCGGTACCACGATGACCGCGATCGCTCTCGCGTGGTTGCTCTCGAAGGTGACCGCTCCCGTCGTTGGGGCGACAAGGGCCGATCAAATCGATGGGGCAGCGGAGGCGACGGAGATCGAGCTCACCGCAGAGGAGATCGCCGAGATAGAGAAGCCATACGTTCCGCATCCGATCGTCGGCGTCATGGCGCAGAATCGACCGCCCCAGGCAGCGTGAACGAAGATCGTCCTCACGGACGCTCCCATTCGTCGAATGGTCACAAGGACCCTGACTCGTCCTTTGAGACCGCGCGGATCATGTCAAGCACGTTCGATACCATGTCCGGAGCGTTCATTCCGCACCGCTTCAGCAACTCGCCGGGATCGAATCGATCGAAGAACCGTTTCGGTATACCGTAGCAGCGCACACGAGCGGGGCTGGGTCCGAGATAGCGCGCGACCTTCTCGCCCCACCCCCCGTCGAGGACGCCATCTTCGATGGTGATCACCACTGCATGGTCGCGTCCGATCGCCTCAAGGCACCCCTCGTCCAGCTCGCTTCCGAAACGCGGGTTCACCAGTGTCGCACGAATGCCGTGATCCTCTGCGAGCATGTCGGCTACGCGTTCGCCTAGCGTGAAGAGGGACCCGAGCGCCAGAATCGCCACGTCTCCTCCGGTTCGCGCGACCTGATAGCTGGGAGCTGAAAACGACGGGCTGGATCCCTCCGGCGCGAGATCGGACCGCGAGATGACACCGGTCTCGGGTATGCGGATCGCAACGGGCCCCTCGCGCTGGTCGAGCGACCATCTGAGCATCGCCTCATACTCCTCGCGGCACACCGGTGCGAGCACGCGCATGGCGGGAAGGCTGCCCAGCATCGCCAAGTCGAAGAATCCCAGATGCGTCTCGGCGGAGCTGCCGAAGACCGATGCTCCGAAGACGAGAATCGTGGCGGGTGCCGCGTTCAGGCACATATCGTGCCACAGCTCATCATACGCACGTTGCAGAAACGTCGCGTATACTCCGAAGACCGGTTTGGCACCCGCCTGCGCCAGCGCGGTCGCATAGGTCACGGCGTGCTCCTCGCAGATGCCGACATCGACGTAGCCGGCACCGGCTGCAGCGCGACGAGCCGGTGTGAAGCCCATGATGTAGGGGGTCGCTGCAGAGATGGCCACGACGGCGGGATCGTTTTTTATCCGCTCGGAGAGCAAGCCGCCGGTGATGTCGGCGTAGCAGACCGACCCTTCGGCGAACGGATGCGGATCGGGTATCGTCGCGCCATCGGCGAGGGTGAACGGGGCGGCATGATGCCAACTCTCCGGATCCCTCACGGCCGCAGGGAAGCCCGCACCCTTCAGCGTGTGGACGTGCAGCACGACTGGATGATCGATGCCGCGCAGGCTTTCGAGAGCAGATGCGAGAGCGTGGACGTCGTTGCCCTCCTCCACATAGCGGTAGTCGAGTCCCAGGGCACGGAAGAAGTTGTGCTGCGCCTTGCCGTGCGTGCGTCGCAGCTCAGCGAGATTGCGGTAGATGCCGCCGTGGTTCTCAGCGATGGATCGGTTGTTGTCGTTGACGATGATGATGAGACCGCACCCCAGGTCGGCTGCGTTGTCGAGCCCCTCGAAGGCGAGGCCGCCCGACAGCGCCCCATCGCCGATGACCGCGATGACGTCGTATGTCTCTCCCTCGATCTCGCGAGCCTTGACGAGACCGCAGCCCAGCCCGATCGAGGTCGAGGTGTGGCCCATGGCGAACAGGTCGAAGGGGGACTCATCGGGGTTCGAGAAGCCCGACACCTCTTGGTAGCGCGTGGGATCGAGAAACGCCGCCGCGCGACCGGTCAGAGCCTTGTGCGCATAGGTCTGATGCGAGACATCGAAGATGAGTCGGTCGCGAGGCGTGTCGAATACGCGGTGGAGCGCGACGGTGAGCTCGACGACACCCAGATTGGGTCCGACGTGGCCTCCGACGACGGCGGAGCTCTCAAGGATCGCGCGACGCAGCTCACCGCACAGCGCGTCCAGCTCGCTGGACGGCAGCGCGCGCACGTCTTTCGGCGATGTGATATGTTCGAGTAGACCCTCTATGTTTCACCCCGTGATCATAGACGAGCAGCATTCTATCGTTTGCCTGCTGCTTGCAGGAAGCCAGTTTCTCACAACGCGTCGCTGGATATGTGAGCGATCTGCGTTGCTTCCCCCAGCGGTATCGTTTTCTTTCCCGCTTTCTCCTCGACAGGGAGGCGACGCCCGCCATATGCAGATTCTGCTGGATTTGGTTCCAATGACGTTTTGAGAGATAATCCTGTTCAAGCGGAGAGCTGCATATAGTCGAGGAACAAGAGGAATCGCGGTGCGCAACAGCTCAGGTGTAGCGAGGGAAGCCTCGGATACGATCGAAGAGGTACGTGTTCATGCTCGCGCTCTCGAGGATGAGGGTCGCTTGGGGCTCACCCGATCTTTCATCCAGCATGGCAGCGAGAGCGTCTATGCGCATGTGCTGTCGGTCGCACTTCTGAGCGCTTCCATCGCGGACCGCTGTCGGCGCATCGGGATTCGCATCGACCGCTCCTCGCTCATCCGCGGGGCGCTTCTGCACGACTACTTCCTCTATGACTGGCACGATCCCGATCCAGACCATCGACTTCACGGTTTCCGACACCCCTACATCGCGCTTGAGCGCGCCACGGAGGATTTCGACCTCACTGACTGCGAGCGCGACATCATCGTCCATCACATGTTTCCGCTCGTGCCCCTTCCGCCGACCTGTCGCGAGGCTTGGATCGTCTGCATTGCGGACAAGTGCTGTGCGATTCGCGAGACGGTCGCCGGCCGCCTGTCCTCACGGGTGAGCGGTGTCATACGCGGCAGACGCACATGAGGGTTCCATTTGACGTTGCCAGCGCGGTCGCGGGACACGTGCGGCTCATCTCATCCGGTATGCTGGCGCTCGGCGGTGCGACACTGGCGGACGCTCCCGCCTCGGCGCTGTTCCTCTCGTTCGCCTTCTACGGCTTCATCGGCTGGGCGTACGAGTCGACTCTGTGCGCCCTTCTGAACCACGGGTTCTTCTCGAACAGCGGCTTTCTTCTGGGTCCGTGCTGCCCCATCTACGGCGTCGGCGCGCTCGCGTGCTGGCTCGGATTGCGCGGCATCGAGAGCGTCCCGGCGCAGTTCGTCTCAGCCGCCCTCGTCTGCTGCGCTATCGAATACGTCGCGGGATGGTGGCTCGAGCGCACGACCCGCGCGCGCTTTTGGGATTACTCGGATTTCCCCTTGAACATCAAGGGACGGGTGTGCCTGTACGGGGTGCTCGTCTTCGGGACCGGCGCGGTGCTCGTCTGCCATGTCATCCAGCCGTCTGTGCTGCATGCGCTCTCGCTCGCACCGGGCTGGCTCGTGGTCGCCGCCGCCGTGCTCATCGGCCTCGTGATGGCGATCGACGCCGTCTTCGCGCTGGCGAGCTGGAAGCGCCTCTCCTCCCAGCTCGAGACCGTTCGCAGCGAGCTGGCCGATCGCATCAACGAGTCGCTCAAGGAGACCTCGGACTCCATGGCTCGCCTCGCTCGGTGGGCGTCTGATGCGAAACGACGACACGGACTTCAAATGGAATCTGAACATCTCACCGGAAGGGAACACGCATGAAAGAGCTTCTCAAGGCGGATCTGTATCGCATGACACGCATGACCAAGCTGCATGGCTACCTGTGGAGAGCGCTGATCATCGACGGTATCGTGATCGCCGGGTTCGTCTTTCTGCTCATATCAAAGGGAGATGGCAGGTAATCACTATGTTTGATCTTCTGAAAGCGGATCTGTATCGGATGTCGCGGCCGACCCGGCTCCACGGCTACCTGTGGAAGATGCTGGCAATATCAGTTGTGCTGACAGCGCTGTCAGCGGGCATTCTGCTCATGATGCCTTCGCTCATGCAGAGTGCGCACAGCGCGGCGGGAGATGCCTCCAGAGTCAGTTTGGAGCTGAAGGCGTATGAGCAGATGGCCGGCGCACCCTCTACAATGATTGGATCGGCCCTCATGTCCGGGTCGAACAACGTCGGGATGCTTCCTCTGATCGCCTGCTTCGGCATGATCATCCCGTGTCTGTCTGATTTCAACCGCGGCTTCGCAGCTTCGGTCACGACCTCGAGACGCGGCCGTCTCGGTTACTTGGCAGAGAAGACCGTGCTGGCTGGGATCTGGAGCGCGATCGTGTTCGTATTTATGGCGGCGCTCGTCGTCTGCATGGTCTACGTTCTCGGCAAGCCGTTCAGAACAGCAGAGCCCATCGGGGAGCTCGCAGCATGGGCTGGCTGCTGCTGGTTGTGCTTGTGGGCACTGACGGCCATCTCGCTCGCACTGGCGTTCATCACGCGCAACGCCCCGGTGACCTATCTCGGAGCGATCCTGATCATGATGGGCGTCGTTCCGAATCTGGTCGAGCTGGGAGCGCAGTTCATAGGAGCTGCGGGCGCGCTGGCACCGGTGGCTGACGGCCTGCACGAGATGATGAACTGGTTTCCTTCGCACTGCGCTGCCATACTGCGCGGCGGCGTATCCGCCCTCTCGCGGCCCGCGGCCGGAACGATGGCCTCGTTTCCCGGTGGCTTCGCCGGACAGGCCGCTATCGCAGGGATCACATGGGTTGCACTCGCCGGCGGGTGCACCCTCGCCTGGGCTCGGCGCCAAAGGATCTGATCGATAGGCACCGATTGCGGCATGCGGGCCCGAACGGAAGGGACGATCATGGTAAACCTGCTCAAAGCCGATCTGTTTCGCATGAGCCGAGTTGCGCGCATGCACGGCTACCTCTGGAGATGGATGATCGGTCTTTTCATCGTGATGATCATGATGAATGGGATATTCTCCATCGGGGCACAGGTCATGTGCGATCAGGCGATCGCTGGAAACATCAGCGATCAGCAGCTCCGCTCAGCCCAAACCTCTCTTCAGATATATGAAATGACACCATCTGCATTCTTCGCCGTCTTTCTCACCTCACCCCATCGGGGCTCTGGCCTGCTCGTGCTGCTCGGATGCATAAGCGCCACGGTCATGTATATCACCGATACGGGGTGTGGCTACGCGAGCGCGGTCAGCACCTCGACGCGGGGCCGCCTCGCCTTCGCCGCCGAGCGGATCGTCCTCGCCGGTGTCTGGACGGCAGCGCTGCTGATCATCATGATGTCTCTCAGCGTGCTCACCATGGTGCCGTTCGGTCACATGCTGCACACCGGCGAGCCCATCGGCAGGTTTCTGCTGTGGGCCCTCGATGCATGGCTCAGCTGCTGGGCTCTGAGCGTCGTCTCGCTTGCCATCGCCTGTCTCACGCGCAGCACGGTCGTCTCCCTGGGGGCCAGCGTCCTCATCGGCGCGGGTGTCGTCGCGCGTCTGGTATCCGGCGCCGCGGCGCTGCTCGCCATGCTCGTTCCCGAGCAGCCCGTCTGGTCGTCAATTCTGGGGGATATCGCAGCGCTGTTCCCCTCGACCTGCCTTGATCTGCTGCATGCGGGAGGAGCGTCGTTGTCACAAGCCGCGACCGGAGCGCTGGCGTGGCTTCCCGGCGGAGTCGCCGCCCAGGCGCTGCTCGTCGGTGGCGGCTGGACCATCTTGGCAGCAGCGGTGATCCTAGCGGTCTCGCGCCGCGCGCCCGTCTGATCTGCTCTATCCGAAGGGGCGGTGCGAGCATCTTATGTTGAATCTGCTGAGAGCCGATCTCTTTCGCCGGCGCATGGTACGCCTACATCTTGTCTGCGGTGACAGCGGTCGCATTGCTGCTGCTCGGATTTTCGGCATCTCCGCTCTGGCTGTAGAGCCGCTCGGAGCCCTGTTGCTCTGAGCGCTCGAGACATGGCCGTATCTGGGGGTTGCTTCGGCGATCGGGACCGCGGCGATCTATCTCTCGCGCAGCATCGTCGCAGATCTGCTCGGCGCATTCGTCTTCGCCTCGGGGATGATCCCCTATATGATGAGAGGGATTGCGAAGTGGATCTTCGAGGCCGGTATCGGCTGCCTTCTCACTGACATGCGCGTTCCATGAGGCCGCGAACCGGTTTCCCAGCCAGTGTCTCATCGGGCTCAGAGCAGGCAGCGGCGCGCTTCTAGGTTCTGATTTGTGCGCGGCTGGAGGCGCAGGCGTCTCGACATGGATCCAGACCGTTCTTGTCTGCATGGGTCGGCGCGGTCGACCCGCCAGACGCGAAAGGAGGCTCGCCATATGGACAGCGCGACTCTGATTGCGCTTTCGCTCATCATCGGGCTGGGTTTGGGCATGGTGCTCGGCACGTCGGTCTACGCGGTGGAGCTGCGTCGGATGGCGCGCTTTCTGCGCGATCGCGAGCGACGCAGCGGAGCCCGTCTCACCCTGAAGACGTTCGGACCCGGATTGCGCGAGCTTGCCGTCGCGGTGAACACCGAGCTCGATCAAGGGCTGGAGGAACGCGTTCTCGCCCTTCGCAGACGGCAGGAGTTCCAGCGCGACCTCTCGGCGCTCTCGCATGATATCCGAACCCCGCTCACCGGGGCGAAAGGCTACCTTCAGCTTGCAACCGGCGAGCGGCAGGAGCGGATGCGGACACGCTATCTCGAAGCCGCGAACGCGCGCATCGACTCGACGATCCGCCTGCTCGATCAGCTGTTCGCCTACACGAGGGCAAGCGATCCCGATCTGGTTCTCAGCCGAGAGACCGTCGACGTCGCTCCGATCATCGAGGCGGTTCTGTTGGCCCACTTTCCCGAGTTCGAAGAGCGTAAATGGGAGCCGACAGTTCACATGGAGGCCCGTGGGGTCACGGTCGTCGGGGACCGCGACGCTCTGTGTCGCATCGCGGAGAACCTTGTGACCAACGCCATCCGCTACGGCGTGAGCGCCCCTCTCATCGAAGCGCGCGACGGACGCCTAGTCTTCTCGAACCGCATCGCGGATCCCTCGGCGCTCGATGTCGAGCGCCTCTTTGACCGGTTCTATCAAGCTGATTCCTCACGCGGCGCGGCCGGTGCCGGGCTCGGTCTGTCGACCGCTCACAAGCTGGCGCAGGCGATGGAAATGGACCTCACAGCATCAGTCGAAGACGACATGTTGATGATCGAGCTGGTGTTCGATTCCCCGAGATCGCCGGATGCTGTTGGGTGAGCGGCAGAACGCTCCGAACGGAGCGACCGCGAGGAGCGATTGACTGTCGGGTGAACGCATCCGAGGCGAGAGAACGCATGCCGCCGAGCCATCGGGCCACGCCTGCCGCATCGTGCTGAGAATCTGTCTTGCTCCCGAATCCGACTCTCGCAGCCGATGACCTACTTCCGACGACGGAACAGATCCCTGGCCCTGTCCTTGAGGCGCGTCGCCCGAATGATCCCTTCATAGGAGAACATGCGAAGGTGTGGGAAGGCGTTGAAGAAACGCAACTCACGCCGATTCAACGTGAGCTTGGGAGCCTGCCTCGGTCTGCGCGGCGCGCCGCCTGCCAGGCGCTCGGCGACCATGCGCAGGCTGTTCGCCCCATCCGCGATGAAAGAGGGCAGCTCGACGCGCTCGCGCAGCGTGTCGAGCACCGCGTCAGAGATGTCGCTCAACCAGCAGTTGATCTCGCGTCCGCGCTCGTGCACGACCTCGGCGGAATCGAGAGCCGAATCCGGAACGCGCCCCAACATGGAGTCCGAGGTCTCCTTGAGCGACTCGTTGATGCGATCGGCCAGCTCGCTGCGAACGGTCTCGAGCTGGGAGGAGAGGCGCTTCCAGCTCGCCAGCGCGAAGACGGCGTCGATCGCCATCACGAGGCCGATGAGCACGGCGGCGGCGACCACGAGCCAGCCCGGTGCGAGCGAGAGCGCATGCAGCACAGACGGCTGGATGACATGGCAGACGAGCACCGCGCCGGTCCCGAAGACGAGCACCCCGTACAGGCACACCCGTCCCTTGATGTTCAAGGGGAAATCCGAGTAATCCCAAAAGCGCGCGCGGGTCGTGCGCTCGAGCCACCATCCCGCGACGTATTCGATAGCGCAGCAGACGAGGGCGGCTGAGACGAACTGCGCCGGGACGCTCTCGATGCCGCGCAATCCGAGCCAGCACGCGAGCGCGCCGACGCCGTAGATGGGGCAGCACGGACCCAGAAGAAAGCCGCTGTTCGAGAAGAACCCGTGGTTCAGAAGGGCGCACAGAGTCGACTCGTACGCCCAGCCGATGAAGCCGTAGAAGGCGAACGAGAGGAACAGCGCCGAGGCGGGCATGTCTCAGATGCTCCTGCGCCTGAAGAGCATCAGCAGCCCTGCGCTCAGAGCCGCGATCCAGCCTGCGCTCACGATCAGAGCCTGCGTGCCGAATCCTCCCGGCAGCAAGCCGGCTGCGCTGACAGCGGGCTGAACCAGCGCGATGCCCCCCGAGCCCAGCACCGCCAGACAGCTGCTGGGTAGCCACGCGGATAGCTCCGCGAGAGTGTGGGACAGAGCCGGCAAAGAGAGCATGACTTCTGTGAGAGAGCTCAGGGCCTGCAGTGCACTGGGCACGAAACCGGAGATGATGAACAGGCTTGCTATGTAGCTCACGCCAGAGTTGCGCGTGAGGCTCGCGATGACGATGAAGGCCACTGCGAGCGCCCAGACGCAGATCCAGGTCTCGAACATCCACAGGAGAAAGATGCCAGGTTCGCTTATGAGCGAATCGTAGCGTGCGAAAGGGATGAAGAGCGCAAGCAGCGCTATCGCCAAGATCAGCTCCATGATCGCAGTCCAGATGCCAGCCATCACGATCTTCTCGACAGCATAGAGAGCGCGTCCGCGTTTCGAATCTATGACGGTTTGGATGAAACCCTGTTTCAGGTCAGAGAGCATAAGTTGAAGCACGCCCAGACATACGAGGAATTGAAGTACGCCAGTTGAAATCAGGTACATGCCGAAGAACTGCGAAAGCGAGGAGAACCGCTGATCCCCGAAGACTATGTCGGCGGATTCTCGTGAGGTGATCACTCCTGCTACTGCAACTAACGCGCAGATGCAGGCGAGCCAAACAAGATACCGCCACAGATATCCATGGAGCCGCTTCGGCCTGGTCATTCGATAGAGGTCCGCCTTCAGAAGGTTGAACATGAGATCACCCGGTATTTCCCTTGGGTACAAATGGATAGATGAATCAGACGAACACGGTGTCATGGGTGATGGACTCCGGCATGCGGATCACCTGCCGGCTCCTTCGCGCTCTCCGTCACGTCAGCCCTTGGTGCGACTCTCCGGCCCTGTGCCACCCATGAGCTCGACGAAGTAGTCCTCGATATCGCGCTCGCGCCGGCTGAGTTCCAGTACCGTCTGGTCTGCGTCATGCAGAATCCGCGAGACCTCCTCGACGCCGGGGGAAGCCGCGGCAGCTGTCTGGACGCCCCGGCCGTCGCCTCGGCCGATGGCGCCCCGTTCGTACGATCCGGGCGTCTGCGCATGGATGGCGGTCGAGATGACGATCGCCTGGTCGGGCTCTACGTGGATCGTCGCGTCGGGCAGCCGCTCCTCCAGCACGACGAGCGCTCGCGCCGGGTCGGCGGTCTTCACGAGTATCGAGCTTCCGCACGACGCATGCAGCTGCTCGGTGCTGAACTCCTTGACCATCGAGCCGTCCCGGATGACGCCGAAGCGAGTCGCCATCCGGTTGAGCTGGTCGAGCACGTGGCTCGAGATGACCATCGACACGCCGCGTTCCTCGTTCAGGCGGGCGAGCGCGCCGCGGAGATCACGCGTCGCTTCGGGGTCCATGCCGTTGAACGGCTCGTCGAGCAGCAGCAGGTCCGGCGAGCCGACGAGCGCCAACGCCACGCCCAGCCGCTGCTTCATGCCCATGGAGTAGCCCTTCACGCGCCTGCCGTCAGCGGCGTCGAGGCCCACCAGGTCGAGCAGCTCGCCGCACTGGGTGCGGGCGCGAACGACGCCCATGGAGATCGCCTTGGTCATCATGTTCTCGAGCGCGGAGAGACCCGGCACGAGACCGGGTGTCTCGATGAGCGCGCCGATGTGGGAGGGCTCCGATGAGAGCAGCTCGCGCAAGCTGCGGTGCTCGGCCGAGATGCGCTTCTCATGCGGCATTCCTCGAAACAGGACTGCCTCGCCTGAGGTCGGGATGACTAGGTCGGCGAACATCTTCATGGTGGTCGACTTGCCGGCGCCGTTCTTGCCGACGAAGCCGTAGATGTCGCCTTGCGCGACGCTCATCTCGAGCGCATCGACCGCGCGCCTGCCGCCGTAGACCTTCGTGAGGCCGTGGGTCTCGATGACGTTCATGTCCGCTCCCATCAAGTTCGCTGCTGCGCCCGGCTGATCTTCACGACATCTCGGACGCCCGTTGTCATCTTTCGAGTATGAGCGCGAAACATTTTCAAACTGTGAACCAATGATAAAGAAAGCGTAAGGCTGTCGTTCGGATCGGGGAGCCGTCTTCGGAACTCGGTGGTGCGAGCCACCGAGCGGATCGTGGCCGGCGGCTCGCGGTCGCCGCGCACCTGTGACGCCCGCCCTCAGATGTGCGCGGTCGCGCCCTCACTCTTCGACGAGTTTGAAGCCCATGCCCCACACCGTCCTGATGTAATCGGCTGTGCCTGAGGCTCGCAGCTTGGTGCGGATGTTGGAGACGTGCACGTTGATCGTGTTGTCGTCGGCGGCGTAGGGCTCGCCCCAAGCGCCCTCGAACAGCTCCTGCTTGGTGAAGACGCGCCGGGGATGGCGCATGAGGATCTCGACGATATTGAACTCGATGCGCGTGAGCGCGACCGGCTCGCCGTGTGCCGTGAGCGTGCGGGCCTCGGTGTCGAGCTCCCAGCTGCGAAAGCCGAGCGCGCCGTGAGCGCCGGGCGCGGTTCCGCTTGGGGCTCGCCGATGGCGCAGCTGGACCTCGACGCGGGCGAGCAGCTCGTCAAGGTCGAACGGCTTTGCCAGATAGTCGTCGGCACCGAGTTTCAGCAGGTCGATCTTGTCGCTTGGCGCGGCGCGCGCGGAGATCACGATGATCGGCGCGGACGCGTCGCGTGCGCGGATCAGCTCGACGAGCTGCTCGCCGGGCATGCCCGGCAGCATGAGATCGCAGATCACCACCGAGAAGGGGATGGGCGTCGCATCGTTCTCGTCGCTGTTCGCAGCGTTATCACCGCGCTCGAGCAGCAGCCGCGCCTCGCTTCCCGAGTACGCCTGCGTGCACGAATAGCCGTGACGTGAAAGATGGGTGCTCACGATCTGGCTGATGTCAGCGTCGTCCTCGATGATGAGCACGCGGGCGGGAGATGTCATACCGAGCCGGCCGACGACGTGAGATCGCGACGCATGACGACGGCATCGCGCTTCTCGCCGAGCAGCGGAACGTCGACGTCGCGCTCCACGCGCGCGAAGCCGAGCCCGCATTTCTCCATGACGCGACGGGATCGATCGTTGCCGAGGTAGTAATCCGCCCAGATGACGGTGCAGCCGAGCTCATCGCGCGCGTGTTCGATCAGGGCGCGCATCGCCTCGGGTGCGTAGCCTTTGCCCCAGTGCTCTCTGCCGATCCAATAGCCGACTTCGTATTCGGTTGGCGAGGTGACGAACGCGCTGACGCCCTTGCTCTTGAGACCGATGGCGCCGACGAGCGGGCAGCTCGTCGCGGCATCGGCTGCGCCGCCGTCGCGCCCGGGGCCATGTGGCGCTCTGAGCGTGATCGCGTACTGCTCATCGCCGCGCAGAACGTCTCGTATGACCTGAAGGCTCATGGCCTCGCTCGTGTGCGCCGGCCACCCGGCGTTGTCTCCGATCACCGGATCGCGCACCAGCAGATAGAGCTCCGCGGCGTCCGCGTCCTCCCAGGGGCGAAGCAGCAGCCGTTCCGTCTCGATGACCATAGCGGGTCTCCTTATGCCGTCTGCAGGAAGTTTTCTGCCATTATGCCACATCCGCAGCAGGATGGAATGGCGACAAGAAGGTTGATTCCAGGCATTGACACCACCTCTCTGCACTTATAAAATACCAACCGTCGGTATGTATAGGAGACGGATTGTTTTCTCACCGCGCCTCGCTCGCAGTGAGGACCAAGAGGAGCGAGCACATCATGGCACGCAATAAATATCCCGAGGAGACCGTCGCCAGGATTCTGGACGTCGCGTTTGAGCTGTTCACCACCAAGGGCTTTGAGGAGACGAGCATCCAAGACATCATCGATCATCTTGACGGACTCTCCAAGGGTGCGATCTACCATCATTTCAAAAGCAAGGAGGAGATCTTGGACGTCGTATCGAATCGGATGATGGAGTCCACGATAGCCGAGCTGCGCCGGATTCGTGACGACCTGGCGCTCAGCGGCGCGCAGAAGATTTCACGGCTGCTCAGCTTCTCATCGACGGGTCCCGCACTTGATCTCTGGAACCGCATTGAGCCCGACCCCGATCCGGTGAGAAACGCGCGTCTGCTGGCCATCCAGTACCATGACACGCTCCAGATCACCTCCGCCCAGTTCCTGAGGCCCGTCATCGAGCAGGGTGTGCTGGACGGATCGCTCAGCTGTCCCTGCCCTCAGGAGGCGGCCGATATCTTGAGTCTGCTCGCCAATTTGTGGATGGTGCCCATGTTTGCACCGCGCGGCACAATCGAGGAGTTCAAGCGCCGTGTCCGGTGCTTCGCGACCGTCGCCCGCTCGCTGGGCATTGAGTTCGCCGACCAGAACGTGAATGAGGTCATGATAAATCTTGCCGGGTTCTTCGATGATGGGGCAGATGGAGAGGTCGGACCTTCGCATTCGGACGCGTGCGCCGAAAGCGCCGCTACGGTGGAGCCGCCGAACAGAGATTAGAAGACGGTCGCGTCGACGTCGAGGGCGGGGTCTCTCATGCTCGCTGCAAAAGGTTTTACTTCCAATTATACATACCAACGGTTGGTATGTGACAAAATGACAGGGGATCTATGGACGCAGAACGGCAGACCGCTCCAACTGGTGAGAACGAGGCCGGAACAGATTCGAGTGGCGGGAGCCTGCTTTCGTCGGCCTTCATCGCCCTGCTCGCAGCTCAACTCTTCTCGCTCGGGGGCGCGACCATCGTGCGGTTCGTGATGCCGCTTCGCCTGCTCAACCTGACCGGCTCCGCAGCGCTGTACGGCGCGGTGGCAGCGGCGGCGTTCGTGCCGTACGTGCTGATCGCTCCGGTTGGCGGCGTGCTGGCAGACCGTATGCGCAAGCAGCGCCTCATGGCCTCGCTCGACTTCTGCCTCGCCATCGTGTGTCTGGGGTACCTGGTGCTCACAGCGACCTTCGATGCGACCATCGTCTCATTCGCGGCGCTCATGCTCGTCTATGCGGGCCTCGCGCTCTATCAGCCGGCCATTCAGGTATGCGTGGCGTCGCTGGCCGATGCCGAGCATGTGACGCAGGCGGTCGCCGTGGTGACGCAGGTAAGCATGCTGACCTCGATACTCGGCCCCGTCCTGGGTGGCGCGGTCCTCGGATTCTTCGGCATCGGCCCCATCATGGAGATCTCCATCGCAGCCTTCGCGATCTCCTGCGCGCTGATCGTGATCTTCGTCCGCGTGCCCTGTCAGCGACATGACGAGCAGACGAGCGTCTCCGCTGCGGGCACGGCAGGCGAAGCGGATGCCGTCTCGTCCGGCGCGCGCGGATCTCGCGGGCTTCTGGCGATCTTCACCGCCGACATCCGTGATGCCGCTCGCTTTTTGAGACATCGTCCCGTCATGTGGCACGCTATCGTCTTCGGATGCCTGCTGAATCTTGTTCTCGCCGCCGGCATCACCATCGGCTCACCCCATGTGGTGACCGAATACCTCGGCCTGTCCAACCAGTTCATGGGCATCGCCGAGGCGGCTCTGGGTTTCGGCGGACTTGTCGGCGGAGCGCTGGTCGCCGCCCGGCCCCGCCTGTTCAGGTTCGCCCGCGTGCCGACGTTCGTGCTCGCATCCGGCTGCAGCATGATACCGTTCGCCGTCGCCCTGGCCGCTCGTCTGA
The DNA here is from genome assembly GCF_000195315.1 of Coriobacterium glomerans PW2. NCBI lineage: Bacteria > Bacillati > Actinomycetota > Coriobacteriia > Coriobacteriales > Coriobacteriaceae > Coriobacterium > Coriobacterium glomerans. The sequence goes on from NC_015389.1 coordinate 304,777, forward strand.
GTCCCATGGTGACCTTCATCATCCTGATGCCCTGTCTGGCGCTCATCTTTGGCTTCTGCTCCTGCATCTCGATCGCGCTCATGGGCTATCTTCAGCAAAGCGCTCCGACCGATCTGGTCGGCAAGGTGATGTCGCTCATGTTCGCGGCTGTGAACTGCGCGACGCCGCTGGGCCAGCTGATCTACGGCGTCGCGTTTGACGCTTTTCAGCCGGTAACGGTCATCCTGGCGATGCTGGGATGCACCCTCGTCTTGTATCTGGTCATGTGCTCGTCGTTCCGAACGGCTCATCTTCCCGCGTGAGCTTCGTGATGCGAGCCGAGCGGCATGCGAACTCTTTGCGACGATGGAAGCAGCCTCGTGCGTAGGTGCCATATTCATGTTCCGCTCGTGCATCTCGAACGGGTTCGGGGCATATGCGTAGGCCGAGGCGCCAGGTGATTTGTCTGGCAAGGTCATAGCGTTCATGCTGTCCGTTACAACCTGTGCGGTGCTGCTTCACCGGTTAATCTACGTGTGATCGTCGATGCTCCTCACTAGAGCGCTTTCGCGATTTCCATCTCGCCGCCTTTATCCCTAGCGTTGCCGGGTGGCGACGAACGCCTGATCAAGAAGCAAATGACCCTAAAAAAGCCTGATGCCGATAGCGGAGTAAAATGAAACAACGATAATTGCTTCCGCCATCGTATAATTCAAGACATGCGATCCCCATCGTGAGAGAAGGGCATCATGCGCGCCATCCTGCTGCTGTCGATGCGCAACATTCGGAGCAACCTCGTGAAGCACCTGTCGATGGGCGTGCTCTATACGTTGGTGTGCGTCCTCGCGGTATCGGGGATCGCGCTTGCCGGAAGCGTGCGGCAGGCCCGCATGGATCTGCTTCGTAAGCAGTCGCAGAACACGCAGGTCAGCATTACCTCGAAAAGAGACGAACGGTTCGCGCAGGGTGATCTGGTGCGACGGATCGGACAGTTGGAGGGTGTGGCCCACGTCGCGCCGTATCTCGACGATCAGGCTTGGCTCGTCGGCGATGACTACGTCAAGCTCCAGGTTGTCGGGACCGATCTGGTCGAGCGCGACGAGACGTTTCCCTTCCGCCTCATTGAGGGTTCCCGCTCGAAGCTTTCGGAAGGCGACGCAGCGGTCGTCACCGAGGAGTTCGCCAAGGATCATCATCTTGGCGTGAGCAGCAGGATCGAGGCGAAGACGGCTACCGGCGGCAGGATCGCCCTCAAGGTGGCGGCGATTACCGCCTCAGATCCGGATTACGTCCAGCCCAACCTCGTGTATGTCCCGATCGCTGCCGCCCGCGCGCTGTTTCGCGCTGGGGAGGACGAGGTGAGCTCGATCGGGGTGAACCTCGATGATATGCGCGGCGCCGAACAGTTTGCCGCGAGGATCAAAGGTGAGCTGCCTGACACCCTTGCGGGCCAAGCGGCCTACAGCGAGGAGGGCTTCGAGCGCGGCGTGACGTCGGTCTCGGTGATAGTCGGCATCATGACCCTGTTCGGGACCTTGGTCGCGCTGTACCTGTCCTACTCCGTGTTCCGGACGCTGATCTGCGGCCGGCTCAGGCAGGTCGGCGTTATTCGCTGCCTCGGCTTTCTCCGTCGCGACGTCTATCTCGCCTATCTGGTCGAGTACCATCTCGTCGCTATCCCGGCCTCGCTGCTGGGCCTTGCCCTGTCCGTCCCGACGCTGAAGAGGCTCACCTCCATCGTCTCGGCCGGCGAGCTGAGCGTTTCTCCCACGGTGGTGCTGGGCCCGTGGCTGCTGGTTCTTGGGTTCGTCCTAGTGAGTCCGCTGCCGGTGCTCCTGCTTGTTCGCGCGCGCTCGTCGTCCGGCGTGGTCGAACTCATGGCAGGCGGCGTCGAGCGTCACGCCGTTCGTCCGCTGAGCTCGATCGGCATCGCCTTGGTCTCTGCCGTCGTCTGCGGTGCGCTCGGCGTTCTCGCCAGCATGAGATTCGCAGGGCGGGTCGCGCTGAGTGCCTCTTTTTTGCTCGAGGCCGCCGCGATGCTCATCGCGTTCCAACTGTGCGTTTGGCTGTTCGTGTGGCTTGCCGACGTGCTGTTCTCGCTCGCGCGCGGAAGACGCAGCGTCGCGCTGTGCTACCTCGCTGAAGACAACTGGCGCATCGGTCACTCGGCCGTGTTGGTCGCGATCGCCGTCGGCATCAGCGTGTTCTGCCTCGATATTGGCGGCCTGATACACGAGAGCACGCGCAGCGTCTGTCCGAACACAGACATCATGGCGACGATATCGGACGAGACCGGAAAACGGTCTGCCGAGAGCGTGTTCGGCGACGAACCTCATATCACCCGCGCGGTCAGGCTCGATGACGCCGATGTTGAGATGGAGGGCGACGATCTCAAGCTCTCGGGCGTCGACCCTGCCGCGTACGCCCCGGTCGCATCCGGTCCGCTCGACGGCGACGCGGGCAAGGGGTTCGGAGTGCTGCACGAGGCTGGATCGATCATTGTCTCGCAGGGCTTCGCTGAGGAGCACGGCCTCGCCGTCGGCGACACTGCTCGGATCACGTGGGGCGGAGCGACTTCAAGGCTCAGGATCGTCGCGACGATCCGCTCCTTCGACAATCTGGGCCGCGTCGCGTTCATGGAGCAGCAGCAGTTCCGCTCCCGCTTCATCCCCTCACGTTCAACATTTCTGTTGAACATCGATGATCCGGACGAAGCTGCGGCGGTGGCGCGGAACCTTCAGGCTCGTTTCGAGGGAGTCGCGACCTGCGGCGCGTCGCCGATCGGCGATTTGCTCAAGGAGAACGACAAAGAAAACCAGCCCGTGTACGCGATCGCCTACGCCATCGACGCGCTGATCCTAGCAGTCGTGATCGTGGGCCTTATGGACAACACGGTTATGGAGATCATGGCCAAGTGCCGCGAGTTCGCGATCCGTCGCGCGATCGGCCAGCCCTTTCGCAGCATCATGGGCGGCTTGCTTTCGCGAGGGGTTCTGCTCGGCGTGCTGTGCGGGGCGTTCGGGACGGCGCTGAGCTACCTGATCCTCAACTTCGTGACCGTCTTCGTCCGTCCCATGATCGGTTCGATCGCGACGCCGCGGCCGGTACTCATGCTATGGCCGGTCCTGGCGACGGCGGCGATCTTCGAGGTGAGCTACCTGCTGTGCTGGCGCAGGCTTCGGAAGCTGGACAACACCGCCGTCGCGCGGGGAGGGGAGTGACATGGCTGTCCTGGAGGCGAGAGGTCTTGAGAAGTCCTTCGAGGCCGGCGGCAGGGCGCTGCCGGTCATTCGCGGTGTGGATCTCGCGATCGCGCAGGGGGAGTTCGTCTCGATCGTCGGCAAGTCAGGGTCGGGCAAGTCAACCTTGCTCTATCTTCTGAGCGGCCTCGAGCGCCCGAGCGCCGGCGAGGTCGTCCTCGACGGCGAGGTCATCTCGGACCGCTCCGACAACGAGCTCACGCGCCTGCGCCGGGAGCGCTTCGGCTTCGTGTTCCAGTCCTACAACCTGATCCCGAACCTATCGGCATTCGAGAACATCGCGCTTCCGCTCTATCTGAACCGCGTGCCAACCACCGAGGTGAAGGAGCGCATCGAGGCTGCAGTCGAGGCACTTGGAGTCGGCGACCTGCTCGCCAAGGGAATCTTCCAGCTTTCCGGCGGCGAGCAGCAGCGCATCTCGATCGCCCGGGCGATCGTCGCAGAGCCTGACGTCCTGTTTGCCGACGAGCCCACGGGCAACTTGGATTCGGCCACGGGGCGGGAGGTCTTTGACACGCTGAGATCCATCAACGCCGAACGTGGAATGCCCGTGGTCATGGTCACCCATGACGAGGATCTGGCCCGTGCGGCAGATCGGCGTCTGGAGATGAGCGACGGCCGGCTGGGACAGCACGGTGGGATGCAGGCTAACCATTAAGGGTTTTTAAAGTCTGCATGAACGATTGCGCGCGCGTTTGCTGAACACAACGACCTGTAAAGCGGGTATATGCTGAGAGCGCAGCACGGCAGCGTGCGTCGATCGATGATTTCGGAGGTGCGCGATGTTCACTCCTCAGCTCATGCAGGGCCTCGGCTGGGCGACGCTCGGCTGCCTGTTCATCTGGGCCATGACGACGCTCGGCGCGGCTGCGGTCTTTTTGGTGCGACGGGATCGCGAGTTCACGAATCGCATCTTTCTGGGCTTCGCGGCGGGGGTCATGATTGCGGCCTCCATGTGGTCGCTGCTCGATCCGGCGATCGAGCAGGCCGAACAGCAGGGCCAGATGGGGTGGATCCCCGCGGCGGGCGGCTTTCTGCTCGGCGTTGCCTTTCTGATCGGACTCGATTCGCTGCTGCCCCATCTGCATGAGGATCCGGATCGCACGGAGGGAGTCCGAGCGAGCTGGAAGCGCACGACGCTGCTCATCTCGGCCGTCACGTTGCACAACATCCCCGAGGGCATGAGCGTGGGGCTGCTGTTCGCCATGGCCGCCCAGCACGGGGGCGCGCAAGGGGAGATCTATCTCGGCATGGCCTTTGCGCTGGCCCTGGGAATCGGGCTTCAGAACATCCCCGAGGGCGCCGCGGTCGCGCTGCCGCTCGCCAAGGAGGGGAAAAGTCGTCTGCAGGCCTTCATCATGGGCAGTCTGTCAGGCATCGTCGAGCCGATCTTCGGCATCCTCGTCGTGCTCGTGAGCGATCAGATCCATCCGCTCATGCCCTGGCTGCTCTCGTTTGCCGCCGGAGCCATGATCTACGTGGTCGTCGAGGAGCTGATCCCGGCGGCGCATCTCGGAGAGCACTCCAACATCGGAACGCTGGGCGTCATCGTCGGCTTTGTGATCATGATGGTGCTCGACGTGGCGCTGGGTTGAGCTTTGGGCTACCCTGTATGCGGAACACATGATAGGAGCCTGTGCATGATACAGCTGTTTGCCGCCGACCTCGACGGAACCCTGCTGAACTTTCTTCATACGGTCGACGGAACGATCCTCTCATCGATCCGTCGGATCACAGATGCCGGCGCGCATTTCGTGGTCGCAACCGGACGCACGATGCGCTCGAACACAGAGTTCGGTTTCGAGGGCAACATAGCCGTCATCTGTTCGAACGGATCGATCATCTTCAGTGAATCAGACGAGCTCCTGCACCATGTGCCGATCGACAAAGCGTTTCTCGAGGAGCTGATGAGAACCTTTCCGGACATCTGCCTCGAAGCAGTCGGTGTCAGGCGCAGCTATGTGAGGGGAACTCGCGAGCAGCGCGAGGCGGGCTTCAGGCGCGATAATCCGCTGCGGGCGATCATCATGCGCGGCATGCGTGCGAAGATGAATCGGGACTGCTGCTTCGAGCAGACGATCGCACAGGTTCTTGCCCATGACATCTGCAAGATCAATGCGCGCGTGAGCGATCCGGGTGTCGAGCGCGAACTGCACGACTTCCTTTCAGAGCACGCCGACCACGTGGTCAACGCCCCTTTCAATCCCGTGATGTTCGAGATCACCGCTCGACTCGCGAACAAGGGGACCGCTGTTGCCTGGCTTGCCGATCACTATGGGATCCCGGGCGATGAGATCGCGGTCTACGGCGATGGCGGCAATGACATCGAGATGCTCACCCGATTCTCCAACTCATATGCGACGAGCAACGGCAGCGAGGCGGCAAAGCGCGCCGCCGGCGCCGTGATCGGCAGCTGCGTGTTCCACGCCGTTCCGCGGCACATGATGAGAACGCTCGCGACCGAGCGCGCCCGGACTGCCGTCGAACGCAAAAAGGACGGCTCCGAGATTAGATGCCAGAGAAGCTGACCGGCCCGTTAGATCGGATAGAGGGCTCGGTGGCATTCGGCCCCTTCAGGGCGGCTCGCTGAGGGGCGCGCGTCGAAGATCGGGCGCGATTCTGTCGGGCAAATGAGTTTTCTTTTTTATATTGCTCAATATGTGCAATAATGCTCACAAAGTGAAATAGAATTGCCTCGCACGGGATCGCCTGTCGCGCCCGTGCCGGTAGCGTTTCCCGCATTCAACGAAGGATGGTTCATGACAACGCGAGAATCGGTTTCCAGCACGCATTCGCCTGAGATGTCTCCCAAGAGCGACCGCCGTTCGCGCCGTTCGCAGCTCGCCCTGCGCCATGCGCTCGCCGCGGAGCTCGCGGCCGGGGAGGACCTCTCCCGCATCAGCGTCGCGGCGCTCACCGAGCGCGCCGGCCTCACGCGACGCACCTTCTACACGCACTATCGCGATATCCCCGATTTCATCGAGCGGCTCGAGTCGGGCATCTTGGAGGAGATCGGCCGACGGGTGGCAGCATTGGCCGCAAGCGATTTGCCCTCGCTGTACCGCAACATCGATGCGCTCGAGCCGGCGCCCGGCTCCGTTGAGCTGCTGGGCTATCTCAAGAACAACGGGGAGCTCATCGGCGCGCTGCTCGGACCCGGTGGCGACCCCGCCTTCGCGCAGCGGATCATGTCCGATGTGGGAGAAGTGGTCTCCAAGCGCATGCGGGAGGGCATCTTCCCCGGGGTGCTGGGGACATTTTTCGATTACTATCTCGCGTCGGTGATCGCTGCGGAGATGGGGATCATCCAGCGCTGGTTCGCCGGCGGCTTGGCGGAGGACCCTGAGACCATGGCGCGCATCATGACCGTGATCGCGTTCGTTCGACCCGGCGACCTCTACGGGCGCCCCATCGACATCAACGTGCCGGAGTACGGCATGAAGCTGATCGGGCTTCAGCGCGAGCGACGTGAACCCGAGGTGCAGGCGTGAGCTTCGACTTGATATGCACTCCGCCTACGCTGATCAGATGGAAATGAGGAAAAACGTGGACATGAGCATCAATGCGAAACCAGTGACTTCCGGGATCGATGCGATCGATCGGCGCGGCTGTGCGACGAACGCGGACCCCGAGGCCGTCACCATTCAATCGGATGCCGTTCGCGGAGAGCTGCATCTGGGGATCGACGTGGGCTCGACAACCGTCAAGCTCGCCGTGCTCGACGATGCCAACGAGATCGTCTACGCGAAATACCAACGCCACCATACCGATGTGCGCGCCTGCGCGCGCGATCTGTTCGAGAGCGCGTCAGGTGCCCTCGGCGATGCATCTATGACCTGTGCCATCACCGGATCAGGCGGGCTTCTGCTCTCGACGTGGCTGCACCTGGAGTTCGTGCAGGAGGTCATCGCGAGCAAGCGGGCCGTCGAGACGCTGATTCCGACCTGCGATGTCGCCATCGAGCTTGGTGGCGAGGACGCCAAGATCATCTACTTCGATCAGGGCATCGAGCAGCGCATGAACGGCACCTGCGCCGGCGGTACCGGGGCGTTCATCGACCAGATGGCGACGCTGCTGCACACCGATGCGGCCGGTCTGAACGAGCTGGCGGCCGGTGCCACAACCATCTATCCGATTGCGAGCCGGTGCGGCGTGTTCGCCAAGTCCGATGTCCAGCCCCTGCTCAACGAGGGGGCTCGTCCGCAGGACGTGGCGGCGTCGATCTTCCAGGCCGTCGTCACCCAGACCATCTCCGGGCTCGCCTGCGGCAGACCGATCCGCGGCAACGTGGCCTTTCTCGGCGGGCCGCTGCAGTATCTCTCCGAGCTGCGCCGCCGCTTCTATCTGACGCTCGATCTCGATGAGGCGCACAGGATCGTACCGGAAAACGCCCACCTGTTCGTGGCCGCAGGAGCCGCGATGGCGCGCGAATCGGACAGGCACGTCACGATCTCCGAGCTCATTCGCGCCGTCGACGCGCTCGGCGACGCACAGGGCTCCGAGGTCGAGCGGCTCGATCCGCTGTTTGCCACCGAAGACGACTGGGTGGCGTTCAAGGCGCGCCATGATCGCGAGATCGTGCCCAAAGGCGAGCTGGCCGGCTACACCGGCCGCGTCTTCATCGGCATCGACGCCGGGTCCACCACGATGAAGGCGGCGATGGTGGGTGAGGACGCTCAGCTGCTCCACACGTGGTACGGCAGCAACAACGGCGACATCCTGGGCACCGCCAAGACGATCATGGCCGACTTCTACGCCCATATCCCGCAAGGCTGCACCATCGGGCACGTGACGACGACCGGTTACGGCGAGGCGCTGCTCATCGAGGCCCTGAAGGCCGATTCCGGTGAGATCGAGACCGTCGCGCACCTGCGCGGCGCTCGCGCGTTCCTGCCGGGCGTGCAGTTCATCCTGGATATCGGCGGGCAGGACATGAAGTGCCTGCGGGTGCGCGACGGCGTAATCGAGCACATCATGCTCAACGAGGCGTGCTCCTCGGGCTGCGGCAGCTTCATCGAGAGCTTCGCGATCTCGATGAACATGGACGTGCGCGCGTTCGCGCGCGAGGCTGCAGCGGCGAGGCGACCGGTCGATCTGGGCAGCCGCTGCACGGTGTTCATGAACTCGCGCGTCAAGCAGGCGCAGAAGGAGGGAGCCACGGTCGGCGACATCGCGGCGGGGCTGTCCTACTCGGTTATCAAGAACGCCCTGTTCAAGGTCATCAAGCTGCGCGATCCCGGCGAGATCGGAGACAAGGTCATCGTGCAGGGCGGCACGTTCATGTCCGATGCGACGCTGCGCGCCTTCGAGCTGCTCTGCGGCATCGACGCCGTGCGCCCCGATATCGCCGGCTGCATGGGTGCCTTCGGGGCGGCTCTGCTCGCGCGCGATCGCGCGACTGCAGGGGTCTCGACGATCCTGCCCGCCGAGGAGATCGCCTCGCTCGCCGTCGAGCAGCGGCACGGACGCTGCGGGAGGTGCGCGAACAACTGTCTGCTCACGATCAACGACTTCGGCGGCAAAAGGCGCTTCATCACCGGCAACCGCTGCGAGAAGGGCTCCGGGCACCGGCGCGGCCGCACCGTGGCGCCCAACCTGTTCGCGCGGAAAAACGAGCTGCTGTTCGATCGGCCGGTGCTGCCGCGCGACACCGCTCCCCGAGGCACGGTGGGCATTCCGCGGGCGCTCAACATGTACGAGAACTACCCGTTCTGGCATGCGTTCTTCACGCATCTCGGGTTCTCGGTCGTCCTGTCCGACGATTCCAGCAAGAAGACCTATGAGGCCGGCATCGAGTCGATGCCCTCGGAGAGCGTGTGCTACCCGGCCAAGCTCTCGCACGGCCATATCATGGACCTCATCGGCAAGGACCCCGATTTCATCTGGATGCCGTGCGTGCGCTGGGAGCGCAAGGAGGATGCCGCCGCGGGCAACTGCTACAACTGTCCGATCGTGATGAGCTACCCCACCGCGCTCGGGCTCAACATCGATGAGATCTCCACCGGCGGCATCGAGTTCATGTACCCGTTCGTGCCCTATCACGACAAGGTTGAGCTCAAGCGGCGCCTGTTCGATCTGCTCGCCCGCGAGCGCGTGGCCGATGCCGCCGCCGGGCGCGGCCGTCTGCGCGGCGCGGCCATCACGCGCGCAGAGATCGATGCGGCGGTCAACGCCGCCTACGAGGCCGACGCCGCGTTCCATGAGCGCATCCAGACGATGGGCGAGGAGGCGATCGCATGGATCGAGCGGCACTCCGGCCATGGCATCGTGCTCGCCGGACGCCCCTATCACAACGATCCGGAGATCAACCACGCGCTGCCCGAGCTCATAAGCTCGTTCGGGTTCGCCGTGCTCACCGAGGACTCCGTCGCGCACCTCGTGAAGCCCGAGCGGCCGATCCGCGTCGTCGACCAGTGGATGTACCACTCCAGGCTCTACGCCGCCGCACGGCTGGTCACGCTGCGCGACGATCTCGATCTCATCCAGCTGAACTCCTTTGGCTGCGGGCTCGACGCGCTCACGACCGACCAGGTCCAGGAGATCCTCGAGGCCTCCGGCAAGCTCTACACCGTCCTCAAGATCGATGAGGTGTCAAACCTCGGCGCTGCTCGCATCCGCATCCGCTCGCTCATGGCTGCGCTCGCCGATCAGGCCGTCTCGCCACGCGACCACGATAGGCGAAGCGCATCCGACGGCGCCAGCGTCGAGGGGACGGGTGCCGCGGCCCCGGGGGGCGTGAACCCCCCGGGGCCTCGTGCCGACGTGCCCGTGTTCGCCACGCATCGCGAACGGCTCGAGGCTCAGCGCATCGGTGCTTCGGCCGCCTTCACGAAGGTGCCCTTCACCGAGAAGATGCGCGAGGCGGGCTACACGATCCTGTGTCCTCAGATGGCGCCGATCCACTTCGACCTCATCAAGGAGGTCATGCGCGAAGCCGGTTACAACCTCGAGCTTCTGCCCTCCACCGATCGCGATGCGATCGAGGCGGGCCTGCGCTATGTGAACAATGACATCTGCTACCCATCGATTCTGGTGTGCGGTCAGATCATGGAGGCTGTCGAGAGCGGTCGCTACGATCTGTCCCGCACCGCCGTGCTCATCAGCCAGACAGGCGGAGGGTGCCGCGCGACCAACTACATCGCTCTCATCCGCAAGGCGCTGCGCGACTCCGGTCACGCTGACATCCCTGTCATCTCGCTTTCAGCTGTGGCGCTCGACGAGAGCAATCCCGGTTTCCACCTGACGCCGACCATGCTCAAAGCGGTCGTGTACTGCATCCTGTTCGGTGATGCGCTGATGCAGATGCTCTATCGCACGCGTCCCTATGAAGTCGAGCGCGGCAGCGCCAATGCGCTGTTCGAACGCCTCATGGACAGAGCGCGCTCGCTTGCCCCGGCCCTCACGCGGCACTCGTTCACGCGGCTCGCTCGAGAGGCGATTCAAGCGTTCGATACGCTGCCGCTTGCCGGCGAGGGGTCAAAGCCGCGCGTCGGCGTCGTCGGTGAGATTCTCGTCAAGTTCCATCCGACGGCCAACAACCATGTTGTGGACATCATCGAGCGCGAGGGCTGTGAAGCCGTGGTGCCCGGCTTGCTCGACTTCTTTCTGTATTCCTTGAGCGGCTCGCATCTTCAGCGCGATGAGTTGGGCAGCTCGGTGAGGTCCAGAGCCGTCGCAGCCGCGGCCATGCGACTCGTCGACTGGATGCGTCGACCGCTTGACGCGCTGCTCGCGCGCTCCGAGCGCTTCGAGGCTCCCGAGCCGATCTCCGCCATGGCAGAGAAGGCCGCTCGCGTGCTTTCGCTGTGCAACAACATGGGTGAGGGGTGGCTTCTGACGGCCGAGATGATCGATCTCATCGGGCACGGGGCCCCCAATATCATCTGCACCCAGCCGTTCGCGTGCCTGCCGAATCATGTGGTCGGCAAGGCGGTCATCAAGGAGCTGCGCCGCCAGCATCCCGAGAGCAACATTGTTGCGGTGGACTACGATCCGGGTGCCTCCGAGGTCAATCAGCTGAATCGCATCAAGCTCATGATCTCGGTTGCAAAGGAGAATCTGCGTTCCGGCCGCGGCTTCGTCATGGAGCCGGTCAGCCCGCTCGATCTTGACGAGGTCGACCAGCGCCTGCGGCCCCACAGGGATCGTCCGTCCATTCGCGCCCGCTTGCATCGCAGGCGGGAATGAGCTCGCTGATCGGCGCCCGCAACAGATTCGCGGACTCATCGGCGGCAGGGTCGGGTAGGAGCTTGTAGTATCATATCGGAAGCTCGCGCGTCTGCGCGTCAGCTGATAGCGAAAGGAGCTCTCATGGCGGTCAATGAGGAGCATCTCAAACGGGTGCTTGATGAGATCAGGCCGAACCTTCAGGCCGATGGCGGTGATCTGACCTTTGTCGGCGTCGACGATGACGGCGTGGTCCAACTTGAGCTTCAGGGTGCGTGCGCAGGATGCCCGATGAGCTCGATGACCCTGTCGATGGGTATCGAGCGCGTCTTGAAGGAGCATGTGGCCGGCGTCACGCGCGTCGAGGCCGTGAACGATACCGGTGGCATGGACGAGCTGTATGACGAGTACGCTCCGTTCTAGTCCGGCCCGTCTGGCGGCACGTCGCCGTCGCTTTGTGGCCTGCGTGCCAGGAAGTTGAGGTTGAGCCATGGTTCTCTCCGATCGCGATATCAAGATCGAGCTCGCCGGCGGGCGCATCACCTTGGACCCGCTCGATCCCGAGCTGATCCAACCGGCATCGATCGACTTGCGACTCGGCAGCGACTTCAGGGTGTTTAGAAATTCGAGTCATGTCGCGATCGATCCCCAGATTCATCAGCCCGATCTCACGGAAGAGGTTACGGTGGGCGGTGAGGACGCATTCGTATTGCATCCGGGACAGTTCGCGCTGGGGACAACCCTTGAGCGGATTGGTCTGCCCGATGATGTCCTCGGCAAGCTCGAGGGTAAAAGCTCTTTGGGTCGGCTTGGGCTCATGATCCACTCCACGGCGGGCTATGTGGATCCGGGCTGGGACGGTCAGGTGACCCTCGAGCTGTCCAACGTCGCGAACCTTCCGATTCTTTTGCGTCCGGGCATGCGAATCGGTCAGATATCGTTCGAGCGCATGAGTTCTCCGGTCGAGCGGCCGTACGGCTGCGCCGAGCTGCACAGTCACTATCAAGGGCAGCTCGGCGCCACGGCTGCCCGTCCGCTCGGCAGCATACGCCGCCCGTGATGGCGGCCGTGCGCTCAGAGCCTATCGCCAGGTATTATCAGCCTGCGATCTCTCAGGAGGAAACCAGCGCATGCTGAACGCTCTCTATCACAGCGTGGATCCGATTGCCTTCTCGGTCGGACCCGTGAAGATCTACTGGTACGGAATCGCCTACGTCGTCGGTGCCGCGCTCGTCGGCGTCATCATGCATCGAACGCAGCGCCGCTGGGATCTGAACATCAGCGACGATGAGCTGTACTGCGTGACCTTTGCAGCGGTGCTCGGGCTTTTGATCGGTGCGCGTCTGTTCTACATCGTGTTCTATGGTGATGGTTACTATTTCAGCCACCCCGCGGAGATCCTGTCGCGTGCCGGCATGAGCTTCCACGGGGGACTGGTCGGTGGAATCGTCGGAGGATATCTAGCTTGCCGCAAGCTGAACCTGTCCGCATGGACCATCGCCGACCTCGCGGCCACAGGCGTGCCCGCAGCGCTGTTTTTGGGAAGATGCGCCAACTTCGTCAATGGCGAGCTTTGGGGTAAACCGACAGATCTGCCGTGGGGTGTTGTATTCGGGGGTGCGGCAGGCAACGTGGCGAGGCACCCATCCCAGCTCTATGAGGCAGGTCTCGAGGGCATCGTGCTCCTCGCGATTCTCTACATCTTGAGTCGGCGCCGACCAGCGCTGCCTCAGGGGACTTATATAGGCGTCTTCGTGTTCGGGTACGGCATCGCCCGGTTCATAGTCGAGTTCGTGCGGGTGCCCGATGCCCAGCTCGGTTATCTGTTCGCAAATGTTGTCACCATGGGCCAGATCCTCTCGCTTCCGCTGATCGCGATAGGCGCGTGCCTGATCGCGTTCGCTCTGCGCGCGAGGCGTCCGCAGCGCAAGCGAATGCGAGCGTGACTCATGCGCAGCCACCCGGATCGCACACGTGATCTCGCGACGGGGCGTGATCGAGGCAGAGGCTCGAGACCGACTTCGGACTCGGGACGCGACGCGACGCACCGGCGCTATTCAGGTGCGCAGAACGCTATCGCCTTGACCGTCGCCCTTCTCTCGACAGCTGTCATATCGATCGATCCATCGAGGCCGACCCACGATATGATTCGCGAGGTGGCCCCGGGTGCGAGCGGGCTGCTCTACATCTGCTGCGAGGTGCTGTTCTCGTTCGCCGGCCATGCTGATGTCATGCTGCTCGCGGCGCTCGCCTGTCTGCTGCTGCTGCCGATGCGCTATGTGCTCTTCAGACGAGGCGACTCGTGGCGCCCTTCGGTTCTTGTGCCCGCTGCAGCAATCGCCGCCTGCATGGTCCTCGGCAGAAGTTATGATGTCGAGGACAGCGCGCGGCTCGCGCTGGGAGACGCGAGTCGTATCGCGGAGTCCATCCTCGCGTGGCTCGGATGGGCTGTGCTGGCCCATGTGGGCATCTACCTGTTGTTCGAATGGTTCGACCGTCTCGGTGCGCCCGGTCGTTCCGATGGTGCACCTCGATCTTCCTCATGGGGAAGGGCCACGAGATTCATTCTTGACAGACACCCTTTTGGAGGGCCGCTGCTGCTGGTGTCCATCACATGGTCTTTTGCCTTCATCGCTGCCTGCCCCGGTATCTTCATGGGCGACACCCCCGCCCAGATTCTTCAATGGTTCAATCTGCCGAATGCAACAAGCAGCTATCTCGATCTCGTCAATCCGTCGGTGCTTCTGAACGGGCATCATCCCGTCGTGCACACCGCGCTTCTCGGCGGTTGCGTCCAGATCGGCTTGGCGCTATTCGGTGACGAGAACGCGGGCCTGCTCATCTACACCGCCACTCAGTTCGCGCTGACGGCGGCGGCAGTGGCTTATCTGCTCTATAATCTGCGCCTTTTCGGTTTGGGGATCCGTTTTCGAGCTGCGATGACCGCGTTCTTTCTCTTCATGCCGATGTTTGCGAACTACGCGGTGCTCCTGACCAAAGACGTCTTGTTCGCCGATGCGCTGCTGCTGCTCGTCATCCAGTTGGCGAAGGTGCTTACGGCTCTCCGCGCGTCTCGTCCCGACGCCCTCGGGTGCCGTTGCTCCAAGACGACGGACCTCACGAGGATTCCCGTCTGCTCTTCGGGTCTTTCCGCACGGACTTGGATCGCTTTGGGTCTCGCCGCGCTCGGCACGACGTTCCTGCGCAATGGGGGCCTCGTGTTTCCAGTCGTCGCATGCCTTCTCACCGCGGGAATTGCCCGGCTCCGCTCGCAAGGGCGGATCGTCGCCGGATCCCTCGCCGTGCTTGCAGTCGTCGCGATGCTCCACATCGGCTTCTCTGCGGTCCTCATGCCCGCCTTGGGCATCACGCCGGGCAGCCGCCGCGAGGCCATGTCCATTCCGTTTCAGCAGACGGCGCGCTTCGTCGCCAAACATGACAGCGCTCATGCCGGGGTGTCCGAGGGAACCTCCGATGGCCTCGTTTCCGCCGAGGAGCGCGCCGCGATCGATCGCGTTCTCGGATATGCGACCCTTGCCCGACGCTACGATCCGAGCAAATCCGATGGCGTCAAGGACTCGTTCAACGAACACGCCTCGAGCGCCGATCTGATGGCGTACCTGAGTGTGTGGGCGACGATGTTCTCAAAGGACCCGGCGGTCTACCTATCGGCGACCGCGAACAACTACTTCGGCTACTTTTATCCGAGCGAGCGCGACGTATGGGTCTACAGCACCGTGTCAAGCGAGGAGAGCATGAGCAGTTCCTCGCTGAGAGCGCACTTCGACTTCCACCGCTTGGGGGGTCCGATATCGGAGGCGCTTGATCACGCGGTGCTCATCTACCGCGTCGCCGTGCAGCGCTGCCCTCTCGTATCGCTTGCCATGAGCTCAGCGCCGTACGTCTGGCTGCTCGTCCTGACGAGCGTATACGAACTTCGCTCGCGGCAATGGTTCGGGCTCGCGCTGCTCGCTCCCATCTGGTGCGTCCTTGCGGTGTGCATCACGGGACCCTGCAATGGATCGACCTATATGCGCTATCTGTATCCGGCGATCGTGTGCCTGCCCTTCGTCGTCCCGATCGCGATCGGGCACCCGCGCATCCTGTGGATCCAGCGCAACCTCTGAGCTTGGGAATTGCATGGGAGACGCGAGATAGGCTTTCGCAGCTGCGATATTCGGTATATCATGCAACCACGTGTGTATATATCGGCTCGCCGCCTCGCGCTCGAGTCTCGCTGATCGATGGGAGACCTTCTATGTCCGGACACTCAAAATGGGCAACGACCAAGCACCGCAAGGGCGCGCAGGATGCGAAGCGCTCCGCGCTCTTCTCAAAACTGAGTCGCAACATCACGGTTGCCGCGCGCGTGGGTGGCGATCCTCTGCCCGAGAACAACGCCTCGCTGGCAGCTGCGGTCGCCAAGGCCCGCGCGCAATCCATGCCGAAGGACAAGATCGACTCCGCCATCAAGAAAGCGTTCGCCTCCGGTGCCGATGCAGCCAACTATGAGACCGTCGTCTACGAGGGCTATGGCCCGGCGGGGGTCGCCTTCTATGTCGAGGCCCTGACGGACAATCGCAACCGCACGGCTGCAGATGTACGTTCTGCGTTCAGTCATTCAGGTGGAAACTTGGGTACAACGGGTTCTGTAGCTTTCCAATTCGATCGCTTGGGGCAGGTGATCGTCACGAAAGACGAGAGCCCCGATGAAGATGAGTTCATGATGCAGGTCGCTGAAGCGGGCGGTGAGGACTATGAGGACGCTGGAGAGGATTGGGTCGTCTGGACGGCGGCCGGCGATCTCACAGCCGTTTCGAAGAGCCTCGAGGACCAAGGCGTACATGTCAAAGGCTCCGAGCTGGTCATGGTGGCGAACACTCCCACGGAGGTCAGCCCCGCTGACGCGAAGAAGGTCATGCGCCTCATCGATCGGCTCGAGGAGCTTGACGACCTGCAAGACGTGTACCACTCCATGCAGATGACCGATGAGGTCATCGCAGCGATCGAGGAGGATTGAGGAAGCGCGGCAGAGCATGCGTCAAGGTATCCGATCGGGCGCGTGCGCGACCGCGCACGTCTGAAAGGAGGCACGCATGCGTGTATTGAAGATCATCATCGCTTTGGTGTACACCCTTGCCGGTGTCGTGGTGATCGGATCGCTTTCGGTTCTGCTGTTCGGCCCTCTCGAGACTCAGCTGCTAGAGATGATAGACCGTCCTTGGGCTCGTATCGCGATCATTGTAAGCTCGGCGATCGTCGGGCTCGGAATCCTGATCACGCTCATTCGAGCGATCGCCTCGAGGCCGGAGGCGGATAGCGTGCGACCGAAGGGTGATGAGAGCATCGAGATCAGCTTGGCAGCGCTTATTTCCACGGCTCGGGCGGCGGCGCAGTCACAAGATGTGATGATTGAAGGCGTTCGCGGTCATATCCATGGTCGTGACCGCAGTGAGGTGCGTCTCACGATCGATGCCATTCCGTTGAAGCAGACCGATCTCGATGCGATGGCGCAGCGAATACAGGAGCGAGTTGTTTCAGCATGCGAGCACATGCTCGGCACATCGGGCGTATCCGCGCGTGTGAGATTCCTGCCGACCAAGACCACAACCGCGATCAGAGAGGTCGATCATGAGCAAGAGTAACAATGGTGGCAAGGCACCCAAGACATCGATAGAGCGCAACCCCAAGCAGGCTGAGAAGTCCACCAAGAATTCAACGAATGACGAGGACACTTCAAAAAAGGAGAATTCATCCGCAGACGGCTCCCAGTCTTCGCGCGCGGACGGAGACTCGTCATCCTCATCTGCGTCAACGGGGTCCACGCAGGACGACCGTTCGAAGCAGAATGACAACCAGCAGGAGTCTGAACAGCGGAAGAAGAAGGGCGGCTCGCAAGGGGACTCGGACGGCTCCGCATCGGATCCGGTCGGCTTTTTCGCGGGCTTCGGCAGATCGCTTTGGAGCTATGCGAGCAAGCATCCGCATTCAACGCTTTTTGCGCTCATAGGCTTCATCTTGGCGCTGTTCATCCTCGGCTTCGGACTGTGGCATACGATCGTGATCGCCCTGTTCGTGCTTATCGGAGCCGCGATCGGGCAGATCCTCGATGGGGATACAGGGATCATCGGCTTTTTCGCGCGACTCTTCAAAGATCGGTCGTAATATCGTTACTGTGATCTCGCGCGACGCAAGCCGCGCACGGGGCCGCAGCGATCGGGTGGGATGAGCCACGATTCCCGATCGCTCGGTCTGCACGCAGACGATGGGAGCAACTGAGAGGGGCGCCGCGATGACGGACATCGGTGGGGACAGCAAGATCAAGCGAGCTGTCGAGGTCGCAGGTACCCCCTCTGGGATCAGCGAGCTGCCCGCAGAGGATGCGGGACAGCCGCATCGTGGCGTCTCCGCTCCCGGATATGGCGACGATGAGCCGGCCGACGTCGCACCGCCCGAGATCGCTGAGGGCGATCAGGACGATGCCGACGATGACGGGGATGAGTCCGAGGACTCGCTGACCTATTCGAGTGGGGTGATCGAGAAGATCGTGGCCATGGCGACGCGAGAGGTTCCCCATGTGCTCGGCATGAAGGGAAACCTCATGCATTTCGTTCAAGAGCACCTCGGGGCTGAAAATCTGACGAAGGGCGTCACAGTCGAAGTCACCGATGACAATCGCGTGGTCGTGAACATCTCGGTCATAATCGAATACGGATGCTACGCGCCGGCTATCTTCGAGGATATCAAGAACAGGGTGACCGATCGCTTGACCGCGATGACCGGCCTCGAGGTCGCTGGCATCAATCTGCGCATCGAGGACGTGGTGACTCGTGAGACGTACAACGAAAGCAAGAGACGCTTCATAGATGAGATCGGCAACGACGCATCCGATGCCGAGCCGAATGACTCGGATATCTGAGTCCCCATCGCGGGCGCCCCATCGCTATCCCCGCATTGTTTCGATTCGGATTCCGGGCGCGTCGCAGCAAAATCGGTCTTGCCTTATCCCGAGAAGCCATGCTATTCTCATTCCCATGATTGCGACCGCTGCACATAAGATGATGATGGTCATGGAGATGCCCTCGCCCGGGCTCCTTGCCATGCCGCGCATTCTTTGCGGGTATGATAGGACCGGGCGTCTCAACTAGGTCGTCTCACGCGGGACGGCCCGCCTATCACCTCATATCAAGCGGAGTATCAATCGTGATTAGCATTCAGCATGTTTCCAAGACCTATGACGGGGCGATCTCGGCTCAAAGATCCGCCGAGAGCGCCGTTCGCGCCCTCAGGGACATCTCCATCGATATCGAGGACGGCGATCGATTCGGCATCATCGGGATGAGCGGAGCCGGCAAGTCGACGCTCGTGCGCGTCATCAACTTGCTCGAGCGACCTACCGCAGGCAGGGTCTACGTTGACGGTCAAGATGTCACAAGGCTCTCCAAAGGAGCGCTTCGAGCGTATCGCCGTCGGGTCGCCATGATTTTTCAGAACTTCGGCCTGCTCGCGCAAAAGACCGCGTTGGATAACGTGTGCTTTCCATTCCTTGCAGCGAACGGCAGGGTCACTGCGCACGATCGCGAGCGCGCACTCGCTCTGCTCGAGCGCGTCGGACTCAAGGACAAGCCTTCGGCATATCCGGCACAGCTTTCCGGAGGCCAGCAGCAGCGTGTCGCGATCGCTCGGGCGCTGGCCTGCGAGCCGGAGGTCATCTTGTGCGACGAGGCCACCAGCGCACTGGACCCGATGAGCACGAACACGATTCTCAAACTGCTGCGCGACATCAATCGCGAGACGCAGGTCACGCTGGTCGTGATCACTCATTCCATGGATGTCGTCGAAAAGATCTGCAACAGCGTGGCCGTGCTCGATAGCGGACGCATCGTCGAGCGCGGTGCGGTCGACAGTGTATTCGCGAATCCGCAGGCCGAGGCGACGCGCGTGCTTCTGGGGAGGGCGGACTGGGATGATTAGCGATTTTCTGAGTGAGTTCGGCGATCTGCTGTCTCAGGGTGTCATTGATACGCTCGTCATGGTTTTTCTGTCCACAGCGATAGCGTATGCGGTCGGCATAGCGATAGGCGTCGTTCTGCATCTCACGGCTCCGGGTTCGCTCAGGCCGAAGCCGGTGTTCAACGCCGTTCTCGGCTGGGTCGTGAATATCGGTCGCTCGCTGCCCTTCATCATACTGCTCGTCGCGCTCATGCCCGTCTCGACAGCCGTTGCCGGCACGTCGACCGGTGTGCGCGGCGTCATTCTCCCGCTGGTGGTCTCCGCCTCCCCGTTTATCGCGCGCATGGTGGAGCAGTCTCTGGCGGAAGTCAGCCATGAGGCTGTCGAAGCCGCCGAGGCCTGCGGAGCCTCATTGCCGCGTATCGTGTTTTCCGCGCTGCTGCCCGAGGCGCTGCCCTCGATTGTTCGCGGCGTCGCGGTCAGCCTGATCGCCGTGTTGGGCTACACCGCCATAGCCGGTGCGGTCGGCGCGGGAGGCTTGGGCGACATCGCGATCCGCTACGGTTACTACCGCTATCAGAACGATGTCATGTTCGTTACCGTGATCCTGCTGATCGTGCTCGTGCAGATCATCCAGGGTATGTGCAATCTCATTGCGCGCAAGGTGGATCATCGGTGAGCCGAAGTGCCAACCGATCCCCGGGGGGCGCCTGGCTCGAACTCCAGTGACCGGCGCGACGCGACCGGATCGACAGTGTCAAATCATATTTCAAGGAGAGGTACATTATCATGCGAACCATATCGAACGCTGCAGTTTCCCGTCGCGGTGTCGTGAAGGGCACCCTCGCCGCATTCGGACTTCTTGCACTCGGCGGGCTCTCGGCATGCAACAGGGCTACCACCAGGGACGCCAATTCTCTCAGAGTCGGTGCCTCGGCGGCTCCCCATGCTGAGATCCTGAACAAGTTCGCCAAGCCCAAACTGAAGGAAAAGGGTATCGATCTCGTTGTCAAGGAGTATACCGACTATATTCACCCGAATAGGGATACGACATCCGGCGATATCGATGCGAACTATTTTCAGCACGTTCAGTACCTCGAAAACTACAACAAGGAGAACAAGACCGACCTCGTGAACGCAGGTGCCATCCACTATGAACCGATCGCCATCTATGCTGGCAAATCAGCTGATCTGGCCGAGATCTCCGATGGCGCGAAGATCGCACTTCCCAGCGATCCCACCAACGAGGGCCGGGCTCTGCTTCTGCTTCAAGAACAGAAGCTGATCGAACTCAAGGATCCGACGAACCTCGAGGCGACGACCAAAGATATCGCGAGCAATCCGCATAAGATCGAGTTTCAAGAGCTTGAGGCGGCTGCGATTCCGCGTGCGCTGGAATCGGTCGACTTCGCGATCATCAATGGCAACTTCGCACTCCAAGCCGATCTGCATGTGAAAGATGCGATCGCCTTCGAGTCGCCTGATTCCGAGGCGGTCAAGCAGTACGCGAATATCATAGCGACCACATCGGAGAAGAAAGACGACAAGAACATAGGCGCACTTGTCAAGGCGCTGCAGTCCGATGATTTCAAAGCCTATCTCAAAGACACGTATGGGGAGGATGTGCAGCCCGCGTTCTAAAGCATCTGGTGACCGGCCATCGCAGTCTTCATGTCGCTGGCGAATAAATTTGCGAATCGCCGCCATCTTGTAGCGACGCTGCACGATCATCACCCTTTTTGTGTCATATGCCGACCTGGTCTTGTGCTCACCTTGTATCTTGATACCATCTGTCGCATCGGTATATGTCGCTGTTGATCCAAGGGGGATGCAAGATGGCGAACGAGAGCGCGGAATCGTCCGATGAATCTCAGTCGTGTGCTGCTCGTGAGGGCGACAGCGATGGAGGAGAGCCACCAGCCGAGCTGATGTCTTCAGGTTCAGAGGGGGCGGACAGAGTCGGCTTCGCAACCTTGGAGGCCGTCCCTCCGGTAGAGCCGATCCGACATCTGATCACGCCTGAAGCGGTCGCTCATGGCGAACAGGTGTGCATGAAACGCGGCAGCCGCCCTCATCTCATCCAGTTCCTTGTGATGCTCAACCTCGGTCTCGTGTTGACCGCCTTGGCGGTTGTGCTGTTCAAGACGCCGAACAACTTCGCTTTCGGCGGCACATCGGGGGTGTCGGTCGTACTCGCCACGCTCATGCCGAAGCTTCCTGTCGGCGCGTTCATGTGGATCCTCAATATCGTACTCGTCGGACTCGGTTACATCTTTCTGGATCGACGCCAGCTCGTGTGGAGCGTCTTCGCCTCCTTCGCGCTATCCGCTTACGTTTCGCTGTTCGAATGGATCTTTCCCTACGGACGCTCGCTGACCGGGGACATGTGGCTGGATCTGTGTTTCGCTGTCATGTTGCCGGCGATCGGCAGTGCGATCGTGTTCGACATCGGTGCCTCGACGGGCGGTACCGATATCCTGGCGATGATCCTCAAGCGCTATACGAGTCTTGAGATCGGCCGAGCGCTCATGCTGGTCGATGTCGGCATCGTGTGCATCGCCGCGCTTCTGTATGGCCCGCGTGTGGGACTCTACTGCGTTTTGGGCCTGTTTGCCAAGACGCTCGTGGTGGACAAGTCGATCGAGAGCATACATCTGCGCAAGGTCTGCACGATCATATGCCGACGCCCGCTTGAGGTAGAAACGTTCATCGTGAAGCGCTTGGAGCGCACCGCCACGATCAGCCGGGGCTATGGCGCGTTCTCAGGTAGCTGCGAGACCGTGATCATGAGCGTGCTCACCTGTCGGCAGGCCGCGAAGCTGCGCCGGTTCGTTCGAGAGATCGACCCATGCGCGTTCATCACCATCGTTGACAGCTCAGAAATCGTGGGGCGCGGCTTTCGCGACATGGGCTGAGTCCCCTCCGCAAAGCATGCTGGTGCACGCAGCAAAAAATCTAAGTGTCAAAATGTGAGATTTTTTGCATCCGGTTGTATAAGTTGCAATTGATGGGTAGTATTCTTGGCGTACGTGAAGGCCGGGTTCTGCGGGGTGCTGCATGCGTCTCCGCGTCCGCGAAAAGGAGGAGTCAAACATGAGTCTGAAACCACTGGGAGATCGCGTTCTGGTCAAGCCTGATGAAGCTGAGCACAAGACCAAGTCCGGTCTGTACATCGCCAGCAACGCTCAGGAGAAGCCGCAGCGCGGCGAGGTCGTCGCTGTCGGAGCAGGCAAGCTCAGCGATTCGGGCGATCGTCTTCCGATCGACGTCCACGTCGGTGACACCGTGATCTACGGCAAGTTCGGTGGCAACGAGGTCAAGGTGAATGGCGAAGATTACCTGCTCATGCGCGCAGATGATATCTACGCGATCGAGGAGTAGCAGCCGCAGGCCAGCCTCATCTTGATCTGCTCATCGCACGTTCTCATCTCAGGTCACTCAAGTAATGGAGGAATACAAAGATGGCAAAAGACATTTCATTCGACACCTCGGCGCGCACCAAGCTCGCGAAGGGCGTCAACAAGCTCGCTGACGCCGTAACCGTGACCATGGGCCCGAAGGGCCGTTACGTGGCATTGCAGCGCTCGTTCGGAGCTCCCACGATCACCAACGACGGCGTCTCGGTCGCCAAGGAGATCGAGCTGGAGGATAGCGTCGAGAACATGGGCGCCCAGCTCGTGAAAGAGGTCGCCACCAAGACCAACGACACCGTCGGCGACGGCACCACCACCGCCACCCTGCTCGCTCAGGCCATCGTCAATGACGGGCTGCGCAACGTCGCGGCCGGTGCCAACCCGCTCGCGATCCGTCGTGGCATCGACAAGGCCGTTCACGCAGCGGTTGAAGAGATGAAGAAGCAGGCTGTGCCCGTCGAGACCAAGGAGCAGATCGCTTCAGTCGGCACCATCTCCGCTGGTGATCCCGTGGTCGGCGAGAAGATCTCCGAGGCCATGGACGTCGTGGGCAAGGATGGCGTGATCACCGTCGAGGACTCGCAGACCTTTGACATCGAGATCGACACCGTGGAGGGCATGCAGTTCGACAAGGGCTACGTGTCGGCGTACTTCGTCACCGATAACGATCGCATGGAGGCCGTGCTGAAGGATCCCTTCATCCTCATGACCGATCAGAAGATCTCCAATGTGCAGGACATCATGCCGGTGCTCGAGGCCGTGCAGCACGCCGGCAAGGGGTTGGTCATCATCGCCGAGGACATCGACGGCGAGGCGCTGCCTACGCTCGTGCTCAACAAGATCCGCGGCGCGCTCAACGTCATCGCCGTGAAGGCCCCGGGCTATGGCGACCGCCGCAAGCGGATGCTCGAGGACATCGCCGCGCTGACCGGTGGTCAGGCCGCCCTCGATGAGCTCGGCATCAAGGTCGCAGACATCACCGCCGATATGCTCGGTACCGCGAAGTCGGTCACGGTCACCAAGGATACGACCACGATCGTCGACGGCGCCGGCAAGAAAGAGGACATCGAGGCCCGTGTCTCCCAGATCAAGGGCGAGCTCGAGCACACTGATTCAGACTTCGATCGCGAGAAGCTGCAGGAGCGGCTGGCCAAGCTCTCCGGCGGCGTCGCCGTCATCAAGGTGGGCGCGGCGACCGAGACCGAGCTCAAGGAGATCAAGCACCGCGTCGAGGATGCTCTGCAGGCGACTCGTGCGGCTGTTGAGGAGGGCATCGTCGCCGGTGGCGGCGTCGCATTCATGGACGCTTCGCCCGCGCTCGACTCCATCAAGATCTCCGACCCCGAGGAGCAGATCGGTATCGACATCGTGAAGAAGGCGCTGAGCGCCCCGGTGGCGACGATCGCGCAGAACGCTGGCTTCGAGGGCGCCGTCGTCGTCGACAAGGTTGCCAGCCTGCCTGCGGGCGAGGGTCTGGACTCCGCAGCCGACACCTGGGGCAACATGATCGAGATGGGCGTGCTCGACCCCGTCAAGGTCACCCGCACCACGCTGCAGAACGCCGCATCGGTCGCGTCGCTGATTCTCATCACCGAGGCCACCGTCACCGACATTCCGAAGAACACCCAGCTCGAGGATGCTATCGCAGCAGCCACGGCGGGCCAGCAGGGCGGCGGCATGTACTAGGCCGTCACGGTTAGACATGCGGCATGATATCGGGAGCCTCCCGGTGCGCCTTCGGGTCCGTCTGACACACAGCCAGACGGACCGCGGGGGACACCGGGAGGTTTCCTGCATCTCGGTTGCGCGCCGGACTGGGCGCGTAAGATGTATTAGCATACGTGGTGCGCATCCGAGAAGAAGTCGCGCAATATCGCAGCGAGGGGTGGTCCGACATGGCCCAAAAAAACGATCTGTTCGACGACCTGATCGATATCAGCAAGAGCATCAGCGGTCTCAAGGAGCCCTTTGAGTCGCTTACGGACACGTTTCTGGGCAAGACCCCCCAGGGCTCTCCGGAGGGGCCCACTTGGAACCCGGCCGATTACAAGGATCGACCGTATGCGAATTCGCTTCCCTGTCTCGTATGCAAGTCAGAGAAGAGCGGATGTCGGGCGTGCATGGATGCATGCCCGACGGGTGCAATCGAGATCGAGGACTCATCCGTCGAGATCCTGGACACATGCCGCAAATGCGGCGTCTGCGTGGGTGCATGTCCGACCGAGGTGTTCTCGACACCGAGACTGCAACCCAAGCGGGCCTACGATGCGATCGCTACCGCCGCTGCGGCCTATGAGCGCGCCTTCGTCACCTGCACGCGCGCGCTGCGTCGGGTGCCGCGCGCCAATGAGGTCGTTGTCGCCTGCGTGGGCGACATAAGCTCCGAGACATGGTTCTCGGTGCTCGCTGATTATCCCAATGTGAGCGTCTACCTGCCGCTTGGAATCTGCGACAAATGTCGGACGACCACCGGTGAGGCCGCGCTCGAGGAAGCGATCGCCCAGGCTGAGCGATGGGCGGGCACCGGATTGGGACTCGAGGTCGAAGCTCAGGAGCTCACCTGCGTGAAGCGTCGGGAGTACGAGCGCAAGGAGTTCATGGACAACATCGTGCGCACCACCGGTATCACTGTTTCCAAGCTGAGCCCCGCCGCAGCGGCTATCACGACCGTCGCTCAGAAGATCAGAGATCATTCCAGCAGCATCATGAAGCTCGAGCGCACCTTGGATGCCGCCTGCGGTGTCACGACGCACAAACAGCGCCGACAGTTGACCCAAGGGCGTCAGCTTCTCCTCTCGACGCTGCAGAGCCATCCCGATCTCGCAGGCAACGTCGTCACGCGCGTACCCGAGTGCGATCCGGCCTCATGCACCATGTGCGGTGAGTGCATGAAGGTCTGCCCGACGTTCGCGTGCGATCTCGTGGGCGCAAACGGCCGTTTCGCGGTCGAGCCGACCTACTGTTTGGGCTGCGGGCTGTGCGCGGAGGTCTGCGAGCCCCATGCCCTCACGCTCAGGGAGCACGATGGCTCCGAGCTTGTCGTTCTCGATCCGGAGGCAGAGCGGAAAGCCGCTGAAGCGGCGCGCGCCCGCAAGGATGCGGAGAAGGCCAAGGCCATTGCGAAGAAGAAGCTCAACAAGATTCTGGATCAGGTGGAGAAGCTCTCAGACTGAGCGAGCCAGCCTTTGCGCATGATCCGCTCTACTACGAAAGGAATCGTCGTGTCGCTTTCCATCGGTATCGTTGGCCTTCCCAATGTGGGCAAGTCCACGCTGTTCACCGCCCTCACCAAGAAGGGGGGCCTTGCGGCGAACTATCCGTTTGCGACGATCGATCCGAACGTGGGCGTCGTGGACGTTCCGGATGATCGGCTGGATAGGCTCGCGAAAATCGCGCGACCGGGGCGGATCGTTCCCGCGACCGTGGAGTTCGTCGACATAGCGGGCTTGGTGAAAGGAGCCAACGAGGGAGAGGGCCTCGGCAATCAGTTTCTGGCGAACATTCGCGAGACCGATGCGATCTGCGAGGTCGTCCGATACTTCAAGGATGATGACGTCGTGCACGTCGATGGCCGCGTCGATCCCGCCGCGGATGCCGAGACCATCATGTGCGAGCTCATTCTGGCGGACATCGGCACGCTCGAGCGGCAGCTGCCGAAGCTCGAGAAGGAGTCGCGTCGCGATCGGGAGGTGGCAGCGCGCCTCGATCTCGCCAAGCGTCTCATCGCCTGGTTGGATGAGGGACACAGGGCTGCCGAGATGCAGATGACCGATGAGGAGCGCGAACGCGCTCGCGAGCTGTTTCTGCTCACGATGAAGCCGATGCTTTACGTCGCCAACATCGACGAGGACATGCTCGACGAGAAACCGGCACCGATCGCAGGTGCGGTTCCCATTCCGGTATGCGCCAAGGTCGAAGCCGAGCTCTCGGAGCTGGAGCCAGATGAGGCGCGCGAGTATCTAGATGAGCTGGGTCTTGAGCGCTCCGGTCTGGAGGCGCTCGCGCAGGCGGCCTACGCGCTGCTCGGCCTTCAGTCATTTTTCACCGCAGGCGAGATGGAGGTCCGAGCCTGGACCGTGCATCGCGGAGCAACCGCGCCTCAGGCCGCAGGGGTCATCCACTCGGATTTCGAGCGCGGCTTCATCAAAGCTGAGGTCATCGCTTACAGCGACTATATCGAATACGGCGGCGAGCAGGGGGCTCGCTCTGTCGGACGGTTGCGCATGGAAGGCAAGGAGTATGTGATGGCCGACGGTGACGTGGTGCATTTTCGCTTCAATGTCTGAGACCGCGTCCGAGGGAGTCTGATATGTTTTCATACGGAAGGCGAGCGGGTTACATGAGCGTCGCGCTGCTCGCTCTCACGGTCTTGCCGCTGATATCGGCTGCGGTGTTCCTGCCGCAGATGGGAGATCGGATCGCACTGGGCTTCAACGCGGCCGGTGAGCCCACGCGCTGGGGCAGCCGCTACGAGCTGCTCGGCGCGCCGGTCCTGTGCCTGCTCCTCGGCATCGGGATGTACGTGAGCGCTCACCGGCAGGCGCGCGCCGTCGCTGAGAAGACGCCGGCGGCGTCATCCTTCACCTTCGAGCGCTTCATGCGCAATGGCCTCGTCACCGTTGTCGTTTTGAACCTCGTCCACGCCTATCTCATCGTATCCGCACTTACCGGCGTCGGAATATCGCTGTGAGTTCGTCGTCCCTGCTGATCACATCCCTGCCACGAGGATAACCTCAGGGGCCGCGATATCACGAGTCCCTGCCGTCTGTGTCAGATTCTCGAGATGCTCAGGCGATGACGAGCCGGTCGTGGTTCACAGGCAGGTAGAACAGGGTGCGCACGACATCTGGATCATGGGACTGCCCGAGCGCCCACATCGTTTTGGCGACAAGCGCCTCGGTGGTCATGTCGTCACCCCGAAGGATACCGGGGTGCTCGGCATACGGTCTGCTGATTTCGTAGACGCCGAGGTCAAGGCCCTCCTCGGGCACCTGTGTCGTGATGACGATCGTGCGGCCTGAGTCGACCCAATCGAAGATGGCATGCTGGAAGGAGCGAGATCGCTCCTCATGGCTCGGGATGCCGCCCAGACCGAAGGTCTCAAGAATGACGGCGTCGTAGGAGGGCCGCAGGGTCTCGAAGATGCTCGGTTTGAGACCCGGGGTGAGCTTCAAGACGAAGACCCGTTCATCGAGTCCCTCATAGGTGTGCGGTGCTCGAGGCTGCTCGATGCCAAGAGCGCCAGCCTTTCCGGAGCGCTTTCTGCTCGACTGTGCGATCGGCCCCGCTGCGGCGAGATCCTCGGGACGTAGGTCTTTCACAGAGGCGCGCTCGGCGCGCGCGTAGTCGAGCGCGGCGTGCACGGTACTGCTGAACTGGGCCGACATCATCTCAGCGCAATCGGTGCGAATGACCCGATCATTTCGGATGATGGCCAGCGGAGGGTAGTTCACACTCGTGAAGGCATTCGAGCTCATCGTGCGCTGCTTTCTGGCGCGCGTGCCCGCGATGGCGATGCCGCCGAACACGATGGTGACGTCATGGGAGCGCGCATCCGTGGCGAAGCGCAGACTCTGGTAGAGGTTCAGCTTCGCGTCTGTGAAGGAGCTTCCCATCGGTCGCTGCGAGCCGGTGATGACGATCGGCTTGGGGCTCTGCTGGATGAGATAGGACAGCGCCGCCGCCGTGTACGCCATGGTATCGGTGCCGTGCAGGATGACGAAGCCGTCGAACGCGTCGTATCGCTCGACGATGATGTCACGGATGCGCAGCCAGTTGACAGGCAGCATGTTCGTGCTGTCGATGTTCATGGGCTGCATGATCTCGATGTCGCACAGCGCCGCGATCTCGGGTACCGCCCGAGCGAGCTCCTCTCCGGTGAGGGCAGGGGACAGCCCGCGGCCGGCCTCGGTCGAGGCGATCGTGCCGCCTGTGGCGACAAGAAGGATGTGCTTCATGGCGATGTCCCTTCCGAGCCGAACTCTGAGCCCTGCGTTGGCGATGCGTCGCTTGGAGCATTTCTGGTTGTTTGGGAGTCTTCTGGGCAAGCGACGTGTTTTCAATCGACTTTGTAGCATAGAGCATCCATGCGGTATCATCGATCAGAATGAAACGAAGATAGGAGACAAACATGGCAGCCAGCCAGAAGGTGCTCGTTCTCGATTTCGGCGCGCAGTACGGCCAGCTCATCGCCCGTCGCGTGCGCGATCTGCACGTGTACTCCGAGATCGTCGCCGGCGACAGCCCAGCGGCAGACATCGAGGCCATGGAGCCCTCCGCGCTCATCCTCTCAGGCGGCCCCGCCTCGGTCTACGCCGAGGACGCTCCTGAGATCGATCCGGCGATCTTCGAGCTCGGTGTGCCGGTGCTGGGATTTTGCTACGGACATCAGATCATGGCGTCGACGCTTGGCGGCCAGGTCGCCCACGTCGAGGTCGGTGAGTACGGGCCGGCGAGCATCGAGCGCGAGCGCGAGTCGCGTCTGCTCAACGCCACGCCGCTCAAGCAGACCGTGTGGATGAGCCATCGCGACGCCGTGAGCTCCGCGCCCGCGGGCTTCACGGTGACGTCGAGCACGGAGGCCTGCCCGGTCGCCTCGATGGAGGACCATCAGCGTCGGCTGTATTCGACGCAGTTCCACCCCGAAGTGCGCCATACCGAGTGCGGCGAGCAGATCCTGTCCAACTTCCTGTTCGACATCTGCGGCCTTGAGCCCTCTTGGACGATGGAGAGCATCGTGGAGGCCAAGGTTGCCGAGATCCGCGAGCGCGTCGGAGATGCGCGCGTGATTCTGGCGCTCTCCGGCGGCGTGGACTCCAGCGTGGTGGCGGCGCTGTGCGCCCGCGCGATCGGCCCACGGCTCACGTGTGTCTTCATCAATCATGGGCTTTTGCGCAAGAATGAGCCGGAGCAGGTGGAGGAGATCTTCAGCAGCCAGTTCGACGTCGATTTCGTGCACGTGCACGCCGAGGAGCGCTACGCCGCGCTGCTCGCGGGCGTGGTCGACCCCGAGGAGAAGCGCCGCATCATCGGCACGCAGTTCTGGGAGGAGTTTTTCGCCGTCGCGCAGCGCACCGGCGGGGTGCGCTTTCTCGCGCAGGGGACGATCTACCCCGACATCATCGAGAGCGGTGCGCGCAAGACTGGCGGCAGGGCCGCGACCATCAAGAGCCATCACAACCTCATCCCGTTCCCTGAGGGAGTCAGCTTCGATCTGATCGAGCCGCTCGATCACTTCTTCAAGGACGAGGTTCGCGAGCTGGGGCTCCAGCTCGGGCTGCCCGGCCACATCGTCTACCGTCAGCCCTTCCCCGGACCCGGACTCGCGATCCGCATCATCGGCGCCGTCGACGCCGAGAAGCTGGCGATCCTGAAGGACGCCGACGCGATCGTGCGCGAGGAGCTCGACGCCTACAACGAGCGGCTCTTCAGACAGACCGGCGAACGCAACTCAGCGCATAGCTGCTGGCAGTACTTCGCCGTGCTGCCCGACATCAGAAGCGTCGGCGTCATGGGAGACGAGCGGACCTACGGTCGGCCCGTCATCCTGCGCGCTGTGGAGTCCACAGATGCGATGACGGCGGACTGGGCCCGGCTGCCCTATGATGTGCTGGCGCATATCTCAAGTCGCATCGTCGCCGAGGTCGGAGGCGTCAACCGCGTGGCCTATGACATCACGAGCAAGCCGCCGGCGACGATCGAGTGGGAGTGACGCCGACAGGATGCTGATGCGGCGAGCGTCGGACCGCCTCCGTCCATATATCTGGTTATAGTTCTAGCTATCAGAGAAAAGAGCCGGATATGTCGACGCTAACCATGGGCCTGGCAGATGCCAGGAACAACTTCTCGCGCGTTACCGCCGAGGTGAACAGGACCGGCAGACCGGTGGCCGTCTTGAAGAACAACGAGCCTCGGGTCGTCATCCAGCACGCCGCGGTGCCCACTGATGCTGTCGACGTAGCGGTCGACTTCATGGAGAAGTATGCCGACGTGTTCAAAGAGCTGACGAAATGATTGACGCGGCTCTTTCTCGAAGAAAATCGTTCCTGCGATCCATGCCGAGGCTACTCGGCACCTCTGAGAGTGATATAGCGACCGTGATCGAAATACTCGCGTCATACGAGGTCGTCCTTGCGAGCTATCTCGTCATGTCGTCATCGGCATGGAAGGCCTGCACACGAGCCTATTTGGATGCCGAGACCGATGCAGGGCGCGAGAAACGGCTCGCTCGGATGGTAGGTAGGCTCAAGGAGATCCGAAACCGATGCGAGCTGTTGGCCGCGTTTGAATGGGTGGGGGATGTTCGGTCGATGGTGATTCTCATAACAGGCGCGAGCCACACCGGAAAAACCCTGTTGGCGCAAAAGCTGATGGAGCGCTACCGCTATCCGGTGCTCTCCCTCGACCTCTTGAAGATGGGGCTCATGGCGGCGATGTCGTCCGATTCGCGAATGTAATCGAGCAGCGCATATTCGATAGCGTTGCCCTCGATGATCTCATCGAGGACAACGAGCGTACTCTCATCGAATGTCGGGAGCATGACCTGCCGTTTCACTTGATCGATGATGTCTACGATGTCGCCGATCTCGAAATATGACCCCTTGTCGAGAGCGATTAGCATCTCGTTGTAATCGAACAAAAGTTCTATTGTTCACCTCAGCTTCCCCTATGGCTCCCGCGCACGGAAACACTTGGGATGGAACCAGAATCATGGCCATCCCATACTGTTGTCATAGAGAAGGGAGGGTTCGTGCGTGAACTTGATATGCTGCATCTGCTAGCGTCATGTGGGCCGATGCTGCCAGCTGATCTGGCGAGCGAACTTGGTGTAAGCACAAGGACGGTCAGAACATACATCAAACATTTCAATTCAAGATGCGATGGAGCTGGAGAAATTCTATACCACCGCGCGTGCGGATATGTTCTCTCCCTTAAGAGCGAAGCATCTTTTGAACTATTCTTGCAAAAGATGCGTCGCGGCATAACTGCTGCCTCCGCTTCTGCTTCGCGCGTTGCCTACCTCGTGGAAGACCTTCTTGCACGAGACGGCTGGATCAGGCTCGATGATCTCTCGCGTGTCCTTTTTGTCTCCAGAGCTACGATTTCGGGAGAACTCAAGCAGGTTGAGCGCATGCTTGCACCATTTGGCCTATCCGTCGAGCGCAAACCGCACCGTGGAATTCGCGTTATCGGCCCTGAATTCCAACGGCGGATCTGCTTGGCGAACAACGCCGTAAGTCTGTTGATGGATCGGGATGAGGGGAGTTGCGGACGCCGTTGCCTAGCCGTTGTCTCGGACGCGCTCGAGATGGCACAGCGAGAGGCCGGCTATGAGATCTCCAGCGTCCTGTGTCAGAACCTTCTTGTTCATATGGCCATAGCATTGGCACGCATCGAGGAGGGCTGCTATGTGCCTATGCCTGCCGAGCGATTAGAAGCAATTCGAAAGTGCGCGGCGTTTCAGGTTGCTCAAAACATGGCGGCACGAATTGGCAATGAACTCGATGTCGTTCTTCCCGAGGAGGAGATCGCCTACATCGCAATTCACCTTGAGGGAAAGCAGATGCTGCCCGAGAAGGATGCGGATGGTGAGGAAGCCATCTCTGAGGAGGTCTGGTCTGTCGTTTCCAAGATGCTTGAGCGAGTCTGGCTCGTCTATCATTTTGACCTGCGTGGAGATCTTGAGCTTCGAATGAATCTCGCTCGACATATTCAGCCCCTTTCGGTGCGCTTGCATTACGGTATGGGGATGGACAACCCACTGCTTGAAGATATCAAGATCAAGTACCCGCTTGCGTATTCAATGGCGATCGATTCAGCTCAAGACATTACGGATGGTTTTGGCGGCGCATTGAGCGAGGCGGAGCTAGGTTATATCGCCCTCGCATACGCGCTTGGCGTCGAACGACGACGCAAACCAATTAAGAGAAACGTGCTCATCGTGTGCGCCTCAGGTCGTGGCAGTGCGCGGCTCCTCGAGTATCGCATCCGTGAGAAGTTCGCGGCATATCTTGACCGCGTGGAGACCTGTGATGCCGGACGGGTGGATTCATATGACTTCTCGCACACAGACTATGTGTTTACCACTGTTCCGTTAAGTGTTCGAATCCCTATTCCAGTCTGTCGCGTATCGCTCTTCTTCAACGATAGCGATGCGCATGACCTGAAGAACCTCATACTCGAGCGTCCCCTTCGAGCTGGTTCCGCATTGCGATTTTTCTCACCATCGCTCTTCTTTCCTCATCTCAACGTGAGAACTCGTGAGGAGGTGATTCATGAGCTTTGTTCCCACATGGCTGATGACGGGCTGGTGCCCGACGAGTTCGAGGAACTCGTCCTGCGCCGAGAGAGGGCTGTAAGCACCGCGTTTGGAGATCATATCGCTCTACCCCATGCCATCGAGGCGCGCGGCGACACTCGAGGTTGCTCGCGGTGCCGATGTGATCATCATGGCACTCGGAGAGCATCCTATGGAAAGCGGGGAGGGCGGCAGCAAGACGGATCTTCAGCTGCCACGCATTCAGCGCGATCTGCTTCGAGACATTCGCGCGCTCGGCAAAACGGTGATCACGATTGTCTTCAGCGGTCGCGCTCCGGTTCTGACTGATATCGCTGAGAATTCTGACGCCGTGATCGAAGCGTGGTTTCCCGGCACCGAGGGAGCGCATGCAATTGCCGACATCATGTTTGGCCATGTGAACCCATCGGGTCGTATCGCTATGACCTTTCCACTTGCAACCGGCCAAGTACCGATCTATTACAATGCATTCAACACCGGCCGCCCGGAGCGCACATCGCAGCATACGAATCGATTTACCTCTCGATATGTGGACTGTCCGACCGATCCGCTCTACCCATTTGGATTCGGTCTTTCGTACCATGAGTGCTCGTATGACAATCTGCGGCTAAGCGACGACGTCCTTGCAGCTGATGGAAATATCACAGCGTCAATCGATATCGAGAACATGAGTGATATCGAAGGCGATGAAATCGTACAGCTGTATATCAGAGATGTCGCGGGTAGCGTTGTTCGTCCGACGAAGGAGCTGAAGGGATTTGAACGCGTTCATCTCGGACCGAAAGAGAAGCGAAGCGTGTCATTTTTGATCTCAGAATCCATGCTTCGGTTCTATCGTCAAGACATGTCATTTGGGTCTGAGCCCGGCGAATTCATCGTTATGATCGGCAGAAATTCAGATGATGTCATGAGTTGCGAATTTGAACTCCGGCGCTGACTGGTATTGGCTTGTTAGCGCTCGGCAGCTGCGGAGCCGCCGAGCGCGAACATCCTATGATGGGCAGCATTGCGGAGTTCATGAGCATCGAGCCCTCCCGGTAAGTCACACGCATCATTTGTCGATCATCCTCAGGTATCGGTAGATCGTCTGATCGGAGACATTCAGGATCTTCGCAACATTCGGTAGCGCTCCTTTGATTTGGAAGACGCCTTTGTCGTACAGAGCCTGGACGATTTTCATGCGGGTCTCCTGTGTCAGTGTAACGTTTGGGTCCATCAGATGCGTGTCAACAATCGCTCGGATGCTGTCGTCGACGCTTGAGTGAAGCATCTCTATAGCCGCGTTCTCAACGGAGTTACTCTCTGTGGTTGAATGTGCTCCGTTAACAAGGCTACGAATGGGAATGTCGTCTAAGCCCGTGAGACTTAAAACACTGTTTGCAAGCTGGACGTACCTGCTGGGATCGAAATTGATGCAGAGCATTCCCTGCAGCGATGTCCCCGTCTCATCTTTAATGAAGTAAGTTGAGCCTTGAACCGACTTTTTACCTGATGAGGTTGCTTTATAACCGCTGACATAATCCTGTTTTAGGTAGGTCTTGTTTTTAACGAGTTCCAACGCGAGATCTGTTATGGGTGAATTGATGTTGCGACCGCTTATGTAGGAGTGCTCGATTTCCGCGATGTAATACGATCCATCCGAATCGCGCCAATGAAGTACGATTTCATAGTCATTCCCCAAGATGATTCCTAGAAAATGGACGAGTTTCCGGTATTCATCGATCGTGGCAGACATGGTGCAATCTCTTTTCGAACGGCCCTGTCGCTGCGACAGGGCGGTTAAATTGATACTAATTTCTTAACATGAAAAGAATGAAACAGAGTGGTTTTCAAAAAAGATACTCATTCGCCGATTTGCAACGTGCTAGCATATATTTTTATTACAATAATAAAATATTGACACAAGATGAAAAAGAGCGTACTTTTTAATCGAGAGCAGTGGGACGGAATAGAAAGAAGGTGCGTGCGATATGGGGAAGATTCCAAATCCTATAGGGCCCTATTCAGCGTATCGACAGCAAGGCCAGTTGACCTTCACTTCAGGGCAGCTGCCGCTAGACCCAGATACCGGGGAGATAGTCGGTAAAACCGCCTATGAACAAACGAAGCAAAGTCTGCACAACCTCGAGAGCGTGCTGAATTGTGAAGATTCCGGACTAGACGATGTTGTCAAGCTAACCGTCTTCGTGACGGATATCGCCGATATCGCCGAAGTAAACAAAGCTTTTGAAGAGGTCCTGTCGTTACCCTATCCCGCACGATCGGGAATCGAGGTATCTAAGTTACCAATGAGCAGCAAAGTTGAGATCGAGGCCATTGCTGCGACGAAAGCGTAGGTGACGATATGCAGGGCACCCGATGGTCGCGCCGAACTCAGGATCCGCAGCGCATCAAGTTATTATCCAAACCTCGTCGGCACCCAATTCCGAAGTTGACATAGTTGCCGACCTCTTGGACGAGTCCGCGAATGTGGTTAAAAGAATCTCGAAAAATCGATGCAACTCTTTTCAGAAGAAAATCGTTCTTACGCTTCAGTCCGCGACAGTGGATATATTCGACGGTCTGGGCGGCGCACGTGATGACGGGCTTCCTGAGTGAATTCTCGATCAGCCGATTCATTCGTTCGGTGAGCAAGACTCTATCCAAACCGTTACCAAAGCCTGCAGATGCGACTTCGGATCATCAACGACAACTTTTTAGAAGATCAACAATTATACTGATACGGCGTTGGTGGTAATCTATCTCAAGCTGTTGGCATCGGTTTCAAGCCGACCACAAACACTTTTTGCGGCCATGTTCAAGCCGGACGGCCCTTTGAAGTACAAAGAGCTGATTTCTCGGATTCGTGTCGCCGTGAAGCTCTATCGATGCTTTCCACTCGTGGTCGAGGGGATGCACATCCGTTCAACGGATTTCTGAACTGTCAATGCTAGATGCTAAAGCAATCCACAATCTAAGAAAAGCTGGACAACCCGGTGCGCTGATTAAATTCTCCTAGGCTAATGCAGACAGTCGTTTTCTCATCCTGTGCGAGCTTTCTAGTGATTGCCTGCCGTCGGCGATAATCGGCCCAACTGCATGCACCGAGAGAATCACGTAGAAAATATTGTGGAACGAGAATTCAAGAACGAAGACGGCAGGGGTGTTTTCAGCTATAAGGAGAGTTTTGGAGGTAGACACTAGTATAGAATGCAGATTTATATTGACAGCACAATATACGTGCTGATATATAATGTAAGTGTACTAAAGTTCTCGAGCAGCTCAATTAGTTAGTCAGATCTTTTAATAGGGAGGTTCTTTAACAAGAGCGAGATGCTCGGCACGTGATGATCGGCCAAGTCGTATACGTTTAGGAGAGACATTATGATCTGTAAAGCATGCGGAGCGCAAAATCAAGACGATGTCCGGTTTTGCGCGCACTGCGGTGCTCAAATGAATGGAGACGACACAGGACAACAACAGCCTGACCAAGTTCAACCGGCAGCTAGCGCCACAAGGGTAACCGTCGATCAGGCAGCTGCGCCTACGTGCTACGGTCAGGCAACTCAACAGGGGCAATATCAAAACTATCCACAGGGCCCACAGACTACTATCAATGTTCAGACGTCTGCGGCAGCAACAACAAATAGTCTCGGCACGGCTGGTTTCGTGCTCTCCCTGATCGCTCTCTTTTTGTCGTGGATCCCGGTAATCGGGTGGGTGCTATGGCTCTTGGGAGCAGTGCTTTCGGTGATCGGTATTTTCAAAATTCCTAGGGGCCTTGCTATCGCGGGCACTGTCATTTCATTCATAGATATTATTTTTCTCCTGATGATAATCGGTTCATGCACAGCGATGTCGGGACTTGTTAGGTAAAATCCGCAAAAATCGCAGTTCCAGACATTGGTGGCGTCACACGGTCATTGCACCGACCTGCACTGATTGTATCTCATGCGGCGAACCCACGGAGGGATGTTTATAGCTGCAGACAATTCGGCTGGCAGAGCAAGAAGTCGAAGCTATGGATGATTCGAGCTAGTTTGCTGACCAAATCGAATACCAGATCATCCGGTGGGCCATCGTCTCCTACTCGCCTCTCAGCTTGTGATCTGGATCGGTACATCATAGGGCAGTGGTTCTCGGTGCCGAAACTGTACTGGTATCGGTACAGCCCGGCTGATCGTCATCCTCATTGCGAAGGCTTTCAGCCAAGAGTTCGAGCGTCAGTTTGAAAGATATCGCGCACGGACGAGATACCCGTTGATTTCGAAAACGCATTAGATCGCTGATAAACGGAGGCTGCAGCCCGTGAACTCACGGCTCGCGAACCACTTCACCTACTCCGCATCGGTGAACTCGTATCCGTGCCGCTCGTTGTAGCGGCGGATGAGCAGATAGATCGGCGCGATGATCACCATGGCGCCGAGCCCTGCGGCGAGCTTCACGATGTCGGAGTTGATCAGCAGCCACCCGCTCACGACGACGGCGGCCACCGGTATCGCGTAACCGAGGGGCAGCCTGAACGTGGACTTCATCCCTCGCCGGCGAAACACGATGACGGACAGACAGGTGGGAATGTACTGCGTGAACCGCGAGATGACGCTGATAGCCGCGAGCTGGGTGAACGTTCCGGAAAGCGCGAGCGGTATCACGAGCGCCGCCGAGATCGCGATCGCGATGACCGGCGTGTTTCGCCGGCTCATCTTCTTCACGATCGGCGGCAGCATGCCGCGCTCCCCGAGAGCCAGACAGCCGCGCGGCACGAAGATCGAACTCGCGGCGTTGATGCCCAGAATCGAGATCACGGTTCCGACGGTGACGAGAATGCCGCCGCCCTCTCCCAGAAAGGTCGCCATCGCGTCGACGACAGGGGTTGATGTCGAGCCGAGCGCCCCGCCGAGGATACCGATGCACACGAACTGCAGCAGGATGTAGATGAGCGAGACGCACCCGATCGCCGTCGCGATGGCGATCGGCAGATTCCGCTTCGGGTTGTCCATCTCCTCTGAGGCGCTCGCCATGGCCTCGAAGCCGGTGA
Organism: Coriobacterium glomerans PW2; assembly: GCF_000195315.1. Lineage (NCBI taxonomy): Bacteria > Bacillati > Actinomycetota > Coriobacteriia > Coriobacteriales > Coriobacteriaceae > Coriobacterium > Coriobacterium glomerans. The sequence goes on from NC_015389.1 coordinate 342,862, forward strand.
ATGCGTAGAAGATGAGGATGGCCGCCTCGGCAAACGAGTTGACGGTAAAGCCCTCGGGCACGATCGGCTGGAAGTTGCCGCCTTTGATGCAGAAGATCCCCACGCCGATGAAGATGACGATCGGCGCGAGCTTGCCGATCGTCGCGATGTTGTTCACGTGCTTCGCGACATCGATTCCAAGGTAGTTGACCAGACTCAGCGCCAGGATCATCCCGATGAGTATCGCCGCCCGCACAGGACCCGCGTGCACCGCCGGAAAGACCGCCTCAAGGGCCGTGACGAACGCGACCGCCATCGCGGCCCAGGCGATGAGCTGCACGATGTACTTCATGAATCCAACCTCGAAGCCCGCAAAATTGCCGAAGGCCTGCTTGGCGTAGATGTAGGCCGCGCCGTTCGAGCGGAACAGCCCCGCAGCCTCGGCGAAGCACAGCGCCAGAGAACCAGCCAGCAGCGTGATGAACACGAAGACGAACAGGCTGCTCGTTCCGGCGAGCGCGAAAGCCTGACCCGGCAGCAGAAAGATCCCTGAGCCGATGATAGCGTTGATGCCGAGCAAGATGATGCTCGCAAGACCGAATTTTCCGCCGTGGCTCATGAGAGCTCCTCTCGCCGCTCGCACTTCTCCGCGAACGCCTGAAACAGCCGAAGCATGGCCGTGTCGCCGTGCTCGGTCATCATCTCAGGATGCCATTGAACGCCGCAGATGAAGCAACCGTCTTCATGCTCGATGCCCTCGATCACGCCGTCATCGGCTCGCGCGGACACGGCAAAGCCGGCAGCGAGGTCCTTCACGCTCTGGTGATGGATCGAGTTCACCACGGTACGCTCGCCCAGCACGTCGGCGAGAAACGAGCCGCGCTCGAGGTTGACATGGTGCGTCGGGTCGTAGCAGGGGCCCTGTTGCACATGGCGAATGGACTCGTCGCGCTGGGTGGCGATATCCTGGTAGAGCGTGCCGCCGAAGGCGATGTTGATCACCTGCATGCCCTTGCAGATCCCGAGCACCGGGATCTTTGCGGCGACGGCTGCACGAACCGCAGCGACCGAGAAGCGATCGACCTCGCTGATGGAGAATCCCTGCCGCTCAAGGGGTTGCTCGCCGTAGAGCAGCGGATCGATGTCCCATCCGCCGGATAATACGATGCCGTCCAGCCCCTCGATCTGGACGGCGACGTCTCGGACATCGGTGATGACCGGCAGCATGACCGGGATGCAGCCGGCGATCTCCAGGCTTGCGATGTAGTCTCGGTTCACGTACACCCGCTGCATGCCGGGCAGCGGTGGGGCTTCCACGATCAAGATGTTGGCGGCGATGCCGATCTTCGGTTTCCTGTTCATATCCGGTTCCTCTCCCGTTCCGTGTCAGCTCTGGCTGTGCTTGCCGAGCATGAGCTTGAGAATCTCGGTGTCAGTCTGTCGCATGCCCTCTTTACCAACATGACCAAGGGCCCGGACCGTCTCCTCTGCCGATTCCATGACGAGGCCGTCACCGGCTTCGAAGCGCGATCCGCGCATGGCCATCTCATGGCCGAGAAAAGCCGCCTCGAGCGCTGTGTAGATCTTCGCGGCGCAGCTCGGCTTCGCACCGTCGCAGACCATGCCCCCGATGTTGGCGATGGTGTTGACGACGGTGTCCTCGATGCGCTGGCAGCTTCCGCCCGCCAGATAGGTGATCGCCGCTCCGGCGCCCGCTGCGGCGCACACGACGCCGCAGTATGCGGACAGGGCCCCGATGTAGCGCTTCTGGTCCTGCGCGATCAGATTTGAGACGCACAGCGCCCGCAGCAGGGCGTCGTGGGTCGACCCGGTCGCCTGCGCATACTCGATGACCGGCAACGAGCAGGTCATCCCCTGGTTGCCCGAGCCGCAGTTCACAACAACCGGAAGCGAGCAACCGCTCATGCGCGCGTCGGAGCCGGCGGCAGCCTGCGCGATGGCCCGTGAGCGCACGTCATCGCCCCGCTCATGAGCCAAACATCCGATTCCCGCTCCCCATGGTCTGCGCAAGCCCTCTTTCGAGATCGCGAGGTTGCACCGTATCTGGCGCTCGAGCACGTCGCGCACATCATCCAGCCGGACCTGCTCGGCGAAGGCAACGATATCGCGAATGCTCAGCGAGGACTTGTCGGCCTGGCTTCTCAGATGGCTGGCCGCATCTTCGAACATCGTGTCGCCATCGCGCGTTATCAGCGTGATATTGGTGTGCTCGTATTCGACGTGCACGGTCGCGGTGTGGCCCGCGCCGCTCGCGCGAATCTCGACGAACAGGTTCGGCACGTCCGCTGCAAGCGAGCAGGTGCACAGGCCGGCGTCGATCAGCTCCCTCGCCCGTTTACGATCCTTGTCGCCCACGCCCTGAAGCACCTCGAGGCCGGCTTTCGCATCGCCGCCGACGATGCCGAGGACGACGGCCGCTTCGATGCCCTTCATGCCGCCGGAATTGGGGACGACCACCCCCTTGGCGTTCTTGATGATGTTGCCGCTGCACCGCGCCTCGACGACGGTGGGAAACGAACCCAGCGTCTCACGGCACGTGGCGGCCGCATAGGCCAGCGCGATCGGCTCGGTGCATCCCAGCGCCAGGACAAGTTCTCGATTGAGCAGGTGAACGTAGTCGTCGTACAGTTTCTGGTCCATTTGAAGTCCCCTCGATGCGTCGGCGCACATGGCACCGTGATGATCATGGTAGTACATCAGCGGGTTCCGCATATGAACATGCTGCATGGTTTCGGATCGGGGGGGGGTAAAACCAGAGGACGCGCGAGTCGCCGGTGGGCGCGCATGCCGCCGATGGTGCCATGGCGTCGCTCTGTTATGACATCCGCGGCAGCGAACAAGGCGACCAACGCACAGCGCCAAGAACGAGAACGCGCAGGACGCGATCGACGCGACGCTGTATCTAAACGCGAACACCCAGTGGTTATGGCAGTCTTGCCAGAATAAGAATGTCTCAAGATCAGCACCGGCCTGCGCTGCGCGCATTACAATCTGGGTGCGGATGATCCGAGACCCGCGACGGATGGCATCCGAGCCGCTGAGGCATCATGTATCGCTCATAGCGCTCTGCGCGCCATCGCGCGCGCGGCAGAGGAGGTCATCGTGGGGAAATGGCGCAGCTTACTCAGACTCATGCCGTTCGTGCGGCCGTATCGGGGGCGTTTCGCCTTGGGCTGCCTCGGTCTTCTGGCGGGATCGCTGCTCGCGCTGCCGGGTCCGCTGCTCATCGGTCAGGTGACCGACCGGGTCTTTCTCGGAAGCAGGAGTCTGGAGCAGCTTCTGGTCTACCTCGCTGTCATCGCGGGGCTCTACATCGTGGGCTATGCCGTTTCCATTGCGACGCAGACCGCCTTTGTGCGCATCAACAATCTCGTGGTCAACGATATGCGTACGGCGGTCATGAGCAAGGTGATGGATCTGCCGATGAGCTATCTGTCGGGCGTCGAGAAGGGTTACGTGCAGGCAAGGATTCAGGAGTGCTCTTCGATCGGAACGCTGTTCACGCCGAGCGTCATCAGCACCTTTTTCACCGTCGTGCAGGCGACGATGGCGATCGTCACCATGTTCGTGCTCAATTGGATGCTCGCGCTCGTCGTCGTGGGGCTCGCGCCCGTGGTCCTGCTCACGTCGCGCTCCTCGGGCCGTGCTCTGGCGGCCGGTGCCAAGGAGAACATGGAGTCGACCGCGACGCTCAATGCGGCCTGTTTCGAGATCGTGAACGGCATCGAGGACATCAAGATCCTGAACGGCAAGGCACCTCATTTGAAGCTGTTCGCCGAGAAGATCGCCCGGCTGGTGGAAAGCGGTGTAAAGCTGGGCAGGATGGGCGTCGTGTTCATGGGCAACATCTTGCTCGTGAACAACGCGACCTCTCTGCTGATCCTGTTCGTCGCTGGTCTGCTGATCTTGCACGGACAGTTCACCGTCGGTCTGTTTCTGACCTTTTCCCAGTACAGCACCCAGGTGTTCTCGAGCACGACGAGCATAAGCACGCTGATCACGTTTCTGAAGCCGGTGTGCTTGGGCACCGAACGCCTCTACGAGCTACTCGATATGGCGGCAGAGGACGGGCCCGGCGCCCACGAGCTCACAGAGCCGATCCGTCGCCTCGACTTCGAGGATGTGAGCTTCCGCTACGGTGATGAGCTGCCGCTGGTGCTCGGTGGCGTCAGCTTCTCGATCGACGCCGGCGAGCGGGTGCTGCTGCAGGGTGCGAATGGCTCGGGCAAGACGACGATCCTGAAGCTGCTGCTCGCGCTCTACCGACCGACCTCCGGGCGCATCACGATCAACGGCGAGGACTCCTGCAATCTGCGCTCGGCGGATCTCAGAAGAAGGATCGCCGTGGTCTCTCAGAGCATCTTTCTTTTCCATGGTACGGTGCTTGACAACATATTGCTCGGACAGCAGGGCAAGACGCGCTCCGATGTCGAGGCGCTCATCTCCCGACTCGGCATGGAGCGCTTCTTCTCACGACTGGCAGACGGGCTTGACACCGAGATCACGCAGAGCTCATCGAGCGTGTCCGGAGGGCAGGCCCAGGTCATAGCGCTGGTCCGCGCACTGCTTTCCGACAGCGACGTCATGCTGCTTGATGAGCCGGTGGCCAATGTCGACGCGGAGGCGCGCGATCTTGTGGTCGGCTGTCTTGAACGAGGTCAGTTCAACGGGATGCTCATCGTCATCTCGCACCAGACCGAGGGACTGGAGTTCCTGAGGCGACGGATCCGGATCTGAGGAGCGATTGATCGGGGGTCCGGTATCCGCGCACCTTGGAGCCGGGCATGCGACGATACGATCGCTCCGCTCGAGGGACTTCCGAAAATGTGAGGTCTATCACATTTCACCCGTGGTGTTATGTGATGAATATCACATCTTCGGAAGAATCGAAGTCTCATGGAACGCGACATCATCCCGATCGAGGTCAAATCCGGCTCGATCGTTGATTCGCCGAGTCTGAGCTATTTTGGCGAGGCGCCATGCGTCTCAAACCCCGCTGCGATTGCGCTTCTCCCTGCGCAATATTTCATGGCGCGACGGACTGCTCAACATACCGCTGTATCTGGCCCATCGAACGCCGCCGCTTATTCAACTCGCGCTAAAGAGCGCGGCGTAGCACGCGTTTGCACCCTGTCCGAGTAGCTTGCCTCGGATTCCTTTTGCGCTGCGATGAAAGCATGGCGCGCTACAGCTCGCGTCGCTCGTAGACGCGGATCGACACCAGTGCGCTCATGGCGAGCAGGATGATCACGAAAGCCGCAGCGCCGGCGATCGCCAGCTTGGCCCCGTCCGGCGTCATGACGAACGCGAGTGCGCCGCTCAGCGCATCCATGGCCTCGCCGCCAGCGACGCTGACGATCAGAAACGGGGTGGCCAACACAAGAATCATCGCGACCGGTAACAGCATCGCGGCTTTGGAGAGACCGAACTTGAAGAACGCCGGCAGGCTGACGCTGATGGTGACCGTGCCGAAGGCGAAGCAGACACCGCCCACCGCGAACAGGGCGATGAGGGGATTCTTGTCGAGCGACAGGACGTCGGCAAGGGGCCCGGGCAAAGGTATCGTCGAGGAGACCACCGCGATCAGCGCGGCAAGCGCGCTCGGGACCAGAGCCAGCAGCAAGCTCATGAGCAGCAGGGCCGCGTAGCGCCCCAGCACCACGTCGCGACGGGATACCGGCAGCGTCATGCGATATGCGCTCCAGCCCGTCTTTTCATCATTGGTCGCGGCGGACGAGATGATCGTGACGAGAAAGACGAACGCGACCGCCGAGACGGAGACGACCAGCGAGCGAAACAGGATGATCCATAGGACCATGGTGAACACGCCCGACCAGATCAGTGATTTCAACGAGCTTCTACAGAGTGTCATCTCGCAGAGGAACATGCGTTTCATGAGCAGTCGCCACCTTTCAGCATGAGTGCCATGTAATCGTCGACCGTCATGCGGTCGCAGGGGATGTCCGGCAGCTGGCGCATGAACGCGAACCGATCGGGCACGAGCACATCGACATCGCGCGCATGCCGCAGGCATCGCAGCTCCCCGGTCGCGATGGCGCCCGAGGCTCTGATCGCGTCCAAGTCGACCTCGCGGCATCGAGCGATGCCCGCGCGATCGGTGATGTCATCTTTCGGCAGGCAGAAGACGATGCGTCCTGCATCGATGCATACCACCGTGTCGGCGATCTTGTCGAGATCTGACGTGATATGAGAGGACATGAGGACGGCGTGTCCCGGCTCGGTCACGAAGCTGAGCAGCAGATCGAGAACGTCATCGCGAGCCAGCGGATCGAGACCCGCGGTCGCCTCATCCAAGATGAGCAGATCGGGGTCATGCGACAGCGCGCAGGCGAGGCTGAGCTTCATGCTCATGCCGCGGGAGAGCTCCTTTACCCTCTTGTCCGGTTCGAGCTCGAACCGTTTGAGATAGTCGATGAATCGAGCGCGGTCCCAGCGATCGAAGGCGTTCGCCATGATACGGCCCACCTCGGCGACGCTCAGATGATCCGGCACACTGACGGTATCGAACACCACGCCGACGCGCTCTTTGAGCGATGAGCGCGCACCGTCCGACAGGTCCCGTGGCGCAGCACCCAAAACGCTCGCCTCACCGCCATCGGCGAAGATCAGACCGAGCAGAGCCTTGATAGTCGTCGTCTTGCCCGCGCCGTTCTTGCCGATGAGCCCTACGATCTCGTTGGGTCTCACCGTGAGATCGATGCCTCGCAGGCTGAAGCTGTCATAGTGCTTGGTGAGACCGTGCGCCTCTATCAGCGGCGCGGAGCCGATCGTCGCTCCCGTTTCACGCTCGGCCGTGTGCATGTCGCTTCCGTTCATGATCAGTCCTCGCTTTCCTGCAACAGCGTGAGCATGTCATGCAGTCTGTCATCGGCCAGTCCGGTTGAGCGCGCCTTGGCGATTGCCTGGCCGAGCAGCGCCTCGACCTCGCGCAACCGCTCCTCCCGGATGATCTCGGCGTTCCCGCCGGCCACATAGCTGCCCTTGCCCTGCACCGTGTCGATGAATCCCTGTCCCTCCAGATCCTCGTAGGCGCGCTGCGTGGTGATCACGCTCACGCGCAGATCGCTTGCCAGCGCGCGGATGCTCGGGAGCCGCTCGCCCTCGGATAGCCCGCCGGTCAGGATCAGCTCTTTGATCTGGGTGGAGATCTGCTCATAGATGGGCTTTGCGCTCGAGTTGGAGATAATGATGTCCACCAGTCTTTGTTTCCCTTCGTAAGCGTCGGGCGGACGTCCCCGTCACCCTATCGCGTCGCCATCCTTCAGTGCGATCCAGCCTGCGGCCCGAGCGCGCGGATCGTTCGCAGGCGTCCTGCTTCGAGCAAAGTGTCTATAGCAGACAAGTACAGTATATACATCGATGTACATTTGGCAAGAGGAAACTTCGGACTGCGGCGCCCACCGTGATCAGCGCGATGGCTGAGATGCCGGCTCGGCGCCGGCGGCGTCGCTGCTGAATCATCGCTCTGCTGCCGCCGCATCTGCGTTCCGTGCAACCGCCAGCGTCCTACGGTCATTCTCGCGTGCTGAATGCTGGGAACGGCCCGGAACGCGTACGTTCGCGCGCACGGCGCTCGTCTGGGATCTGGCTTCATGCCGCGGGAGCCGATATCAGATTGATGTTCGCGACCGTGCCGGTACCGTTCGCTCAGTACCGATGCAGGCGCGTGCGGCCCACCCAACACCTTGAATCCGAACCGAATGAGAGAAGTTCGTTATAGCTCGTCGTCCAGCTTGTTGACGCGGCGATCGTAGGTGAGGATGCCGTTGAGCTCCTCCTCCACATCGGAGAGCTGCGTGTAGACGAACCCGGCGAGCCCCTTGGGCTCGAGTGCCGCCGCCTCGGCGAGCGTGCGACGCACGGCGTCTCTCCACTGCGCGGCGGTGGGGAAGCTTCCGTAGCCGTAGGCGTGCGGCGAGGCCATGTGATCGGGGGTTTGCTGGGCGAGGCCGCCGAACTCCGAGATGATGAACGCCCGGCACCCTCGGCCGGCAGCATAGCCGCGCAGCGCGCCGTGGCGGTGATCGACGGTGAGCGGACGGAAGTAGTTGTGATGGCTCAGATAGTCACCGCAGCGCTGATCGTACCAGCCGCTCACGGCGTCAATCGGTCGCGAGGGATCGATGCGGTGCACGCGTTCGGCGGCTTCGAGCGCATCGAACTGTCCCCATCCCTCGTTGAACAGCACCCAGGTCACGATCGACGGATGGCCGGCGAGCAGGTGCACCATCGATGCGCAGGTCTCGATCCATTCGCGGCTATAACCCTCATCGTCGGCGGCGAGGGCGCGCCGGTGCCGAGGCGTGTCATCGCGAAACGCTCCCCAAGACGCTTTGAGCAGCGTCGGCTTGCGGCTCGTGTGCCACAGGCTGTAGGGGCCGCCGCCCGAGACGGCGTCTTGCCACACGAGCATGCCGAGACGGTCGCAATGCCAATACCAGCGCGCGGATTCGATCTTGATGTGCTTGCGCAGCATGTTGAAGCCGGCTCGCTTCATTTCGACGATGTCGTGGACGAGCGCCTCGTCTGCGGGCGCGGTCATAAGCCCATCGGACCAGTACCCCTGATCGAGCACGCCTTTGAGGAAGAGGGGGGATCCGTTGAGGAAGAAGCGCGCGACGCCGGAGTCGTCAGGTGCCACGCCGACGCTGCGAAACGCGCAGTAGCTGCTCACGGTATCGAGCGATCCCGCATTCGCTCCAAGCTGCAGCGTGGCTTCGACGCGGTAGAGGTGAGGATCGTCCGGCGACCAGAGGTGGGGCTGCTCGAGACGGATCCTTCCGGTCGCCCGCGCGCGGCCCGAAGCGTATCGCTTCACGTGGATCTTCTCGGCGGGGCGGCCGTCCGCGGCACCTCTGCTCGGATCGCTCACCGCCAGCTCGAGCACGGCCGATCCGCGCACAAGCCCGGCCGGATCGGCGATCTCTGCTGCGATCGAGAGATGCCCTTGCGCGTCGCCGTCGAGCGTCAGCGACGAGACGTAGGCAGCGGGCACCACCTCGGTCCATACGCTGCGCCAGATGCCGCTCTGAGGCGTATACCAGATGCCGCCCGGTTTCAGCCGCTGTTTGCCGCGCAGCTGGGTGCCCGCGTCGGTGGGGTCATATGCGCACACGGCGAGCTCAGCCTCGGATGCAACGCATATGTTGGCGAACGGCGTGATGTCGATGTCGAACGGCAGATAGCCGCCGCTATGGGTCCCTGCGAGCGCGCCATCGACGAACACCGCGCATGCCCAGTCCACAGCTCCGAAATGCACGAGCAGCCTCCGGTCGCCCTCGAGTGCCGGCAGCTCGATGCGCCGGCGATACCAGAGCAGCTCGTCAGGAGCGAGGGTTCTGCCCACACCGGACAGCGGTGCCTCCGGTGAGAAGGGCACGAGGATCTGTCCGTCGAAATCACGAGGTACGGACCTTTGGCGCATAGCGGCAAGGATCTCATCGCTCTCGCACGCAGCCGTTTTCCGCAACGGCCCATCTTGTTCGAGCGGTACGATCGCGTAGTCCCACAGGCCGTTGAGCATGGTATAGTTGTCGCGCATGAGCTGCGGCCGCGGATGCTCGCTCAGTACGTGGTCCGGGTCGATCGATTCTCTCCACGGCGTCGCGAGTGCTGAGAGCTCTTCGCGCACATGGCTCTTCGCGCTGCCGAGCACCCGCTTGATATCGAGCATCATGTCACCGACTTTCCTGGGGAAGAAGCGTCCCGACCGTCTACCCTTCATCATAGTCGCCTGCACCCTGCAGCGGACAGCGAAATAGATCGCCGCCTCTCGTGCGATCCGCGCGCGCAGCCCAGGTCGTGTGAAGCCCTAAGATGGGTATGTGTCCCACAGAGCTCGGAGGTGAGCGAGAAGACAGGGGGCAGCTCATGTGCAGCGAGTTCAAGATGATCCCCGATGAGGATCTCGAGTACGTCCTCGAGAGCGTTCGCGCTCGGCGCGCCGTCGGAGAGCTTCCCGCGCGGCCGGCTCGCAATCGTAGCGCCTATCCGAAGTCGGTCGCTTCGGTGGTGGTCCCGTTAGAGGGTGATTTCGTGCTGCGCGAGATGATCTGGGGCTACGAGCGTCCGTGGCTGAAGGTGCCCATCTTCAACACGCGAGCCGACACCGCCATGAGCCCGCAGGGGCGCAACATGTGGCGCGACTCACTTGAGCATCGACGCTGCATCATTCCCACGCTTGGTTTTTACGAGCCGCATAAATCTGAGAGGACCACAAGCGAGCGAACCGGACGGCCGATCAAGCAGAAGTTCCTGTTCACCTCGCCGCTCGGACCTCTGCTGTTCATCGCCGGCATCTACGAGGACGGCCATTTCTCGATGATGACGACCCAGCCGAACGCGTGCGTCGAGCAGATCCACAACCGGATGCCGGTGGTGCTCCACCAAGACGAGCTCGATCTGTGGAGCGGCAGCTCGTATGAGCGGGTGTTCGACAGAGACGGCTTCGCACTCGAGCCCACGCGCGTGGTGTAGCGCTCTCTCGCCGAGTTGAAATCGATCCTGCGCATGCCTCGCGCAGGCTCGCGTTCTCAGAGGCCCACGCTGTCGGGTACCATGAATCAGCGAGGACCGGTGCGATGACCGTGTGGCCCCGCCGCTCAGTTCTCGGTGATTATTCTGCTTGGATAATTTTGAACATCAACATCCGCTCAGGGCCAGCATCGGCGGGAGTGCCACCGGGGTGCGATTCGAAGCGAGATGGCATCGGGACGGCAGCCTCGGCTAGCAACAACAACTTTATGCCGACGGATCTGGAAGCCGCGTTGACCTGGTCCAGAACATGAACTATACTTCACATGAAGGAAACTTCATATTTTAACCGAGGCCGCAGATGCGTGCCGCCCGAGAGGAGGATGATTGAACAACAGGGTCAAAGAACTGCGCGTCGCGCAGGGTCTCACGCAGCAGCAGCTCGCCTGTGCGGTCCATGTCTCTTCGCGCACGATCATCTCGATCGAGAAGGGCCGCTACAACCCCTCGCTGCTGCTGGCGTATCGCCTCGCGCTCGCGCTCGGCACACCCATGACCGAGCTGTACTGTCTTGCGGAGAACCTGCGTCGCGAAGACGGCGAGGAATCGGACGGCCGTCAACGAACCTGAGAGGAAGAACTCCATGCGTATGGTGATCATTGAGGGCATCGGCAACACGATCATGTTGGTGCTCATCGGCTTCGCCTTGACGGCGGGGCTTTCCGTCGACATCGGCCCCCGGTATTTCTACATCGTCATGAACGGTTGGGTGTTCGCGCTTGTCGCGTATCTGATCTGCTATATGATCATTCTCTTGCGGGAGAATCGTCGTCAGGGGGCCCCTTTCTCGCGTCTGCTCTTCGGGCTGCAGCTGCACGCCGATGTCGACGAGCGCGAGGCGCTCATCAGTTGCCGGGCGGGGCGCATCGCATATCTCGCCGTCATCGTGAACGCTGGCGTGGATCTCTGGCTGCTCGCCGTGGCACGTATTGCAACAGCGGCCTCGCTGATCACACTCGATGCATACGCGTTCGGCTGCTGGCTGATCATCATCATGTGCATCGTCGCCAACCTGTCCTACTTGATTGCCTGGTCGCACGCGTATCTGCGGTGAGACGATCATCGCGTCTCGTGTAGAAGCTGCCGATCAGCGTCTACGATGCCCACCGCCTTCTTGGGCGGCCTCTTCGGCGTCGCACGCGGCGGCACCGGAGCGCTCGCGCCGATTGGACTTGAGCCTTTCGGTCTCTGCCATGCCCTGCGCGGGGTCGAGACGCTTGGTGCATTGTTTTGGTGAAAAGAAACACACGACTGAAATTGCAATCCAAGAAAATATCAGGAGTGCGGTGATCTTCTCGATTGCGAACCTGCTGCAAGGGCTCAAACCTCAGAGCATGAATGCTTTCTCAAGGCGTCCCACCGCCACGTCAGATCCTCGATGAGGCTCTTAGATGCATTTGGTAGGCGGTCCCACCTCATCAAGGGCAGGTTAAGGGCAAATCATGTGCAGCAGAAAACGTTCGGCGAGGGCAAAGCGGATTGCGGCGCTCAAGTCGCAGCGAAACGCGACGGCGCTTCTCGTGCGATCCGCGCGCGCAGCCCACGTCAGGTGAAGGCCTAAGATGGGTATGTGTCCCACAGGGCGCGGCCGCGAACGAGAAGACAGGGAGCAGCTCATGTGCAGCGAGTTCAAGATGATCCCCGATGAGGATCTCGAGTGCGTCCTCGAGATCGTTCGCGCTCGGCGCGCCGTCGTAGAGCTTCCCGCGCGGCCGGCTCGCAATCGCAGCGCCTATCCGAAGTCGGTCGCTCCGGTGGTGGTACCGTTAGAGGGTGATTTCGTGCTGCGCGAGATGATCTGGGGCTACGAGCGGCCATGGCTGAAGGCGCCCATCTTCAACACGCGAGCCGACACCGCCATGAGCCAGGAGGGGCGCAACATGTGGCGCGACTCGCTTGAGCATCGGCGCTGCATCATACCTACGCTGGGCTTTTTCGAGCCGCATAAAACTGAGAGGACCGTGAGCGAGCGGACCGGACGGACGATCAAGCAGAAGTTCCTGTTCACCTCGCCGCTCGGACCGCTGCTGTTCATCGCCGGCATCTACGAGGACGGCCATTTCTCGATGATGACGACCGCGCCGAACGCGTGCGTCGAGCAGATCCACAACCGTATGCCGGTGGTGCTCCACCAAGACGAGCTCGATCTGTGGAGCGGCAGCTCGTATGAGCGGGTGTTCGACAGAGACGGCTTCGCGCTCGAGCCCACGCGCGTGGTGTAGCGCTCTCTCGCCGAGTTGAAATCGATCCTGCGCATGCCTCGCGCAGACTCGCGTTCGCAGAGGTTCATGCTGTCGGGTACAATGTTCAAAACTTGCAAAAAATGCAAGTTTTGAACATGGGAGGTGCAGTTCCGATGATACTGCGGCGGAAATATCTCGACCAACTTATCGATTTCCAGGATCAGGATCTGATCAAAGTCGTCACCGGTGTTCGGCGGTGCGGGAAATCGACACTGCTCGACATGATGCGCGAGCATCTGGCGAGCCAAGGGGTTGCGCGCGAGCGGCTTCTCTCGTTCAAGATGGAGTCCATGGAGTTCGATGGCATAAGCAGCTATCGCGATCTCCATCAGATCGTTCGAGAGCACGCCAGCGGTGTCTCACATCCATATCTGTTCTTCGATGAGCTGCAGGAGATCGCCGGATGGGAGAGAGTCATCAACTCGCTTCGCATCGACATGGACTGCGACATATATATCACCGGATCGAATGCCTATCTGCTTTCCAGCGAGCTGTCCACGCTGCTTTCCGGCCGCTATGTCGAAGTCGAGATGCTGCCGCTCACGTTCGCCGAGTACCTGGACTTTCGCGGCGCTCTCTGGTCTGCGAGCGACAGTGATCAGGCGGATCTCCTCGAGATGGCTGACGGGTCGATCGCGACACTCGGGCGCATGCTCGAGCAATATCGACGCTTTGGAGGACTTCCGTTTCTCGCGTTGCGCAAGCCAGAGCTCTCCGCGCATCGGGCCTACTGCAAATCGCTGTATGACACAGTCATGGTGCGCGACATACTGCAGCGTGATCGTCGCCGTGATCGTCGTCACCTCACCAGTCCTGAGCTGCTGGAACGGGTTTGTGCCTTTCTCGCGAACAATGTTGGCAACGAGTGCTCGATGAACCGCATCGCGACTGCTCTGAGCGCTGAGGGGTCTAGTGTGAGCAATCAGACCGTGGATGCCTACGCAGCTGCACTCACCGAGGCGTACCTGTTTTACCCTGTGCGCAGATACGATATCCGCGGCCGGGAGTTGCTGAAGACCGGTGCCAAGCGCTACATCGTGGATACGGGGATCAGAAGCTATCTGGAAGGTTATCGAAACGCAGACTCGGGAAGAGTGTTGGAAAACATGATCTTTCTCCAGCTGGCTTTCGATGGGTATGAGGTGACGGTCGGCAAACTGCGCGGCGGAGAGGTCGACTTTGTCGCAACGAAAGCCGATGAACGCATCTACATGCAAGTCTGCATGGATATTTCCAGCGCTGCCACGATGGAACGCGAACTGAGGCCCTTGCGGGCAATTCGTGATGCCTATCCGAAGCTGGTCATCACCATGGGTGGACCTCATCCGACCGACGTCGATGGAATCCGGATCGTGGATGCGCAGGATTTTCTGCTGCATCGCGTCTGATATGATTTCGACAAGATGAGCCCGGAACATCAGCGGTGATGAGGCTGAAACAGCATCCGCTGAGTAGGTGCCGGGCGACTCCGGACCCCTGCCGCGTCGGTCGCGCCAGCGTGTGATTTCAGTCGGCGCAGATCCGGGACCTCAGGTAGTCGCCGCTCGTCTGCAGGCTCTTGATCGGGGACCGATCAACCCAGTTTCGATGTGTCTCCAGGATGATGCCTTCGACGTCGACGTCAAGGGCCTGCCGAATCAGGGGATCCAAGTCCATGTTGCCACTACCGAGCTCAGTGGTATCCGAGGTGAGAATAGGGGTGACATGCTTGGTCTTCATTCGAAATCCACGGTCTGAGATATGGTGCAGGCGCATGCGCCGCCCGAGCCGTTTCATCCACGCCAGCGGATCGGCGCCGGCCTCGCATAACCAATACGTATCAAGCTCGAAATTCACCAGGTCGGGATCGGTCTGCTCGATGAGGACATCAAAAGCGCGCTGGCCGGGGCTCACATAGCTGAGCTCAGCGTTATGGTTGTGATACAGCAGCTCGACTCCCTCTTTGGCCAGAACGGCTCCGCAGCTGTTGAGATCTTCGCATAGCCCTCGGACGGCGGATTCGCTTGAATAGTCGAACCGATACATGCCGGTGATGACCGCGAGGTGCGTGCCGAAGCGGCGAGCCGAGGCGATGAAGGGCGAAGGATCGCGTTTGAGACCACCCAAGTCCGTGTGCAAGGCTACCACGGACAATCCGGCGTCCTCGACGAGCCGCGCCCAGTCCAGCCGTCCCGCGCGTCCGACCGGCATGCCCGCTGCGCGGGTGAGTGATCGCACGACCAATCCCGCCGGTGCGATCATGAAGCCATTGAGCTCGATCGCATCGTAGCCAGCTTCGCGAATCGCGCTCAGCGCTGCAGCCGCGCTGCGCTCCGAGCGTGCGACCGAACCGAGCATGACCTGTTGTACGGCAGTTGCAGTCATTGAGTTGCCCTTCTGCGAAGTTGAAGAACATGGGCTGGCGTCTCTGGGGCTTTCCTACCGCGTGCCGCCCACAACTTCAAATTGACCGTCTATAGAATTACATATGTAATTATAACTGCATTCAATATAGTGAAATTGATATATCAGTTTTCACCAAGAAAGGACAGACTTCATGCCCCGCACCATCTGCAATCCACTTGATCTCCCGTACCGCTATCAGATCAAGATCGCCCCCGGAAAGCAGGCGGAATGGATATTTCGCGAGGGGGCGGACCCCACGATCATTCGGTGGCGCGACCGATTTCTCCTGTTCGCCTCGATGAGCGGAGGATTCTGGCATTCTCGGGACCTGATGAGCTGGGAGTTCAAGGCGACTCCGGAGCTGCCGATCCACGATTACGCACCCGACGTCCGCGAGATCGACGGCTCGGTGGTGTTCTGCGCAAGTCATCGCGATAGCCTGTGCACCTTCTACCGCAGCGAGGATCCGATCTCCGAGACCTTCGAGCCGATCGCGCAGACGATGGAGTTCTGGGACCCCGATCTGTTCCAAGATGACGACGGCAAGCTCTATCTCTACTGGGGCTGCTCATCGACGGAGCCGATCTTCGGCGTCGAGCTCGATCGGCAGACCTTCAAGCCGCTCGGAAGCCCCATCCCGCTCATCGACAGAGACGAGAGCCGCTTGGGCTGGGAGCGCAAGGGAGAGAACAACCATGTAGGCGAGCCGAAAAATGCCATGGAGGCCGCGATCCTGGCGCATACCGGAAACAGGCCGTTCATCGAGGGCGCCTATATGACGAAGTGGAACGGTCGCTACTACCTTCAGTTTGCGGCACCGGGCACCGAGTGCAACGTCTACGCCGATGGCGTCTATATCGGACGCTCGCCTCTCGGTCCTTTCGAGTATCAGGCATGGAACCCCTTTTCAAGCAATCCGGGCGGCTTCATGCAGGCAGCCGGGCACGGCAGCACGTTTCAGGATTTCTACGGCAACTGGTGGCACGCCTCGACCATGCGCATATCGGTCAACGAGAACTTCGAGCGTCGCATCGGCGTGTTCCCCTGCGAATTCGACGAGGACGGCTTACTCCATTGCGACCAGCGCTTCGCCTGTCATCCCCAGGTGATGCCGAAGAAGCGCCGCGCCCTTGATCAGGTTGAGACGCCTTGGATGCTGCTGAGCGCGCTGGGGCGGGCGGACGCCTCGAGCCAAGAGGACGGGTTTTCAGCGGAAAATGCGATCTCGGAGGACTGCCGGTGCTGGTGGGCCGCAAAGCTCGACGATGCCGATCCCTGGGTCCAGATTGATCTTGGCCGGCTCGCCGAGGTTCATGCGATCCAGGTCAACCTAGCCGATCATAAGCTTCCTGATTCCGGAATCGAGGAGCGTGAGCTTGTCGATTCGGGAGCCTACTTCAAGCGCATCATCATCACCGAAGATCAACCTACCCGCTTTCTGCTCGAGACCTCCGAGGACGGTTCGGCTTGGTGTCCGGTTGCAGATACCCGTGACGGCAGGTCGGATCGGCCGCATGCCTATTTCGAGCTCTCCGAGCCACGCCGTATCCGCTATGTCAGGTTGTCCGGTATCAAAGCGCCCATGGGGGGACGCGCCGCCGTCAGCGGGCTGCGCATATTCGGCTGCGAGGACGGAAGCGAGCCGGACACCGTGCGAAGCGTTCGCTCTCAAAGGACTGAGGGGGGACTCTCCGCAGAGCTGAGCTGGGACGAGGCGGCCGGTGCCGCCGGTTACGTCGTCCGGTATGGCACGGATCCGAAAAAGCTGTACGGCAGCTGGCAGCTGAGCGCTCAGAGCAGCACGAATCTGACGCTGAGCACGCTGGATGCCGACAAGCGCTACTGGGCCGCGGTTGACAGCTTCGGGCCGTGCGGCGTCGTCCAAGGCGAGCCGTTTCCCATCGGCGATGCAGCGGATGAGAGCCCAAAGAGCTCCCAAGCCCAGTGCGATTCGACAGACTGACGACAGAGTGCCTGCGCACGCAGGCTTGAGACAAAGGAGACGCCCATGATCGAACAGGACCTGAACGATGCGTTGATCTGGATCGAGCGGCCCTACGAAGAAGGTGCCGTGGAGCTGCTCGAGCAGATCGTGCCGGATGTGGAGCCGACGCGCGCGACGCTGACCATAACCGCGCTCGGACTCTATGAGGCCTCGATCGACGGTGCGAAGGTGGGCGAGGCCATGCTGGCGCCGGGCTACACGTATTACCCGCATGATCTTCGCTACCAGAGCTACGATGTGACGAGCATGCTGCATCCGGGGTCCCATCTTTGCGTCCTCCTTGCGCAGGGATGGTACTGCGGCCGCTTCGGCTGCGACAACAAGACGCAGCTCTACGGATCTGCTCCGTCGGTGGCATGGCTGCTCGACATCGAGGGCGAGGATGGCTCGGTGCATCGTCTCACCTCGGCGGACGATTCGGTGAGAGCGAAGGTGAGCCCATATGACTACGCCGGCCTCTACGACGGGGAGATCTACTGGGCCGAGGGCGCGTCCGAGAAGCGGCCGCAGACGCCCGAAGTCGTTCAGCCCTCCCGCAGCGCGTGCCATCTGCCTGACAACCTCGTTGCGAGCCGCACTGAGGTGAGGCTGCATGAGACCATCGACCCGATCAGCGTTACCGAGCATGGTCAGGTGACGATTCTGGACTTCGGTCAGAATATGGCGGCTGTCATCGAGATCGATCCCACGCTCGTTTCCAGCGACTGCATCACGATTCGCCATGGCGAGATCCTAGATGAGGATGGGAATCTGTATACGCGCAATCTGCGTCGCGCGAAGGCGACCATCGTCTATCACAAGGGGAGCGAGCATGAGATCTGGCGGCCCCGGTTTACCTATATGGGATTTCGCTTCGTCGAGCTCAGCGGCTCTGCCTACCGTCCCGGAATGCTGCGTGCCCGGCCGATTCACACCTCGATGGATCAGACGGGCCGCTTCTCAAGCGGACATGAAGGTCTCAATCGCCTGTATATGAATCAGATCTGGAGCCAGCGGTCGAACTACGTGGGCATCCCGACCGATTGCCCCCAGCGTGACGAGCGACAGGGATACACGGGAGACGCGCACGTCTTCGCGCTCACGGCATCCTACAACTATGATGTTCGCGCGTTCATGAATGAGTTTCTCTGCGACATCCGCATGACCCAGCTTGATAACTCCGAGGGCTATGTCGGCCCGATCGCGCCGGCTACCGGCCCGACTGGCGTGGGGTTCATCACCATGCAGGGCTGGGGCAGCGCGGACACGATCATCCCTTGGATGCTGTACGAGCAGTATGGTGACGATTCCGCTTTGAGGATGCAGTATCCGAGCATGCTCGCGCACACCGATTGCGAGCTGGCCCATGCCGGAGAAGGCGGTCTGTGGCTCGCTCCGAATCTCGGGGATTGGCTGGCCCCCGGCGTGGATGTCGCTTGGGCGGCCCAGCATAGCGCCCCGGTCTCCAATGCGTTTCTGATTCGCGATCTCGATCTTACCGCACGAGCGGCGAGATATCTAGGAAACTCGGCAGATGCAAAGCGACTTGAGGCGGCCGCCGCTCGCTGCAGGGCAGCATATCGCGACTCCTTCCTGACGCCTGACGGCCGCATGACCGATGGATATCAGGGTGCTCTGGTTCTGGCCCTCAACTATGTCATCGAGCAAGGTCCCGCATGGGAGGCAACATTCTCGCAGCTTGTCGAAGATGTTGAGACCCACGGACTTCGCACCGGCTTCTTCTCCACTGAGCACCTGCTCGGATTGCTGGCTGACAACGGTGAGGCGAGGCTTGCGTATGACCTGCTGCTGCAGGATGGCTGCCCGGGATGGATGTACCAAGTGAGAAAGGGGGCGACAACCATCTGGGAGCGCTGGGACGCGATTCGCCCCGATGGTTCGGTCAATGAGGATCAGACCTCTGAGCAGTCCAGTGAAAACATGGTCTCCTTCAATCATTATGCGTTCGGCAGCGTCGGCGCGTTTTTGTACCGCCACATCTTGGGAATCGCTCCGATCGAGCCGGGCTACCGTCGCGTGCGGATCGAGCCGCGCGTCGACAGACGTCTGGGACATGCCCAAGGGGAATTCCGATCGGTCGCCGGAGACATCCGCGTCAGCTGGGACCTCGAGCGATCCGAGGCGACGCTCGATGTCGAGCTGCCGGTTTCAGGTGAGGTGCTTGTTCCTGACGGTTCGCGGCACGCGGTCGGCGCCGGGTCGCATCATTTCACGTTCGAGTTCGAACCTGCAGATCGGTTGCAGTGAAGCGTCTTCGATGATGACACGGCTGGTGTATGAACCGAAGCGAAAGGCTACCGTTCGCCGATCCTGAACCGCCGTTTAGGGAGAGCAATTAAAAGTTACATATGATACTTTAAGATACTGATATATCAATTTTGGATCATGAAATCTACCACTGGTCCCGTTTGGACCACAAGGAAAGCGCATTGATTCTCAGAGGGAATCGAAATCAGAGAAGGGAACCAGTATGACTCAAGCAGCTGTCGTCACACCCGAACAACACGACGAGGTCTCCTATCGGCGTGCGAAGACATGGCAGATAGCCCTGTCTCAGATGTCATCGGGCATGACCATGACCTTCTACGTGCTGGTCGGTCTTTTGAGCTACGTCGCCAACGAGAACTACGGGATCGCTCTGGGGCTCGCCGGGCTGATCCTCACCGCGTCGCGCGTCCTCGACGGGTTTCTCAATCCGATACTCGCCCTCGTCATGGATCGAGTGAACACCAAGCACGGAAAGATCCGCCTGTTCATGATAGCAGGATGGACGATTCGCTCGATTGCGGCGCTGCTGCTGTTCGTTTGGAGCAGCGGCGGCGGCGTCATCCTGTTCGTGGCACTCTATCTGATCTATATCGTCGGCAATGTGTCTTGCGATATCGCGTCTATTATGATTCAGCCGGTCATTACCAACGATCCGCGGCAGCGACCCGTTGTGGGCGTGTGGAGCACAGCGTACTCCTATGTGGTCCCGCTGCTGCTCACGGTGGTATCCAATGTCATCATCCTGCCGATGTTCGGCAATCGCTACACATCCGAGATGCTCGCTGCTGTTGCGCTATTCTACGTCCCGCTGTCCTTTGTGTTTCTCGCGCTCAGCTGCATTGCGATCAAAGACGTGGACGTTCCCGAGAATTTCGAGGGATTTTCCGCCGCCGGCGAAAAGGTTCGTCCCAGGGATATGTGGCACCTCATCAAGGACAACAGGCCGTTTCAGATGTATATCATTCATTGCGTCTCCGCAAAGCTGTCCCAGCAGACCATGAGCCAGGCGATAGTGGGAACGGTCGTCTTTGGGATCCTCGTCGGCAACATCCAGCTCAGCACGATCGTCTCCGGAATCTCATCGCTGCCTCAGATCATCTTCGCGATCATCGCCGCCCGGTACTGCGGCAAGCTCGGAAGCCGCAGGGTCGCCATCGCCTCCATGGTCGTCGGCATCATCTTATCGGTTGCGGCTATAGCCTACTGCTCGGTTATCGACATGCGCCTGATCTCGACCTCGACGATTCCCATGGTGATCTTCTTCGCGCTGCTTCTGTTTCTCGGGGCGGCAAAGATGTGCGTGACCACGGCGGATACCGCTATGCGATCGGATGTGGTCGATTACGAGCTCATTCGATCTGGAAAATATCTTCCCGGCGTGGTGACGGCGACCTATAACTTCATCGATCAGTTCGTCTCCTCGCTGGGCATCACCATCGCCGCGTTCGGTGTGAGCATGGTTGGCTTCGCGGCGGCGGCACCGCAGCCCACGGACGCGCCCACGCCGGAGATCAAAGTGATGGGTCTGTTTCTCTATTTCGTGATTCCCGCTCTTGCATGGGTCATCGGGCTGATCTCGATGAAATGCTATCACCTCACGCGTGAGAAGATGGTGGAGATCCAGGTGAACATCGCAGATAAAAAGGCGGAGCTAGCACAGAATCCCTCCAAGCAACCGCTCTAGAGATACGGAAGATGCGAGAAATATGCAATTCGGACCCGAGCGTCGCGTTCACGCGGCGGTGAGATGAGGATCAATGCGTACGATGACAGTGCTCTCCCGAGATTGGACGTTTGTCAAACAGGCAGCCGATGCCGAGGAGGCAGCGCGTCTGCCTGGAGAGAGCGTCGAGGTGCCGCACACATGGAACGCGACGGACGGTCAAGATGGCGGCAACGATTACCACCGGGGAACCTGCTGGTACGTTCGTCAGCTGGACAAGCCGACCGACCTCGGTGATCGTCGCGTGTGGCTGGAGTTTCGCGGCGCGGCGATGAGCGCTGCGGTCTTTCTCAATAAGGAGCTGCTGTGCGAGCACGCGGGAGGCTATTCCACCTTTCGCGTCGATCTGACCGATCATCTGCTGGCGCACAACACGATCGCCGTGAGCGTAGACAACACGGAGAACGATCGCGTATACCCCCAGACGGCCGATTTCACATTCTACGGCGGCCTGTATCGGCCGGTGCTGATGCTGGTCGTGCCCGCCTGCCATTTCGCGCTGGGACCCGATGGAGGTCCGGGAATCCACATCACCACTAACGTGGATCCCCATCTCCGGCACGCCACCGTGGAGGCGCAGGCATGGATCGAAGGCGACGCCTCCGAAGTGATCTTCACGATAAATGAAACGCGCCGCGCCGCGGCGGTGGTCGACGGACATGCATCCGCTACGTTTGAGATGGATCATATCCGTCTTTGGGATGGTCTGAGAGATCCGTTTCTCTATGATGCCACGGCGTCGTTGGCATCAGGCGATGAGGTCGCCTGCCGGTTCGGTCTGCGAAGCTTCGAGATCGATCCATCGCGAGGCTTCCTGCTCAATGGCAGACCCTATCCTTTGCGAGGAGTGTCGCGCCATCAGGATCGATGGGGAGTCGGAACGGCGATCAGCGACAGGATGATGCGTGAGGACATGGACATCATCCGAGAGCTAGGTGCCACCACCGTGCGCCTCGCGCACTACCAGCACGCTCAGGAGTTCTACGATCTGTGCGACGAGTGCGGTATCGTCGTATGGGCGGAGATCCCCTACATCACCATGCAACTGAGCGATGGCCGAGCCAACATGCTGAGCCAGATGCGCGAGCTGGTCGTGCAGTCGTACAATCATCCCTCGATCGCGGTATGGGGCCTCTCCAATGAGATCACCGCGGCGACTCCGGTGGATGATGCTCTGCTGAAGAACCATCGAGATCTCAATGATCTGTGCCATGCGCTCGATCCGTCCCGTCTCACGACGATGGCAAACGTATTCATGCTCGAAACCGATAGCGAACTGCTATCCATACCGGATGTGAACAGCTACAACCTGTATTTCGGATGGTATCTGGGGGAGCTGGAGCAAAACGACTCGTTCCTCGATGACTTCCACGAGGCGCATCCGGATATGCCGCTCGGACTTTCGGAGTATGGGGCCGATGCCAATCCGGACATCCAAAGCGCCCATCCAGAAAAGGGAGATTACTCGGAGTCCTATCAATGCATCTACCACGAGCACATGCTTGAAATGATTCAGAGCAGGCCATGGCTGTGGGCCACGCACGTCTGGAATCTGTTCGATTTCGGTGCGGACGGCAGAGATGAGGGAGGGAAACACGGGCAGAACCAAAAGGGCTTGGTCACATTCGACCGCTCGCTTAAGAAGGACGCCTTCTATCTGTACCGTGCCGCTTGGAACAAAAAAGACCCCTTCGTTCACCTTTGCGGGTCGCGATATGTCGATCGCGCAGAGGATGTCACGGAAGTCAAAGTCTATTCAAACTGCTCAGAGGTGTCGCTTTTCGTTGACGGCGCGCTGCTTGGCACGCAGAGAGGCGCCACGGTCTTCCGCTTTCAGGTGCCGATCACCGGCGAGCATCTCATCGAGAGCAAATCCGGCGCATGCTGCGATGCGATACAGGTGCGCAAGGTCGACGCTCCCAATCCGCGGTACTCGCTGAGCTGCGAGCGCGCGGTGAGCAACTGGTTCGATCGCGAGCAGGTCGATCCCGATTTCTACTCGGTCGTGGACACGTTCGGAGATCTGCGGAAAAATGACAAGGCAAAGGCAGTTATCGATCGAACCATGAAAGAAGCCGCGGCGTCAAGAGGCGATGTGGCGACGAGGGTGCAGGACAATCCGGCACTTCAACGCATGATGGAGCGCATGACGTTTCTGAGCCTGTTGAAGCAGGGCGGCGCAGACGAGCAGAGCGTACAGCAGCTCAACCGCGTTTTGCAGTCCATACCCAAGTAGATAGCGGATTTATACATTTCGTCATCGGAGGAGATCAGCATGCTGCCAGATGGATTTCTGATCGGAGCGGCGACCGCCGCGCATCAGGTCGAGGGAAACAACGTGCACAGCGACCTTTGGGCTCTGGAGCAGATGGAGCACAGCAGCTATGTCGAGCCCTCGCTCGACGCTATGGATCATTACCGACGCTATGCCGAGGATATCGCTCTTCTCGGATCAGCAGGGCTCGACGCTTATCGATTCTCTCTGGAATGGGCTCGCATCGAGCCTGTGGAGGGGCAATTCGACGATGGGGCGATCGAGCATTACCGCGACGTCATCCGATGCTGCAAGACGCACGGCGTCGAGCCGATTGTGACCCTGATGCATTTCTCCAGCCCGTTTTGGCTGACCGAACATGGCGGCTGGGAGAGCGATGATACGCCCAGGCGCTTCGAGCGCTATGTGGAGAAGATCGTATCCGCACTTGGAGATGACCTCGGCTATGTGTGCACCATCAACGAGGCAAACATCGGATTTCAGATCGCCCGAATAACAGAGCTCTTCAAACGACAGGCTCAAGCTGCGCAGGTGAAGGCGGCCAGTCATGACGTGTCCGGATCTGCTGCGGAAAGCAATTTGCAGATGGGAATGAACCTGCAAAAGATGCTAGAGGTACGACAGCTGCAGGAAAAGGAGTGCGAGCAGGTATTCGGTTGCGCCGTCCCGCAGACGTTCACAAGCGCCCGCTCAAAGCACGGGGACGAGATCGTGATGGAGTCACATGAGAGGGCGCGTCGTATCATCCGTCGGGTCGCTCCGCATGTTCGAGTCGGTCTTACGCTGAGCCTGCACGATATCGTAGCGTTGCCGGGAGGGGAGCAGCTCGCTCACAAGGAGTGGGACGAGGAATATCTGCACTATCTCCCGGTGATCGAGGCCGACGACTTTCTGGGAGTTCAAAACTACACGCGCTCCCTCGTCGGCCCCGACGGAGATCAACCGGCCCCCGAGGGCGCGGAGCTGACCCAAGCGGGATATGAATTTTGCCCGCAGGCGTTGGAAGGCGTGATTCGATCGGTTGCCGAGAACTTCTCAGCGGAGCTTATGGTCACAGAAAACGGGATAGCGACCGATGACGACAGCCGACGTGTTGCGTTCATTTCCGAGGCGCTTTCCGGTGTCGATCGGTGCTGCGCAGATGGCATTCCTGTGAGCGGATACATGCATTGGAGCCTGATGGATAACTTCGAATGGCAGCTCGGCTTTGCCATGCACTTCGGTCTTGTGCACGTTGATCGCGAAACCCAGTGTCGAGTGCCCAAGCCGAGTCTCGAGCATCTCGGTTCATTCGCCAAAAGGGACCATTGAGTCGAAGCGGAAGTCGCGAGCTTTTGAGCAGGGTGAGCCGTTCTAGCGCTCGCCCTGCTCGCGAACACCGCGCCCTGCCGGCTGCGCAAGCGTTGAGAGCACCTCGCTCGCGTCATGCGACACGCGCAACACGGCATCGGTCATCTCTGCGATATCTCGGCTCATGTCTTGCATGATCCAGACAAACGCCAACGAGTAGACCCCGCCTGTTATGAATGCGGTGAAATCTCCGACAGCCTGTTCCCCTGCGCTTCTTTTTCGGTCATCTACGGGAGCGATTCCCATGGAATGCTGCGTCGCCAAAATCCACAGATGGCCGAAAAGCGCTGCGAGCAGATGATTCTCCCGAAGCAGGTCGAACAGCTGGTGATGACGTTGCATAGCTTGAAAAAACCTGTAGATGAGCTGTCTTCGATCCGGACTGCTCGCAATCGATCCTTCGAGCTCATCGCTGATATCGCGAAATATCGCCGCGGCATAAAAGCCGCACACATCCTCTGTCGCATCGAAGTGCCGGTAAAATGTCGGGCGCGAAACGCCGGCCCGCTCACATATGAGCTTGATCGTCACCTCTGCAAAAGGGAGCTCTTTCAGAAGTTCGATCAGAGCATCTCCGATAGCCTGTTGGGCAACTTTGTTTCGTTTTGACGAATAGAGGCGATATGCCACGGTGACTCCTTAGAGAGCTGATCGATCTTCTGATTTCGGCAGCGCAAGGGCCGGCCATCAAGCGCTGAAGTACGTATCGAACGTTTTCACGACATGTTTTCGCTCTTCGATCATCATATGCAGGTGCTGTGATATAAGGAAGCCCACCTCTGTCGTTTGCCTCGCGACGATCGCCTCGCGAAGCGCATGGTGCTCTTTCAAGATGGCTTCCCATTCCAAGCCCTTGGTTTGAACGCGAAGCAAGCGAAAACGTTCGAGATCGGCGTTGGTGGCGCTCAGCCAGGTCCAGACCGGTGTGCGTCCCGCTATGTCGAAAAGGGTCTGATGCATGAGGTTGTCAGTGGCGAAGAAGTCGTTGTAGCTGTGACGCTCGCGCGCACGCTCCTGAAGGCGGATCGTGCGATCAATCAGCCTGACATCGGCTGTTGTCGCGATCGCGCAGCACTCGATCGCGACTTCGCGTTCGAGATGCTCGCGGACGAACCGGGCATTTTCAGCACGGTCGAGATCGATCGTCGTCACATATGTGCCGCTCTGCGGCATGATGCGGACGAGGCCCTCCTGTTGAAGCCGAACCAAAGACTCGCGCACCGGGGTTCGTCCCATGTTCAGATGATCGCTCAGATCCTTGAGGATCAGTTTCTCTCCGGGTTTGTACTCCAAGCGGATGATGCTGCTGCGGATGGCTTGAAATGCCTGCTCCTGAAGTTTGGACAACGGCTCTTTCTGCAATGAATTCCCCCAAGTCTGATTCGAAGATTTACGTGCCATTCTACAGCAAAAATGTCATGAATCAGGCATCTGGTCAGCTTGATTGAAACTCAGTTGGTTGGGTGACTCCACACGCGGTCTGTGGAGACGCCTAAGGCGAGCTCGCCGGCTGAAACTCTTTCACGCAGATAGAAGAGGGGTTGCCTATTCTATATTTTTGACAGATATGTCAGTTTATCTAAACATTAATGATGTTATAAGTTGACATATAGGTGGTTGTAAAGCTATTATCTGAGTAACAGAAAGGGGGAGATATGTCTACTCTCAAAGAGGTACGCAAAGCGCGCGGGCTGACACAGAAAGATGTTGCAGATCACCTCGGAATATCTCGGCAAACCTATTCAGGATATGAAAATGAGCAGGATAGGATGACCATTGGGCAAGCCAAGTCCGTCTGCGCCATGCTCAAATGCGAGATCATCGAGGTCTTCGCTCCTGCAGGAGCGGACAAGAACTAGATAGGCATGAGATCCTAACATTGATGTCAGTATCTCAAACTCATCAGTGTTTGTTCCTCCATGGGAGATCGTGTTTACTCCTACCATAGTATGTGTTGTTCGATGCCTTGAAGGCTTTTATCGAGCTGGGCGTCTTTCAAAAAGCTCATGCTGATCGGATCAAGAGCCGCAGGAGATCTCATCTTCGCGATCCGGTTGTCCATGGTCGAGTCTTCTTCGCGAACCGCAGCAGATATGATTGAAACTCTGCTGAAAAAGATCTTCACTGATAGTAAGACGATAGACGGATGCGGCTCGTTTCCGTATGGATCCATCGACCGATTCACGCGCGAGCGCCGAGCACGCTCGCGGTGCGCGTGCCTCCTCGCTACATATCGCTGATCTGTCGCTGTGAATAGTCTTGGATGGACAGTCGGTTTTAAGAAAAAGGCACCGAGCCTATCGCTCGGTGCCTGTAATAATGCTGCAGCAGCGCCTTCGCGCGTTTGCGAGTTCTAACGAACCTGTGCCACGAAGACCACGTTGGTGGAGGTGATGCGATCCTCCAAGGTGACCGAGGTCTTGGGATCGCCGGCGGTGACGACGGTGACATCGTCCTTGCGCAGATAGCCGCGCTCCTTGGCCGCCTCGACCGCAGCGGTGATGGTCTCGCTGGCATTCATCTGCGTGATCGACGCGAGATAGGGATCGACGCCCCAGTACATGATCATCTGCTGAACGGCCCAGTCGTGGCGCGAGAAGGCGACGATGGGGATGTTCGGGCGGAAGTGCGAGATGAGGCGCGCCGTGCGGCCGGTGGTCGTGGGCAGTGTGATGCACCTGGCACCGACGGTGGTCGCCATGTTGACGGCCGACAGACCGACGACGTTGTTGATCACGCGCGTGCCGTGACTGTGCTCGGGCACCTTGAGCTCGGCATGTGCGGACAGGAACTTTTCGGTCTCAATCGCGATACTCGCCTGCATCCGCACGGCCTCGACGGGGTATTTGCCCGCAGCCGACTCACCGGAGAGCATGACGGCATCTGTGCCGTCATAGATCGCGTTGGCGACGTCGGCCACCTCGGCGCGGGTGGGTCGGGGATTGCGGATCATCGAGTCGAGCATCTGCGTGGCGGTGATAACCGGCTTGTAGACCGCATTGCACTTCGCAATGATCTCCTTTTGGATATGCGGCACGAGCTGTGGTTCGATCTCGATGCCCAGATCCCCGCGGGCGACCATGATGCCGTTGGACTCCTTCAGGATCTCATCGAAGTTCTCCACGCCCAGGGCGCTCTCGATCTTCGGGAAGATGCCGACATGCTCGCCGCCGTTGGCATCGCACAGCTCGCGGATCTCGCGCACGGCCTTGCCATCGCGGATGAACGAGGCCGCGATGTAGTCGATGCCCTCGTTCAGACCGAACAGGATGTCCTCATGATCGCGCTCGGTGATCGCGGGGAGGTTGATCTCGACATTGGGGACGTTGACGCCCTTGCGCTCGCCGATCTCACCGTTGTTCTTGACCACGCAGTGGATGTCCTGGCCGTCGATGCTCTCGACCTCGAGGCCGACGATGCCGTCATCGATCAGGATCATCGATCCCGGTTTGACCTCATTGGGCAGATTCATGTGGTCGAGCGAGATGTGAGAAGCGTCACCGAGGTTCTGCTCGGTGGTGGGAGCGGCGGTCACGATGATCTTGTCGCCGGTCTTGACGGAGATCTTCTGATGATCCTTGAGCAGCCCGGTGCGAATCTCTGGCCCCTTTGTGTCGAGCAGGATGCCGATCGGCTGGTTGAGTTCGCGCGAGAGCCGGCGAACGCGTTCGATGCGCTCGTGGTGCTCTTCGTAGGAGCCGTGAGAGAAGTTGAAGCGGGCGACGTTCATGCCCGCCTTGATCATGTCGCGAAGGATATCGTCGTCGTCGCAGGCGGGACCCATCGTGCATACGATTTTTGTCCGTTTGTACATGCAAACCTCCATTTTTATTACTCTTCGCATCCAATCATACATGGGACATATTATAGGCGAACAATCCTGCCGTATGTCGGTCAATATCGACCGTATGCCGATTCAACAGACCGTGCGGTCTGCGTATGATGACGCGAACGTCATATACTCCATACTGAGACCGGTTACAGTATAGGTGTCTGCGATAGACATCAACTGTGACAGAGTCGCGATAGCATCGGCATCAGGATAGAGAGGAAGGCATCATGGCGCGCATCCCCAACCCAATTGTGCTCCAACGAGCGGATCCTTATGTGATACGACATGAGGGAATGTATTATTTCACCGGATCGCACCCTGCATACGATCGCATCATTTTACGCAAGGCGGCGCATCTGTCAGATCTGCAGACGGCAGAGGAGCACACGATCTGGACAAAACATGAGACCGGTCCCATGAGTCACCTCATCTGGGCCCCGGAGCTGCATCGCGTCGGCGGCCGATGGTACATCTACTTCGGCGCCGCCCCCGACGACGGGCAGAGCGACGACACCTTCAACCATCGGGTGTTCTGCCTGGAGAACGATTCCGCCGATCCGACCGGCGGTTCTTGGATCGAGCGCGGTCGGGTCGATACCGGGATGGACACGTTCTCCCTGGATGCGACGAGCTTCGAGCATGACGGCGCTCAATATCTCGTCTGGGGCCAGCAGGACCTCGCCATCGAGGGCCACTCGAACCTCTACATCGCACGCATGGCGAATCCCTGGACGCTCGCGACGGCACCGGTGATGATCGCCAAGCCCGAGTACGACTGGGAGTGCATCCGGTTCAAGGTGTGCGAGGGCCCGGCGGTCATCGAGCATGCGGGCCGCATCCACATCACCTACTCCGCCTCCGGCACCGGCCCCGAGTACGCCGTCGGAATGCTCACCGCCGACGCCGGAGCGGATCTGCTCGACGCCGCCTCATGGGTCAAATCGAGCACCCCGGTCTTCACGACCAATGAGGCGGCTCATCTGTTCGGGCCGGGGCACAATTCATTCACTGTAGACGAGGACGAGAAGACCGACATCATGGTCTACCACGTGCGCACCTACACCGAGATCAAGGGCGATCCGCTCTACGAGCCGAACCGGCAGGCCTGCGCCAAGACGATCTCATGGAACGAGACCACCCCGGTGCTGGGAGAGCCCGCGCCCATGACGCGGTGGACCCCGGTCGACATCGCCGTGCTGCCTCCGGACGGATCTCACGCATGATCGTGCATGGGGCGGGATTGCAAGACGCGTTCCGCGAAACGAGAACTGGACTATTTGATCTCAAGAATGCTGAGGCGATATCATGAACTCACTTCGAAGACCGGTCTTTTGGAATTTCGGCCTCCTGTACTTCTTCTACTTCGCGACCTGGCAGCTATCCGCGACGTTTCTGCCCATGTGGTTGCAGGACACCGCTGGAATGAATGCCATGAACATCGGCATCCTCAACACCATCGCCGCGCTCGGAGCACTCATCCTTCAACCGATCTTCGGACCGTTGCAGGACAAGCTCGCCTTGAAAAAGCACCTGTTCTATCTCGTGGTCATATGCATACTGTGTCTCGGACCACTGTTCAACTGGGTCTTTCTTCCTTTGATACGAGTCAACCAGATCGCGGGGGCCGCGGTCGCCGGCGGGTATCTGAGTCTGTGCCTGAACGGCGGCGTCGGCATCATCGAGGCCTATAACGAGCGCTCCTCACGAGCGCACGATTTCGAGTACGGTCACGCGCGCCTCTTCGGTTCGCTGGCCGGAGCCACCGCATCGTTTGTGGGCGGCTTCATGTACGCGGCGAATCCCTCCTCGGTGTTCTGGGGCATGACGTTTTGCGGAGCGGTGCTCATCGTGCTCATCAGCTTGGTGCGCGTGCCGCAAGATGCGATGGAGCGCGCCGAGGGACTGCACGACGAGCAGCGCGTCGAGGTGACCCGGGAGGACTTCGCCAAGAACACGTGGAGAAACCGCAGCTTCTGGGGATTCGTTCTGCTCATCATCGGCTCGGCCACCATGTACGACATCTTCGACCAGCAGTTCGCCAACTACTTCTCAGCTATGTTCGTGCAGAACGGCATGGGCTCGCTCACCCAGGGCGAGGCCCTGTTCGCCAACGTCGTATCGATCCAGATACTCCTCGAAGCGCTGTTCATGGTCATCATGCCGGCGCTCATCAATCGGATCGGCGCCAAGACGGGTCTGATTCTCTATGGGCTCATTCTGTTCGTGCGCGTGCTCGGCTGCGCGTTCATCCCGAGCGTTCCGGTGCTCATCTTCTGGAGGCTGCTCGCCTCGCTTGAGATGCCCTTCATGCTCGTCTCGGTCATGAAGTACATCACGCGGGTGTTCGACAAGAAGGTCTCCGCGACGGTGTACATGTACGGATTCGGAACGGCCAAGCAGGTCGGTGTGTTCATCTTCTCGATCACCATGGGTGCGATGATCAACGGCATCGGGTTCAAACATGCATATCTCGTGCTCGCGGTCATCATCATCGTGCTGGTCGTGCTCGGGGCCTCCCTGATGCGCTCCGACGTCCTGAGTTCAGCGGAGGGGAAAGACGCGAAAAAAGGGGCGTCGCTCGCGTAGGTGCGATGTAGCCCGGCTCACGGTGTACCATGGAATCATCCGGCTCGCATGACGTATGCGAGCCGGTTCTTCATGATAATCGCGGCGCGGAGAAGCCGACGGGCACCCGAGGAGCATAGGAGCATGCGCGAAAAGAAGATAACGATCAGAGATATCGCCGAACGCTCGGGTGTGTCGCGGGCGACCGTGTCGAGATATCTGAACGGAGGGCACTGGGTGAGCGGCGAGGCCGCCGCCCGGATCGGCCGGATCATCGACGAGACCGGCTATGTCGCCAACGAGAGCGCACGATCGCTCGCGACCGGACGCTCGAACTGCATTGCGTTTCTGCTCGGTGAGCCCCAAGAGCTCCTGTTCGCGGACGCCAACTTCTCGACGCTGCTGAGATCGATCGCCGATGAGCTGGGGCGCAAGGGCATGTCGCTGATCATGATGACCACCGACAGCGCCGCCGAGAGCCAGCGCAACATGAGATTTCTGCGCGCGGGACACGTCGACGGCGTGCTGCTCGTGGCCTGGCACTACGGTGCGCGAAAAGGGCTCATACGAGCCCTGCACGCGCAGGATATGCCCGTCGTGGTCGCCGAGTACCCTGCGACCGAGGCGCGTGCGACGAGCTACGTGCACGTGGATGACTATCAGGGCGCCGCCGAGGCGACTCGCTACCTCGCCGCGCGCGGAGCACGGCGCATCGCCATGATCGCCGGCCCGAAGGGCCCGTCCGGTTCGCTCGACCGCGTGCGCGGATACACCGATGCGCTGGCGGAACTGCGCCAAGGACCGCTGCTCGTGGAGCGCGGCGACTACTCGAAGCCGAGCGGTCGCGTCTGCGCCGCCCGCCTGCTGGATCGCGATCCGTCGATCGACGGGCTCTTCGCGGCCTCGGACGCCATGGCTATCGGGGCGATCCAGGCGCTGCGAGATCTCGGGCGCGATGTTCCGAGTGACGTTCAGGTCGTCGGCTTCGATGACCAGCAGCTGGCGCAGATCTCAGAGCCTCCGCTCACGACCATGCGCCAGCCGTTCCAAGAGATCGGCAGACGCATGGTTGACCAGCTCATCGATCTGATTCGCGGCGGAGCGCCGGTGGGAACGACGCTTCCGCTCGAACTCGTGGTACGCGGCTCCACCCGGTAGGCAGACCTCGCCGAGCGCGGCCGCCGCCGGCCGACCGGGGGCGCGCAGCGGGCTCAGCGCTTCGCTTCGGCTGCGCTGCGCTTGAGCATGGTCCACAGGGTGGTGCGGCTGATGCCGAGCGTTGACGCCGCCGCCGTTCGGTTGCCGCCGTAGCTCTCGACGACCAGCCGGGCGATCTCAGCGGTCGTTTCGGACAGCGGTTTCAGCAGATCGAGCATCGAGCCGGTCTCCGTGCTCGTCGAGGTCGCGAAGCGCGCCGTCGCATCGCGGTTGAGCGCCTCGCGCACGGCGGCGGCGGTGATGATTCCCTCATCGGCAGCCGCGTAAGCCCAGTTGAGCACCTGTTTGAACTGGAAGAGGTTGCGCGGCCAATGGTAGGCGTCCACGATGGTCGCCGCGTCGAGATCGAGCGTCGGCGCGGGCCTTCCGTCCCTGTGCGCCAGCGAGGCGAGATAGCGCTCCGCCGCATCGGCGGGAATGTGCGCGCGGCGCAGAGGCGGCACCGCGACCCCGAAGCAGTTGAGCTGCTCTGAAAAGCGTCTGGCCATCTCCGAGGTGCAGGCTTTCGCGTCGAAGCTCGCGGAGAAGATGAGCTTGCTGCGATCGGCAACCAGCGAGCGCTGGATGGTGCCGAGCAGCTCGCGGGCGCGTGCGGGCGCAAGCGCGTGCAGCCCGTGGAAATGAATGCACGCACCGGACTCGTAGAGCGCCGACCGATAGCTTCTGAGGAGGAACTCCCAGCTCTTGTCGTCGAGCAGGTCGCACTCCACCTCGATGAAGGGTTCGCCGGCATACGCGCTCAGCAGGTAGAGCAGCCGCGCGATCTGCATCTTGCCGCTACCCGCCTCACCCTCCAGAAGAACCGGTCGCAAGTCCGCGCCTGCCTGTCTCAGAATCGGTTCCAGCTCCATGCCGGCACCGAGCAGCGAATAGGTGCTGTCATGATACATCCTGTCCACATCGTCCGGGCTGCGGTACTCGATTCCGCAGAATCGGTCCTTGCCCGGTACGCTTTGCGAGGTGATCGTGAACGCGACGGTTCTTTCGCTCGCCGTGTTCTGGACGAGCGCGCGGACGGTGAAGATCGTCTTATCGTGCCGGAATATGAAGCGTTTCGGAGGAGCGTCCTGCTGGGCGTAACGCGCCAGATCCTCCAACAGCGGCATCTCTTTTTCCGAGAGGCTCGTGTAGGCCAGCTCGCCGCTCGTGTTGTAGATGGCGACTCGGATACCCTGGTTTCTGATGATGTCGCGGAGCAGGTGCGCGGTCTGCAGGGATCTGCGCGTGCTCGAAGAGATGAGCATCGCGCGCTCGAATGCGCCCCGTACGCTGTCCTGCCCGGATCTCAGCAGGTGAACGCGCATATCTCGTCGAGCCGCCGTCTCGCGGGAAACCAGATCACCCACGATGAGCGTATAGTCGCCTTCGGCGATGTCGTCGAGTGCGAGCTCGATCTCGTCTTCGAAGGCGATGGGGAACGTGTCGATCGCCATGCCCAGGATCTCAGCCGCGACGGGGATGTTCTTCAGTGTGCTCTCGAAGCCGACCGCAGCGATGCGGGCGCCTCTCGTCTCGAGATCGCGCAGGGTCATCAAGATGTCGACAGCGCTGAGCTCGATCGAGATGATCGGCAGAGAGAACTCGTCTTCAAGGACCTGAGCGGTGCCGCCGCGCGAGATCACGGCATCGAAGTCCATATGCAGAAAATCGAGGGCGGAGGCGAACGCCTCGTCGAGGTTGCCATGCGTGAAGGTCACGCATGCATCGGGAAACTGCTGTGCGACCTCCTCCATGGTGGGGAGAAGTTCCCGGTAGGGAGCGACGGCAAGTATGTTCATTGATCCCCCTGTTGCCTCCTCGTGTCTGTTCATATTCTGAACATAGAAATACTAGCATCGTTCATATTATAAACAAATTGATGACTTGCGTCGCTATTCGTTCGCAAGCGGAGTCCATACCATGGAACGCGAACCATCCACCTCTCAGAGGAGTTCCAAAGCGTGGTCGATATCCTCATCATCGCAGACGATCTGACCGGAGCCATCGATGCCTCCGCTCCTCTCATCGGGGCGGGCGTGGAGATTCTCACCGAGTATGAGGACGACTCCGGTGCCGTCTGTGCCAACGCTTCAGCACGAGTGCTGTCGATCAACGCCGACACACGGCATCTTGGTGCCGATGAGGCCCGCGAGCGGGTCGGTCGTCTGGTTCGAGATGCACTTTCCGCCGGCGTGGGCATCATCGTCAAGAAGACGGATTCAGCGTTGCGCGGCAACGTCGGAGCCGAGCTGGCGGGTGCGCTGAGCGCATCGGGCGAGCAGGCGATCCATTTCATGCCGGCGTTTCCGGGCATGCATCGCGTGACGCGGGAGGGGATCCAATATGTTGACGGGGCCCCCGTGCACGAGAGCGTATTCGCTGATGATCCGTTCGAGCCGGTCCGCGTTTCCCGCGTTGCGGAGATCGTCGCCGAGGGCACGAAGACGCCCGTCACGCTCGTGCAGGAGACGCAGGCGCCGCCCGAGCATGTCGAGGGCATCATCGTCTACGACGCGACTTCGGATGATGGCCTGTACACACGGGTCACCGGAATGCTCCACGCGCGCGGCGCGCTCATGCTCGCCGGGTGCGCGGCGCTTGTCGCCGCGCTTGCCCGCGCACTCGATATCCCGAGCGCGTCGACGCTTCCGAGAAGCACCGATAAGTCGACGCTTGCTTTCTGCGGCAGCGTCAACGCGGTCTCGGTCGACCAATGCGCCTGCGCGCGAGAGGCTGCCGCCCCGGTCAAAGCGCTCACGGCCGCCCAGATACTGGATGCGAGATGGACCCGGACAGCCGAGTTCGCAGCCTTCGCCCGCGATGTCTCCGAGATGCTCGCCAGCGCGCCTCTCGCAGTCGTCGACGCGAGCGCGCATGTCTGCGCGGGCATAGCCGATGCGGACGCAGATGCCGCCGATGAGGCTGACGCCATCGCTCATCTTCGCGAGCTCGTCTCAGATAACCTCGGTCACGTGCTCGCGAGGCTCCTCGAGCTCACAGAAGCGGAGAACGTCCTCGTCATGGGTGGCGACATTCTGCTCGCGATGTTGCATGCGCTTCACATCGATTGCATGCAACCCATAGCCGAGCTCAGTGCCGGCGTCGTCGTCTCCCGCCTCGACCTGCCCGGACGCAGCATACGTGTCATCTCGAAGTCCGGGGGCTTCGGCCAACGGGATCTGTTCCTATACGTCGCCGATATCCTCTCAAAGGGCTCTTACGAGTCTTGTATGAAATGACCGGGATCTCATCATCGAAAAAGGAGTTGCACCATGCTCGAATCGTATGCCCTCAAACTTCCAGGTTCTGTTATCGCGGGCAAGGATGCCCTAGGCGGACTCACAGGCATTCTCGAGATGCGCTCGGCTGAGCACGTTGCCCTGTTCTGCGATGCCGCCATCTGGAACCTCGGTCTGGCCGAGCCCGTCCTCGAGGTCATCAGACGCACCGGCGCTCGGGTGGATGTCACGCGCGATCTGGTGCCCGAGCCGACCTATCACGATGTCGAGCGCAGCGTCGCCTGGTTTCGCGCGACCGGCGCCGAGATCATTGTGGCCATCGGAGGGGGCTCCGCGATGGATGCCGCGAAGCTCGCGAGCGTTCTCGCCACCGACGAGTACTCGATCACCGATCTGCTCGAGGACCCCTCGCTTGCGCGAAAGCAGACGCCCACGGTGATGATCCCCACCACAGCCGGCACCGGAGCCGAGGTGACGCCGAATGCGATCGTCGCCGTGCCCGAGCGCGAGCTCAAGATCGGCATCGTGAGCGACGCGATGATGGCTGACGCCGTCATCCTCGACGTCGAGTTCATCCGGGGACTTCCCCGTCCGATCGCCGCGGCGACCGGGCTCGATGCGCTGTGCCATGCGATCGAGTGCTACACGAGCACCAAGGCAAACCCGTTCAGCGACATCTTCGCGCTCGAGGCGCTCGATCTGATTCTTTCAAACATCGAGGCTGCGTGCGACGACGTCTCTGCGCTCGAGGCGAAGCGCGCCATGCAGCTCGCAAGCTTCTACGCCGGCTTCGCGATCACCGCATCCGGGACGACGGCGGTTCATGCTCTGAGCTATCCGCTCGGGGGGCGCTATCACGTCGCGCACGGTGTCTCGAACGCCATTCTGCTCATGCCCGTCATGCGCTTCAACGAGCCGGTCGTGCGCGCGCGCCTCGCCGTCGCCTACGATCGCTGCATCGGCGGCGAGGCGACAACCGAGCGAGAGAAGAGCGCAGCCCTGCTCGATCGCATGGACGCTATCGTGCGCCATCTGGACATGCCCGCCAACCTGGCGGAGCTCGGCGTGGACGAGGTCGATCTCGACGGACTCGTGGCGTCGGGCATGGGTGTGACCCGCCTGCTCCATAACAACGCTCGCCCGCTTACGGCGGAAGACGCGCGAGCCATCTACCAGCAGATCATCTAAGCGCGCTTGCAAAGGGCGCGAACGATCGCGCTTCGGCGCGGAAGGGAGGAAGGCCATGCCCGAACTCAAAGGAATCATCGTCCCTCTGGTCACCCCGTTTCATGAGGATGAATCCGTCAACGTCGAGGAGCTGCGCCACCAGGCGGAGCGTCAGGTGAACGCGGGGATTCACGCGATCTTCTGCTTCGGTACGAA
Source organism: Coriobacterium glomerans PW2 (assembly GCF_000195315.1). NCBI lineage: Bacteria > Bacillati > Actinomycetota > Coriobacteriia > Coriobacteriales > Coriobacteriaceae > Coriobacterium > Coriobacterium glomerans. The sequence goes on from NC_015389.1 coordinate 379,881, forward strand.
CGGCGAAGGCTACATCTTGTCGGGAGCGGAGAAGAAGCTCATTCTCGAGAACGTGATCGATCAAGTCGCCGGTCGCGTGCCGGTCTACGCGGGCACGGGATGCATCTCGACGCGTGAGACCATCGAGCAGTCCAAGATGGCGGAGGCCGCGGGGGCCGATGTGCTGTCCATCATCACGCCGTCGTTCGCCGCCGCGAGCCAGATCGAGCTCATCCGCCACTATACGGCCGTCGCCGCTGCGGTTGATCTGCCGATCGTGCTGTACAACATCCCCGCTCGCACGGGCAACCGGCTGGAGCCGGCAACCGTGGCCGAGCTCGCCGACATCGACAACATCGTCGGCGCGAAGGATTCCTCCGGCGACTGGGACAACCTGAAGGCATACATCGATCTGACGCAGGACAAGGACTTCTCAGTGCTCTGCGGCAACGATGCGCTCATCCTGCGGGCGCTGCGCGCCGGAGCCACCGGGTCGATCGCCGGGTGCGCGAACGTGTACCCCGAAAACATGGTCGGCATCTACGAGCGGTGGGCTGCCGGCGATGAGAAGGGAGCTGACGTCTGTCAGCAAAACGTGGTCCCGCTGCGCAAATGCTTCGCATACGGAAATCCCAACACCGTCGTGAAGGTCGCCGTCGGTCTGCTCGGCTATCCCGTGGGCAAGTGCCGCGCGCCCTTCAACTACCTGCCCGAGGATGGCATCCGGGCGCTGCGCGAGACGCTCGACGCCGATCGCGCGCGGGGGGTGCGCTGAGCATGGCGAACACGCGGGCGCCCATCGTCGCCATCACCATGGGCGATCCTGCGGGCAACGGTCCTGAGCTCACGGTGAAGGCCTTGGCTCACCAAGATGTGTATCGGCGCATGCGTCCTGTGGTGGTGGGAGATGCGAGCATGATCGAGATGGCTTGCGGCATCGCGGGTCATCCCGAGATGCGGGTGAGACGCGTGGAGCGGCCCGATCAGGCTCGCTTCGAGCCGGGTGTGATCGACGTCGTCCATCTTGATCTGATCGACGCCGATGTGTTCGAATACGGGAGGGTCTCGGCGATGTGCGGGATGGCGGCGTTCAAAAGCGTCGTGTGCGCGATTGAGCTCGCGATGAGAGGTGACGTCGACGCGACCTGCACGAACGCCTTGAACAAAGAGGCCATGAACCTCGCTCTGAAACCTGAGGGCAAGCATTTCGCCGGCCACACCGAGATCTACGCCAGCTATACCGGCACCTCGTCATACGCGATGATGCTTGCCTTTCATGACCTGCGCGTCGTCCATGTTTCCACGCATTGCTCGCTGGCCGAGGCATGTCGTCGCGTGAAGACACCGCGTGTGCTCGAGGTCATCAAGCTGGCCAACGATGCCTGTCATCGGCTGGGAATCGAGCATCCGCGTATCGCTGTCGCCGGACTCAACCCACACGCGGGGGAGGGCGGTCTGTTCGGACGCGAGGAGATCGACGAGATCGCACCTGCTATCGAGCTCGCCGCCGCAGATGGTATCGATGTCGAGGGGCCCCTGCCGCCCGACAGCCTGTTTTGCAAGGCACTCGGTGGCTGGTATGACATCGTGATCGCCATGTACCACGACCAGGGTCATATTGCGCTTAAAACCGTCGGATTCGTCTACGACCGTGCCGCTCGGGCGTGGAAGGCGGTCGAAGGCGTGAACGTCACCCTCGGCCTGCCCATCATCCGCACCTCGGTCGATCACGGCACGGGATTCGATCAGGCTGGCAAGGGGAGATCGAACGAGCTCAGCTTGCTCAATGCGCTGGACTTTGCTGCGCGGATGGCGAGCGGCGAGAAGGAAGGACATGCACAAACGTCATAGAGAAGGAGAGAGTTATGGACACGATCGTGCTATCGCATGCCCTCTACAAGCCGGGCATGGATGCGCTGAAGGGCAATGTCGAGGTGGTGATTCCCGACAACGGGGACAGCGATGAGATCTTGGAACAGCTCAAGCAGGTTGATGGCTTCATCCTGCGCATCGGCAAGATCGATCGCAAGGCGATCGAGGCGTGCCCGAAGCTGAGAGTCATCACGCGTCCCGGCGTTGGCGTGGATAACGTCGACGTGCAGGCCGCGACGGAACACGGGATCCCGGTTGTCGTCTGCCCGGCGGTCAACTTCCACGCCGTGGCGGAGCACACGTTGACGCTGATGCTCGCACTCAGCAAGAATCTGCTTGAGAGCGCCGAGGAAACGAGAAAAGGCAACTTTGCGATTCGCAACAAGTACGCGGCGTTCGAGTTTGCCGGGAAGACGCTCACCCTGCTGGGCTTCGGCAAGATCGGTCGCGAGGTTGCCAGACTCTGCTGCGCGCTGGAGATGAAGATCTGCGTGTACGACCCGTACGTGAAGCGCGAGGATATCGAGGGCCTCTCCTATGACTACGAGTCGGACTTGATGAGAGCCATCGGCCAAGGAGATTTCGTATCACTTCACATGCCCTCGACGCCGCAGACGCGCGGCATGATCGGAACAGAACAGCTCGCAGCCTTCAAAAGCAGCGCTTTTTTCATCAACTGCGCTCGCGGCGATGTAGTGGACGAAGATGCCCTCATCGATGCGCTGGAAAGCCATGTGATCGCCGGCGCCGGTCTGGACGTTCTGAAAGATGAGCCGATGCGGGCTGACAACCCGCTGTTCAAGATGGACAACGTGATCATAACCCCGCATATGGCGGCGCAGACGAGGGAAACGACCGAGAGGACCGTTCTGGCGGCGGTCGAGGGGACCCTGGCGGTTTTGCGCGGCGAGAAGTGGGAGTCCGTCTGTAATCCTGAAGTCTATCAGCACGCACGGTGGCAGCGGGCATGAGGCGGATTCATCTCTGTGCGAAGGCTAACCGCGTCGAGACCGCGGCATGATGCCAGGATCTGTGTCCACCTGCGATTGAGTGAACGATCGATCTAGCACTCTCCGTCTTCGATTGCATGCTTCGGTATGCGTAACAACTGGGAAATAGCTTGGTGAATCCAGTGTCGCCGGCACCGGGCCCTGGCACTTACCTTGATTCACATGATTATCCGATGTTCCGTAACCAAGATTTAAGAGGAGTCCGATTATCATGGCTAATCCGAACAACGAGACGATGCTGGCACCCGGTGTCACCGTCAAAAAGAGAAACGGCCGTCGGTGGGTGATGTTGGGAGTTCTCTCTGCCGGCGTAGCGTTCAACTATCTCGATCGATCGGCGCTGAGCCTCGCGCTGCCCTCGATCGTTAAGGATATCCACATGTCCAGCGCGATGGAGGGTGTCGTGCTCTCAGCGTTCTTCTGGTCCTATGTTATCTTCCAGCTGCCCGCTGGATATCTTGCCGATCGAATCGGGCCAAGGCTTGCCGAGGGTTTCGCAGCTGTCGGCTGGGGTCTTGCAACCGTGCTTACATCGTTCGCTCGCGGTTTTGTATCCTTCTTCGGTCTGCGCTTCGTGCTGGGGCTGTCCGAATCGCCGCTGTACACCGCAGGTGCCAAGGCCATCAAAGAATGGTTTCCGAAGCGCGAGCGGTCCATGGCGAGCGGAACCTTCAATAATTTCTCCAAGGTCGGCGGCACCATCGCCACGCCGCTGCTGGCGATCCTCATCACGGCGGTGGGATGGCGCCTGTCGTTCATGCTCGTTGGTGCCATCGCTTCGATCTGGGGCATCGTCTGGCTGCGCTTTTACAGGACTCCCCGTGAGACAAAAGACATCACCGACGCGGAGCTGGAGCTGATCGAGTCAGATCAGGAGGGCGCAGAATCCGAACAGGAGCTGCCGAAGTACGCGGTTGCCAAGCTTTTCAAGCAGAAGACCATGTGGTGCATGATGTTCGGGTTCTTCTCGATCAACTTCATCTCGTACTTCTTCTTCACTTGGTTTCCGACGTTCATGATCGGCACCTACCATCTCGAACTGCTGACCTTTGGCATCATCGGCGTTCTGCCGGGCATCTGCGCCATGATCGGCGGGTGGATCGGCGGATACGTGTGCGATCATCTCTACAGCACCGGCCACTCGACATCGTTCTCGCGCAAGGTGGTCCTGATCGTCGGACTGCTTCTGAGCTGCGTTATCGGATTGGCGACGCTCTACCATAATATCTGGTTCACGCTTGCGATGCTCTGCATCGCCAACGCTGCCTCCACCGGTGCCGGGTCGGTCGTATGGACGCTACCGGCAGACGTGGCGCCAAACAGCAGCATGATCGGTACGATCTCAGGTATTCAGAACAGCGCCTCGAATATGGCCGGTATCGTGTGCCCGATCCTGATCGGTTTCATTCTGCAAATCAGCAACTCCTACACCGTACCGCTGTTCATATCTGGCGGTGTGGCGATTCTGGGCGCGCTGTGCTACTTCTTCATGCCGGAGCTCAAGCCGATGAAGCTCAGCTAACAAAGCATCCTTTCAACCGTTGCACGGGAAAGCTGATTGGTGCGATCGATCTTCCCGAGCGTCGCACGAACCTGTGCTTCGGAGGTAAAAGGGGAAACCGACTCTTCATGGCATCATCGTCATCGTTGTATTCACTGCACGTCGACATTCGTGATGTTGGCAGGGGTTCTTCGATATACGATTGAATTTCGATGAAATGCGAGCACCCGCTTCTCAACGTCAGGAGCGGGTTCTTGCATGCTTTTTTCAGAGAGCGCAGCATGTCTTGCCATACTTTCCGTATCGAAACGCTTTACCATGCCGATGCCAAGATATTGAAGGATCAGGGGAAGCATGCTTCTTCTTGATCGCAATAATGAGCCGAGGTGCACCGTCTTCTATCTGGCGGCTGCCGCTCATGGTGTTCTCAAAACTAATCTAGGTATCGATACGTTACCGCTGCATGAGCAAATCGAGCATGATGTGGTTGGCAAAAGCGTGAGCCATGAGTTCTTTCGCATGGCGCTTGATTTCCTGTATCTGCTCGATCGAGTCTCTGTCGATGAGAGAGGAGGGCTTCATGTACATCAAAACGCTTCGTATTCATAATACGATCAGCGAGTGCGTGATGCGCGAAGTCTCCTTTCATCAAGGAGTAAACATCATCGTCGATGCAGAGGACTCGCGAAAGCAAAACAAGGTCGGCAAGACCACGTTTCTGAAGCTGATCGATGTTCTCATGGGGGCAAAGAACCGAAAGAACGTGTATGCCAATCCCGGAAACGAACAACACGGTTATCAAGCTGAGAGATATCATCACAGAAAAGCTCGTTGCAGCTGAGATGACGCTTGTCGATCGGCTTGATACCAGAGCTCGGTGTAGAGTTGGCAGAATTGAGTTGAAAGTCGATCTTTTTCCACAAGGCAACTATTACATCAATGGAAAACGGACTCCGCCCGTCGCGTATCGAGAGTCTCTTAACAGATTTCTGCTTGGTAACGATAGCGATATTCTGACGTTTCGCCAGCTCATCAATTCATTTGTGCGGGTATCGGTCGAGGGCGACCGCGATGCGTTTCTTCGCACTGTTGAGCGCACCAGCGTTGTTGTCTATCGGAGCGTCTATAACTATCTGTTCGCTATATCGGATCTCGAGCTTGACAGCAAGCTTGACTCGCTAAATAGTGAGAGAAGCAGAACGATCGAGCCGCTCAAGCGTCACAGGGATGTGCTTGATGTCAATGAAATTGATGAGCAGCGGCAAGTGCTCGTTGGTCTCGAGCGTGAATACGAGCAGACCAAACAACGCGCGGACGATATCATTGATGCTGGGGAATGCCGCCGCAATCGAAAGGCGCTTGCAAGGGTGTGCTCGGAATATATGAAGCTGAGCGATACGCTAAGTGAGCTTGATTACCGTATTGAGAAATCCAGTGCAGCCCTTTACCAAGCGCACCAAGAAAACGCGCGACAGGCGGATATCAGCCTTTCCAGGCGCTTCTTTGATGAGGTGTGTCCCATGATTCCAGAGGTCAAGAAGACGTTTGAGGACATGGTTCGCTTCAATAGGTCTCTGTGCGACAACACAATCTCATATTGCGAATCGCTTCAGAAGAAACTCGAAGATGAGCGGGTGTCCGTTCTCGCACAGAGAGATGGTCTCACAAAGAATAAAACCTTTCTCTCGTTGGTTGCGGATGACAAGATCGATGAATACGAGCACCCTTTATCTGCGCTCATGGATCTGAAGCAGCAGATCGGTGAACGAATGGAAGTTATCGCCACGATGGAGAGCTACGACGAGGAGCGCAAACGGATTGATGAAGCGATCGAATCGTATTCGACCGGCGGATCCGCCCGTACATACGATGAAACTGGTTTTCAGGCAAGGATGGACTTCTTCAACAGCTTTTCCCTCCGCTTGCGGATCGGATAAACGGCGAGAAGCCCATGTTGGTATATTCGCCAAAGACCAAGGAGTTTCCCGTATCGATCAACGAGCTTCTAGGAACGAGTACGGGGACCAAGAAATCTCTTATCGTCGCGTTTGACCTTGCATGCCAGCAGTTCGCGCGCGAGAACGGCATCCGCACGCCGCAATTTACCGTCCACGGTGTGGTCGAGAGCGTCGAGGGCCCCGGCCTGAAGACGATCATCGATGTTGCGAACAACTGAAGTTTCCAGTATATCGTCGCCGTCCCCAAGGAAAAACTTGATTCCTCGCATTCGTCTGCCGCCGACCAACAGCGACTTCAGATCATCCAACTGTCTGATGACGACAGACTGTTTGAGGGTGTGAGCGCCGAGCAAGCAGAAGCTGACCATGCCCCGCAAGAAGAGCGGCCATGTGAATGGTCAAGGCAGATAGATTCCTCTGTATCATGATGAATAAGAGCGATGGACTGCACGTACTTCTTGTGATTTTCTCTCGAGAAGCCGAGCTAAGAGAAGATACACATCTTTTGCCGACGTGGCTGCGTGCAGCGGCTCGATATCAGCATCGGTACATGCTCGGATGGGCTGTCTGGCATGCAGATAGCCAACTCGCTCGGACAAGAAGAAATCAAGCCGGACATTCGATATCAAGCAGCATACTTGCAGCAACCTCGCTCATGCAGGAGCCGCTTTTCCCTATTTCCCGAGCATGCCGACGCGGTGCCAGCACTTTTGTGTAGATCAACAATATATGGTATTCTGTACAGCATATTGCACGACCGCTTGTATGCGACATCCACCGGATCGGTGCGCCTCGCAGACGCGAATGCACGTCAGGGATGGGAGACGGCCCATGAGATGTCGCTTGAAGAATGAACGCGAACAAGGCGATCGCACTGCCCCCGCCGCGCGAATGAAGAAAAACACGGGGGGGGGGGCTTCTCCCGGACCATCCCGCGGCCGCGATCTGATCGCGTAGACCTCCTCGATCGCACCCACCGGGGGACGGGACGTCCCGCCAGCCGGCATCGGCTGGCCTCCATCGTTCTCTGCGCGGCTCTGACCGCGTTGCTTCTCGTCGGCCTGTGCGCGCGAGCAGAGGGCGCCGAAGAACGTGGGCAACAGATCCCGCCGAACCAGATAACCGGTAAAAGTCCCGACCGCGCCGCCCCCTTGGACGATGCGGGCCAGAAACCCGCGGCGGTGGGCGACACGTTCTCATTTCCCATCAAGGTGGGTACCAAGGCAGAGGTACCGTGCGAATTCAAGGTCACGAGCCCTGACACCGTCCAGGTGGGCAGAGGAACCAGGACGGCTATCTCACCGGGCGAATCGGGAGCGGTCGTTCTTCCCTCCACGGTGAGCTCGAACGGCGTGGCGTATCGAGTGACAGCCATCGGAAGCAGTGCTTTCAAGGGCTGTAGTCTCATCACGACGACGGGTCTGAGGCCTGACGACACCATCACGGAGATCGGTGGTGAGGCCTATCGCAGTTGCGAAGCTCTCACGGAGACGGGGCTCGCGAACAACCCGAATGTTACGAAGGTCAGCTATTACGCCTTTTTCGGTTGCACCAGCTTGAAGACGACCGGCCTCGGCTCGAACAGAGTTCTCAGCACATTGGGCGAAGGCATGTTTGCCTCATGTACTGGGCTTGAGCACACCGGACTCGCTACGAATGAGGTCATCACCGATCTCAACGGCGCGTTCAGTGGATGCGAGGGTCTGATCGAGACCGGCCTCGCTGAAAACAAGACGATAACGAAGCTGACCGGAGGTTGCTTCTACGATGCGACGTCGCTGGTGAGCACGGGGCTCGAGAGCAACGATCACATAACAGAGCTGGGGAAAAGCGACTTTGCCCACTGCACGAGCCTGAAGACGACCGGGCTCGAGCACAACGTGGTGCAGAAGCTCGGTGACTCCACGTTCTGGCAGTGCATCTCCCTGGAGTCAACCGGCTTGGAGACCAACACCAAGATCAAAAAGCTGGAAGATATGGAATTCGACATGTGCGAAAGTCTCAAGAGCACGGGGCTCGAGTCGAACCAAACAGTCTCCGAGATGGGCAGTTACGTCTTCACCGGTTGCACCTCGCTGCTCTCGACGGGTCTGGAGGCCAACGCCACGATTATCGAGATTCCGCAGGAATCGTTTTCGGGTTGCACGGCGCTCACCTCGACCGGGCTCGAGAAGAACCAAACCGTGACGACCCTGTTCTACTTCGCGTTCAAGGGCGACACGGCGCTCACCTCGACCGGCCTCACCTGCAACCGCACCGTATCCACCTTTTACTCCGAGGCGTTCTCTGGCTGCACGGCCCTGGGTATAGCCGATGACGTGACCGGGCAGGCCAACAAGGGCGATCTGGTCCTGAACCAGCCCGACTCCGGAGGCAAGCTCGTCTTGTCGGCCGACCTGTTCAAGGGATCGGGCTACGCCTCGCTGTATCTCATGTGCGACAAGGACCGGCTGGCCTTTTATCCGGACATGACCTTCTCCGATATCCCGCTCGAGAAGGTCTACGTTCCCGCCTCGTGGGCGGGCACCGACAGCTGGACCATCTGCGGCAGGACCTTCTCGGTATCCGACGGGACCCTCGTCATCATGGATCCCATCCAGTCGCTCTCGGTTGATCGAAAGCACATGACCTCGGACGCGGCGACGCTGAGCCTCTCGGCGAACGCGTCCTTCGAGATGGTCCTGTCGGGCGCGAGCTCGGGGAGCCTCGGCACGTACCGCGTATCCGTCGACGCGGCGGGCGCCCCCCAGCGGGTCAGCGTCGACATCCCCTCCGGATCGGGGCTCGGTCCGGCGGCCGACGCGCTCGCCGCGGCGGTCTGCCCCGAGACGCCGGTGGCGTATCCGGCCGGCTCGCGCGGCCGCGGCTACAACGAGTCGACCGGATCCGCGAGCTGCGCGATCGCAGCGGTGCGCTACGACGTCAGATTCGATGCCAACGCCGGGGTGGGATCGATCCCGGATGAGGCCATGGCATACGGTCAGAGCAAGAGGCTGAGCGCGAACGAGAACCTCATAACGAGGGAGAACTATGTGTTCAGCGGCTGGAACGCGAAAGCGGACGGCGGCGGAGACGGCTACGCCGACGGGGAGGCCGTCTCGAACCTGACGGATCTCGAGGGAGATGTCGTCACGCTGTTCGCCCAGTGGGAATCGGCCGTCTCGCTGCCGCTCGTCATCCACGGCCATGCGCTCGCCGATGGCGGCGGGGGAGCGGCGCTTCCGGGCTGCGGCTTCGCGCTGGCCTCGCAGCCGGATGAGGACCACGAGATATACAGCGTCTACACCGACGAGGCCGAGACGAAGCTCGTGGAGCGCTGGCCGATGATGACGGATGCGAACGGAGATCTGAATCTCTACGGCCTCTCTCCGGGCACCTATCACATCTTGAACCTGACGGCGCCGGCGGGCTACCAGCTCATGGCCGAGCCGCACGCCTTCACCGTCTTCGAGGACGGCGGGGTGAGCGTCGACGGCGGCGATCCCGTCAAGCCCGAGGACGGGGTCGTCCGCATCGGCGTCGGCTTCGGGATCAATCCGGCTCTGCCCGGCACCGGCGGGCTCGTCCGGCCGCAGCTGGTTGCTCGCGGCGCCGCCGTGCTGGCGCTGTGGGCCGCGCTGCTCGCCCTCCGCGTGCGGCGCGTCGGCTGAGGCCCGCGCGCGAGCTCGCCGGCTGATACGGCGATCGCGATGTCATCATGGCGCGCCGCGCGCACCTCCCGATGGCTGGAGGCGACCGCTTCGGGTATGATACCTGAAGTTGCAACCCGCTGATCGGCAGCACTGCCCTCATGAGCCCTTGCCCCGCACTCCTGGGGAGTTATTATCGGGCATGAGGGCGCCGATGAGCCCATATCCCAGGAGGGGGCTTTTCATATGAAAAGAGAATATCTGGCGTCGACAGAGGAAGTGCTCTCAGAGCTGTCATCCGATGAGAGAGACGGTCTTGCCGAGAAAGCCGCTCGTGAGCGCATGGAGCAGGTGGGACCGAACAGGCTTGAGAAGGACAGCGGCGACCCCCTTTGGAGACGCTTTATCGCCCAGATGGCGGATCCGATGATTCTGCTGCTGCTCGCCGCTGCCATCATCTCGGCGCTCACCGGAGCGGTCCAAGGTGGGGAGGGTATCGCAGACGTCGCCATCATCTTGTTCGTCGTCGTCGTGAACGCCGTTCTCGGCGTCGTCCAACAGACCAAGGCCGAGGCTGCCTTGGATGCCCTGCAGCAGATGTCCGCCGATCAATCGCGGGTCGTGCGAGAGGGAGCTCTGCGCGAGCTGCCCTCCGCCGATCTCGTTCCCGGTGACATCGTACTGCTCGAGGCCGGCGACTCGATCCCGGCGGATGCCCGCGTGCTCGAGTCCGCATCGCTGAAGATTGAGGAGTCGGCGCTGACCGGAGAGTCGCTCCCGCAGACCAAGGGGATCGAGCCCCTCTCACCGGTATCAGGAGATGATGACATCTCGCTCGGTGACCGCACCAATATGGTCTATATGGGCTCGGCTGTCGTCTACGGTCGGGGGCGCGCCGTCGTCACCGCGACGGGCATGGACACGGAGATGGGTCGAATCGCCGGCGCGCTCACGACAGCTAAAAAGGAGCAGACGCCGCTCCAGATCAAGCTCGCGCAGCTTTCGAGGATCTTGACGGGCATGGTGATTGCGATCTGCGCTGTCATCGTCGTCGTCGACTTGGTTCGTCATGGCGCTCAGCTTCTCTCTCATCCCGCCCTCATGATCAACACCTTCATGGTCGCCGTGTCGCTTGCTGTCGCGGCCATTCCCGAGGGGCTCGTCGCGGTGGTGACCATTGTTTTGTCGATCGGGGTCACCAAGATGAGCCGCCGTCACGCCATCATTCGCAGGCTCACCGCCGTCGAGACCCTGGGCTCGACGCAGATCATCTGCACAGACAAGACGGGCACGCTCACGCAGAATCGGATGAGCGTAGTCGAGCACGAGCTGGAAGGGCCGCAGGATCTGCATCTGAGGGCGATGGCTCTGTGCTCTGATGCCGTATGGGACGCCGAAGCAGGCGAGGCCACAGGTGAGCCCACGGAGAGCGCCCTGGTGAACGATGCCGCCGAGCACGGGTTCTACCGATCGGGGCAGGCGCGGCGCTATCAACGCGTGGCCGAGGTCCCCTTCGACTCCGCTCGAAAGATGATGTCGGTGGTCGTCCAGACACCCGACGGCCGATTCGAGCAGTACACGAAGGGCGCTCCCGACGAGATCCTGAAGCGATGCACGCGGGTGATGCGCGCCGACGGCAGCTCGACCGAGATGAGCGCCGCCTGTCGAGACTCGATTCTCGCTCGGAACAAATCCATGGCGGACAGAGCACTTCGCGTGCTGGCCGTCGCCGTCCGCTTTCATGCGGAGCGCCCCGCTGCCGATGAAGTCGACGCTCTTGAGCGCGATCTTGCATTCGTCGGCCTCTCGGGTATGATCGATCCGATCCGACCCGAGGTCGCAGATGCCATCGCCGAAGCGAAGGGAGCGGGCATGCGTCCGGTCATGATCACCGGGGATCACATCGACACGGCGATCGCGATCGCACGCGATCTCAAGATCATCGATTCCAAGCTCGAGGCGCTCACCGGCTCGCAGCTCAGTCGGATGTCCGATGCCGATCTGCGCGAGCAGGTGACCCGCTACAGCGTCTACGCCCGTGTGCAGCCCGAGCACAAGACCAGAATCGTTCGCGCCTGGCAGTCGCGGCACCGCGTCGTCGCCATGACCGGCGACGGCGTGAACGACGCCCCCTCCATCAAGCGAGCCGACATCGGCATAGGAATGGGAATCACCGGCACCGATGTCACGAAGAATGTCGCGGACATGGTGCTCGCCGATGACAACTTCGCGACCATCGTCAGCGCTGTCGAGGAGGGCCGGCGCATCTACGACAACATCCGCAAGGTCATCCAATTTCTGCTTTCAGCCAATCTCGCCGAGGTCTTCTCGGTCTTTTTCGCCACCATGATCGGCTTCACGATCTTCCAGCCCGTCCAGCTTCTGTGGATCAACCTCATCACCGATTGCGCTCCGGCGCTCGCGCTCGGCATGGAGCCCGCCGAGGGCGATGTGATGAAGCGCAGACCGCGATCGGCCAACGACGGGGTCTTCGCAGATGGCATGGGGCTCGATTGCATCGTGCAGGGTATCGTGATCACCGCCCTCGTCGTGGTCTCGTTTTTCATCGGCTCGTATCTCGAGGTCGGCACACTCGACTGGGCTGCCATGATAGACGGTCACGCGGCGCTCGAGGGGACGACCATGGCCTTCATCACCTTGTCGATGGTCGAGATATTCCACTCGTTCAACATGCGCAGCCGCCGAGCCTCGATTCTCGGATTTCCGAATCGCAACCCCTGGCTGTGGGCGTCCGCGGTGCTGGCCCTGGCGCTCACATCCGCGGTCGTGGAGATCGGGCCTTTGGCCGAGGTCTTCGGGTTCAGGGAGCTCTCCGTTGAGACCTACGGAATCGCGCTTCTGCTGGCGGTGCTCATCATTCCGGCCATGGAGCTGTACAAGGCGATCATGAGACGCCAGAAGCGAAGGGGATGATGGGGCCCGCGCAGCGGGGCGATGCGCTACACTGAGCGAGTGATTGCTCGCTGATGAGAAAGACGGATCTGGAGAGGTGCATGACGAAGGCGGGATCGAGACGACATCGGCAAGAGCGCGTCGGGCGCACGCGGACACGCGACGCGCGTTCGGCGAGGCCTGCACCTCTACAGGATGTTCCGACGTTCTCCGATCTGCGTCTCGATGATGTTCAGCTCGCAGCCCTCGAGCGCCGCCGCGAGCAAGCCGAATGCCCGCAGAATCTGCATCCTGCCTGCGTCGTCCGTCTCGATCGGGGCCTGCCCCAGGTGGTCACCGAGCGCGATGTCATTCGCGCGGAGCATGCGGTGGCATTTGCCCATGACCGCGACGTTCTGCCTGCGGTGGGCGACTGGGTCGTCGTTCGATGCACTCCAGGGCACGATCAGGGCGTCATCGAAGAGGTCCTGCCGAGACGCACCACGTTTGGACGGTGGCGCGGCCGCAACCGCGCGCAGCGACAGGTGCTGTGCGCCAACGTTGACACGATCCTCATCATGCAGGCGCTCGGCGCAGGTGAGCTCTTGCTCGACCGCATCGCTCGCTCGCTCGTTCTGGCCAACGACTGCGGGGCGCGTCCGCAGGTCGTTCTCACGAAGGCGGATCGCTGCCCTGCTACCTGGCGCGATGAGGCGATCGCGCGCGTCAGCCGCCTCGTGGGCACCGGTGGGCACGTCATCGTGACCTCTGCGGCCAAACGGTCTGGGTTGGAGGCAGTGCTGGCTGCGGTTCCACCGCTCTCACTGGCCATGACCCTGGGAGAGTCCGGTGTCGGCAAATCAACTCTTGTGAACACCCTGCTCGGCAGGGAGACGCTCGCGACCGCCGATGTGCGCGCCCGCGACGACGCGGGGCGGCACACAACGGTCGCCCGCGTGCTCATCGCGCTTCCCGGAGCCGGCGTCATCGCTGATGCGCCCGGCTTGCGCAGCCTTCAGCTCGTCGGACACGAACGCGGCCTCGCGCAGACATTCCCCGAGATCGTTCGCGCCTCGTCCGCTTGCCGCTTCAGCGACTGCTCTCATAGGAGGGAGCCGGGCTGCGCGATACGCGCTGCCGTGGATGAGGGGAAGATCGACCCGGTGCGTCTGGACGCCTTCCTGTCGATCGCAGAGGAGATGCGCGTGTCCGCCCAGAGCCTTGATCCGGATATCCATCTGTAAGACGGTCCGCCTGAAACGGAAGCGATCCGCTCGATGGACCGCGGCCTTTCGGCTCTTCGCGAGCACGGTGCCCGAAAGGGCACGCGCTTTATTGACGCGGCATGTCAGGTGAGCTGCTGATCTGCAGGTTTGGAAAACGACAAGATATTGGTAAGATCGGCGGAGACAACCTTCGTTTCTCGTCCCCCCTCCACGCTTTCTCTCCGATCATATGAGTCGAGGGGCCCGCTTCGGGCCCGACCGGTTCTCATCGAGAGGGGGCGTCTTGAATCGAACGATTCGCATAGCTCTGAGCGTCGCGTCAGGAGCTCTGGCGATCTTCCTCTCGCTGTCCTACGCCTCCTCTGTGCGCTCCGAGGCGGATCGCGTTCAAGCCGATGCCCTTGCCAGATACGGCGGGGATCTCGTCTCGGTATGCGTGGCGACGCGCACCATCGAGCCCGGTGAGACACTCGACGAGACCAATGTTCAGGTCAAGGAGTGGGTGGCGAGTCTGCTGCCGCAAGGTGCGGCAACTTCGCTTCGGGATGTCGCGGGGACGCGTGTGACCTCGCGCGTTCCCAGCCACGCGGTGCTGTGCCCCGTCTACACCGAGACATCCGGGGAGACGCTCGATGTGCCATCGGGCAAGGTGGCGGTTTCTGTACCGGTCGATGATCAGCATGCGCTGGGTGGAGCGGTCGAGTCTGGAGACACGGTCGATGTGTACGTCTCCAAAGACGGCCTCTCCGATCGGCTGTGCGAGGCGCGCATCATCGACACGAGTTCGCGCGACAGCAGCGCGGACACCGCTATGAAATGGGCGACCCTGGCTGTCGACCCCGATACCGTCAAAGAGCTTCTGGCTGCGATCGCACGCGGCTCGGTCAGTCTTACGATGCCGGCGCCCTCCACCGATGCGAAGGCCTCGGCAACTTCGGGAGGTGGACGCTCATGAGGCCCGTCTGGTTCGCATGCTGCTCATGCGCGGAATTCGGCATCGTGCACAACGAGGTCCGGACTCGCGATCCCGCGGCCCAGATTCTGCGCATCCAAGCGCTCTCCACGGTGGCGAGCGTGATGAGCTCGTTTCCCGGACAGTGCGCTGGCATCGTCATCTATGCGTGCTCGGGGAGCGACGGCGAGCTTGAACGCGGCATAGCCGAGCTTTGCGCGATCGATTCCCATCTCAGGATCATCATCGCGCTCGACCGACTCGATCCGGCGTATATCGCGCGTCTGTTCCACGCAGGCGCCTCAGAGGTCATCGCGGCAGGCGGGGGAACCCATTCTACCGAGAGCGATAACAAGGCATACACGGAGGAGAGGGCAGACAAATCCGAGGTATGCCCCCCTGAGCGCGATGACGGCAGATCCGGGGGGCCCGCTGAGGCCACAAGCTGCGACCCTAAGCGACTCCGGGCCGCCGGTCCGGCACGGGCCCCTTGGGATATCGATCCGGACGGACTCGATCGCGACGTTCCCTTCGAGGAAACTGATCTCTTGCCAGACGAGGCGGACTGCGACTTCGAGAAGCTCGCAGCGCGTTCGAGGGCGGCAAAGGTCTACGGTGCTTTTGCCGGGCGCGCAGAAGAGCCAAAGGATCCCGGCGAGACGGCCGGAACGACGCGGGTTCTGGGCGAGTGCAATCGATTCGAGTCGGCAAGTTCTCCAGGCGAACAGCGGCCGTCTCAGCCATCAGGCAAGCTCACGGCAGCCGCTCTCGAGCAGAATCCATCGGCTGCGCGGGCGGGCAGCGTCGATGCGCGCGTCAGCTCGGAAAAATCGCACGCGCCCCTCATCGCGGCGATATCGGGGCGCGGTGGTTGCGGCAAGACGACCATCGTCGCCTCGATGGCCTGCTGCGCCGCCCAGCTCGGTCTCAGATGCGCCGTGATCGATCTCGATCTCATGTTCGGCAACCTGTACGACCTCATGGGTCTGGACAGCGCCAGCGATCTCGCTGCGCTCATTCCCTGCGCGGCAACAGGTGCCCTGCGCGAAGAGGACATCGTCAGGACGTCGATGCGCGTATGTCCGGGTCTCTCGCTGTGGGGCCCGCTCGCGGCGCCCGAGCAGGCCGAGCTCATGCATCAGCCGGTTGAGATGCTCCTCGAGACGCTTCGACGCGAGTCGGACGTGGTTCTTATCGATACCTCGACATTCTGGGGGGATGCCGTCGCAGGTGCCGTCGCCCTCAGCGATCGGTGTCTGGTGGTGGGAGATCAGGCGACCTCCTCTCCCGTCTCGGTCAAGCGTGTGATATCGCTGGCGAATAGCATCGGTGTTCCTCGCACTCGTATGACCTGCGTCATCAACCGCTTCGGATCCCAGATGTGCAAGGAGGACCACGCGATGCGCCTTGAGATGGCAGCGGCGCTCAGCTCCAAGGCGCGCATACTCGACGGAGGCGCCGACGTGCCCGGAATGCTCTCGTTCGGTCGCGTCCGCGAACTCATGGAGCACTCGGGTGCCTATGCCGATAGCGTGCGTTCGTTCACGCTGCGCACGCTCGCGGAACTGGGATGTCGCGTCGATCAGTGGGCGGCTCAGCCGACCCCCGAATGCACTCGACGGGGTCTCGGCCTGCGGCTGCCGTGGGCGAGGCAAAAGAGGAATCGATCATGAGCGTCCTCGAACGCGTCGAGGCGCATTCGGGCGAGCGACGTCGACCGGTGTCGCTCGGTCTGCCGGCGCGTCGTCGCAGCGAGATCAAGGCGCAAGCGAAGCGAGACATGATGGAGCGCGTCGGTTTCGCCGAGGTCGCCCGTATCGCCGCCTCTACGGATGCCGCGCGCTCACGGGAGGAGCTGCGTCCGGCGGTCGAGGCGGTGCTCAATATCGTGGACCACGCCGAGCTGGTAGAGGACGACCGAGCGGCCATCATCGCGGAGATCTTGGATGACGTGGTGGGGCTTGGTCCGCTTCAGACGCTTCTGGAGGACGACTCGGTGAGCGAGATCATGGTCAACGGATGCTCGTCGGTCTTCTTTGAGAGAGCGGGTGTGATTCATCCTCTCCATGGTCTGTTTGAAACCGATGAGCAGATCCGCATTCTCATCGATCGCATCATCTCGCCGCTTGGCAGGCGCGTCGACGAGCGGAGTCCGATCGTCAACGCGCGGCTTCCCAGCGGCTATCGGGTGAACGCGGTGATCCCGCCGGTGGCCATCGACGGTCCCGCGCTCACGATCAGGAAGTTCTCGGATCGCATAACCTCGCTGACCGAATTGATGAATCTGGGGTCGTTGCCGCAATGGTACGCGAGAATGCTGTCCTGGGCGGTGAGCCTCAGGCAGGATCTGGCGGTTGCGGGAGGAACCGGATCGGGTAAGACGACACTGCTCAACGCCCTGTCCTGCGAAATCCCGATCGGGGAGCGCATCGTCACCATCGAGGACTCCGCCGAGCTGAAGTTCGGGCGCCACCCCGATGTCGTGCGTCTGGAGGCGCGCTCGGCTTCGATCGAGGGGGAGGGCGCGGTCACCATACGCGATCTCGTGACGAATGCCCTGCGCATGCGTCCAGACCGCATCGTGGTCGGCGAGGTGCGCGGCGCCGAAGCCATAGACATGCTGCAGGCGATGAACACCGGACATGATGGCTCCCTGACGACTCTGCACGCCGGCACTGAGGAGGAGACGGTGGTGCGCCTCACCCTGCTCGCCAGATACGGAATCAATCTGCCGTCGGATCTCATCGAGGAGCAGATCGCGATGGCTCTGGACGGAATCGTGATGTCGGAGCGCGAACCGAACGGCCGCCGTTTCGTGGCCTCTTATTCGGGGGTGGAGCGCGGTGCCGACGGAGGAGTGGAACTCGAACGCTACGTCTCGTTCGACCGGGCGACGGCTTCTTGGGAGCTTGTGCGCGAGCCGCCGTTTCTGGCGGAGGCTGTTCGCTCGGGGGCGATAGAGGAAGAGGAGGTCGCGTCATGGAGACGATCGTGCCCTGCGTCATCGGCTTGCTGAGCGCGCTTTGCACCGCTTCGATCCTGATGCCGCATGCGGCATCGAGCGCGCGTCCCGTATCGAGCAGATTCGATCTGCGCGCATCGCTCGGGCGCATGCGCTTGCATCTGGCAGATGCGGCGACGCGCCTGGGCTCTCGCGTGCCGGCCGGTCTGCTCGAGCGCGAGCCGCTTCGCGCCTGCGCACGAGAGGCCGCAAGGTTGCTGAGGCCTGCCGGATCTGTCGGAAGCACCAGCGTTCGAGCAGATGCCGGAGCGCTCATCCTGGTCTGCGCCGCAGGATCCGCCGGCACCGCCGTCGTCTCCGGTTCTGCACTCGGCGCTCTTATCGGCTTGGTCGGGACGCCGGCTGCTCTGTCGATGCGCGCTGCGGGAAGACAGCGCGCCCGGGCGCGCAAGCTGGCCTCTGCGATGCCCGAGGCGTTCGGCGCCCTCGCCATCGCGCTGGGCTCGGGCCATTCTCTCGCGCAGGGCATGCGCTTCGTGGGCAGCCATGCCGAGGAGCCCGTCCGAACAGAGTTTCTGCGTGCATCGTTCTCCATAGTCTGCGGGATGTCGGCGACGTCGGCCCTCGATGAGCTGCTCGCGCGATTGCCGGCACCAGGTCTCGACCTCGTCGCTTTGGCGCTCAAGGTCTCTCAGCGAACGGGTGCGCCGCTCAAGGATCTTCTCGCTGAGGCCTCTGAGATGGTCGGCGATCGCATCGAGCTCGTGCGCAGGCTTGAGGTGAAGACGGCACAGGCGCGCATGTCGGCGCGCATGGTCGCGCTGATGCCGGTGGCGATGACCTGTATTCTGGCGTTGCTCTCGAAGGACTTTCAACGGGGTCTGACGACGGCACCGGGCACCGTCTCGGTCGTCGCGGCCCTTGCGCTCAACGCGGCGGCATGGATGATAATCCGGCGCATCATGGATGTGAGGATCTGATGGGACCCATTTCAGCGGACTGCGCGTGGGCGGCAGCTATCGGGGTCGCATGGGCGCTTGGCAGCTGGCTCGTCGCGGGATGGACCGAAGCCGACCTCGCTCGGGTGCGCGCTCAGCTGAGAGCGCTCATCAAAGCCCTATCGCATGCGCTCGAGGTCGTCGCGACGAGCGCGCGCGCCGTCGCGCGCCGTCGCTTCGGCACCGTGACATCGCCCTCGGTGCGCGCACGTCCCGGTGAGGTGTCCGAGATGATCGATATCGTCAGACTCGGCCTGTCGGCCGGGCTATCCTTCGATGCCGCGCTCGAGCTGTTCTGCGCCAACAGGGCGACGTCGCTGGCGCGGCGCATGGCGCAGGCCTCGCTGGCGTGGCGGATCGGATCCGCCACACGCGAGACCGCGCTCGCCGGCGCCGCGACCGATCTGGGTGCTCGCTCGCTGGAGTCGTTTGCCGTCGCCGTCAGTCAGGCGCTGGCGCTCGGCGCGCCGCTCACCGAGACTCTCGCGGGGCAGAGTCGCGAGATACGCGCGGCCCACCGCGCCGAGGTCGAGCGCGATATAGAGCGTGCACCGATCAAGCTGCTCATACCGACGAGCGCGCTGATTCTGCCCGCGCTTCTGCTGTCTATATTGGGGCCGCTGCTCGCTGCAAGCGGCATGATGTGAGGAGGAACCATGGAAGGAAAGCGAATGCAAGTGACGGTTGCCATCGCGGCCGTGAAATGGCGTCTGCGCGAGCTTGTCCGCAGGATCGATCTGGGCGTGCGATCGGGTGCGCGACTGTTGCGCGAGCAGCGCGCACAGGGGACCACTGAGTACGCGATCCTGGTGGGTGTTCTCGTTGTGCTGGCTATCTTGGCGATCGTGGCGTTTCGCGGCAAGGTGGAAGAGCTGTGGACTTCGATACAAGATGGCATCAACAAGCTGTGAGCGGGTCGCGCAGACAGATGCGACCGGTGGTGCATGCTGCGCTCGCGCTGTGCTGCGCGGTCGCGCTTGCCGCGCTGCTTGCCGTTGCCCGAGGGCGGCCTGGGCGCGACGATGGCGCGTCCCGCGCGGCGTCCGGGGAGGCGACGCCGGCTGCGGCTGCGGGCGAGGGACACTCGATCGATACCTCGTCTGACTCGTTTCTGGATGATCTGGCGGATGCGACCGGCGTCTCGCGGGAGCCCTCTGAGAAAGACGGGCGGCAAAACGAGATCACGGCGAGCTGGACCGAACGGCTCGGTCTGAGCGAACTCGCAACGAAGGTGCTTTGCGCCTACAGGGATCATCCGTCCTCAGAGCTGGTATCCAGTGGCTTTATGGACATAGAGGGCAACGTGTGGGCCGCGCTCGTGCGCGATCCGCACGGATGGGTCGATATCGTGACGGTCTCCTCGGGCGACGATGACAGCGTCGCGATGGCGCGCGTGGTTCGTCTGCTGCCGAGTGATGCGTTCGATGGAGGCTCGCGATGAGGAGGGAAACGTGGCATGCGACATATGCGGATCTTTCACAGGGCCCGGGTTTGCTCCGGGATCGGCTGCCGACGCCCGATACTCGATGCGCGCTACAAGATCGGCGAGCAACTCGCGCAGGGCACCGTCGAGTACGCGCTCACGACCGTCGCGCTCATCGCGATCATCGTCGCTCTGGCCCTGCTCTGGCGCTCCGGACAAGACGGCGCGCTCGCGAAGCTGGCCGAGAAGGCGGCATCGCATGCGCTCAGCGGTACCGGTCCTTTGGATATCGCGCTGTTTTGAATCGGTCCGGGATACCCATGCCCAGGCGAGCGTCGAGGCAGCCGTGTTGCTGCCCGCCTTTCTCATCATCATCCTGCTCGCGTTGCAGCCGGTGTGCGTGCTCTATACCCGCGCTGTCATGGAATCTGCCGCAGCGGAGACGGCTCGGCTCATGATAACCGCGCCAGGAGATGAGCAGAACAGCTACAAGGCCTTCACCTTGAGGAGGCTCGCGGCCGTCCCCGATGTGTCGATCTTTCATGTGGGGGGACCGCTTACATGGGATATCAGCCTCACGCCCTCCGGCTCGGGCAGCACGACGCGCGTCTGCGTGAAGGGACGGTTGAAACCGCTGCCCGTCATCGGGGTGTTCGCGACGGCTCTGGGAAAGACGAACGAGGATGGCGACGTTGAGGTCAGCGCAGAGGTCGCCTATGAAGGCAGACCCGGATGGCTGGAGGGCAGCTATGAATCGTGGATCTCGGTTTGGGATTGATCTGTTCATCGAGGAACGAGCCTATACGACACTGGCCTCGGCGGTCTCCATCCTTGTGGTGCTCACGCTGGTGTTTTCCGCGGCGACCGCGGTGTGGAGCATGTCGCGCGCCGGCGATGCGCAGGTCTGCGCTGACACCACGGCCCTTGCGGGGGCAAATGTCGTGTCCTCGTATCATACCGCTGCGACAGTCGTCGATGCGAGCATCCTCTCGCTTGGACTCGCTGGTTTCTGCACGACGGGGGCCGGTCTTGTCGGCATGCTCGTTCCCGGTGCCCAGGGCCTCGCTGGCGAGACCGTTCAAGCGGGCATCCGCATGATCAGGATGCGAAACGATCTGGCGACGTCGGCCTCGCGCGGGCTCAAGAGGCTCGAGGGTTCGCTGCCCTTTCTCATCGCTGCGAACTCGGCGCGCCTGTGCGCGGCTCAGGGCACCGACTCGGTCAAATTCACCGGTGTCGCCCTTGCCGCACCCCGAACGTCGGCGTCGGAGTTCCCCGCCATCGATGGCGACCAGATAGACACGGATGATCTTGAGAAAACCTCGGGGGAGCTCGACGAGGCCGCCAAGGAGCTCAAAGAGGCTTCCGAGCAGACAGCGAGTGCGAAGGAAGCCGCTTGGCTGGCGGATTGCGGCCGCTCGGGCATGAACATGCGCGAGCGCGCCGCAGCGCTCTCGAATATTCCGGATGCCGAGAATCCGAACTACGCCTCCAGCATCACCTGGGACCCCTCGGTCGCTCTGGATCGCACGCGCGCCTATTATCGGTGTCGGCTCGACGCCGAGGCACCGGAGGGCTCGAGCGTGGAGCAGCAAGTTGATTCTGCTGCTCGAAAAGCGTTTTACGAGTACGCTATCGAGCAGTTTCGCGATGCGCGCATCACCGAACGCGACGGCCGCGTCAGCTCGACGGTGCACCTTCTGCCCAAGAACACCGAGGAGGTGAAAAAGACCGCGCTCTTTACCGACGCGCGCTGGCCAACCACGACAGAAGACGGTGGCCTCACCCTTCATTTCTCAACTGCATGCCCCGGAGCGAAGGGGCCGGCGGGTCCGATGAGTTCGCTTTCCTCCATCGAGGACGGTCATGTCAGACAATGTCCGATCTGCAAGTTCTGCATCGAAACTCTTGGCCGCACGCCTGCGGCCTCAACATCGATCGACAATGGCTTCGAGTATCACCTGCGAGAGTTCACGCTTGCTCTCAACAACTATGTGAAGTGCCGCAACAGAGAACTTGAACTCGAACGCAAAACGAAACATCAAGCGGACTCAGCGGGCAATGCGTTTGACGAAGCGTTGAGCAAGCTGGCCGGCAAACGTCCCCGCATCGCTCCGCCTGGTCGCAACGGCTGTCTGGCTCTGGTGGTATCGGGGGAGGCCCGCTCGCCGGACGATCTCGACAGCGATTTCTCCGAGCGGGTCGCGTTGTCGAGTCGAGGCGCCGTCTCCGCGGCAGTGCTCGCGCCAGACAAATCGAGCAAGGAGAACAACGTGCTCTCGGAGTTTTTCAGCTCGCTGCGCGCTCGGACGGGAGGAGGGGGCGCCATCGGATTGATCGACGACGTCATGGGGCTGTGGGGCAAGCTCCTCGTCTCCTACGGAGACCTGGGCGGGAAGCTCTCAGATCTCACGCATGAACTCATCGGCGGTCTCTCATCCTGGGGTCTCGGCCCGATCGCTGAATGGCTGGGAGACCGCGTCGAGGGGGCGGTGCGCGGTCTCGGTCTCGAACCGGTCGATCTGAGTCTCAGAAAGCCCGTGCTCACCGACTCGGCCAAGGTGATCGCCCACTCGGATATGAAGGGGATCTCCGACATGCAGGACCTGCTGCGATCCATACCGCTCGGTACGACCGATCCCGCTGCGATCGCGAAGGCGCTCAGCTACGAGCTCGGCGAGCACCTTGATTCACTCACGTTCACGATAGCCGAGATACCGCTTCCGGGCGGAGGATCGATTCCGCTCACGATACGGTTGCGCGATCTGGCGGATTCGTCGGCGTCGGGATCATGAGCCATCTCATGCGCGAGGAGCGCGCGCAGGCGACCGTTGAGATGGCGGTCGTGGTGCCCGTGCTCATCGTGCTCGCGCTCATCGTCTACAACATCATGATCTTCGTCTCGGCAGTCGCTCGCTTCGACCGCGTGGTTCCCGATATCGCTATCGCTCAAGGTATCTCGGTGAGCGCATCCAGCAACAGAGATTCTGCCGATGCCGAAGCTCGTAAGGCCGTGAAGACGCAGATCGAGCATGCGATGGATGGCTACGACGTGCAGATCCAGGTCGCTTCCGACGCCGGGAAGGAAGATGGAGACTCGATGCTCGCTCTCGTGGGCGCCACCAAGACCTATGTGTGCACCATGCGCTATTCTCCGTGGCCGAGCAGATTGTCGATAGCCGGGATCGATTTGGGCGCGCCCGCGATACTCTCCCATGAGAGACGTGTCACGGTCGACCCCTGGCGACCGGGGGTGCTGATGTGAGGAGGCGGAAAAACGAGCGCGATGCAGAAGTGATAGCCTCTGCTTTTGTTCGCGCGATGCACGAGCTCGGCTGGTGCGACAGGCGGCTCATCGTGGCACATGGCTTTTTTGAACGGTTGGTCGGGCTGCTCGGGTGGGCGCCGAGCGGGGTGGCTGATGGATGCGCGCCGCCGGTCATGGCGTTCCCCTGCTGCTCATCGGTGCACACATGGTTCATGCGATGTCGCCTCGATATCGCATTCCTGGATCGAGCGGGACAAATACTCAAGGTGGAGCGAGCTGTCGCTCCATGCAGGCTGCTCACGTGTTCGGGTGCCGTGCATGTTCTTGAACGGCCGTGCGATGGGTCTTCGACAGGCTCGATCAACGAATTCTCGGGTGTCGCGAACACTTGATCAGCCGCAGATCAAGATGAATCCCGGCCGAGATCGATGCCTTGATGAAGGTTTTGGAAGGCCGAGAGCGCCGGCGCATGCGGGCGAGTCATCAGCTTCGGCGTCGCTTCCCTGAACCATCTCGTGAACTTCGCTATCATTGTGCAATCGGTTGCACGAAGGGATGGTTGACGATGACGATGCGCGACGTTGCACAACTAGCAGGGGTCTCAAGTGCGGCGGTGTCGCGCTACCTCAACGGTGGCTATCTCAGCGAGGAGAAGCGCGAGCGGATACGATTGGCGATCGAGCAGACCGGATATGCTCCATCTGCGCAGGCGCGCTCGCTCCGGACGGGGAGCAGCAGGATCGTCGGGGTCATCGTACCGAAGGTCAACTCGGAGTCCATAGGCCGCATCACGGCCGGCATCGGACAGGTGCTTCGCGAACAGGGCTATCAGATGCTGCTGGCGGATACCGCGAACCATCCGGACCGCGAACTTGAGTACCTGCAGACCTTTGAACGTCATCCGGTCGAGGGGATCGTGCTTGTCGGTACCGTTGCGACGGGCAAGCACCTCCGAGCCATTCGAACGTGCATGGTGCCCGTGATAGTCGCAGGTCAGATGATGCATGGAGCAAACTGCATCTATCATGATGATTATGGTGCCGCCCGCGATCTCGCGGCGCATATCGCATCCCGCCCGGACGTGGGAAGGATCGGCTATATCGGCGTCACCCGCACCGATGCCGCAGTCGGTGCGGCTCGCCTCAAAGGCTTCACCGCAGGGTTGAAGGCGCAGGGACGCGCACTCGAAGGAGGGCTCTATCGAGAGGCCTCGTTCAACGTTGAATCTGGATTCGCATGCGCTCAAGAACTGCTTGAAAGATTTAATGATATCGATTTCATATCGTGTGCAACTGATATCATCGCCGCAGGAGCAATTCGTGCATTCGATGAACGCTTTGGAGCGGGAACGGGTGCCAACCATGTGAGCGGATTCGGCGACAACCAGTTGCTGCAAGCTGTGACCGGAGGAATTCCCACAGTACATTTCGCTTACAAGACCAGCGGTATCAAAGCGACTCAGATGCTTCTGGGGCTTATTGCAAAAGAGTCCGAGGTCGCCATGCAGATGAAACTCGGCTACACGTTAGTCGGGGTCTAGCTATCTCGTCCGTTGTCCGCTTACCGTAGATGACAAGCCGTTCGCAGATTGATGCAACGCCTTTGCGAGTTTTAATATGAAATCGATTACAGTAAGATTCTCGGAATGCTTCATCCGAAGAGACTCCGATAGCTCAAGGGAAGGGGACTGGCATGGATTACCGCAGGATTGCAACGGAGATACTCCATTTGGTCGGTGGCTCGTCAAACGTGGTCTCTGCCGCGCACTGCGCCACGCGTCTGCGTCTGGTCGTCGCAGACAACAGCATGATCGACAAGGGTGCGATCGAGGAGGTCGAAAGCGTCAAAGGCGTGTTCGAGGCGCAGGGTCAGCTTCAGATCATTTTAGGCACCGGCACCGTCAACAAGGTCTATGAGGAGTTTATCGAACTCGGTCACCTTGATGCCTCCTCGAAGCAGGAGACCAAGAATGCAGCAGCAGAGCACCAGAACATCGTTATGCGCGCCATCAAGCTGCTCGGCGATATCTTTGTTCCGATAATCCCGGCGATCGTCGCCTCGGGGCTGCTGCTTGGAATCATGAGCGCCCTCAATTTCATGAACTCCAACGGGTTCATCGAAATCGATACGAATGGTTTCGTCTATCGGATCGCGGATCTGGTGTCGGGCACCTCGTTTACATTTCTCCAGATCCTGATCGGCTTTTCAGCTGCTCAAGCATTTGGCGCCAACCCATATCTGGGGGCGGTGGTGGGCATGGCGCTTATCAATCCGTCGCTGCAGAGCGCCTATACGGTCGCATCCGACGGCGTCAAGACGCTGGTACCGGTGATACCTGGCGTCTACAGCTTCGATTGGGTCGGCTATCAGGGCCACGTCATACCGATCGTCATAGCTGTCGGCATTCTTGCGGCAACTGAGAAACGTCTCCACAGAATCGTTCCCGAGATGTTCGATCTGTTCGTGACGCCGCTGGTATCGGTGTTCGTAACCGTGCTTGTGACACTTGTTGCCGTCGGCCCGATCTTTTCGTGGGCGGAGAACGCCATCCTCTTTGTGATCCAAGCGCTTCTCAGCCTCCCGTTCGGGATCGGCGCCACAATCATCGGCTGCTTTTACGCGCCCACCGTGGTGACCGGCATCCATCAGATGTACACGGCGATCGATCTCGGGCAACTCGCCCAATATGGGGTCACGCACTGGCTGCCCATAGCATCGGCTGCCAACATCGCACAGGGTGGCGCCGCGCTCGCCGTAGCGCTCAAGACGAGAAGCGCCAAGATCCGCGGATTGGCGCTGCCGTCTGCTCTCTCGGCGTTCATGGGCATTACCGAGCCTGCGATCTTCGGTGTGAACCTGCGTTTTGTGAAGCCGTTCATCGCGGGATGCATCGGGGGCGGCGCGGGGGCCCTCGTCTGCGCCCTCACGTCGCTCGCCGCCTCGGGAACGGGTGTCACCGGAATCTTCGGCATCCTTTTGTGTCTGGCGCAGCCCGTGCAGTACGCGATCATGTTTCTTGTCGCGCTCGCGGTGTCGTTTGCAATCTCCTTTGCGCTGTATCGCGACGAGACAACTTCCAAAAGCTCTGAGAATGCCTGAGGAGAAAGTGCTCGTGGTTCCGCCACCGAAGAATCGCGTGTCGTTGCAAGACGTGGCCTCTCGAGGTTGCATGTGCCGCCGGCCGGCTCGCTCGTGCGGGCGCCGGAGGAGGCGCATCCGCGGTGAGGTCGCAAGACGCTTTGCGGGTGCGCCCGCCTGTATCCGCGCCGTTTGTTTGGAATATGAGATGCATCACGAAACAAGCCGTCTATGAGCAATCCCCTTCAGCGCGAACTGACACGGCTCGTACGCAGGACGGAGCTGGATTTTGAACGGCGCGGTCACGGGCGTTTCGGGCAGCGCTTTCATCTCATGCCACCGGTTGGCTGGCTGAACGATCCGAATGGCCTGTGTCAAAAAGACGGGATATTCCATGCCTACTTCCAGTACGCTCCGTTCGACGCGCGCGGCGGGCTCAAGTTCTGGGGGCACAGCACGAGCCGCGACCTCCTGACATGGGATTATGACCGCGCCGTGCTGCTGCCCGATGAGCCGTTCGACTGCCATGGCGTCTACTCCGGCTCAGCTATCGTATCCGATGATCGCATCAGCGTGCTGTATACGGGCAATGTCAAGCGGGACAGCTCGGATGCGTCATTCGATTACGTGAGCGCCGGACGAGATGCGGCCACGGTGCTCGTCGAGTCGGCAGATGGCACGCACTTCGGATCAAAGCGCGTGGTGCTCAGCGGTGAGGACTACCCCGGCGATCTCACGTGCCACGTACGCGATCCCAAGATCTGGCGAGAGAACGATCGCTTTCTCATGGTCCTGGGCGCGCGACGGCGCACAGGGTGCTCGGTTCGCGAAGACAGCGGCCGTCACGATGCCCGTTCGAAGGAGCGCTCAGATCGCGGCGAGGTCTTGGTCTATGAGTCTCGCGACCTCAGAATCTGGACGTTGATAAACCGCATCACATCTGCGGAGCGGCTCGGGTACATGTGGGAATGCCCTGATTGCTTCACGCTGCCCTGTGAATCACCGAGGCCTGATCGCCCTGTTCGGGTGCCGGATGAGATACCTTCTGCTACGAGCCCCTCTGCAGCCCGGGGAGCTTCTATCACGCTGCTTTCCTTCTGCCCTCAGGGATTGGCGGGCGAGCCCTGGGACCGCCGCAACCGCTACCAATCCGGCTACGCGCGATTGAGAGGTGGCATCGCGGGAACGTGCGAGGTGGCAGACTTCGAGTTGTGGGATGCAGGGTTTGATTTCTATGCCGCCCAGACGTTTCAGACGCGAGACGATCGCCGTATCCTCATAGGCTGGATGGGCATGGCGGATGTGGATTCCTATGGAAACGATCCGACGGTAGCCGATGGGTGGCAGCATTGCTTCAGTCTGCCGCGCGAGATTCACGCCACCTCGAGCGGCCGCGTGCTTCAACGCCCGGTACGCGAACTGGATGCTCTCCATGGCCGCTCATCCACTGCGACAGGCTCTATGAGGACGGGTGTCTCAGCCGCCTTCGATGTTGAGATATCGCGCATCTCGAAGCAGTTCAGCGCCCTGCTTCACGGCGAGCTCCAGCTGAGCTGGAAGCAAGCTGAGGCGGGTCTTCCCACGCGTTTCGAGATGCGATTCGTCGACCCCGCTCGCAGCTCTGCCGGATGCGGTCGCAAGCTGCGATGGGAGCCGCTTGAAAATCTCGCGTCGGTTCGCATCGTGGCAGATACATCGTCTGTGGAGGTGTTCGTGAATGATGGGGAGCTGGTCATGTCCACCCGGTGCTATCCTCGAGAGCGAAGCCTGTCTGTCTCATCTGCGGACTCGATCATTCGATATCGAGAGATCGGCTAGCTCGTCTCGGATCTCGACTGCGATGACGACATCGATGTATATCCACGGTGATCGATCGGATGCGGGGGACCGGAGGCACAGAGGGCGTCCAACCGATGCTGAGGCACGGTGTCGGGCACGCGGGGCGGCACGTGGATGAGATCTTCGCCTCGTTCCCGATGTTTGCTGTCGACCAGAAAGCCCTTGACGCGAAACACGGGTTTGGTATAGTAATCGGGCTGTGAGTTTGTGTTGTTGAACGGCCAGATAGCTCAGTCGGTAGAGCAGCGGACTGAAAATCCGCGTGTCGAGGGTTCGATTCCCCCTCTGGCCACCCTCAAGTTCTTCGTTCGGTCGAGCTGATCTTGAGACATCGCCGCGTGCGAACAGCTCAGCACGATCAAAGTTCCATTTGGCACCGCAGACAGCTCTCGGCTCCGCATGGAGCGTTTCACACTCGTGCCGCAAGCCGATCATGCGTCGATCGAGGTGCCCCGGCGCATTTCCCGCGTGTTTCTTAACGAACCTTATGAAATGACGACGACTCATCTCGCTATACTCAGATACAGCACAGAGATCGTCGGTTGAGATACGCTGACGTGCGAGAAGCAGCCGGCCCGCATCAGCGCGCCGGGGAGGGAGCGGAGACGAGATGCGAGAGCGGATTCGAGGTGTCAATCTCTCGGGATGGTTCATCCCGGAGCCTTGGGTCACCCCATCGCTGTTCGCCGCTACCGGTGCTTCGAACGAGATCGAGCTTCAAGCTGCGCTCGGGTCGGTCACCTATACCGAGCGGGTCCGCCGACATTACGAGACATTCATCGGCGAGTATGACTTCCGCCGCATCGCTGCGATCGGTCTCGATGCCGTGCGCCTTCTCGTTCCCTGGTATGCCTTCGGCGCTCAGGCGGTCTCGGAGAAGTTCGTTCCGGTTGTTGACTACATCGACCGCGCGATGGAGTGGGCGCACAAATATCACTTGGGTGTCCTCATCGATCTCGCGACCGTTCCCGGTGGACAGGGCAACTCGAGCAGTTCGCCGAGCACGCCGGAGTCAAGCGCCGATTGGCACTCTTCGACCAACGGCCGACATATCGTGCTGGATGCGCTCGAGCGACTGGCGAAGCGCTACGGCACCTCTGAGAGCCTGCTGGGCCTGGAGCTGCTCGACGCGCCGACCATGAGCGTTCGCGCAGGCATATTGAAGAGGACGGATGGCATACCGAGTCACTATCTCAGGAATTTCTATCGCGACGCATACGAGCTCGTCCATCCGCATCTGGCGGCGGACAAGCTCATCGTGTTCTCCGATTCGGGGCACCCCAGCGCGTGGCGTCATTTCATGAACGCGCCGCGGTATCGCAACATGTGCATGGATCTGCATCTGTTCCATTACACCGATGAGACCGCGCAGGATATCACGAGTCCGCGCGGGCTGTCGCGCTCGATCGCGCGCAACCGCCGCCAGATCGCTGCCGCGCGGCAGTCTGGATTTCCCGTGATCATCGGAGCATGGTCCGGCGCCGCGGTTTTCGCGGCAGCCTCGTTGACGCCGGAGGGCCGTTCGGCGTTCGAGCGGGTGTTCATCGCAAACCAGCTCGCTTCGTTTTCACAGACCGCGGGTTGGTTCTTTCAGACATGGAAGACCGAGAAGCGTCTCGACGCCTGGGATGCGCGCATCGCACTGGGCACGCTCGAGCGCGCGATGCTCGTCTAGCGATGGACTCCGCTACCCCTGTCTGCGATGCCCGGCCCGCATCGGGCCGTCTGCTCGTCATCGGCACCCCGATCGGGAACCTGGGCGATATGTCGCCCAGGGTCGCCACGGCGCTGAGCGAAGCCGAGGCGATCTACTGCGAGGACACACGCGTGACCTCGAAGCTTCTCGCACACATCGGTATACATCGACCTCTTGTCCGGTGTGACGCGCACACGCTCGCGGCGCGCGCGCCCGAGGTGCTCGGTCGCGTCGCAGCCGGCCAGATCGTCGCCTACGCTTCCGATGCCGGCATGCCCGCGATATCGGATCCCGGCCAGGCGCTCGTCGAGGCAGCTCGCGCGGAAGGCCTTGTCGTCGAGGTCGTGCCCGGTCCATCGGCGTGCATCACCGCGCTCGTCGCCTCGGGAATCGCCTGCGACCATTTCTTCTTCGAAGGATTTCTCCCCAGAAAGCGCGTCGAGCGCCTTCGTCGTCTCGAGCAGCTCTTCTCGGTGCCCGCCGCGCTCATCTTCTATGAGTCCCCCCATCGCTTCGAGGCCGCTCTCGAGGCTGTCGCCGAAGTCTTTCCCGGACGCGACGTCGCGCTGTGCCGGGAGCTCACGAAACTCCATGAGGAGGTCCTGCGCGCGCCAGCACCGAGACTGCTCGAGATGATCCGCGGCCGCGGCGCGCTCAAAGGTGAAATGGTGATCGTGGTCGCGCCTCCTGCGCCGGGGGAGGTCGGCGCCCGGTCTATCGTCGACGCGCCGAGTCGAGACGGGGATGCCATCGCGCTGCAAAGAGAGATACGCGCCGCGCTCGCAGAGGGGGAATCCGTCTCCCGAATCGCGAAGCGGCTGTCCCAGCGCTTCTCGATCCGGAAGCGCGATGTGTATGATCGCGTCATCGCGATCAGCGGTGAGGAGGGTCAGGAGCCCGAGGTGCGTTAGAATAGCATGGTAGTTGCGGTGAGCCGTCTCCTCGGCGCGCTGCAGGCGACATCGACGACTCCCGGACAAGGAGAGATCTCCTCATCATGGATCACATACAGCCCTCTTTCTACATCACGACCCCGATCTATTATGTGAACGCTCGACCCCACTTGGGGACTGCCTACGCCACGATGCTGGCCGATGTCATGGCGCGCTTCAAGCGAGCCAGCGGCGCCGATGTCAAATTCCTGACCGGCATGGACGAGCACGGCGAGAAGGTCAGCGAGGCAGCGATCGCCCACGGCGTCACACCGCAGCGGTGGTGCGACTGCATGGAGCCGGCCTTCCGAGACATGTGGGCCGCCCTCGAGATATCAAATGACGATTTCATCCGCACGACCGAGCAGCGCCATGTGCGCGGCGTGCAGAAGCTCCTCCAGATCCTGCGGGATCGGGGATTCATCTACAAGGACGCCTACGACGGATGGTACTGCGTGCCCGATGAGACCTACTTCACCGAGACGCAGGTGCGCCATCATCAAGAGGCGCTATCCGCTGACGGTGCATGCGAATGCGACCCGGCTGCACCGATGTGCCCCGACTGCGATCGGCCCCTTCAGCGCATCGAGGAGGAGAGCTGGTTTTTCAAGCTCTCCGAGTTCCAGCAGCCGCTGCTCGATCTCTACGAGGCTCATCCCGAGTTCATCCAACCCGAGACCCGTCGCAACGAGGTCATCTCGTTTGTGCGCGGCGGCCTCAAGGACCTGTCCATCTCGCGTTCGACGTTCGATTGGGGCGTTCCGCTCCCATTCGATCCCGAGCACGTCGCCTATGTGTGGGTCGATGCGCTCATCAACTACCTGACCGCTGTCGGCTACGGGCGCGGCGGCGATGAAGAGGCTGCGGAGCTGGCATATCGCTGGCCCGCGCAGATGCATGTCGTAGGCAAGGACATCATTCGATTCCACTGCGTCATCTGGCCGGCGCTGCTCATGGCAGCCGGACTGCCCCTGCCCGAGCGCGTGTTCGTCCATGGTTTTCTCACGGTGAGAAACGAGCAGACCGGTGGCGCGGAGAAGATGAGCAAATCGCGTGGCAACGCGATCTCCCCTGAAGAGGTCATCGAGCTGCTCGGTGTCGATGCGTACCGCTATTACTTCATGGGAGACGTCGCGCACGGTACCGATGCTCCCATCTCATGGGGTCGCATGCGCCAGGTCTACAACGCCGATCTCGCCAATAGCTGGGGCAACCTCGTGTCGCGCGCGCTGAGCATGTCGGCGAAGTACTTCGCTGGAGGCTCGCCCGCGCGCCCGCAGGATTTCGAGGCCCCCTCCGCGCTCAAAGATGCGTGCGAGGGAATCTATGAGCGCTATGCGTCGCATATGGAGGAGGTCGAGTACGGCCGGGCGCTCGGCGAGGTGCTCGCTGTCGTCTCGGCGGCCAATCGCTACATCGAGGACACCGCGCCTTGGGCGCTTGCGACCGATCCGGCACGCGCTGCCGAGCTCTCGCATGTGATATGGAGCCTGCTCGAGGTCATTCGCATCGCGGCGGCGCTCTACGATCCGTTCATGCCGGCTATCTCCGCCGAGGTGCGCCGGCGTCTCTCGCTGCCGACCGGCTCGACCGCTGACCTGGCACGGGACTGCATATGGGGTGGGTTTGCGGGCGGCACCCCCGTCGAGAAGGGCACCGCGCTGTTTCCTCGGCTTGACGACGAGACCCGATGAGGTGTTCGCCCCTCGCGAGTCCGACCGCGACCCGGGAGCTGCTCGATGAATTCGGTCTGACGACGAAGCATCGTCTGGGTCAGCACTTTCTCATCGATGATCACGTTGTCGAGCGGATCGTGCGCTTGGCTGAACTTGATGCGAACGCGCGCGTGGTGGAGGTCGGACCGGGTATCGGCACGCTCACGCTGGCCTTGCTTCCCAGAGTCGCCCGGGTGGTCGCGATCGAGATGGATCCGGCCTTGGAGCCCGTGCTCGCCATGCACGTCGCCGACCATCCCGACCTCTCCTACATCATAGGAGATGCGCTCAGAGTCGGATTTCGGGCGATCGCTGCGGAGGCCGGCGGCGCGCCGACGATGCTCGTCGCGAACCTGCCCTACAACGCCGCAGCGACGATCATCCTCGATTATCTCGAGCACATGGATTCGCTCGAGAGCGCCGTCGTCATGGTGCAAAAAGAGGTCGCCGATCGGATCGCCGCGCAGCCGGGCACAAAATCCTATGGCGCCTATACAGCCAAGCTGCGCCTGATCGGCGAGCTCACCGATCGCTTCGAGGTCAGCCGGCTATCATTCATGCCGCCGCCGCGCGTGGAATCCTCCGTCGTCAGGATCGAGCGCGCGCATCGCGCGGGCGAGCGCCTCGGACCTTGTCTCGCAGGCGCGTCCGCCGGCACCGGTGCGGTCGCCCCCGCGCAGGTCGCCTCCGTCATCGACGCCGCGTTCGCACAGCGGCGCAAGACGATTCGCAACTCCATGACCGCACGCGGATTCGATCGCGAGATGCTCGATGAGGCGCTCGGCGCATCGCGTATCGCACCGTCGATTCGCGCCGAAGCTCTCGACACCGATGATTTCATCCGGCTGACCTGCGCGCTCGCCGCGTGCGGCGCTGCGGCGCGGATGGATGCCGGAGCGGAGGCGACTGAGCGATGACGCTGCTCGACGACATGGGGACTATCGAAGGCAGCGAGCGGTCCGAACTGGACGAGGAGGCGCTGCGGGCGCGTCTGCGGCCGGTCTTCGCGCGCAGGCATCGCGAACATGTTGCTCCCGCGGCTCTCGCGCCCTTGGCGGACACTCATACTCATCTGCTGGGTGTGGCCGGCGGAGATGCCGCCGCCGCCTTGACGCGCGCCGCGCTGGCGGGGGTGCGTCTGCTTGTGACCCTGCTCGATCCGGTCTGCGACAAGGTCGATCCGGGGGAGTTTCGCACGCGTCTCGATGAGTGGATCGCCGTCTCGGCAGCGCTTCTGCGCGGACCGGGTTCCCCGAGGGACGCGTCCGCCGACCCCTCCGGTATCGTCGCGGCTTCGACTCTCGGGGAACCCGCGCAGCTGTTCGACCGGGTCGGTTATCTGATCGGCGTGCACCCCTACGGCGCGGCCGGCGTGTCAGATGCGGTGATGCGCGAGATGAGGGCTGAGTTGGCCGATCCGCGCTGCCTCGGCGTCGGCGAGATCGGTCTGGACTATCATCTCGACGACGCGTCGAGCGCGCCGCGCAGCGTGCAGCTCGCGGCCTTCGCCGGTCAACTCGAGCTCGCGCGCAATGAGCGGGTCCCCGTCGAGCTGCATCTGAGGCATGAGGCGGGCGATGAGCGTCGGCGCTCGCACGAGGACGCGCTGCGAGTGCTCTTCGAGGTGGGCGTCCCCGAGCCCGGATGCGTCGTGCACTGCTTCACCGAGGATCGCACCACCATGGAGCGGTTCCTGGAAGCCGGCTGTTTGATCGCGTTCGGCGGGGCGGCGACCTTCAAGCGCAACGGGGAGATTCGCGATGCATTCGCCGCCTGCCCGCTGAGTCGCATTCTGTTCGAGACCGATGCTCCCTATCTTGCTCCCGAGCCCGTGCGCGGCATTCCGTGCGAGCCGGCGATGATCGCCTTCACGGCTGACGCCCTCGCGCGCGACCGCGCCGAGCGCACCGGCGAGGATCCGCACGCCATCGCCCGCGCCGCCTGGAGCAACGCGGTGCGCCTGTTCGGCTGATCCGCCTCGGTCGGCCGAGGAAAACAGCGTGAAGCGGGGCCCCTCCGTGCGACCTCGTTGTCGACGGCGGCCGCCGCTGGCGTTCGGTGGCGCACCTGAGCCATGGATGATGGGAATCTTCTTCGAAAGCCGGAGAAGATTGGGGCCTCATGTTTGAGTCGCTCGTTGCCGAGTATCTGGAGCACGACCTTTTCGACCTCGTCGAACGCGAGGCCGGGTCGCTGGAGCTGCCCGACCGAAGCAGCACAACCTCATCTATGCTATTACGGGCGTCCGCCGGTGCGGTAAGACGTTCTTCATGTTTCAGACCATGCGCAAGCTCATCGAAGCGGGGTCCCCGCGAATTGATAGTCTCCTTTTTGTTCGATGACGAGCGTATCATGCCCTATCGGGACAGCACGGCTCAGGATCTGCTCGACGCCTATTACAACCTTGTGCCGCAGGCGACAGAGGGCTGCTACCTCTTGTTCGATGAGATTCAGGATCTCCCCCGGTGGAGCTCGTTCATTCGGCGCATCGCAGAGCAGCATCGGGTGTCGATCGTTCTTAGGGGGTCGTCCTCGAGGCTGCCGTCCTCCGATATCCCGAGCGTCTTTCGAGGACGCTCGCTCGCGCGTGAGATGTGGCCGCTGAGCTTCAAAGAGTACTGCTCCTTCCACGATATCGAACCGCCCCGTTTCTCAGAGACGTACACGAGGCGTGAGCATGAGATCTTCGAGAAGGCGTTCGACGGCTACCTGGTGTGCGGGGGGGGGGGGGTTCCGGCAGGTCAGGCGCTTCCGCCTCTCGAACGCATGCAGCTTCGCGCCGCTACGGAGCGAATCGAGAGACAGCGATCGCAAGCTACAGTGCGATGAATTGCCCCGAGGTCGATTTCGTGGTAGGCGATGGGGCCCTCGAGGGCAGTATCGGCTGATTCAGGTCGCTCTCCATTCCGGAGCTTCGGCCGGCGAAGAGGAGCTCTCCAGGAAGTATCGCAGCGAGGTGGGCAACCTTGAGCGTGCGATGTCGAGATCGGGGCTGAACGAGGGAGTGCTCATCACCAGAGATGAGCAGGACAGAATCGCCGTGCCATCGGGAACGATTCGCTTGATCCCCGCTTGAAGATGGTTTCTCGAGGACTAGCTCCTCAGCTCTCGGCGGTTTCCACGAGCGTCCAAGGACGCACGACGAAGGGGGCCGGCATCGCGAAATCGGCTTCGGTCAAGACCTTGCTGTTCAGTTGAAGATCAAAACAAATGACGGATGATGATTCGGATTCAATCATGGCGGAATAGACCGTTCATTGTCGATTTTCTACCGTTAGAAGATCGAATCCTAGACACGCATATCCTGAAAGTGTTCATATGAATTGTGAACAAAAATACTAAACAAAAAAGGAACTGTTTAGTTCATGCTCGGTTCAAGTTCAGACCTTGTGCAGCGCGGTTTTCAATCTGAGGGGCCTGAAGCGATTCGGTTCGGTATTCGCATCGCGCGGGCACATGCTCGGGCGATGTGCGGCTGCTCGAAGCCGTCTCCGCGATCGTGGTGTCTATAGCACATGACGATGCGGAGAGGTCGAGGGGTCGTGATTGCCACAGGGACGAAGGGAGATTTCATGCAAACTATCAACATCTCACGTAGAGGGCTCTTGAAAGGTATGTGCGCTGTCGCCGGCCTCGGTCTGGTCGGTGGCCTTGCCGCGTGCAACGGCGGTGGCGCAGGCGGTGCGGGCAGCAGTGCGGGCGGCGACTCCGGTGACAAGATCAAGATCGGCGTATCGATCTGGAGTTCCACCGACGCCTTGGGCTCGCTTTCGAAGAAGGTCCTCGACAACGCGGCTGGTATCCTGAATGTCGAGCTGCAGTATGTCGACCAGGGGCATGTCTCAGAGCAGGTCACTCAGTCCGTCGAGACGCTGTGCGCCGGCGGCTGCCAGGGCATCGTCTTGTGCAACTCGGCGGACTCCGAGATGCAGGCCTGCATCAACACGTGCGATCAGAACGAGGTCTATCTCGCCCAGTTCTACCGCATGATCAACAAGGACAACAGTCCGGATGTCTACAAGGTGGCGCAGAACTCGAAGTTCTACGTCGGTGCCGTCCACGAAGACGAGGTCGGCAACGGCGAGCGCCTGATCGAGTTGCTCACAAAGGACAACCCGGACGCGCCGGCAAGCCTGCAGAAGGGCGCCCGCAAGATCTGTCTCGAGGGATGGACGGTCGGCGACGCCACGTTCCAAGAGCGCTGGAAGGGCTACAAGTCCGGCGTGGAGACATGGAACAAGGCTCATGCCGATGACAAGGCGACGCTCACCGATCCGGTCTACGCTGACACCTCCTCGGCGAAGGGCTCCCAGGTCACCCAGCAGTTCGTGAACAACAATCCCGATATGGACGCGCTCATCATCGCCGGTGGCGGCGGAGACCCGCTTGTGGGCTCCATCGGCCAGCTCGCCAACATGGACATGACCGGCAAGATCCGCGTCGCCTCGACCGACTTCCTCGACGATCTTAAGGACCAGCTCAAGTCCGGCGGGATGTACTGCGAGTCCGGAGGCCA
Organism: Coriobacterium glomerans PW2; assembly: GCF_000195315.1. Lineage (NCBI taxonomy): Bacteria > Bacillati > Actinomycetota > Coriobacteriia > Coriobacteriales > Coriobacteriaceae > Coriobacterium > Coriobacterium glomerans. The sequence goes on from NC_015389.1 coordinate 417,327, forward strand.
CTTCTGCGACCCGCTCTTCTCGCTGCTCATGGTGTACAACGCCATCAAGGGCAACGAGGACTACAAGCCAAAACAGGGTGATTTCGGCCACGAGATCAAGTTCCCCTATATCTTCGTGTCCTCGGTCGCCGAGTACGAGGACTACGAGAAGTACTTCGTCGACGATCAGCCCTACTCCGATGATGAGATCAAGGACCTTGCGAAGAAGGACTTCGACGATCTGAACAAGGCCGCGACGTCGCTGTCCATCGAGGACGTGAAGAAGCGTCACAAGAAATAAGGCATCGCGGGAGACCGGTATCGGGGGGCGAGTCCACGATAGACGACTCGCCCCCCGTTCTTCTCGGTCTCAGGCGGTTTGTATGCGTTCCAACGGAAGGAGAGGTGGATGGAAGCAATCGCGAAGCTTCGTCGCAGCCCATGGTTCGGCACGGGATTTCTCGTGGTCGTCACGGTGCTGTGCTGGGTGGTGTTCAAGATCGCACGGCCCGAGACGTTCGGCTCGCCCGATCAGGTCATGACCTATCTGCAGAGCGCGATCATCTACGCGGTCGGCGGCTGCGGACTGTATTTCATCGTCGTCATGGGTCTTTGGGATTTCTCGATCGGATCGGTGCTCGTGCTCTCGTGTCTGCTGTCCATCGGAGCGGCTCAGTCGTTCGGCTATCCGGGGCTCGTCGTCGCCCCCATCCTCTGCGGCGCCCTGCTCGGCATCTTCAACGGGCTCGCATACACGAAGTTGCGCATCCCTTCGCTCATCGTCACGGTCGGTCTCTCGCTGATATATGAGAGCTGGAGCGTGTTCGCTGCCGACTGGGCCGGAACGCGTCTTCCCGCAGCGTACAACATGTTCGGTTCCTATCCGGCCAATGTGATACTCGCCATCGTCGCATGTGCGCTCTGCGGTTTTATCTTGAAGTACACGAAGATGGGGACCTATGCCACCGCTATCGGATCAGGGGAGCTGACAGCGAAGAACATGGGTGTCAACGTCGACCTCTACAAGTTCTTCGCATTCGTCTTGTGCTCGACGTTTGTCGGGATCATGGCGGTGCTCTACATCGGATACGGCACGGCGCAGACGCCTATGACCGGCATGCTCTCGCAATCGCTCAACTTCACGCCGCTCATGGGAACGTTCTTCGGTATCGCGTTTCGCAAGTACGGACATCCCGTCATCGCGATCGTGATCGGCGAGTTCATCATATCGATGCTGTTCGCGGGTTTCATCGCGCTCGGGATGCCCACGACCGTCAACAACGTCGTCACCGGTCTCACGCTGCTCGTCATCGTCGTCCTGACGGTCAAGCGCGTCCGCGGCGCGGTCGTCAAATGAGGGAGGGGCAAATCATGGAAGCACAGATGCTGCTGCGGGCCGAGGGCATCGACAAGTCATTCGGTCCCACGCATGCGGTCGATCACGTGTCCCTTGACTTCAATGCCGGAGAGATCCATGCGCTCATCGGTGAGAACGGCTCGGGCAAGTCGACGTTCACGAACATGCTCACCGGCATTCTGCCGATCGGCGCAGGTACGTTCACCCTCGAGGGCAAACGGGTCGCACCGAAAAACCAGGTCGACGCGAACCATCTGGGTATCGCCGTCATCGTGCAGGAGGCGGGCACGCTGTCCGGTCTCACAGTCGCCGAGAACATGTTTCTGGGCGATGAGGGACGGTTCATGCACAATGGCATCAAGGACACCGCCGCGCTGATGCGCAAGGCGCAGGAGCTGCTCGACGGCTTCGGGTTGGATCGCATCCGCGCGGGCCAGCCGATCGACAACTACAACTTCGAGGACAGGAAGCTCGTCGAGATCCTGAGGGCGACGTGGTTCGAACCGAAGGTGCTCGTCGTCGATGAGACGACCACGGCGTTGTCGCAGGCCGGTCGCGAAGAGCTGTTCGAGGTCATGCGGCATGTGCGCGCACAGGGCCACTGCGTCATCTTCATCTCCCATGACATGCCTGAGGTGCTCGCGATGTCCGATCGCATCTCGGTGCTACGCGACGGCGTCTATGTGAAGACCGTCGCCGCGGCTGATATGACCGAGGACTCGCTCAAGACGCTCATGGTGGGGCGCGAGATGGACGAGCACTACTACCGAACCGACTATCCGGATTACGCCACCGAGCCGCCCGGCGAGGTCGCGGTGTTCGTGGAGAACGTCTCGGTTCCCGGCGAGCTCGACGACGTCTCGCTGTATCTCAGCAAAGGCGAGATCCTGGGCATCGGCGGGCTGTCCGAGTGCGGCATGCATGAGCTGGGCAAGGCGATCTTCGGTGCATCATACGGTCGCACCGGCGAGGTGAGACTCGGCGACGGCACGCAAATCGACGATATCAACACCGCGATCAACCATTCCATGGCCTACGCCTCGAAGAATCGCGATGAGGAGAGCCTGCTGGTCAACGATACGATCCAAGATAACATCGCCCTTCCCTCGATGCGCGACATGGGACGCATCCTGAGCAACAAGAGGCTCAAGAAGTTCGCCAGAAAATACGCCGAGGTCATGAGCGTCAAGATGGTCGATGTCAACCAGTACGTCTCAGCGCTGTCCGGCGGCAACAAGCAGAAGGTCGTGCTGGCGCGCTGGCTCGGCAAGGAGTCGAGCATTCTCATACTCGACAGCCCGACGCGCGGCATCGATATCAAAGTCAAGGCAGATATCTACGCTCTGCTCGAGGAGATGCGCAATCAGAACAAGGCGACGCTCATCATCTCCGAGGAGATCATGGAGCTCATCGGCATGTGCGACAGGATCCTGGTCATGAAAGATGGAAAAATAGCCGGTCAGCTGCTGCGCAGTCCCGATCTGACCGAGCGCGACGTCATCGCCAAGATGATTTGAGGAGGCGATACAGATGACGATAGCATCCGGAACCACCCAAGGCGCGACGGCACCGGCCGCCAGCAGATTCCCCTGGGGACGCATCAGGGAGTTTCTTCCCATCCTGAGTTTCGCGGCCATTCTGGCCTTCTTCGCCGTCGCGACGAATGGCAGACTCGTCACGGCGAGAAATCTCACGTTGATCCTGTCGGGCGGTTACACCACCATGATCGCCACCGTCGGCGTCTATATGATCATGAGCATGGGCTGCTTGGACTTCTCCCAGGGCTCGATGCTCGGTCTGTGCTGCGCTGTGGTGTGCTACCTATCGCATGTGAGCCTGCCCGTCGCTATTCTGGGAGGCATTCTCACAGGTGCGCTGATCGGGCTCGTGAACGCTCTGTTCGCGGTGAAGGGCCAGGTGCCGTCCTTCGTCGTGACGATCTGCATGATGTTCCTGCTCCGCGGTGTGATCGCCTACGTCACCACCACCTCGCCGGTCTATGCCTCTCCTGAGGTGACGGCGTTCGCCATGAACACGCCGCTGCTCATGGGCGTCACGATCGCGGTGCTCATCATCGCCTTCCTCGTGCTGCGCTTCACGGCGCTCGGCGCGAACCTCAAGGCGATCGGCGCCGGCGAGAAGGGCGCCCGCTTCGCCGGAATCCGGGTTCAGCGCACCAAGATCATCATCTACATGGTCGCCGGCTGCATCACCGGCTTCGCTGCGCTCATCAACGCCGTCAAGGTGGGGTCTGTCACGTCCTCTTCGGGCAACATGCTCGAGACGCAGATCCTGATCGCGCTCGTGCTGGGAGGAATGCCCATCAACGGAGGCGCGCGTGCGCGGTTCTCGAACGTCGTCACCGGCGTTCTGAGCTATCTCATCTTGCAGCGCGGTCTGGTCATGATGGGGTTCACCACCGAGATTCAGCAGCTGATCCTCGGTGTGGTCTTCGTCATCATGGTCGCCGTCTTCAGCGAGCGGGCGGCCAACCAAGTCATCAAGTAGCGATCGCGTCCGGAGATGGATCCGGTACGCATTGAAGGAGGAGAGCATGCTCGAGATCAAACGGCATACATTCTGGTTCTGCCCCTGCTCGCAGGATCTGTACGGCGAGACGGTGCTCGAACACGTCCGCGAGCACGCCCGCGAGGTCGTGGACGCGCTCAACGCGACCGCGGCGATTCCCTTCGAGGTCCAACTCAAACCGACCCTCATCACGTCCGACGTCATCGAGCAGACGTTTCATGCGGCGGACGCGGATGAGGAGTGCGCGGGCATCATAACCTGGGCTCACACGTTCTCGCCGTCGAAATCCTACATCTTGGGTCTGAGGGATCTGCGCAAGCCCCTGTGCCAGTTCGCGACGCAGTACAACGAGGAGATCCCCTACGACACCATCGACATGGACTTCATGAACGAGAATCAGGCGGCGCACGGCGAGCGCGAGTTCGGGCACATCTTCGCTCGCATGCGCAAGAACCGCAAGGTGGTCTTCGGGTTCTGGAAGGATCCCGCGGTCTTGTCCGAGCTGGGTGCCTGGCAGCGCGTCGCCGTCGGGCTATGCGAGTCGAAAAACATCCGCGTCGCCCGCTTCGCCGACACGATGCGCAACGTCGCGGTCACCGACGGCGACAAGATCGAGGCGGAGGTCAAGTTCGGCTGGACCGTTGACGCGTGGCCGGTCAACGAACTCGTCCCCTATGTGGACGCCGTCTCGCCCGCCGAGGCGAGCGCGCTCGCCGATGAGTACTACGACGCGTACGGGATCATTCTGGACGGCCGCGACCCGGCCGAGTTCCGCGCGCACGTCGAGGTGCAGGCGGCACAGGAGATCGGCATCGAGCGCTTTTTGGTCGAGCACGGCTACAATGCGTTCTCGGACCACTTCGGTGATCTGGGAGGGCTCAAGCAGCTGCCGTCCCTGGCGGTTCAGCGCCTCATGCAGAAGGGCTATGGCTTCGGTCCGGAGGGCGACTGGAAGACCCCTGCCATGGTCAGGCTCATGAAGATCATGACCGCTGGTGACCCGGCCTCGAAGGGCTCCGCCCTCATGGAGGACTACACGTATAACCTCGTTGCCGGTCGCGAGGGAATCCTCGAGTCCCATATGGCCGAAGTCGATCCGAGCGTGGCGGACGGCCCCGTCTCCATCCGCGAGTGCCCGCTGTCCATGGGGGAGCGCGAGGACCCGGCGCGGCTCGTGTTCACGAGCAAGACCGGGCCCGCGATCGCCACATCCCTCATCGATCTCGGCGACCGCTTCCGCCTCATCATCAATGCGGTCGATTGCAAGCGCATCGAGGAGCCCATGCCGCTTCTGCCCACCGGCACCGTGTTCTGGACGCCGCGCCCGAATCTCAAGGTCGCCTCGACGGCTTGGATGTATGCGGGCGGCGCGCACCATACGGCCTTCTCCTTCGACCTCACGGTCGAGCAGATGGTCGACTGGGCGGCTGAGATGGGCGTCGAGGCGGTCGTCATCGACGAGCACACGACCATCGAGGGGCTCAGGCGCGACCTCATGCTCGGCGAGGTATGCTTTCGGTGAGATCCCGGATGGGCTTGGCAGATGATCGCGCGGATCGGGGACACGGCGTGCGCGATCAGGGAGGGAAGAACATGGTAAAGACCACAGAGGAGATCGCAGCCGAAATCGAGCGGGGGGCGGCGACGCTCGGTATCGAGTTCGGATCGACGCGCATCAAGGCGCAGCTCAACGATGAGAATAACGCTCCCGTCGCGGTCGGCGCATTCGAGTGGGAGAACTCATTCGAGCAAGGATATTGGACCTATGGCGAACAGGAGATCTTCGAGGGTCTGGCCGCCTGCTTCGCCTCGCTCAAAGCGGATGTGGCGCGACGCTACCGCGTTGACCTCAGAAGACTCGCAGCGCTCGGCATCTCCGCCATGATGCACGGCTATCTCGCGCTGGGATCGGATGGCGAGCCGCTGGTCCCGTTTCGCACCTGGCGCAACACCACGACGACGGTCGCTGCGCGCGAGCTCACGCGCGTCTTCGGGTTCCATATTCCCGAGCGCTGGAGTGTCGCCCACCTCTATCAGGCGATCCTCGATGAGGAGCCGCATGTCGCGCAGGTTGACCACCTCACGACGCTGGCCGGGTTCGTGCACGAGCGCCTCTGCGGCCGACGAGTGCTCTCCATCGGTGACGCATCGGGTATGTTCCCCATCGACAGCTCCACCCGCTCCTACGATGCTTCGATGGCGGATCGCTTCGATGCCCTCGAGCCCGTTCGGGCCCTAGGTGTTCGCATCATCGATCTGCTACCCGAGGTCATGATCGCCGGGCAGGTCGCCGGCCACCTCACGGCTCATGGCGCCGAGCTGTTGGATGCGTCCGGCGATCTCGAGATCGCATGCCCTATGTGTCCACCGGAGGGTGACGCGGGCACCGGCATGATCGCGACGAACTCGGTGGCGCCGCGCACCGGAAACGTCTCGGCGGGGACCTCGATCTTCTCCATGGTCGTGCTCGAGCAGCCTCTCAAGAATCCGATGCTCGACGAGATCGACATCGTCACGACTCCCGTGGGCGATCCGGTCGCGATGGTCCACTGCAACAACTGCACGTCCGATATCAATGCTTGGATGGGTCTGTTTGAGAGCTACAACGACCTCATGGGGATCTCCATGGATTCTCCAGAGCTCTACGAGACCCTCTTTCGCGCGGCGCTCGATGGCGACGCGGATGCCGGCGGGCTCATGAGCATGCCATTCATCTCTGGTGAGCCGATCATGGGCGTCTCGACGGGTTGCCCGCTGCTCACGCGCGGGGAGCGTGCGCGGCTCACGATTCAGAATTTCATGCGGATGCATATCATGGCCGCCTTCGGCGCCCTCAAAATCGGCAACGATGCGCTGCGAAGGGAGCGCGTCGCCATCGATCGGCTCTATGCCCATGGCGGGATCTTCAAGACGCCGATCGTCGCGCAGCGTCTGCTCGCTGCCGCGATGGCCGCTCCGGTCAGCCTGCTCGAGACAGCGGGCGAGGGCGGCGCCTGGGGAGCTGCCATCGCGGCGGCCTATATGCTCAGGGGGGCGGCCACATCGAGCTTGAGCGAGTATTTGTCGGATCATGTGTTCAAGGGCATGCGAAGCGTCACGGTCGAGGCGGTGCCCGAGGATGTTTTGGGATATGATGCCTTTATCGATCTGTTCAGACGCGTCAACGCGATCGCGTGCCAAGCCGACGACATCTGGGCGGACGAAGCCGGTCATGCGCATGTCGAGGGAGTTGAGGGGCAATGATGCTGAAGTCGCTGAGGGAGCAGGTCTTTGAGGCCAACATGGACCTGCCAAGGCACGGTCTGGTGACGTTCACATGGGGAAACGCATCCGGATTCGATCCAGCGAGCGGTCTGTTCGTCATCAAGCCTTCGGGGGTGTCCTACGCGGAGCTCTCCGTCGAGAATCTGGTCGTCTGCGACCTCGATGGCGCTGTCGTGGAGGGCGAGCTCAATCCCTCTTCGGACACGCCCACCCACGCCGCGCTCTACCGGAGCTGGGGAGAGCGAATCGGCGGCGTCGTGCACACGCATTCGTCTTGGGCGGTGTCCTGGGCGCAGGCGGGCCGCGCGATCCCGTGCTACGGGACGACCCAGGCGGATTACTTCTACGGCGAGGTGCCCTGCATGCGCGGTCTCACCGAAGAGGAGATCGAGCAGGCGTATGAGCTGAAGACCGGCGAGGTGATCGTCGAGGGATTCGCGGATCTCGATCCGGTTGCTGTGCCCGGCGCGCTCGTGAGGAACCACGGTCCCTTCAGCTGGGGCGTCGATGCGGCAGCTGCCGTCTACCACGCCGTGGTGCTCGAGGAGGTCGCCAAGATGGCGGCTCATACCGAGATGATCAGCGCGGAGGCCGCCCCTGCGCCACGGTACCTGCTCGACAAGCATTATCTGCGCAAGCATGGTCCGCATGCGTATTATGGCCAAGCGAGCCGCTAGATTCTGAGTCTTCGCGATCGCGAAGACTCATCGGAGCATGTCTGAACGAGGGCGGGCGCATCGAATCGCCAGATGAGGTGCGCCCGCCGCGACATCAGCCCGCGGAGAAGCGAAACGTCGTGGTCGAGTGAAACGGTCTGTCGGATCCGTAGACGGGCTGCGGGAACTCGGGATGGTTGATCGCGTCGGGGTAGTGCTGCGTCTCCAGGCATACGCCCCCGCGTCGCCCATAGAGCGCACCATCCTTGCCGCGCTCGTCATCGAGGAAGTTCGCGGTGTAGAGCTGCACGCCCGGCGTATCGGTCCACACATCCATGGCGATTCCCGAGCGATCGCCCTCGAGTCGGGCGATATGGCGCTGCACGCCCGGGTTGGCGAGAACGAAGTTGTGATCGTAGCCGCCCGCGGCGCGGATCGGTCCGAATGGCGCGTCGATGCACTCGCCGAGTCTTCGAGGATAGCGGAAATCGAGCGGTGTGTCGGCCACCGGCAAAAACTCGCCGGTGGGAACGAGGTCGGGTCCGGCATCGGTGAACTCATCGGAGACGAGGGTGAGCACGTGATCGAGCACGCTGCCCGAGGCGTGGCCGTTCAGGTTGAAGTAGCTGTGATTCGTGAGGTTCACGATCGTCGATGCGTCGGGGGTCGCATGGTAGCTGAGCGAGAGCTCGCCGGATTCGGTGAGCGAATAGGTGACCGAGATGTCGAGGTTTCCTGGAAATCCCTGATCCCCATCGGGGCTGAACAGGCTGAACGTGACCGAATGCTTGTTATCGCCCTTGCGCGCACCCCAGATGCGATGGGCGTAGACATCGGGACCGCTGTGAAGACAGTTGCCGTCTCCGGTGTCGGCGAGCTCGTAGACGCGATCTTCAAGCTTGAAGGTCGCGTTGCCCACCCGGTTGGCGCACCGGCCCACCACGGCGCCCAGCGCCGGGTCGTTCACCTCGTAGCCGCGCGCGCCGTCATAACCGAGCACGATATCGGGGAGCGAACCGTGGGCGTCGGGCACGCGCAGCGACACGAGGCACGCCCCGAGGTCGGTCATGGCTGCCATGACGCCGGATCGGTGCGATATCACGTAGAGGTGCGCCGAGCGACCGTCAGAGGTCGTTCCGAATGGATACATCTTCGTTGCCATGGATCTTCCCTTTCTCGCGGGATCTGGACCAAGATCAGACCGAGCGCACGCTTTCGCGCTCGACAAGTGAAGTGCTGACATGCGTGACGCAGGTGAAGGGCTTCTGGCTCTCCGTCTGCGCGATGAGCCTCTGGACGGCCATGCGACCGATCTCGAACCTGGGGACGTGGATGGTCGTCAGCGGAGGTCGGGCGATGGCGGCGTACTCGACGTCGTCGAAGCCGACCATCGAGATGTCGTCGGGCACCGAGTAGCCCTTGTTCCCCAGAGCGCTCATGGCTCCGACGGCAAGGGCGTCGTTGTCCGCAAAGAAGGCCGTCGGAAGCTCTGGATTCGTATCGAGCCAAGCGAGCATGTCGTTGGCGGCGGTCTCGGGCTTCTCCGTGCCGAGAAGCACCTTGTAGCAGTCGCGAACCGGGATGCCGGCATCCTCGAGCGCCCGGCGATAACCGCGCTCGCGAATAGGGAAGTTGCGGATTCGCAGCCCCCCGGCCAGATAGCCGATCTTTCGATGTCCGTTCTTTATGAGATGATTCACGGCGTGATAGGCCGATCCCTCATTCGAGAAGACGATCGTCTCGAAGAACATGTTGTCGCTTTTGCCATCGACGACGACCAGCGGCTGCTTCGTTCCTGAAAACAGCTGATAGTCCTTCTCGAGCATCTCCGTGCCAAGCAGGATCACACCGCTGGCGGTGTCGCTGATGATCGAGGTTGCCTGCCGGCGGCGACTCACGGTATCCGTGAGTTCGATTGTGACATATGAAGTTGACAGACCATGGCGCTTCGCCTCGCATTCGATGCCATTGATGACCGCGAGCCGGAATGAGCCCTCGTCGATCATGCGACCGGATTGTCTGGCGATGACGAATTGGATGCGCTTGAGTTTCTTGACGTAGTAGTAGCCGAGTTCGCGCGCGGTCCTGATGATGGCGGCGGCGTTCTGCGAACCGACGCCGGGACGGTTGTTGAGCGCATTGGAAACCGTAGCGGGCGAGAATCCCGTCCGACGACTGATCTCACGAATGCTGACCTTGGACATAGCGTTACCTGCGCGTCTCAATTGAACTAAACGTTTGGTACGAGTGTATACCATACAGGAGCCGAATCGAGGTGAATCTCGAACGATAGGTGAACGGCACGGGCCGCGCACGGCCGCGAGGGCTGCGCCAACATCGCAGAGAAGCTCTCACGAACCGGGTGCGACCGCGAACACGCTGCTTTCAGCTGCGGATGGCTTGCCCTCGAGCATCCGCGTGAATCGATCGAGCTGGACAAGGGCCCACTCAACCGGGTTCGGCCCCGTGCTCTCCTGCGCGGTGACGAGCTTGATCGTCGCCATGGTCTTCCCGCCCTCCGTGAGCGTCAGGGTGCCCGCGTCCTCTCCCCGGTGCACGGTACCCTTGAATTCCTTGAGCTCGACGTGCTGCTTCATCGGGTCCGCCAGATCGAAGACGGTGACGTCGGGGATACCGTCTTTCGTTGTCACGTCGACGGTTCTGTCAGACCAATCGGTGCAGGTGGCGCGCGCGATGAGCGCCTCGCCCCCGGCGCCCGTCCGATCGGTGCTCACGGCGGGTTTTCGTTTCGCATGAGCGTAATACCACGTGGCAAGGCTCGCGGAATCGTCGAAGCGCTGTTGGGATGTGTTCGCGCCGAGCACCACCGTGTAGACTTCGTTGCCATCGCGTGAGAACGCCCCCGCGAAGCAGTAGCCCGCCTCATCGGTGGTGCCCGTCTTGACCCCGATGTTGCCCTGCGCGTTGAGCATCTGATTGACATCGGAGAGCTCGAGTGTTCGCGATGCGCCATCTGCTGATCTCACGGTGACGCGCGCGGCGCCTGTGCCCACGATCGATCGGAACGTATCGTCTCTCATGGCGGCCGCTACCATGATCGCGACATCTCTTGCCGTCGAATGCATGTCGCCGGCCCAGGGATCCATATCGAGACCATGGGGGTTCGTGAAGTTGGTGCCCGTGCATCCGAGCTGCTTCGCTTTCTCGTTCATCGCGTTGACGAACACGCCATCCGGGTCGGAACTCGTCGGATCGATCTCGGAGCCGATCGCGGTCGCGATCGCGAGTGCCGCATCGTTTCCAGAGGGAATGAGCAAGCAGCGCAACGCGTCCTCGAGTGAGAGCGCGTCGCCTTCCCTGAGATGCGCGGACGCCTCCCCGACAGTAGCCGCCGCCCGATCGACAGCGATGGTCTCGCTTTTCTTCCCGTGACTCAATGCGACGAGCGCTGTCATGACCTTGGTTATCGAGGCGATCTTCACCTGCGCATCGGCGTCGCGCTCGAAGTAGCAGATGCCGTCTCTTCCCATGACGATGGCATGGCCGGCTTGGATATCGGGACGATTCCGCTGTTTGAGTCCGCGCTGCGCGATGCTCTCGCCGCAGACGAGGTCGTCGGCGCGCGTCTCGGCGTGAGCGCGCGCGGGCATGCAGACAATCAGCGCCAAGACGGCGCAGATCACAATGAGGAGGCGGGATGCATGGCGCTGCAGGCGCGATCGGAGGCGCGCGCGGGTCGATGTGTTCACGACTCACCCACCTTTCGGGCGTGGGGATGAATGCTGATGCGCAACGGGCAAAACGTATCCGAGCATACCAGAGCAGAGCTTTTTTACCGAGCCGATGCGCACCTGATACCTCAATCGCACCAATGCGCGCACCCCTCATTTTGCGCGCTTTGCCGATCGGGCGGCGAGCAGGCTTAAATCGGGCTTAAACTCACTGTTGCATTTCACAACCGGCGGCTTGCTCATACATAATGGAATCATGCTATCTGCGGGAGCGGGCACCGCCTCGCAGATCTGCGAGAACGACCGATGCGGTCGAGGGGAGAGTCTGTGGATACGCATATCCTTGTCGTGGACGACGAGAAGACGATAACCGATCTAGTCGGCATCTACCTCGAGAACGAGGGCTACGAGGTGACGCTGTGCTACAGCGGCAGCGATGCCGCGCGAGCGATCTTCTCACAGGAATTCGACCTCGCTGTGCTCGACATCATGCTGCCCGACATCGACGGATTCGAGCTTCTCCGCACCATCCGCGCCGATCGCACCTATCCGGTGATCATGCTCACGGCGCGCGACACCCAGATCGACAAGATCGAAGGGCTCTCATTGGGAGCAGACGACTACGTGGTCAAGCCGTTTCGGCCTCTTGAACTCGTTGCGCGCGTGAAGGCGCAGCTCAGACGCTATACGAGCTACGGAACGCGCGATTCAGGCGAGGAGTCGCCGATCATCTCGGTAAACGGTCTCGTCATCAACAGGGCTGCTCGTTCGGTCACAGTCGATGAGAAACAGGTGCGGTGCACCCCGCTCGAGTACTCGATACTTCTGTACCTGGCGGAACATCGCGGCAGAGTCGTGCCCGTAGAGGATCTGTTTCGCGCGGTCTGGGACGAGAAGTTCCTATCGAGCTCGAATAACACGGTCATGGTTCATATCCGTCATCTCCGCGAGAAGATAGGCGACGACGCGCAGAATCCGCGCTTCATCAAGAATATATGGGGAGTTGGCTACACCATTGAAGATTAACGAATCGGTGCTGAAGCGATCGGAGCACGCCCCGGTGAATCCGGCGACCGGGTTACCGAACAGGCCCGGCGAGTCCGGTCGCGAAGCGCCGGGCGCATCCGCATCTCAGGGGAGGGGGGCACGGGAAGCCGAGGAGGCCAGACGAGATCCGGATGATGGTTCAACAAGCCCTCGTTCAGCCGGAACGCAGCCCGATGATGTCGAGCGAACCGATGGTCTCTACCGTGCGGACGAGGCGCTCGCGATGTTTCGCAGGGTCGTGAACAGCCGTATCATAGCGACGTTTCTCATGTTCATGCTGCTGCTCGTGCTCGTGGGTTTTCGAGATTTCATGCTCTTCTTCGTTCTCCTGTTCGGTGGCTACGTTCTTCTCGATCGCTTCCTCACCGTGAGGCGCTGCCTCGTCTTGGGTGGCTGCGCCTGGCTCGCCGTGATCTTGTTAGGCGATATATTTGCGGTCAACACCGCCGGCCGCATCATAAGCATCGACTACCTCTTCACATTTTGCGGCTTTCTGCTGGCGCTCGCCGTCTGCGGGGCGTTTTTCATCGGACGCTCCATGTACTACTACGGGTTCGAGCGCGGTCAGACCGACGCCGATTTCGCAATCGCGCGGCATATGATCGATCGGCTCGTGAATCACCCCGATGAATGGCGCGATCTGGACGGAGACTATCTTGAGACCGAGTCCGCGATCAGCCGCGTCCGCGAACGCGAGAGGCTCGCGGCCCAAGCGCTCAAGGACGAGGCATCTCGCAAGGACGATCTCGTGACCTACCTGGCGCACGATCTCAAGACACCGCTCGCCTCGGTCGTCGGCTACCTCTCGCTGTTGCAGGAGGCATCCGATCTGCCGGGTGAGCAGCGCGCGCGCTTCACCGGCATCGCCCTTGAGAAGGCGCATCGGCTGGATACCCTCATCGAGGAGTTCTTCGACATCACGCGCTTCGACTTCCATGACATCGTGCTCACAAGGGGATATGTCGATCTCGATCTCATGCTTTCGCAGGTCGTCGAGGAGTTCTATCCTGCACTATCCGAGCAGGACAAGAGCGCCAGGATCGACGTTCCCTGCGGACTCACCGTGCTCATCGACGGCGACAAGATGGCACGGGTTTTCAACAACGTCATGAAGAACGCGATCGCCTACAGCTACGAGGGCTCGACCATCAGCGTCACAGCTGAGCGCAGGGAGGGCGGCGGCGTGCGCGTTCGCATCGAGAACAGCGGAGATCCGATCCCCGCACCCAAGCTGAAGGTCATCTTCGAGAAATTCTACCGCCTGGACGCAGCTCGCGCGACCAACCGGGGCGGAGCCGGCCTGGGCCTCGCCATCGCCAAAGAGATCGTCACCGCCCATGGTGGCTCCATCGCCTGCGCGTCGACGCCCGAGCACACCGTCTTCACGATCGATCTGCCGGCGTAGCATGCGGCGAGCTTTGCCCGCCGTCCCATCATGCGAACTGGCTCATGTAGAGATCGGCATAGGGACCGCCGGCGCGCAACAGCGCATCATGGGTGCCCTGTTCCACGATCGTTCCGTTCTCCATGACGAGGATGAGATCGGAGTCGACGATCGTAGAGAGGCGGTGTGCTATGACGAAGCTCGTGCGCCCGCAGGTGAGCTGCTCCATCGCGCGCACGATCGCCTTCTCCGTCTTGGTGTCCACACTTGAGGTGGCCTCATCCAGAATCAGGATCGCGGGATTTGCGAGCAGAACGCGAGCGATGGTGATCAGCTGCCGCTGGCCTTGGCTGATCGTCTCGGCGTCGTTGTCAATCCGCGTATCATAGCCATGCGGCATGGTGCGCACGAGGAAATCGACGTGCGCGGTCTTGGCAGCCTGCACGATCTCATCGCGTGTGGCGTCCGGTCTGCCATAGGCGATGTTCTCGGCGATGGTTCCCTCGCGAAGCCACGCGTCCTGCAGGACCATGCCGAAATTCAGTCGCAGCGCCTCTCTGGACATGCTTTTCGTATCGATGCCATCCAGGGTTATGCGTCCGCCGTCGATCTCGTAGAATCGCATGAGCAGATTGATGAGAGTCGTCTTGCCCGCGCCGGTGGCTCCCACGATGGCGACCTTCTGACCCGGCTCGGCGACGAAGCTCACATCGTGCATGAGCGGCCGGGAGGAATCGTAGCCGAACCGCACGTGCTCGAAAGCGATGCGCCCGGTGACGGGGGAGGGCGGTGAGACGGGGAGAGCCGGGTCGGGCACGATCTCCTCCTCGTCGAGGATCTCGAAGACGCGCTCGACCGAGGCGAGCGCGCTCTGGAGCGTGTTGACCGTGACGGAGAATTGCGTCAGGGGCTCAGAGACGATGTTCACATAATAGAAGAACGCTTGAAGCGTGCCGATGGTGAGCTCCGCTCGGACGAGCATTCCGACTCCGAGAACCGCAAGGACGACCTGGGCGATTCTCGAAAGGAACCGCACCATCGGCGCGGCGACATTCGTCATGAAGTCCGTCTTGCGCACGATCGCGGCGACGCGTCGCGTCGCGGCATGGATGCGCTCCGAGCTGTCCTGTTCGCAGTTGAATGCCTTGAGAACCGTGCGACCGGAGTACGCCTCTTCGACGCTGCTGCTCAGAGTGCCTATCGCCTCCTGCTGCCGAGCGGCGAGAACGCGCGTGCGCCTCGAGATGAATCTCGTGAGAATCATCGCCGCGACGGCGAATGCGACAAAGATGCCGGCCAGCAAGACATTGTAGCGAACCATCATGATGAGGGCACCGCTGACCGACCCCACAGCCGTGAGCAAGGTGAGCAGACCGCGCTGAAGCACCTCGGAGACCTTGTCGAGGTCGTTCGTCGCCCGGCTGATGATCTCGCCGGGTTTGCGTTCATCGAAGAAGCCGAGCGGCAGACGGTTCAATTTCTCGGCGAGACCGTGGCGAAGTTTCAGATTGAGCCGCTCCGCGAAGCTTGCCATCGTGAAGCTCTGAATGGAGTAAAAGGCCCAGGCGAGCGTCCAGATGCACAGATAGACCATCACTTCGCGCAAACCGGTGCTCCAGCCGATCGTGAACGAGCGGCCCTCGAGAAACGCCTGCTGGATTTCGCGCCAAAGAAGATCGATCATATAGGCGCTGTAGGCAGGACCCGCGATCGACATGACCGTATACAGGCAGATCGAGACGAGTACGACGCCGAAGCGCCAGTGCTCCCCGATGGATGCGCGCCACATGCGGCGTATGACGAGTCCGGTGTGTCTGGGCATCTCGATACCGGCGTCCCTCGCGCTTTGAGATTGCATCAGCTGCTCATCTTCCTGCGTGATGCGAGACGTCTCAGATGAGCCGGCGGCAGCCCCGTCGAGCTTCGCGCCGGCGTTTCTCCTGACATGCGATTTCTGTCGTTCAATCATGTCGCTCAACTCCGTTTCGCACGCCCGTCCCGAGGCCGTCGATCTCGCTTGCACGAAGCTGCGAGTTGGCGATCTCACGGTAGGTATCGCAGGTTCTCATCAGATCGTCATGCGCTCCTATGCCCGCGATCCTGCCCTCGTCGAGCACGACGATCTGATCGGCGTGCAGGATCGTGTTGATGCGCTGTGCGATGATGAGCACGGCCGCCGTGCGCATCTCCGGCACGAGCGCGCTTCTGAGCGCCGAGTCGGTCTTGAAATCGAGCGCGGAGAACGAGTCATCGAAGATATAGAGATCGGCCGGCTTGATAAGGGCTCTTGCGATCGAGATGCGCTGCCTCTGGCCGCCGGAGAGGTTCGATCCTCCCTGTGAGACGGGCGCGTCAAGCCCGCCATCCAACTCGTGCACGAAGCCGGCCTGCGCAACCTCGAGCGCATGCCACATATCGGCCTCGGTCGCATCCGGTCGGCCCAATCGGAGGTTGTCTGCGATGGTTCCGGAGAAGAGCCATGCCTTCTGCGGCACGTAGGACACATGCTCTCGAAGCTCGTGCTGGGACATCTCGCGCACATCGCAGCCGTTTACCTGGAGGCTGCCCCCGGTGATCTCGTGCAATCGCAGCAGCAGCTTGGCTATGGTCGACTTGCCCGATCCCGTCTGCCCGATGATAGCGGTCGTCGTTGTGCGCCGACAGCTGAAGTTGAGCTCGTGGAGGGTGTCCTCGTCCGCATCTGCGAACCTGAACGAGACGTCGACGAATCGAGCCACCGTATCGATCGCGCGCTCATCGCCGTGCTCCGCGCATGTTTTTGCTCCCGTCTTGTCGCGAATGGAGAGATCGTGTTCGATGACGGAGCGACACCGGTTGAAGCACACGAGGGCGCGCGGCAGCGTCAGCGCCGTGATCTGAGCCATCATGATGAAGAACAATATGAGCATCGCGTACTCCACGCACGCCGAGATCGAGGCGATCTGCATGGCGTGCGCTCCCACGCGGTTGGCGCCGACCCAGATGATAGCGACCTCGGCCAGATTCATGATCAGAAACGTCGAGCAATCGAGCGTCGCGAACAGCCAGTTCACGCGAATGGCGCTCATGGCGAATGTCATGAATGACTCGTCAAGACTCCTCTGCTCGGCGCGCTCCTTGCCAAAGGCTCGGATGACGCGCACGCCGGTGATGCTTTCGCGCAATCGCACATTCATGCGATCGACAAAACCCTGCAGCTTCTGAAAGATGCGCGCGGCCCTGCTCGCGGTCAAGACGGCAAGGATGCCCACGACGACGATGAAGCAGGCGAGCAGGGTTCCCAGATACGCGTCTATGCGCATGGCCAATGCGATGCCGATCACGGCGGCGAACGGAACCGGCAGCATCATCTGTATCGTCATGGTGATCGCCATCTGGATCACGTTCACGTCCCCCAGAGTTCGCGTGATCATGCTCCCGCATCCGAATTCCTCGAAGTCGCCGCCAGAGAACTCGAGGGAGCGATCGTATACCGCGTTGCGGATATCGCGACCGATCTTCGAGGAGAGATCGGCGCACAGATAGTTGCATGCGAATGCCGCCGCCCCAGAGATGATGGCGGAGGCGAGCATCAGCGCGCCCTGTTCCATGATGGTGTCGAGGTCGCGTGTGGAGATACCGGCGTTTATCATGACCGATAGAAATGTCGGAACCAGCAGAACGCCCGCGAGATTGATCGCTAGAGCGCACAGAACGGCAACGGATTCGAGACGGTAGGGTTTCAAAAGGCGCAGGAAGCATCGCATAAGCGGGGTCCCCTCACAAGGTATTGTCGAGTCGTTCAAACAGATTGGGCGGCGAGGCGGAGCCGGCTACACGGCAGCCGGCTCCATGGGTCGCTTGGTCGGAGACATCGTCTCCTCGGTGAGACGGGAGACGTAGCGGGACAGCAGACGCACCAGCTGCTCGCGATCGGCAGGCGTCAGGCTTTCGAGGGCGCATCGCTCAAGCAGCATCGTCGGTTCGACGTGATCGCGCAGGAATCGCTCACCGGCCTCTGTGAGCTCGATTACCTTGCTCCTGCGGTCTTCTGCTGCAGGCTCGAGTCGGATGAGCCGGCGCTCGATGAGCATCTTGAGCGCGGAGCTGACGGTCTGCTTGGCGTAGCACCATCCCTCCACGAGACTTTTCTGCGAAAGCGGAGCAGCATGCTCGCCCAGGGCGTACATGACCCAAAATGCGCAATCGGACAGTCCGGTCCGCTGCGCGAGCCGGTGATAGGTCCTGTCCATCTCGCTGAAGATGCGACTCACCTCTTGGCATTGCTCTGCGGTTCTCTCAAGCGTGTCCTGCTGGAACATTCGACGCTCACCTCCTGATCGATCGCGGTAGCACCATTCTGTCTGAAATCGGATCAATGTCAACCCCCATCTCCGCCACGCCCTCTCGGTGGCGGGTAGAATGACAGCGCGAATGATGTGGCGGATCGCGATTCGATGCGCTGGCAGAACATGGGATGAAAATGCTGCCGTGCTACAATCAGGACCCTGCCGAACCGCTTCGGGGCGGTTGCGCTGCAGGATCGAGCAGCAGTCGATGACCAGCGCTCGTCATTGTGAAAGAACAGCGCCGAGTCGAAGTCTTCTCGGATAGCGACGACGTCGAAAGGATTGCCCGTATGACGGAAGAGGAAAAGCGCGACCGAGGTCTGTGGTACGACGCCGCATACGACCAAGCCCTCCATGATGAATGCATCATGGCGAAGGACCTGTGCTTCGAGTTCAATCAGATGCGTCCGAGCGATGGCGAGCGCAGAGCCGAGCTGCTCGATCAGCTGCTCGGCAGCATCGGCGAGTTCTCCCAGGTGCTGTCGCCGTTCCAAGTGGACTACGGCTGCAACGTCTCCATCGGAGAGGGAACCTTCCTGAACCACGGTGCCTATCTCATGGACGGAGCGCGCATCTCGATCGGTGATCATTGCTTCATCGGCCCGGGTCTGCAGGCTTATACGGCACTTCATCCGCTCGTCGCCGAGCAGCGTCTGCGCGGAATCGAGCGCGCCGAGCCCATCTGCATCGAGAGCGATGTCTGGATCGGCGGAAACGTAACCATTCTGCCCGGTGTCATCATCAGGTCCGGCAGCGTTATCGGTGCCGGGAGCGTCGTGACCAAAAACATCCCCGCTGGAGTCATCGCCGCCGGCAATCCGTGCCGGGTCCTGCGTCCCATCACCGCGAAGGACGCCATCTCGGATTAGATCGGCAGATCAGCGGCAAAGCCGCTTCACGGCCTACCTATCGGCGTTTCTGATGAGAACCTGGCAGCTCTTCATGGTCTTGAGCGCTGCGGAATGCCCTTGGGGGTCGCTGCCCGCGCAACAGGACGCATCGACTGCGAGCGGTACTTCAGGAATCGTCGCTCTGAGAAGCAAGGCGCAGCTCACGACGCAGATATCGGTGCACAGACCGACGAGCTCCACAGCCGAGATGGGTCGCTTCGCATGCCTGTCACGCAGAGCGTCGGCCAAAGAGATCGAAGCGAACGTGGACTTTTCGAAGGCGTGGGCACGACGCTCCGAGAGCACCTTCATCAGTCGGTCCGGAACGCGCCATCCCTGCGTGCCCTTGATGCAGTGCTCGATGGGAAGCTGGGTGCCCTCATATGTCGAGAGGTAGTCTCTATCGTGCGTATCGAGCGTGTAGACGACATCACCCGGAAAGGTTGCCGCCAGCTCGCACACCCGCTCTAGGATGATCCGGGCCCGGGGCGTGCCGAGCGCGCCGGTGATGAAATCGTTTTGCATGTCCACTGCGACCAAGACGGAATTCTCGTCAAACATGAGGCTGCCTTCCTTTGAGCGTCCGTGGAATCAAAGAGATGAGAATCGTATCCATCATATCATCGCAATTGGCCCCGTTGTGCGCGAGGGAAACCCGAAGCGAGTGATTTGGGGCATCGGATAGGGCGTCATCGCTCATACTTCCTGGCTGATCCTATAGAATTATGTCAAAATTGTTAACGAATCCGCGATATTCCTCATTCTCAAAATGGATGAATAAATGATTTTGCGAACCCCCAAGTAGCATTTGTATTTTATTCCAGGTTGAACACGTGATGGCTTAGTTTAACTTGCCTTTTCTGACCCACGATTCGCTTTGATGTATGTATTTTTGTACATAATTTGGGCTTGCTTAAATCCCATCGCTTTTACGGGTTAAATGTCATTCACATGGTAGTATGAGGTCGCTTGCGAGTGAGCACATTATCCAACTTCGGCTCAGGGGAAGGGCTACGGCATGACTGAAACAAGACATTCACGAACGTACGCTGCAAAAGTTCGTCGGCATGCGGCGCAGATCCTTGCAGAGGGTCTTGGACATCGCGCTCTCGCTGGTCAGTTGAAGATTCCGGAGGCAACGGCGCGCCAATGGGCACGAGCATACGCGGTCGGTGGCGAAGGGGCCGTTCTCAATGCGGGCGCCCGGCATCGGGTTTATGACTACGAACTCAAACTTGCAGTCGTTTTGGACCGGCTTGAGCGCGGAAAGACCGTTCGAGAGGTCATGATCGAGTACGGTGTCCCCAGCGAGTCCTCTGTGAAGTCATGGTGTCGCCTGTATCGCACCGGTGGCAGGCAGGCGCTGATCAACAAGCCTCGGGGTCGCAAACCGCGGCTTCGAGCTGAATGCTGAGTCACGGCTCCCTACGCTCACGCGGCCAGACAAACGGTTGTCGCAGACAGGTTGTTCAAAAGCTTCTTCCGTCTGCGGTGATCTCGGTAGCATTCGAGTCGCGCCTGTAACATGAGCAACCCGGACCTGTGTGTTCGCGATCGCACAAGAGCGAAATAAACCATAATGCAAGACCCGCGCATCGAGGGCCCTTTCGGTGCGCGGGTCTTTTTGTTCGGAGTCGCACCATGAGCAGATCTGCTATCAGGATGCTATCATAGAGAAGTCTGATCTGGAGTCAGGCCGCAGCGCGGCAGAAGGGAACAACGATGCTGAACGCTATCGAGATTTGCCCGAAGATCTGGTGGGTCGGCGGAATCGATTGGAATGAGCGATCGTTTCACGGATACACGACCGAGCAGGGCATCACCTATAACGCCTACCTCATCATGGACGAGCGCGTCACGCTCATCGACACCGCCAAGGCGACATTCTCCGACGAGTTCATCCAGCGCATCTCGCAGATCGTCGATCCCGCGAAGATCGATGTCGTGATCGCCAATCATGTGGAGATGGACCATTCCGGCAGCCTGCCCAGAATTCATGAGCTCGCGCCTGACGCCGCGATCTACGCGAGCGGGCCGGCCGGCGTGAAGGAGATCAAGGCGCACTTCGGCATCGACGTCAAGGGAGTCAAGACCGGCGATGCGCTTTCCATCGGCGAGCGCACGCTCACGTTCGTCCAGACCCCGATGGTCCACTGGCCGGACAACATGGTCACCTACTGTCCCGAAGAGCAGATCCTGTTTTCGAACGATGCGTTCGGCCAGCACTACGCCACGACGAAGCGCTTCGATGATGAGAACGATCTGTGCGAGCTGTTCAAGCAGGCCAAGAAGTACTATGCGAACATCGTATGGCCCTACGGCGCTCAGGTTCAAAAGGCGCTCGGTGCGCTGAGGTATCTCGACATCAAGATGATCGCGCCTTCGCACGGCGTCATCTGGCGCAGTCATATCGCCGAGATCATGGCGCGCTACCAAGCGTGGAGCACGTACCAGACCGAGCGCAAGGCCGTCGTGGTCTACGATTCGATGTGGCACTCGACCGAGGCCATGGCGCGTGAGATCTGCGACGCCTTCATCAAGGATGGTGTGTGCGCCCAGCTCATCGATCTCAAGGCCACGCACATCTCTGACATCATGACCCACATGTGCGATGCGCGCTTCGTCGCTGTCGGCTCGCCGACGCTCAACTCAAACATGCTGCCTACCGTGGCGGCGTTTCTCACCTATATGCGCGGGCTGTCCCCGAACAACTCGCAGCGCATCGGCATCGCATTCGGATCTTACGGATGGGCGCCACTCGGCCCCAAGCAGGTCGAGGAGGCTCTCAGGAGCGCGAAGTTCGAGATGCCCGTGCCCGTGATCACCCAGCAGTGGATTCCCGATGAGAAAAAGCTCTGCGATATTCAAGCTGCGGTCTGCCAGATCATCGAAGATGATCAGGACCGATCGAATCGGAGCTGACGGAGTTTCGGAACACCCGCTTGGATTTCATGTCGTCTGGCGAGACCCGCAGCGCGCAGCCACTCGGCACCATGGCTTCGAGGGACCGGCGTCGGCTGGTCCCTCTTTCATTTTCGCGCATCGCTTCCTATCGCATGCAGCCCTGTGACACCTTGGCGCAAAGTGCAGGGGCTGCAGATATATCGCGTGAGTCTTCCGGAGATCGGACCGGGACGCGGGCCGCTGACCGGGCCATGCGCCGGCTCATCTGCTCGGCCGTCTCCCTATTCGTCTTCGGTACCGACCGAGGCAACCAGCTCGTTGACGTAGGCCAGCCCCTTTCGGCCCCGTGCGATTGCCCGTCGGATGATCTCAGGGGTGAGCGGCTCGATCGCCGATATGAGCTCCAGGGCGCAGGGCACGTTGACGCCCGTGACCAGATGCACATGGACATAGAAGGTCTGCCATATGGTCTCGCAGGGTACTCTCATATCTCTATTGTCGAGGCGATCGCGACTCAGATGGTCCCCTTCTGATCCGCAACCTCTAATCCCTTGTCGAGCAGATGGTATCCCTGAGGCGCAGGTGGCTGAGCATTCCCTTCGCCATGTTCGCATCCTCCTCCTGAGCTTCCTCTTGGCTGAAATAACAACAAGGCGATCTCAGCAGTCTCATGCCCTTTTGCGAAAAGACTAAGAACCCTCGAATTCTGTGCTAACAGTTTAGTTTAACTAACGCATCAAAATGACTTGAGTTATGTCACAATTTATGACATAATATGTCTGATCGAATTGATTCGATAGATCTTGCAAGAATAAAATGAAATCCTAATGAAGGGGCTAATCATGCTTCTATCAGTCGGCGGCGTCTGGAGTCCCGATAGCGTCTGATCGTATGCGACGCGATAGGCAAATCGATCTCATTTACAAGGCGAAGGCCGTCTCGGGCGGCCTTCGCCTTCAGGGCAGATGCTTCTCAAGCCGGGG
This sequence comes from Coriobacterium glomerans PW2, assembly GCF_000195315.1. NCBI lineage: Bacteria > Bacillati > Actinomycetota > Coriobacteriia > Coriobacteriales > Coriobacteriaceae > Coriobacterium > Coriobacterium glomerans. Next base: position 440,340 of record NC_015389.1, read on the forward strand.
GTACAGATGTACATTGAAGTAGATTCATATTGCAAATCGATCAAGGGCGTCACCGTTCTCGAGAACATCTCGTGCGGTTTCGAGCGAGGTCGGGTGTACGGCTTGCGCGGAAAGAACGGATCGGGCAAGACGATGCTGCTGCGCGCCCTGTCCGGTCTGATCTTTCCCACCTCTGGATGCGTGAGGATCGGCGGAAAGCGGTTGGGCAAGGACATGCCCTTTCCCGAGAGCATCGGCCTACTCATCGAGAATCCATCCTTTCTCGCGAAATACACCGGGGCCAAAAACCTTGAGCTCATAGCCGGTCTCAGAGGCGTCATCGGTCGAGAGGAGATCGCCCGGGCTATGCGCAGCGTCGGCCTCGATCCCGATGACAAGCGCCATTACCGGAAGTACTCCCTTGGCATGAAGCAGCGTCTTGGCATTGCCTGCGCCATCATGGAGAAACCAGATATCCTGCTGCTCGATGAGCCCATCAACGCGCTCGATCCAACCGGTGTGGCCCAGGTCGAGCAGGTGCTCGCCCGTGCTCGAGAGCGCGGTGCCGTCGCGATCGTTGCCTGCCACGACATGGAGGAGCTGCGCCTGCTCGCCGACGAGATTCTCACACTCGCCGAGGGGCGCATCACAGACAGTGAGGTTGTGTCCCATGAGCAAGCGTAGACCAAGACAGGCGAGGCATCTCATCTGCCTTATCGCCGCCCTTGTGACAATAGCTGCCTGCTATATGGTGGGGATGCGCGTTTCTCAGGTGAACACCGCTGTCACGCAACACCGCGTTCACACTCACGAGCTGCTCGATCCCGTTGCTCTCGTTGGCGGTCCGCAAGCTGCAACGGAGGCGGTCGACGGAGTCACCCTGACCGCGCTCGGGTGCGCTCTCGCCGATCAGAACGAAATGGGCAAGCTGCTTCCCGGCTACCGAGATGGCATGATTACCGCTGGCGCCGCATCCGATGTCAAGTTCCTCTTGGTTCGCCTCCGACTCGTCAATGGCTCCGATGAGAACAGAACGCCCGACCTCAACTCCCTGGCGGTGCAGGAGGGAGCTTGGCACAACGGGATCGACCCCGATCCGGCGATTTTCCGCGCGATGAATCCGCAGGCGTCGACCCTCGAGCTTCAACCCGGGCAGAGCAAAGAGGTGCTTGCTGTGTTCGAGGCCTATGATACGCAATTCGGGTTCAAGACCGCGGCATGGGACGGATTCGGGGGGCGCGGTCTGGAGCTCGTTCTGGCGACCTACCCGGACAAGGTATGTATCACCTTAGGTCGCCCGGGCATCTTGGCGGAGCTCGAGAGCGCCGGCGGCAAAGGAGAGAATCAATGAGAAGCATACTCGCTCTTGAACTCAAGCGAGCCTTCGGCGGTGCGCCGTTTGTTCTTGCGTTGATCATCGGCATTGGGTTGTCTGTGGCCAACATCGCACTTGTAGCGGCACCTTACGCCCTGTCGGAAATGTGGGCCGGCTGGCGCGACGGGGCCCAGGGCTGCCCGCCGTCGTTCTTTGGCACCTGGATGGGCCAGACACCCTTTACCATCACAACGTCGATATTCTACTACGCGCTTCCGCTGCTGGCTTGCATCCCCTATGCGACGAGTCTGCACGCCGATCTTTCATCGCATTTCGCCACCCAGCTGCTGGTGCGAAAGGGCCGCGCGAACTACTTCGCTGCTAAGGCCTCGGCGACCTTTCTCGCCGCCGGGCTGGTGTCGATTCTCCCGCTCGTCGTCAACATCATAGGCGTCGCCTGTCTTGTTCCACAATACGCACCTGAGCCGACTGCGGGCATCTACGCGGTATCGGCAAGTTCGATGCTCGGAGAACTCTTCTACATATCTCCCTGGGTGCATATCTCGGTGTTTCTCATGCTGACGTTCATCATGGCGGGCCTGCTCGGGATGGTCTCGGTCGCGCTGTCCTTCTTTGTCCGCAACGGTTTCGCCGTGCTGCTCGCGCCGTTCGCTCTGTGCGTGGTCATCCAGCTTGTCGCGCAGAACACGGTCTTTGAGGGATTCTCTCCACTCAACATGATCATGCCTGCCCAACCGTTCCCGGCCGTGCTTTGGATCGTCGCGCTGGAGATGGGTATCTGTGCGGTCGCACTCGTCGTCGCTCTCGCTGTCCGGGGCTTCCGGTACGAGGAGCTGTGATGCGCCTCATCAGAGCGATACGCCATGAACTCGCTTTGACATGGAGCTCCAACGCATTTGCGCTCATTGCCTGCTTTCTCCTTCCGATCGCTCTGGAGGCCACCTTTCTCATCAGGGCGGTTCCTGAACTCGATGCGACGCGGAACCTTGATCATCTGAGGGGCTCCGACTCATTCACCGCTGGCGACATCATCGTATTTATCAACAAGGGCATGCCGCCTTTCGATCCAATCACGCGCAAGGTCTTCACCCTGGACATGATATGGGCGGCGCCTTATTTCCTGTTTGGATACCTGGCCTGTTCGGCGTTCTCGAAGGAGGCTGGTGCGCAGGCCTGTCAGATCGTCACGCGCATTCGCAGCCGCGGCGTCTGGATCGTGTCGAGGTGCGCGCGCGCGACGATCCTCGTGATGTGTTATCTCATGTGGGAGCTGCTGCTCGCGATGGCGCTCGGTGCCGTTTTCGGAGCCTCGCCGTCGCTGCAGCCGAGCGAGTGGAGCTCGGTGATCTCCGACATCTCCGTGCGAGATCCCTCGTTCGCCGCTCTCACCCTCAGCTGCCTGTCTGTGCCCGCCACCGCGGTAGCCGCTGCGCTCGCCGTCACGGCGTTCTCGGCTGCCCTCGGTCCGCGCATCGCGTTTCTTTTGCTCATCGCGCTTGTGGTGACATCGGCGTATATCGCTGAGCCGCTTCTCTTCCTCGGTTCCTCGATGGAACTGCGCGGAATTGTGGCCACCGGTGAGTGGCCTGCCGCCTTGCGCGGGATCGGCGTTTGCTTTGCAGTGATCGCAGCATCTCTTCTATGCGCCCCCCTTATGGCGCGAAAGGCGGATTTCTTATGATGGCACATCTTGGAGGAAGATCTCGCTTGCGAGCCTTGCGCCCGACAGCATGGTGCTGTTCGGTTCTTGCCGTTCTCGCCGCGCTGCTCCTGGGCGCATGTTCGATGGGGGGGCACAACGCGACCGGCTCCTCGGGCGATGAGAGCGCGCTCGAGCAGAAAGCGGTGGGGGACTCTTTTCAGGTCAAGGCCACCGATGCGACCGACACCTCGAAGACGGTGACGGTCCAGGTGACGTTGACATCGTGCGAGAATGAAGGTGCCCATCTGCCCGAGGGATACGGGATGATCGACCTCTCATATCTGTACGACGACGATCTGAAGACGTACAACAAGGAGAACGGTTACTGGTCGGTGGATGATGCCGGTGCCATCAGCGAAGGCTGGTGCCTGGTGGTCGCCAAGTTGCATTACAGCAATGACAGCGGCTCGGACTGTCGCGTCGATCTTGGCAACCTTCGCATCTCCCACCTTGATTCCGATCGAAACCTGGTTGGCGCCAATGAGGGGGAGAACTGGATCCTCGGAGGCATACAGACCAAGGAGGACTATTATCGCCCCCGGATAGCAGCGCACTCGCAGGTGGAGTGCTCCGTCGGGTTCTTTATCCGGACGAAATCGATCTCGAAGAGCAATCTGCTGGTGATGGAGACCGCATCGGGGAACTCGAGCGGTGCCAAGGTGTTCTCACTGGGTGAGCTTGGCACCCGCGAAGACGTTTCGTCGTCCAAGTAGGATCGAGGGCATGACATCATGAGTCGAAAGCGCGTCACGCAGGATTCGATACGCTCGGCAGCGCGACTCGCCTCGCGCTGCGCGGGGCTGATCTGGCCGCTGATGGAGGGCACATGGCTGCCGCTTCTCGTAGCCTTTCCACTGCTCTCGTTTTGCTACCTGCGCGCAGTTCAGCTGAGCGGGGGTCGGCTGTCGATATTCGATCTGTATGTGAGCGCCTACAGCCCGAGCTACGGCATCCCCCTTCTCTGGCTCGTCTGCCCCATTGTCAGCATGGTCGCGCTCGCGCGCATCTGGAGGATTCGCGACATGTGCAGCATCACGGTCCGATCGGGTGGTCGATGTCGCGTCTGGTTGGCACGGGTGGCCGATCTTTGTGTTCTATCCGGCGTGAGCGCGATGATCCTGCACCTTTCGCTGCTTCTCGTCGGCGCGATCTTCATTGGGAATCCCAGCGACGTCGGCGATGCTTCGAGCCGGTTCGCCGCGGCCACGGGTGGCGAGACCATCCCGGGTCTTTCATTTCCCGTGGCGTCGGCGATCATGCTGGCCTATTGTTTTCTTACGTTTCTGTTCCAGAACTCTGTGTTTCTCCTGCTGCGCAGCCTCCTCGGATCGCTTCCAGCGGCGATCATCGTCGTCGTGCTGGCGTATCCGGAGGTTCACAAGGCACAAGCCTTTATAAGTGATTTCGTGGGTACCTTCGGCGGAGACGCTCTGGCTATCAACCCGCTTTCCTATCTCTTCGACACGGCGAGCGTCTACTACCCGAGCTGGCTTCCCTCCGGTGCGCACAACTTATGGTTTCTAGGGATCCTCATAGCCGTCGTCATCGCTGCGGCACGTTTGGTCTGCAGAAGACGGGATCATCTCTGAGCGCGGCGGCCGGTCCGCCGCCCGGTTGACCGCCGAGCCGCAAATGCGCGGATTTTTACCGCAATCAAGGGGGTCACTCAGGCTTTTCTATACCAGAACCGCGCTTTTGTGACGGTAACAGCCCCGCAGCGGCTGTAACCCCCCCCCTGTGACGATAGCAGCTCGCGGCGGCTGCAACTCTCGATGACGATCTCCTCCGTCGAGCTCGAAGCCAACCGGCAAACCGATCAGCTCACCGCGCTCGGTCGGACCATCTGGATGATAAGGTCGATGAACCCCTCGACCGGCATCCGATGCGTCTGCCCCGACCAGGTCGTGATCGCCGCGAGCAGGCCCGCCAGATAGAACTCCTCTAAAATGGCCCGCTGTTGCTCGGTGATGCCGGACTCAGGCATGATGAAGCCGACCAGAGGTTTCAGAATCGCCTTCAGGCGGTTGGAGAAGGAGCGACCACCGCGCTCGGTCAACAGGATGGTCATATAGCGCTCGTAGCGCTGCGTGAGATCGATGATAATGCCCATGTGCTGCGAGAAGTCAAGCCGATCCTCGCGCATGAGCCGCTCCTCGACAAGGGCGCGAACATTGACCAAGATGTCGCTCTCGATCTGCTCGAGCAGATCGTAGACATCGTGGAAGTACAGGTAGAACGTGGCGCGATTGTAGCCGGCCCGATCGGTGATCTCGCGAATCGTGATCTTTTCGATGGGTCGGCTCTCATAGAGCGACCAGAACGCCTCCCGCAGATCCGCGCGCGTCCTCGCTGTCGTCTCGGGGTGTTTTCTCATGCGACCTCCTCGATGGATGATGCGTGAATCGCTCGACAATCGTCGGTGGCATGTCGAGCATCGATTCGGCTCGTTGGCTCTTCCAACTATACTTCTTGTAGACGACAGATTGTCGAGCAGTCGCAGACGCGAAGAAGAGCGCTACGGAAAGCGGTGGATGTGCCATACATCGACGTTCATGACATCACGAAGGTCTACGGGACCGGATCGGGTGCGGTCCGCGCGCTCGATGGCGCGTCCTTTCATGTGGAGCGCGGGGAGCTCGCGATCATCTTGGGTGCGTCCGGAGCCGGAAAGACCACGGCGCTGAACATCCTCGGCGGCATGGATTCTGCAAGCTCGGGCAAGGTTGAGGTTGATGGCCGCGATATCTCTCGCGCCCGAGAGGCTGAGCTTGTCGAGTACCGCCGATCCGACGTGGGATTCGTGTTTCAGTTCTACAACCTCGTGCCGAGTCTGACCGCCCTCGAGAACGTCGAGCTCGCGTCTCAGATCTGTCCTGACAGTCTTGACGCTCGCAAGGCGCTGAGCGACGTCGGCCTGGGGGACCGCATGGGGAACTTTCCCGCTCAGCTTTCCGGCGGCGAACAGCAGCGCGTTGCCATCGCCCGCGCTCTGGCGAAGAACCCGAAGCTTCTGCTGTGCGACGAGCCGACCGGTGCGCTCGATGATCAGACCGGAAGGCAGGTCCTCTCCCTGCTGCAGACAAGCTGCCGTCGTGACGGAATCACGGTGCTGCTCGTCACCCACAACTCCGTCCTCGCCCCGCTGGGCGATCGGCTCATCCGCTTCAAGAGCGGTCGCGTCGCATCGATGGAGACGCGCGCCCATCCGGTGCCCGTCGCCGATATCGAGTGGTAGCGCAACGTGGCCGCCTCACGCGACAGCAGATCAAGACTGTGCGGGCACGTTCCGCATGCCCTCGCGACGGATATCCGACGCACGCTCACAGGCAGCCCGAAGCGCCTCATCTCGCTGTTCGTCATCACCGCGCTCGGCGCGACCATGCTCGTGGGGCTGCGTGCGGCATGCGACGACCTCCTCGCCTCGGCTGACTCCTTCTTCGATGCGCAGGATCTCTATGATGTGTCCGTTCAGTCGACTCTGGGGCTCACGGACGCCGATATCGAGGCGCTGGGCTCTGTCGAGGGAGTGAGCGCGGCCGAAGGGGGCTACACCGAGCAGGCCTACACCGAGGTTTCCGGTGCAGCCGAGCGCGTCGATATCAAGGCGCTCTCCGCGCAGGGGATGAACAGACCTCGCGTGCTGTGCGGTGAGCTGCCGAACACGCCGGATGAGATCGCTGTCACCCAGAAATATGCCGATGCCGCGGGCGTCGGCATCGGTGACGTCGCGACATTCGATTCGGGTGCCCGAGACGCTCGACCCAGCGACTCTTCCGACCGATCGAGTGCGCCCGTCTCGTCGGGCGAAAAAACAGGAGAGGTCTTCGAGCGGCGAGCGTATCGCATCACAGCTGTGGTGCTCGACCCCGCCGATGTGAACGCCGGGGGCGAAACGATGGCCTTCCGCGCCGCCGAGGGCGCTCGATACACGTTTTTCATGTCCCGCGCCGCCGTGCGTGATCCGAACGTCTACACCGTCGCCTACCTTTCGGTTCTCGGGGCACGGGATGTGCCGTGCTACTCGGATGCGTACGACTCGCTCATCGATCGCGTGAAGCGGCGCGCCGAGGATATCCGGCCCCAGCGCGAGCAGGCGCGAAGCGAGGAGCTGAGAGCACTGATGCCCGCGCAGCTCGATGGCTCGACACCCGATGGAGTTCATGGAGCCGCCTGGTACATCCAAGATCGCACGGCGCTCGCGGGCTATGCGAGCGTCGACGCCGATGCGGGATCCATACGCGCGATCGCCACCGTCTTTCCGGTTATCTTCTTTGTCGTGGCGGTGCTCATCAGCCTGACGAGCGTCACGCGTCTGGTGGAGGAGCAGCGCGGCCTCATCGGTCTGTACAAGGCACTCGGGTACGGCAGATGGGCCATCGTATCCAAGTATATGATCTATGCGCTGTCGGCGAGTCTTGTCGGCGGAGTCATCGGCGATCTCATCGGCTTCGTCGCTCTTCCTGAGATCATGTTCACGATCTTTTCAAGCATGTACGCGCTGCCCGGATATGATCTGGGATTCAACGCACTCGATGCCGTGCTGGGGATCGCTCTGTTCGCTGCGGGCACAACCGGTGCCGCGTTGATCGTCTGTGATCACGAGCTGCGGGAAAACCCCTCTCAGCTCATGCGGCCCCGTGCGCCTCGCGCCGGCCGGCGCGTCATGTTGGAGCGCGTCGCACCTCTGTGGCGCAGGTTGAGCTTTCTCAACAAGGTGGCCGTTCGAAATCTGGTGCGCTACAAGCGCCGGTTCTTCATGACGGTTCTGGGCATCGCCGCCTGCATGGCGCTCATGGTCTGCGGACTGGGGATTCGCGATACGGTGGCCTCGCTCAAGTCGAGACAGTACGGTCCCTCCGCGATCTCGCGCTACGATCTCATGGCGATCAGCGCCGACGCGGACTACGATCGGGCGCGCGAGCTGCTTGGCTCATCAAAGGGAGTTCGCGACATGATCGGTGCGCGCATCGACTCTTTGAGCGTCTCTGCACGCGATGCCAGCGAGAGCGCACAGCTCGTGGTCGTTCCCGATGGAGAGGATCTGGCAAGCTACATCAGACTGTCCGACATGGACGGCTGCGCCCAGAACCTGCCCGATGACGGTATCGGGGTGCTCATCACGAAGAACGCTCAGCAGGTGCTCGGATTTCACATCGGGGACAAGGTGGAGCTTCGAGACACCGCCCTGCGGCGAGCCGAGGTGCGCGTCGATGGCATCACCCTCAACTATCTGGGGAACTACGTGTTCATGAGCGAGGGGACCTACAAGCGGGCCTTTGGCTTCGACTGCGCGCCGAATGCGTTTCTCGCGCATCTGATTGGTCCATCGAGCGCTCAGATCGCGTTGGCGCGCGACCTTGGGCGCAACAGCGCGTTTCGGTCGGTCATGAGCACAGCTGAGGCGACCACCGATTTCTCCGAGAGCTTCAAGATCATCGACCTCGTCGTCGTGGTGGTGGGCACCATGGCCGGCGCTCTTGCGTTCGCCGTGGTGTTCACGCTCACGAATACGAATATATCGGAGCGGGAGCGAGAGCTGGCGACTATCAAGGTGCTGGGATTTCGGCGCGGAGAGGTCAGGCGCTACATCAACAAGGAGACGATCATCATGACGCTCGCTGGCATAGCGCTCGGCTGCCCGTTCGGGTTCGCGATCACGCGTCTGCTCACGGTCGCGTTGAAGATGCCCTCTCTGTATTTCGATACCGTGGTGGCACCGCAGAGCTATCTGATCGCCGGTGCCGTTTCGCTTGCCTTCTCACTGATCGTGAGCGCTATGGCGATGCGCTCCCTGGATCGCGTGGACATGGTGGGCGCGCTCAAAAGCGCCGAATGAATCGTCGATGCCGCTTTTGAGCTGCGCATCCCTGGGCCCTCTGCAGGCTCCGACCCGCACGCGCCTCCGCAGCGCTGGCCGTATCGCCTCGCTCGCCGCACGCTCGCTTCGTTCGCGATCCGGGCGCCGTCGATGCCTTTACACGACGGCGTCTCTGAGGTATCCGTAGCCGCGCGCATCCATGTCAGCCAGGGGGATGAACTCGAGTGCGGCTCCGTTGATGCAGTAGCGCAACCCACCCCGGTCGCGTGGTCCGTCATCGAATACGTGTCCCAGATGGGAGTCACCCACATCGCTTCTGACCTCGGTGCGGGCCATGCCGGGGATGCTGCTATCACGGTGCTCGGTCAAGACGCTCGTCGCGATGGGCTGCGAGAACGAGGGCCAGCCGCACCCTGCATCGAACTTGTCCCTCGAGGAGAACAGCGGCTCCCCCGTGACCCGATCGACATAGATCCCCGGATCGAAGACATGCTCGAGCGGACTGGAAAACGGTGGTTCGGTATCGGCGTTCTGCGTCACGCGAAAAGCGGTTTCATCCAATTCGCTTGCGATAGCGTCTGGCTGCGGACGCGTGTAGCCGCCCGCGACGATCTGGAAATCTCGGCGATGATCCTCGACGAATCTGCGCGCACCATCGAGATCGACATGGCAATACCCGCCGGGATGCTTGTCAAGATAATCCTGATGATAGTCCTCGGCGGGCCAGAAGCTGCCCAAGCGCGACGCCTGCACGGCGACGCGAGCCCCCGTGCGCGAGGATAGCTGCTCGCCGAGTTCGGACAGCGCGGCGCGAACCGTTTTCTCGTCATCGGGCCTCGTCCAGAAGATCGCCGTTCGGTACTGGCTTCCGGCATCTGCACCCTGTCGATCGACGCTGGTGGGGTCGATGGTGGTGAAGTACGCCCTGAGCAGAAGGCTCAAGCTGATGACACGGCGATCGTATATGACGCGCACGGTCTCTGCACAGCCCGTCGCGCCCCCGCATACCTGCTCATATGTTGGGCGCTCGATGCTGGTCGATCCGCTCGCGTAGCCGACCTCGCACTCGACAACCCCCGGGAGGCGCTTCATAAAGGCCTGCGTGCCCCAAAAGCAGCCTCCGGCCAGATAGATCTCGCTCAGTGTCTCTGATTCATCTTCTTGCATGCGTCACACCTCCGCGTAGTCAATCGTATCACGAAGAAACTTGCCCCTTCTCAACTCCGCGAACGCCTGATCGAGCTCGCTTTGCGTGTTCATCACGATGGGCCCGCCCCAGGCGACGTGCTCTTTGAGCGGAAGCGAGCTTATGAAGAGCAACTGCGCCGGCATCGCCTGCGTTGCGGCGACCGTCGCGAAATGCCCCCCGGACAGCTTCACCGCCGTCCTCTCGGCGACGCTCGTGCCGCAGATGATGGCGTCGCCCTCGAGTGCCAGAACGGCGACGGAGCGCTCCGAGTCCACCGGGATGGCGAGCCGAGCTCCGGGCTCCAGAGAAATATGGTACAAATCGAGCGGCAGGTGCGCTCCCCGGTGGCCGCGAGCGTTCAGATAGGTGCCGGCGAGCAGCCTGACCGAGCCTCCGGTGAACGGCAGCGTCTTCATGTCGCGCGTATGGATACAGCGAAACTCGGGCCGTGCCATCTTTTCTTGCTGCGGCAGGTTGAGCCAGATCTGGATGCCGAGGTGGCGTTCGGTGCTCGGGATGCGCTCCTCATGCATGATGCCCGACCCCGCGCACATCCATGCGAGATCGCCATCGCCCATCTCGGTCTTCAGTCCCAGGCTGTCGCGATGGAGAAGTCTGCCGCGCATCACGTAGCTGATGCACTCGATTCCGCGATGCGGATGCAGGGGGAACCCGGCTGTGTACTCTTCCGAGTCGGTGCTGTCAAACAGATCGAGCACCAAAATGGGGTCGAAGAGCTGAACGGTATGAAATCCGAGATAGCGGTTGAGAAGGACGCCTGCACCATCGATGGTCGGCGTACCTGTGACTTCTCTCATTACCTGTCGCTCCATCGCCGTCTCTCCCATCGGGCGTGATCTCAGTCGCTCAACATTGTTCCCTGCCCTCGAAATTCTAACGGGAGGTGAAATAATTACGACTTAACCTTTCGCTTCAAGTGATAAAAGGAAAACGAGGAGTCTAATTGATTAAATTGTAGCAAAATAAGAAAAGCAATAGGGGATGATTAAAAATGATAGGTTAATCAGATTCAACATCTTTCCGTGTGAACAAGAGCACCACCGTGTCGGACTTCGTCGCTTCGCGGCAAGGGTCGCCTTGAAGCTCCTGGTTGATCAGACGATGTCAGCCGGATCCCCGCGCGGTCTTTCGGCGCATCGGGGGAAACCGGTGCTCAAAGCGATCGGCTCTCTCTATTCGTCACCGAAGCTGACACCGAGAAGCTTCGCCTCGCGTACGAGATCGCTCTTCGTGTCGACGTACTTGAGCCTGCCTGCCACCTCATCGAGCGATGCATGACACATAGATCCATCCCGCTGCGCTATCATGATACCGAACTTGCCGTTGAGATAGGCTCTCGCCGCCTCGACGCCGCACTGGGTCGCGAAGATGCGATCCTGAGCGTCGGGGACCCCCCCCGCGTTGCGTATGGCCCGGGATCGCCACGCGCGTCTCCCGTCCCGTCGTCTTCTCGATCTCGGCTGCGATGTCGTAGACGATCGAAGGGGATGTGCGCTCCTGCAGCCGACGCCGATACTCCTTTCGGGACATGCCTGCCTCCTGCTTGGAGATCGCGCCCTCCGCCACGACGATGATCGTGAATCGCGCGCCCAGGCTCATCCGCCTCTCGATGGTGCTGACTATGTTTTTCATCTCATAGGGGATCTCGGGGATCAGGATCGCATCCGCCCCGCCGGCGATGCCCGCGTACAGGGGAATCCAACCCACTTTGTGGCCCATGATCTCGATGACGAAGACGCGTCCATGCGAGCTGGCCGTCGTGTGGATGTCATCGATGCAGCGCGTCGCCACCTCGACCGCGCTCGTGAAACCGAAGGTGAGATCGGTACCCCAGGTGTCGTTGTCGATCGTCTTCGGAAGCGCGATGATGTTCAGACCTTCCTTCGAGAGGCGGTTCGCGGTCTTGGTCGATCCGTTTCCTCCGAGCATGAACAGACAGTCCAGTTTGAGCTGGTTGTAAGTTTTCTTCATGGCGGGAACTTTTTGGACGCCGTCTTGGCCGGGTATGTCAAGCAGTTTGAACGGTGTGCGACTCGTGCCCAGAATCGTTCCTCCGCGGGTGAGGATGCCGCTGAAGTCCATGGGCTCCATCGTTCGGTATCGGCCGTAGATGAGCCCTTGGTACCCGTCTTCGAATCCGAAGATCTCGACGGGGTCGCTGCAGCTGTTCATCAGCGTCTTGACGATGCCGCGCATCGTCGCGTTGAGAGCTTGGCAATCTCCGCCGCTTGTGAGCAAGCCGATCTTTGGCATGTGCAATCCTTTCGAGGGAAGAGTCTTCGAAGAGTATACCTCAGGATTCGTCTTCTCGGGTGCGCTAGCGGCTCACAACGTTGCGGATCGGCTCGCCGTGCTCGAGACGACATATGTTTTCCGCTGCGATGTCGACGACGCCATCCATGACGAGCGGGAGGTGAAATCCGCCGGCGACGTGAGGTGTGATCAAGATGTTGGGGGCGTTCCAGAGCCGATGGTCGGATGGCAGTGGCTCCGGATCGGTCACATCGAGCGCGGCGCCGCCGAGATGGGCGGACTCCAGCGCGCGGATGAGGTCGTCGTTCGCGACCAGATCGCCCCTGCCCGCGTTCGCGAACAGCGCGCCCGGTTTCATGGCTGCGAAGAAGGTCGCATCTGCGAGCCGTCGCGTCGCCTTCGAACTCGGGAGAAACGATGCGACGACATCGGCGGAACCGAGCTGCGCGAACAGCGCGTCCTGTGTGAACACGGACTCGAAGCCATCGGGCGTCTCCGCTGCGGTATGTCGCCGGATGCCCGTGGCGCGGCCGCCGAGGGCGCGCACGAGTCGGGCGAAGTGCGAACCGATATCGCCGGTGCCGAGCACCAGTGCGCGCGCCCCGCGCATCGTTGCGACCGGGCCCTCGTCGACCCATTCATGCATGCGTTGATCGTCACGGTATTGCGGCAGTCGCTTCATCTGAGAAAGCACCATGGCGAGCGCGTGCTCCGATACCGCCTGTCCATAGGCGCCGACGGCGGTGGCGATCAACGTATCTTCACGCAGCTGCGACGTCTCGATGTAGCGGTCGTATCCGGCGGAGCCGAGCTGGAGCAGCCTGAGGCACCGGGCATCGCTCAGCCGTTCCGGCTCGATGTTTCCGATGATGATTTCCGCAGTTGATAGGTCATTATTTGCAAGTGAATCTTCCCGCGCGTAGACAAAGCGCGCGTCCGGCGCGGCGGCTTCCAGTCGTGCCCGCTGCTCTGAATCAAGTGAAATCAGTACCAACACGTTCATGAGCGCTCCCTCTCATCGGTGGTCGCCCTCGCCGAGCGCGAGCCGTACCTCCATTGTGACATAGATACCCAACTGTTCCGATAAGGCTACAAGGGGTGGGCGCGCCTTTCGCCACATAGCTGTCCGTGTCCGCCGGCACGGGAAAAGAGGCCGTTCATATAGAAAAACAGAACATATGTTCGTACACGGACAGGGACGTGCTATGATGGGCCAGTCAATAGAACTCAAGGGGGGTCGTATGCTTGATGCAAAATCCGGTACCGTGCTGTTCCGAAGTGGACCGGACGAGGAATATCTGGTCATCGAATGCTGCGATCTCGAAGACGGTCGGATACGGATCGAGCAGAGGAGCTCAGGGGAGCTCACGCGGTGGTGCTTCGATGGGTCGCCGCATACCATCGAGATCATGATCAAGGCGAAAGGAGTGCGGCGGCTCTGCGATTACTTTGACGTCAGCTCCTCCAGGCAGGTCGTCTCGCAACTGGCAGCGACCTATGCGAGCTGCGCATGCATCGAGAAGATCTGCAGTCTGCTGGATTGGCTGAGCGTCGGCTATGTGATGAGCGAGCAGCCGCCCAGCAGATGAGCGCGTCGCCGCGCAAAGATGGGAGGCCCCTGGCTGGTCGCGGCGTCAAGGAGACCGATGCCCGAGCGCCGGAGGCCGAGATACTTTTTCAGAAATCTGCTTGACTGATCTGGCTCGAGATGCCATGATATCCCTTGCACGCGGCGTTACCTCAGCTGGATAGAGGGTCTGACTACGAATCAGAACGTCATAGGTTCGAATCCTATACGCCGCACCATAGATCAAGATGAGGTGCCCACGGGCACCTTTTTTGTCAGGGGGCGGAGGCGAGAGTTCGCGCGGCTCTGAGCCGGAGGTTTCACGAGAGCATCAGAAGCCCGTGTCTCTGCAGAGCGATCCCGAAAGAACGCGCTGCCCAGCTTCTGAAAAACCTTTTCACCCCTATTTCACCGCTGTAGACATCCTATCAACTTACCGGCATGAAAGAAGGTCAGAGACGATATAGTCTCTGACCTGGTGATTCAATGGAGCCAGCAATCGGACTCGAACCGATGACCCCCGCTTTACGAGAGCGGTGCTCTACCAACTGAGCTATGCTGGCGATCCTGCGTGCGGACCGTTCGTTGCAAGCGGTACGCGCTCCGACGGTCGATAATGATACGGCCTCAGCGCTGTTCGCGCAAGACGCGCGCATGGAAATGCAAAACTTTCAGAGCGCTGGTCGCTGGTTGCAGCAACGCGCGCGCTCGCTGACGATTTCGGATCAATCTCATCCGGTGAGGTCGGCTGCGCGCGGAGTCGATAGACGCGCAGCATGATCAACATGCCGCCATGGGAAAGACGCGATCGATGTCTCTCCACATTCTGGATGAGGTGCCCTATCGCAAAATTTTTCCATGTCAAGACAGGTATTCGCGCCGGTGGGCACGCCAACGGCGTACCGCGCGGCAATCTGTGCCGATCCCAAGACGTCGACTGCAGAAATGAAGAGAGGGTTTGTGAAGCACTGCAGCTAGCGTAAAGTGATACGGATGATGACCGGTGTCGAGAGGGCGCGGACCGCAAGACGGATGCGCTCGATGGCACAGACGGGCGGTGCGCCCGCCTGTGCGCGAAGGATTCGGGTGATGGCGATTCACGAGAACAGATATGAGGCAAGAGGGGTCCCGGGTCCGCGCGAGCGAGGTTTCTCGCGATATCACCGGGGAGGCGAGGCTCGGGATCGGGTTTCGGGCAGAGAGCATGGGTGGATTGGCACGCCCCGGACGCGATCAGCTTCTGACTACTCAGGTGCCCGCTCGATTTCGGAGCGCTATGAGCGCAGCCGGGCGGAGGCGGATCGCACGGGCCGTCGCGGCGGCTCGCGCGACCGCGATGCGCACAGGAGACACCGGGAGGGCGGACTCTCTTCCCGGTCTGCTGGGAGAGGCCGCTCGACGCGGTCCGGTGGCACAGCGAGATCGCGCGCCGCCCTATCATATGGATCGTCCCGCCCGCAAGGGCGCTCGCCCGCGCCATCTTCTCGCCGGGGGGAAGATCGAGCGCGCGCGACGCGCAGCAGGAAGCCGTTGCTGGTCGCAGTCCTGCTGTGCGCGCTGGCATTCATCATCCTCCGCTTCGCCTTGCCGGCTCACGCCTTCGGGGGCGTGACCGATCTGCTCGGAATCACGCGAAGCGGCTCGATCGCCGTAGAGCCGATGTCGCAGCTGCCCGAGCTCCCCAATGGCTGCGAGATCACCTCGCTGGCCGTCTGCCTGCGCGACCGAGGATTCAATGTGGACAACACAAAGCTCGCCGAAACCTACCTGCGCCGTGTTCCCATCACGGTGAAGGGCACTACCCGCTACGGCCCCGACCCAGAGGACGCCTACGCCGGGGATCCGCGCAGCAAGCGAGACGCCTACTACTGCTTCACCAAGCCCATAACCCAAGCTGCCAACGCCTATCTGCGCGATCAGGGTTCGGATCTGAGTGCGCACGACATGAGCGGCTGCAGCCTCGATGATATAGAGCGTCGGATCGACGAGGGCGTGCCCGTCATGGTCTGGACGACGCTGGATGCTTCGACGCCTCCGACTCACAGCTCGGTATCCTGGACCATATCGTCGAGCGGCAGTGCGTATTACCCGTATGTCAACCTGCACTGCATGGTCGTGGCAGGCTACGACGAAGGGCGCCGCACCCTGACGATGTGCAATCCGCTCGATGCCTCCGAGCCCATCGATTACGATATCGACGACTTCACCCCGACGTTCGAGGCGCTCGGCAGCCGCGCCGTCGCGATCTGGTAGGATGCGACCCGCAGCCCTTCTCCTTCCGCAGGCGCCCGACGGGGGGGCGTCGCGCGCTTGTGATACCATGTGCCCGCAAAGGCCATAGGGCCGGACGCGAGACGCCGTCCGGGCGCGTCCGCTCGCGGGCGCGTCGCGCTCCGGTCGAAAGATGGCACCGCCAGAGAGTGGTTCGCATGCAGACGGACAGATCATATCAACACGTAGGGCGCGCCATTCTCAACGCCCGGGCCTCGGAGTTCCAAACCTTTCTCAGGCGACGTGATGGCTGACGCGGCCGCGGCGGTGAATGGGCCGGAACCGTCGCTCTCACGGCGCATACGGTGCTCTCCGCAGATGGTGTGGCTCATCCTGCTTTTGGGTGCCCCGATTCAGATCGGCCTCGCGTTGGGTGCCCCCCGTCTCGACGTTCTGACTCGCTTCGTCGCGGCGGGTTCGCTTGCAGGCATCGCGGCGGCTGTGGCCCTGCTCCATGATGCAGCCGCGCCGCGCTCTGTCTTGGCTCCGCTACGAGATCGGAAGCTGCGCTGCGCGCTGTGCAGGGCAGCCTGTCTGCTCGTCGCCGGTATTGAGAGCGTGTCGATCGTCGCGATCCTCGCTGGCGCGACGGGGCAGATGTGGCTCGCCGAACCGTCTATTGCAATCGCGAACGGGCTGAGCGGCATACTGCCGTGGGCGAGCGCGGCGGCAAGCGCGCTGTGCGCGTGCACGGTGCTGCTTGCTTGCGCTGCGGATCTCGTTGCGCCAGAGTGCGGCTCGGCGATCTCGGGCGATGAGGGTCACCGCGGCCGAGCTGCGCCGCTGCGGGCTGTGCCGTATGCGTTCGCGCTCATCGGCGCTATGATGCGCATCGCATGGACGCTTTCCGCCGACCTTTTGGTGCCGTCTGACTTCGCGGCGCTGCTCGGTTTGATCGCGGTCGAGTTGTGTGCCGCGGCGCTGCTGCTCATGGATATTCGCCTTGTCTGCGTGCGCGTGATCGGTGCTGCGGCATCGGACGTCTTCTGCATTGCGCTCGGCGCGCACGCTGCGGGATCGCTGCTGGGCTCCCTGCTGCTCCGCTCGGTGCTCCACCTGCATGCCGTGCCCGCCGGCATCGCGATGGGAGCGGCGGCAACCATGTTCGCCATGTTGCTCGGCTTGTATGCGCTGATGCATCGCGCTGCACGTCGGCCCCCGGTCGAGACGCCGCCGGATGATGGCGTCCAAGACGAGGGGGATGCGCGGATCGCCCGCATCCGGCGCATGCTATCCGAGCGAGGGCTGGCGCTTCGCGAATCCGAGGTCGCCGCGTTCACCGCCGCCGGACAGAACTCCGAGCAGGTCGGCGTCCGTCTCGGCATCAAGGCGTCGAGCGTCCGCGCGACGCTGCATCGCGTCTATCGAAAGCTCGACGTGCACGGAGCGAAGGATCTGCGGGCGCTCTGCGCCGCGTTCCCGTCCGCGCCGGCAGCCGCCGAGGGCGCCCCGGCGCGCGGGCCGGCGCCGGCGTCACCCTCAGCTCAGGCGCGACCCGCCGCGACCGCCGACGGCCGGGTCGCGTCGTTGGTGCTCGCGATACGTCAGCTGAGCGGTTGCGTGCTGCTGTTGCTGCTGTTCACGCCGCTCTCGCAGCGATATGCCCTCTGGGGGTTCGGGAGAATGACGGTGCTGGGCTGCGCGACGGGCGGGACGCTGTTCGGTCTCCGGCAGCTGCATCGGCGCTGGTGCGTTCGCTCAGGTGCCTCGGCGCCCGAGGGCGGTGTGCTCCACCGTTCATTGAAGCGCATGCCGCAGCCGATGCGCTCAATACTGATCGGCGCAGTTGTCACGCTTGCGTGCACGGCTGCCGGCGCGGCGAGCCTCATGCGCTGGTATTCGTCTTCGCTCAAACCGAGCACCTGGTCGGCGTTCGAATTCGCATCCTATCTGCTGTGCACCATCGCGCTGCTCTCGTGGTGCCGCTGCCGCACCGACGCTTCCACGCAGCGCGCCGCATCTGCGCGCTCGGCCGCGGCCGCGGTGCCGCTCTCGCTGCTCGCCCTCCATCTCACCTCCGACGACCTAGTCTATCTCGGGACGATCGCACTCGCAGCGATCCTGCTGGCAGCGACGTCGATGGCGATGCGGGCGGGCGGTGCCGAAGAGGGCCGGGCCGATGTCGCGTCCGCAGCGTTCTCATTCGCGGCGGCCGCGTCATGTCTGATCACCTTCGCCGCAGGGGTGGC
This sequence comes from Coriobacterium glomerans PW2, assembly GCF_000195315.1. Taxonomy (NCBI): domain Bacteria; kingdom Bacillati; phylum Actinomycetota; class Coriobacteriia; order Coriobacteriales; family Coriobacteriaceae; genus Coriobacterium; species Coriobacterium glomerans. The sequence continues at coordinate 458,665 of NC_015389.1, forward strand.
CTGGGAGGAGCTCTGGCGCTCGCTGGCCATGTATTCGGGAGCCCTGTCCGTTCTTCCCTTCACGGCGCTGCTGTTCGGCGGCGCTCTCTGGCTTCGGATGCAGGACGCCGACTCCAGGGACTTCAGGGAGCTGTGCCCGACGCTGCTCGCGTTCGCTCTGTTCACAGGCGTGTATGCGCTGCTTTTCGGGTACGGCTGGCTGCGCGACGTTCTCATCCTGCTTGCCACGGCCGGATCGCTCTGCGTCATCATCGGACGGGCGCGGCTGCAGAGCGCTTCGGATCCGCGCGCGCCGGCATGGATGGCGCTGTCGGCTGCCGGCGGGGTGCTCGGGAGCTATCTGATCATGAATCGCGTCAGCCGCATCACGCCGGACATCTTCAACGGCGCGCCGCTCGCCCCGGAGCAGCTGAGCGCGATGGCGCTGGTCACGCTTGCCTTCTCGGTGTTCTTCCTCGGCGCGGGGCTCGCGGCCCTGGGGCTGTGTCGCAGCATCGTCGGCTCGGAGCGCGCCGCGGCGCTGGTCGCTTCCAGCAAGCTTGATGAGGCGGAGCTTCGGCACCGACTTCGGGCGTGCTTCGTCTCCCGCGGGGCGAACGACACGCAGGCGCTCGTCTTGGCCGAGATCGCCTGCGGGCGTCAGGCCGCCGAGATCTGCGATCGGCTGCATGTCTCGCTCGGAACCGTCAACACGGCGAGAAGCGCCGGCTACCGTCTGCTCGGCGTCCACGACCGGCTGGGGCTGCATTCGCTGGTCTCCCAGCTCATCACCGCGTAAACGCTCAATCTATCAAGTTCATAAGCGTTGTTTACAGACAGCAGGGCATCTTCTGTGCCATGGTGCGATGCGTGCTGAAACGCATCGGTACAACCAACGGAGGGGAGCATCCATGGCATTGGCGCGCAGAGAGGCGCGGTTCATCAAGTTCATCATCGCGACTGCGGTTGTCATCGCGATAGTCGCAGCCGGCTGGCTCGGCTATCGCCATCTTCAGGACCAGAAGACTGAGCGCGAGAAGCAGGCGTTCAACACCGTATACGATCCTGGGCAGACCGCCGAGCTGGATGCTGCCAAAGATGAATCCTGCGTGCTCCCGAGCTCGAAGGAACCATATGCCGCCGGGCTCGGGTTCGTCTGGACGGGAACGCTGGAGGTGGCCGTGGAAAATGCGGAGATCTACGACAGCTTCAAGGCGAGTGGGCTTGCAGCCAGCCATGCCGGCGATTCGTTTCGCAGCGACAAACAGCATCCGTTTCTCGTGTGCAAGGTGCATATCAAGAACAAAAATGCCGTCCCGCAAGACGAATCGTCACGGACAAAGCAGAAATGCTTCAACATATCGTTTTTGAACCTCATGCCTGCAGGCGAGGTGGCGTATTTCGATGGAACGATGGAAGGAGCCTCCGAACAGGAGCGTTGGGACTTCAAGCTCGCACCCGGCGCCGAGCAGACCTACACGGTCGGTTTCGCGCTTGAAGGATCTCGCTCGATCCAGCTCAAAGATATACGGCTCACAGCGGCCATCAGCCCCGACGCCTATGGAAAGTACAGCTTCACATTGAACATAACCGATCATCGGACGAAGGAGCGCGCATGAGATCGCTCATCGTCATGGAGCTCGACAAGGCGCTGCGCAACCGCTGGTTCATCGTCGCCGTCTCCATCGGGGTCATCTTGGGCGCTGCCGCCGCGATCGAGTGCGCGGCGAAGATCGCCATATGGGATGCCGCAAAGCTGGAATTCGGCTACGGCATCGGTCTGGACTCTCCGAACGCGCTGTTTCTCACGAGCAGGGGCAGCTACGGCAACTGGGTGCTCGTCAACGCGAGCGATGCGCTGTCCGGCCTCATCTACGTCTACCTGCTCCCGCTGCTCGCGCTCGTGCCCTTCGCCTGGTCCTACGCCTCCGAGCTGCATGCCGGCTACCTTATCCAGGTGTGCACCCGCGCCGATCGGCGATCCTATCTCGCGGCGAAGGGTGCCGCGGTGTTCGTCTCGGCCGCGCTGGTGGCGCTGATACCGCTGGCGGTCAACTTCATCGTGCTGTCCTGCCTGCTGCCTGGCTATGTTCCCACCTATCTCGACAATCAATACGTCGGGCTGTTCGACAACAACCTGCTCTCGGGGCTGTTCTACCGTGCCCCGATGCTGTTCGTCGTCTGCCGCAGCCTCATCGACGCGCTGGTGTGCGGCGTGTGGGCGACGCTCGTCTACGCGATCTCGCTGCGGGTCGCGAACCGCGTCGCCATCATGGTCGTCCCCTACCTGGTCGTGCTGGCCTCCCGGTACGCGAACTCCTGGGTGTTCGGATGGTTCCATACGATCGGTCCGGAGATCAACATCATCGCCGCGCTGAAGGATGCGTCGAACGCCCCGCTCGATCCGCTTTGGTTCTCCGCGTGCTTGGTGGCCATGGCGGCGGTTGCGGCGGGGCTGCTTGCGGCCGAGACCAGACGGGACCTGCTATGAGCATCATCCGTCTGTACTGGTTCGACCTGCGTGTGTCCCGGCGGATGGTTCTCGCGTCGCTTGCCGCCGTGCTGGTCTTGGCCGGCCTCATCATGGCGAACGCGGCGCTCATGGCGTCGTTCTACGAGCAGCGCGCCGCGGCTTTCTCGTGGGGGGACTTCATCGCGAGCTGCTTTTCAGGCGCGCAGTCCTATGAGGTCACCCAGGGCTCTCAGTTCAAGCCCCCCGTGGGCTGGCTGCTGATATGCCTGCTGCTCGCCTACGCGACCCTGCTCTTTCCGTACCGCGATCTCATGGGCGCGGGTCGCGCGGCGCTCGTGGCCGGCGGCGGAAGGATCTCATGGTGGGTCGCCATGTGCCTGTGGGTGATCACCGTGGTGTGCCTGTGCTGGGTGGCTGTCGCCGCGGCCGCTGCGGTGGCGACGCTCATCTGCGGAGGCCCGCTCACGCTCGAGATCCACCGCTCGATGCTGCTCGTCTGCGAGGTCAGCGCCGATCACATCTTCGCCGATGCGGTCGATGGGACCCCGTTTCTGCTGGTCGCCCTGCTGATGAGTGCGGCGCTCGGCATAGCCCAGCTGGCGGCCTCGCTCGTGTTGCGCCCCACCTTCGCGTTCGCCGCCGCAGTGGCGCTGCTGCTCGCCTCGGCGTTTCTCACGAGCCCGCTGCTCGTGGGCAGCTTCCTCATGGCCGATCGCTGGGGCGGCATGGTCAGTTCCGGGCTCGGTTCCGATGCCGGCGCGCTCGTCGGATGCGCTCTGCTCTTTGCCGGGGCCCTCGCGGGGGGTTTGTTGTTCAGGCGCTTCGATGTGCTCGATAAGGAGATGAATGTCTGATGCTGGAGATGAGTTGCGTATCGAAGACCATCAAGGGGGTCGAGGTCGTCCGCGATGTCAGCCTGAGCGCGGCTCCGGGCCGCGTGGTCGGCCTGTCGGGCGTGAACGGCTCGGGCAAGACGATGCTCATGCGCATGGCGTGCGGCCTGATCCGCCCGAGTGCGGGAGAGGTCGCCGTGGACGGCAAACGGCTCTGGCGCGACATCGCGTTCCCGCCCTCGGTGGGGCTGCTCATCGAGGGGCCGGCGTTTCTCGACAACCGCTCCGGGACGGCCAACCTCGAGCTGCTGGCCTCCATCAGGCGCTCCGTCGACGCGGCGGGGGTGCGCGCGGCCATCGCGCGCGTGGGGCTCGACCCTCAGGATCGCCGGCGCTACCGCAAGTACTCGCTCGGCATGAAGCAGCGGCTGGGCATCGCCGCCGCCATCATGGAGGCGCCCGACCTGCTGGTGCTCGACGAGCCGACCAACGCGCTGGACGTCGCCGGCGTCGAGATGCTCAAGCGCATCGTCGCGCAGGAGCGCTCACGCGGCGCCTGCGTGCTCGTCTCCTGCCATGACGCAGGCGTGCTGCGCGAGATGTCCGACGAGGTCATCTACCTGGCGGAGGGCGCCGTCGAGCGCCGCGAGACGATCGCGGTGCGATCGTGAGCGCCCCCGCGCGCCGAGGCGCGCTTCGCATCGTCGCCATGCTCGCCTGCGCGGTCGCCGTGGCGCTGATCGCCGGGCGCATCTGGTGGGTCAACGAGCAGGCGATCAAGATTCCGGTCGAGCACGTCGCGCAGGGCAGCTGGCTCGCACTCGACGGCGCCTTCGCCGGAAGCGATGAGGAACAGACGAAGGGCTACGAGTTCAGAGTCGAGAAGACCGAGGTCGTGACCCCTGATGAGTATCTGAGCCGCTACGGAAAAGACGGCGTCGCCTCGACCGAGGACGGCGCGCGGCGCTCCGTTCTGGCCGTGACGCTCACCATGCGCAACACCTCGACCGAGGGCGGCGGCATCATGTCGTTTCTCTGGGAGGTCATCCCGGAATCGAAGAACACGGATTACTCGGTCGACGAGGACCTGTGGGCGCATGTCGCCAAGATGGACCCCAGCATGTTCAGCGTGCCACCCGGCAAGACGCTCAAAACGGTCGTGCCGTTCGTCGGATTCTCGAATCCGCCGTATTTCGGATCGGACGAGGCATCCTTTCGGCCGCCGATCGAGGGGAGCTCGTTTGAGCTCGTGATGTCGAACCTGCCGGTCCGCAAGATTCTCGACCTGCGCGTGGACGCCTCATGATCGCGGCGGCGCGCCCGCGCGGCGGCGACGGGGGGCGCTGAGATGGGTGTCATGGATTCCTACGCGCTGCGCTCCATGCGGCGCGCCCGGGCGCGCACGATCGTGTGCGCAGCCGGCATCGCCTTGTCCTGCGCGCTCATCATCGCGATCCTCACCACGGCGCTCTCCTTGGATCAGGCCCTGTGCCAGGCGGCCGAGCGAACCCAGGGATCCTGGCAGGTCGAGTTTCGCGATCTTGACGCCAAGCAGGTCGAGCGCGTCAGGAGCGACCCGCGCACCGAGCGAGTTGTGCTCGTGCGCGAGTACGGCACCGCCGTGCTGCCGCAGGCCGGCCGCTACGAACGGGGAGCGCACCTGGGGCTCGCGTCGGTGCCGGGGGCGCAGGAGGCGGCCGGCCTCATCGCGTTGCCCGAGATGGACCAGGGTCGGCTGCCGGAGGGCCCAGGTGAGATTGCACTGCCCGCAGAGCTCGCCGGCGAGAGGCTCTCAGGGGACGCCCAAAGCGAGGTCACCTCGGACGGGAGGCTCGCGCTCGGCGGCGCGCTGAGCGTGCCTCTGGGGCGCCGTGTCACCGACGAGGCCGCCGGCGGCGTCCGCGCTCTCGGCTTCAGCGAGCAGGCCCCCGAGGGGGAGGACGGCGCGCCCGTCGAGCGGCTCGCAGACGTGAAGCGCTTGGACTTTACGATTGTGGGCTTCTACCGGACAAGCCCGAACTGGATGCTCGGAGATGCCGGCTCCCTCGCGCTGACCGGCTGCGGCGCTATCGACGAGCCGGTCGGAACCTGCGTGTACGCCACCTCGACGGGATTCTCCTCGCGCGCCGCCGTCGAGTCCTACGCGGGCATGTTCGCTCGGCACGGCGCCGGCGCCGGTGTGATGCACGAGGAGCTTCTGAGCCTTCGCGGCCTCGGCGCCCCCGGCCCCCTCATGACCTCGATCGCCGCGATCGCCGCCGTGCTGGCCGTGGTGGTCGTGGTCGCCTCGGTCTCGCTCGTGCGGACCGGCTTCTCCGTCTCGGTGTCCGAGCGCACCCGGGAGCTGGGGCTGCTCTGCTCGCTGGGAGCGACGCCCCGTCAGATCCGACGCGTGGTCCGCGTCGAGGCGGCCCTGCTCGCAGCGGCGGCAGTGCCCGCCGGGGTGCTTGTCGGCCTGGGTGCGACGTGGGCGCTCTTTCGGACCGTCGGCGCCGATCTCGCCTCGATGCTGGACGATCAGGGCGCTGGGCTCGCGGTCGCGGTGTCGCCCTGGGCGATCGGGATCGCGGCGCTGATCTCGCTGGTCGTTATCGCCGCGAGCGCGCTCAGGCCGGCCCGCAGCGCCGCGCGCATCTCGGCCATGGAGGCGCTGCGCTCGACGCGCGACGTCCGGCTCAGCGGCGCGGAGCGCAGACGGGCCGCGCGTCGGGCAACTCGTCGCGGCCGACGGCGGACGGTCGCATCGCGCTCGGGCTCGGTCGCCGATCGGATGCGCCTCCGGCTTGTCGGCGTGGCCGGCGTGATCGCGCACCGCAACCTCACCCGATCCGGCCGAGCCGCCCGCATCGTGGCCGTCTCGCTGGCGGTCTCGGTCGCACTGCTCATCTCCTGCGGGTCGCTCGCGACCTACGCGGGCCTGGGTGCGTCGATCACCGCTGAGACCTTCGACGGGGATCTCGTCGTGAGTCTCACGCAGACAAAGGAGCAGCCCGGCGACCTCGATTCGAGACTGGCGTGCGCCGAGCGGCTGAACCGGGCGCTCGGCGCGATCGACGGCGTGACCCCCATCGGGTACGGGACACAGCTCAGCCTTGTGTGCCGGACTCCCCCCGGCATACTGCGCCACATCGAGCGGCAACAGGGCGAAGAGATCTTCGAGGCCGCCGACGGCTCGGCCTGCCCGGCGGTCGACGTCATGTTCCTCGATGACGCGTCGTGGGCCGACTACGTGCGCGAGCTCGGCCTGCCCGAAGCGGACTTCGTTTATCCCTCCCATCTGCGGGCGATCGCATTCAACCTCATTCTGGCGGCGAGGGACGCGGAGAACTACACCCGGTTGAAGCCCTTCGAGCGCACCGGGACCGTGACGCTGTTCACGCGGTTCTGCCACGACGACGGCTGGGGCTTCACCAGAGCGGTGCGCGCCGGCGCCGACGGCGAGCCGTGCGCGGTCTACGAGTCCGACAGCGGAGGCGAGCAGCGTCTGGTGCCGCTGGGGCGGGCCGCCTGCGCCACGGTCGACGTCGAGATCGCCGCGCTCGCGCAGACGCCGCCGGCGAGCCGCTCAAGTCTGCTGCGCTCGACGACGCCGACGCTGCTGCTGCCGCTGGGCAGTCTGCGGGTGATGGCGGCGGCGAGCTATCCCGGAGGCGGGGACGTCGCCGACGCGACCTATCTCGGCGATCCCCTTCTCATCGGCTCGGGTGGCGCAAGCGATTTCGAGACGCAGCTCTCGTTTCTCGCGCGCGACAGCGGGGCGGCGGCCAGCGCGATGCGCCGGATCGTCAGCGAGAGCTTCACCGGCGTACCCGGCAGAGTCGTGTCGATCTACGACAACGCCGATGACGCTCACAGGGAGCGGATCGCCTCGACGGCCATCCGGGTGTTCGCGTCGGCGTTTTGCGCCGCCGTCGGCCTGGTCGCCGTCGCGAACGTGTTCAACACGATGTCGACCTCGATCGCCATGCGCCGGCGCGAGTTCGCCGTCCTGAGGTCGGTCGGCATGAGCGGCCGGCAGTTTCGCCGCATGATCGCGCTTGAGTGTGCGAGCTGCGCCGTCCGCGGCTTGGCGGGCGGGCTGGCTGTGGGCTGTGCGGCGAACTACGCCCTGTACCGCGCGCTCTCCCTGTCGGTGAGCGGGATCGAGCTGCAGCTGCCCGCCGGCTGGCTGGCCGCGGCGGCCGCGACCGTCGTCGGCGCGCTGGCGATCTCGGTCGCATACGGGCTCGGGCGGTCCCGCGCCGCCAGCGTGATCGACGCCGTGCGCGGCGGCGTCGGGTGAGCACGCTGGCCGCGGCCGGCGCCGGGCTGACGTCTCGGCCGCTCATCCGACGCGGTCTTACGCGCGCGTGACGGATCTGTCACGCACTCGTCACCTTCGCGCAAGCAATCCGTGCGACCATAGATGGCGGACATCATACAGAGGGACCGACCGCGCTGAGCGACTCCAGCCCGGCCGGTCCCGCCGACGGGAGGGAGACCCCCATGGCACTGCTCTCAGTCGAGCACCTCTCCAAGATCTACGGCTCAGGCGCGACCGCCGTGCGCGCCCTGGACGACATCAGCCTCGAGATCGAGGCGGGCGACTTCGTCGCCATCATCGGCTCGTCGGGCTCGGGCAAGTCCACCCTTTTGCACCTCATGGGCGGCGTCGACCGACCGAGCTCGGGCACAGTGCGCCTCGAGGGCAGCGACGTCTACGCGCGCTCAGACGAGCAGCTCGCGGTGTTCCGCCGCCGGGAGGTGGGTCTGGTCTACCAGTTCTACAACCTCATCCCGGTGCTCGACGTCGTCGAGAACATGACGCTGCCGGTGCGCATGGACGGCCGCGAGCCGGACGCCGCGCGGCTCGAGGAGCTCATCTCGGCTCTGGGGCTCTCCGGCAAGCAGGGCTGCCTGCCCAATCAGCTCTCGGGGGGCCAGCAGCAGCGCGTCGCCATCGGCCGCGCCCTCATGGCCGCGCCGGCGATCGTGCTGGCCGACGAGCCGACCGGCAACGTCGACTCGAGGAACTCGGCCGCCATCATGCAGATCCTGCGCGCGTCGAACCGCGATCTCGGGCAGACGCTCGTGGTCATCACCCACGACGAGGACATCGCCTTGATGGCCGACCGGGTCCTCGCCATCGAGGACGGCCGGATCGTCCGCGACGAGAGGCGCTGAGATGGGCGTCATGGGCTCCTACGCGCTGCGCTCGCTGCGCCGCGCCCGCGCGCGCACGGTCGTGTGCGTCGCTGGCATCGCCTTGTCCTGCGCTCTCATCACAGCCATCCTCACCACGGCGCTCTCCCTGTGCTCGATGATGTATGAGAGCACCGAGCAGATCGAGGGGTCCTGGGAGGTCGGCCTCAGCGGTCTGTCCGACAGCGACGTGGACAGACTCAAGGCTGACGGCCGAACAGCCGACACCGTGGTCATGCGGGAATATGGCGTCGCGCAGCTGCCCTCCGCAGAGCAGAGGGGCCATATGGAGCGCCTGGCTGTCGAGTCCTCGCCCTCGGCCTCGACGGCCCAAGGCATAGTCGTGCCGCCACAGATCGATAGCGGCAGGATGCCCGAGAACAGCCACGAGCTGCTTATGCCGGTCGCGCTTCGCGGTGAGCTCCTCGCAGGCGACGGTCGGCTCGAGGCGCGAAGCCAGGGAAAGATCGCACTCGACTGTCCTGTCACGCTCCCGCTTGGCGAGCGGGTGGCGAAAGATTCCGCAGGAGCGAAGACACATAGGCTCACGATGAGCGATAGTCCGGTCTATGGCGAGGGCTCGGGTCTGAGTGAGAGCATCGAGGGGCCCGCGCCCGCTGAGTTCACCGTCGTGGGCTTCTATCTGCCCGGCTCCGCTTGGCAATTGAACAATGGTGTGATGAACCTTGCGCTGACCTGCGATGACGGCGCGCTGGCCTATCGAGGGAGCACGGTTTGGGCGACGACGACCGGACTCGTCTCACTTGATGACTTCAAGGCCTACGCGCAGGCGTTCTCCCGCGATAGTCAGGAAGGCGAAAGGGGCGCCTCATACGTCCCTGACAGTCTCGAGCAATCGCTTCATCTCTCCTTGCTGCGCTACCGTGGCATCACAGGGGAAGAGCAGATATGGGTCACGGTCGCGGCGATCCTGGGGATTCTCAGCGGTGTGGTCATCGTCGCCTCGGTGTCGCTCATCCACACCGGTTTCGCCATCTCGGTGTCCGAGCGCACCCGCGAGCTGGGGCTGCTCTCCTCGCTCGGGGCGTCTCGACGTCAGATCAGGTGCAGTATCTGCATCGAGGCGCTCGTCCTCGCGGCAGTCGGCGTTCCCTCGGGCCTCATCATCGGCCTGACTGGGACCTGGGTTGTCTTCCAGCTCACCGGTGAGGGACTCGCCCTGTTCATGCGCGTCTCCGGCCATGCTCCAGAGGTCGTCATCTCCGTGTGGGTGCTCGGCGTCGCGGCGCTGCTTTCGCTTGTTACGATCGCTCTGAGCGCGCTTTTGCCCGCGGTGCGTGCCGGTCGCGCCTCCGCGATCGATGCTCTGCGCTCTGCCGGCTTCGTCCACCTGAGTCGCGCCGAGCGGCGTCGGCAGCGCCGTGCCTCTCGCCGGGCGCGCCGCCGTGCCGTTCGGCTCGAAGGGAGCGGCGCACGTGCGGGCGGCGCGCTGGATCGGCTGCGTCTGCACCTCTCGGGCGTGCCCGGTTATCTGGCGCATCGCAACCTCACGCGCGCGAGCTCGAAGTCGCACGTCGCCGTCGCCTCGATCGCCGTCTCCGTCGCGCTGCTCGTCATCATCGGCTCGTTCGTTCAGGATATGGACATGCTGTCCAGAGTCGCTGGCAGCACAGCCGAAGGCGATGTTCGGGTGTCACTCACGGTGGACCCTCGGGATGGCGCGACACTTGCCGGCACGCTCGATGTCGTCGACGGTCTGGATGCGGAGCTGCTCAAGATCGATGGTGTGAGCTCCAACGGATACAGGGCGACCACATACATCGAGGGCCTCGTTCCCTCTGAGATGATCGCCTCGTCTGACATGAAGTCAGCCGCGGACGGCACCGCGTGCGCTTCGTTCATGGTTCACTTCATAGACGATGCGTCGTGGAGAGCATACGTTCGCGACCTGGGACTCTCTGAAGCGGACTACGCAGATGCGACGCATCCGAGGGCTATCGCCCTCAACCGGGTGATCGATTCGGACGGGTCATCCTACCGCTATAGCGCACCTATCAACCACGTCGGGACCGTCGAGCTGCTCACGGAGTTCGTCAGTCGTCCGGAGGCGAGCAGCCCCTCGATCGAGGTCGATGAGAATGGGAATCTTGTCGCGACGTACTACACACGGTCAAGTGCTGAGAAGCTGCAGGTCGCTTTGACGGATGCGACCGTTGCCAGCGCCCGCGTCGAGATCGGAGCCCTCGCCCAGAGCGCGCCCGCGGGCATGTCGACCCTTATGCGCACGCAGCAGCCGAGCTTGGTTCTGCCTGAGAGCGCGCTGCGCTCTATAGGCGCCGATGCGCTGTCCGCTCTCGCAGCGCGCGCGCCGGGAACCAAGGGCACGGGACCTGTGCCCCTCATCGAGCCCGGCAGCTCGCTCATAGTGGACCTGTCGTATCTCACCAAGGACAGCGCGCGAGCGAGCGAGAAGATGAGGCGGACCGCGAGTGATCAGCTCGCAGAGATCGGCGGCGTGTCGCTGAGTGTGAGCGACAACGCATCGGCCGCCCGGGAGAGCCGCTTGATGTACGGCGCACTGCAGATCTTCGCCGGGGCGTTTGCCATCATCATCGGCCTCATCGCGGTGGCGAACGTCTTCAACACGCTCTCGACCTCGTTCATGCTCAGGCGCCGCGAGTTCGCCGTATTGAGATCGCTGGGCATGGGACCCCATTCGTTTCGTCGCATGATCGCGCTGGAGTGCGCGAGCTACGCGGTGCGCGGTCTGGCGATCGGACTCGCGCTCGCCTCCGCGGTGGGTTATGCGCTGTACAGCGCTATCAGCATGTCGATCAGCGGTCTTCCCTTCGGCCTGCCGCTGTTCTGGGTTGCCTTCGCGATCGGTCTGGCTCTGTTCGTGCTCGCCGTCTCGGTCGCCTACGGGCTCAGGCGCTGTCGCGCGGACAGCGTCGTCGAGGCGCTGCATGAGGACGTGCTCTAGGGACCAGTCCCGCGATGCGAAGAGGCCGGGGCGAGCGGGTAGCGTCTTGCGTCGTTCTCCCCATGCGCTTGCACCCGAGGCGGGGTGGAGGATGCGAATGATTCACGTCCATGACGCGCCGTTCACGGATGATCCCCAGCCGCTGGGCGATCTATAGGTAAGCAGGCGATCGCATGGTGGGATCCACTAACTATCATCCGGGCGGATGCGCGTATCGATACGAGCCTCTGTCAAATGCGTACCTCTTCATAAACTTATGATAAAACCTGCAGCTGAAAGTCATATGCATCGAAATTGGCGTGGTCTGTATATCCAAGAACAGATCAAGCCGGGGTTGAATCACGAAGTCACTCAACTTAATAAATTCTAGTTTAGCTGGAGAAATCATCCAGTAAACGGTTGTTTTTGCGCTTCAGGCGGTTGCACTGAACCATGGGAGCATTATTTGACTGCGCGGCCGATGATGCTATGATGTAAAAAAGTCGTTATGTGGTTACTACCAGTTATGGACGTCCTCGAACGTCGTTGCGCTTGTTCCAAGATCAGTTTGGACCCGCCCATGCGGGCGGTTGAAATTGCGGTCGGGTGCTGCTTTCGAGGCAACAGGGGTACATGTAGGCACATGGGGTGATTCGAGATCCAGCAGCTCTGGTGCGCGGCACCGGAAACGAAATCAGGCGAAAGGGGTACAGAATGGTCGGTTTCGTACTTACGGGCCATGGGAAGTTCGCAAGCGGGCTCGGCAGCGCGATCGATATGGTGGCGGGAGACCAGCCCGCCTTCCGGATCGTTCCCTTCGAGGTCTCCGCGGCGGCTACATATGGGAGCGATCTGCGATCGGCCATCGCGGAAATGCGTGCCGAGTGCGAGGGCGTCATCGTATTCGTTGATCTGCTCGGGGGCACCCCCTTCAATCAGGCGATGATGATCTCGCAGGACATCGCCGATGTCGAGATCGTCACGGGGACGAACCTGCCGATGCTCATCGAACTTCTGCTCACACGAGGCAGCGGCTCGCCGATTGGCGAGCTTGTGGCGCAGGCCCTCGCCGTGGGAAAGGCCGGCATCGACCACAAGCAGATCACCGCCGACTCCGACGGGGACGGATTCGATGAGGACGAGGACGGTATCTAGATATGGGCGATTTCGGCCAGAGCATCTTGAGTTCCTCCATTGCGCTGCTGGCGCTGCTCGTGATCATGGGCATCGCCTACACCGTATGGTCGCAGGTGGCGATGAGAAAGAAACGCGCCTACTTCGAGAAGCTGCATGCCGAGCTTGCGACCGGTCAGCAGATCATCTTCTGCGGTGGCATCTACGGCACCGTCGAGGCGGTGCGAGGCGATCGCGTGAGCGTGAAGGTGAGCTCCGGCGCGATCATGGACGTATCGCGCTACGCCGTTCAGCAGATCGCGGGCCATTGAGGCGCCGCCCGCTGACCAGCTGATGGCAGCGATAATGCAAGATCAGGTACAACGCCGAAAGGCATGACGGGAAAGGGAGCGGTGCAGCTATGGCAGAACCGAATATCCTGCTCACCAGGATCGACAACAGACTGATCCACGGGCAGGTCGCCACGCAGTGGAATTCAACCTTGGGAGCCAATCTCATCTTGGTCGCCAACGATGAGGTTTCCAGTGACACGATGCGTCAGAACCTCATGAAGATGGCGGCGCCCACCGGCGTGCAGACCAGGTTCTTTTCGGTCCAGAAGACCATCGACATCATCAGCAAGGCATCTCCCAGACAGAAGATCTTCATCGTTGCCGAGACCCCGCAGGACGTGCTCAAGCTCGTCCAAGGTGGGGTTCCTATAAAAAAGGTCAATGTCGGCAACATGCACATGTCCGAGGGAAAGCGGCAGGTCGCCACAACCGTGGCGGTCGATGACGATGATGTCGCCGCTTTCAAGAAGATGCAGGAACTGGGGGTGGAGCTGGAGATCAGGCGTGTACCGAGCACGTCGGTGGAGGATACGAACAAGCTGTTCGCATAAGCGCTTGCTCGCATCTGTTCGGCCGGGTCGGATCCGGCAGCTTTCCGGTGAGTCCTCGGGATTCACAACATTTCTCGAAAGGAGGAGCAACAAGATGGAGTATTCGATCATACAGATCGCTTTGGTGTTCATCTGGACATTCATCTGTGCAATCGATCAGTTCGACTTCCTCGAGTCGCTGTACCAGCCGATCGTATCAGGTTTGGTCATCGGTCTGATCCTTGGTGATCCCAATACCGGCCTCGTCGTCGGCGGCACCTACCAGCTCCTGACGATCGGCAACATGCCGATCGGCGGCGCGCAGCCGCCTAATGCGGTTATCGGCGGCATCATGGCAGCGGTGCTGGCTATCGCTCTCAAGACCACTATCGATTACAACACGGCAGCGGCCCTCGCCATTCCGTTCGCGTTGCTCGGTCAGATCGGTGTCACAATTGTCTTTACACTCATGTCGCCTCTCATGTCGGCTGCCGACAGGATGGCGCATAATGCAGATGTCAAGGGCATCGTTCATCTGAACTATTTCGCTATGGGTCTGCTGGGACTGATCTTTGCTGTCGTCGTGACGCTGTTCTTCATCGCCGGCGCCACCATCGGACAGACTGTTGCCGCAGCGATTCCTCAGTGGTTGCAGGATGGCCTCAGCGCCGCCGGCGGCATGATGAAGTTCGTCGGCTTCGCGATCCTTCTGAAGGTCATGATGTCACGCGATATGTGGGGCTTCTTCTTCATGGGCTTCGCTTTGGCTATCATCACCGTCGCCAACGAATCGCTGGCGACCCCGGCACTGCTCATTTTGTCCCTGATCGGTTTCGGTATCGCATTCTGGGACTACCAGCAGCGCACCGAGCTGGCTGGTTCTATCGCTGACGGAGGTGACATGGAAGATGGCATCTAATGACTACGTGATCCCTGATCGCTACGAGGATCAGACGCCTGCCGCGCAGCTCGATAAGAAGACGCTCAACAAGATGGCATGGCGCTCCTGCTTTTTGCAGGCATCGTTCAACTATGAGCGGATGCAGGCGGGCGGCTGGCTCTACGGCATCCTTCCGGGTCTCGAGAAGATCCATACCAACAAGAACGATCTCGCGGCGTCGATGAGCCACAATCTGGAGTTCTTCAACACGCACCCGTTTCTCGTGACGTTCGTCATGGGCATCGTGCTGTCTCTTGAGCAGAACAAACTCGACATCCCGACCATCCGCGCCGTCCGCGTCGCGGCGATGGGGCCGCTCGGCGGCATCGGCGACGCCATCTTCTGGCTGACGCTCGTGCCGATCACGGCCGGCATCACGTCGAACATGGCGATCTCCGGAAACATGCTCGCACCGTTCATCTTCTTGGCCATCTTCAACGTCGTGCAGTTCCTGTTGCGCTTCGGTCTCATGAAATGGTCCTACAAGATGGGCACGAGCGCGATCGATGCGCTCACCTCGCAGATGCAGGCGTTCACGCGTGCCGCTTCGATCATGGGTGTCTTTGTCGTCGGCTGCCTGACGGTCACGATGGGCGCCACCCAGATCAATCTCAAGATCCCGAATGGGACCTCGATGGGCTACAGCGCGACCACGGCTGTCGTATCAAACGATGACGCCGAGAATTTCAATCAGGAGATTTCTTCTGATGCGAAGGCGGGCACGATCGGCACGAAGGGTGCCGACGGCAAGCCGATCACGATCAAGAACGCTGACGGAACCGAGACCACCACGGGTATCACCGATCTCGGAAACGGCATGAGCTCGGTCACCTATGCGACCGTTACGCAGACGCCGGTCAACTTCAGCGTCGCGGACACGCTCAACACGGTTATCCCGAAACTGATCCCGCTCGCACTCGTGATGGTTCTCTATTACATGTTCGCGAAGCGCAGCTGGACCCCGATCAAGGGCATCGTCTTGATGTTCGTCTTGGGAATCCTGGGCGCCGGTCCGTTCGGTCTGTGGGGAAGCATCTGGTAGAGATCGGTTTGTCGGGGTTTCCCGCCGCCTGTTTGCAGGCGACGTCGCTCCGGTTCTGATCTTCAATCGGGAAGGCCGCGTCCCTTGGGTCCAAAGGGGTGCGGCCTTTCTCGAACACTGATCCTGTCGATAAAGGAGGCGAGAGCTCATGGCACTCGGCGCACGCAAACAGCCGCTCTATGATCAGCTCGTCGGCATCCTGAGCGATAAGATCGACAATGAGTATCGCCCCGGCGATCTCATCCCCTCCGAGCGGCTGCTCGCCGAGCGCTACGGGCTGTCGCGCACGACCGTCCGGCTGGCGCTTCAGGACTTGGAGCGTCAGGGTCTGGTTATCAGGCAACATGGTCGCGGGACGTTCGTCGCCGACCGCTCCGCCCAGACCACGAATCTCATGCACTCCTACAGCTTCACCGAACAGATGCGCGCCTTGGGGCGCTCTCCCAAGACGACGATTTTGGAATTCAGAGAGATGGAAGCTGACAAGAACCTCGCTGCGCACATGGGGGCGCGCATCGGGGATCGGCTCTTCAAGCTGAAGCGCCTGCGCGCCGCCGACGGGATGCCCATGATGGTCGAGAGAACCTATCTGCCGATGCGCAGATTCATGACGCTCAAGCGTCCCCTCGTCGAACGACGGCCTCTCTATGAGATCATCGAACACGACTACCATGAGAAGATTCGCGTTGCCGAGGAGGAGTTCTTCGCAAGCATCGCGCGTCCCGCAGACGCGCACCTGCTCGACATCGCTGATGGATCTCCTGTGCTCGATCTCGCGCGCACCACCTATGACACCGGCAACGAGATCATCGAGTATACCCTCTCGGTCGCCCGTGCCGATCAATTCAAATACAAAGTCTTCCACTACAGGAACGATTGAAATAAAGAAGACCGCCGGGGTGAGGATCACGATCCCGGGCGGTGCTATGCACGAACTGAAAAGGAGAACGCGATGTTTGAAAAGAGTTGCGACGACCTCGAGAAGCTGGGCGCTCGGAACACGACGACCGAGATCATGCAGGAGCCCGCCCTGTGGCGCGAGACCGTCAGGATCTACAGGGAGAACAAAACGGCTATCGAGGCGTTTCTCGCCGAGGCGGCTGCCATGGCCGACGGTCGCACGACGGTGGTGCTCGCTGGGGCCGGCTCCTCGGACTATGTGAGCGATACCGTCGCACCCTATCTGCGCCGCTGCGGAGACACGGACACCTTTGATTTCAAACCCATCGCCACGACCGATCTCGTCTCGGCGCCGCTCGATTTCATTCGCCCCGCAGACCCCACGATCGTCGTGTCCTTCGCGCGCTCTGGCAACAGTCCCGAGAGCTTGGCTGCCGTGCGCGTGCTGGGCAAGCTGATCGACAACGTCAGATTTCTGAATATCACCTGTGCGCCCGATGGCAGGCTCAAGACCGAGTTCGATGGAGATCCGCATGCGCTGACGATCCTTCTGCCGGGTGCCAACGACAAGGGCTTCGCCATGACGGGGAGCTACACCTGCATGCAGCTGCTGTGCGCGCTCATCTTCGACACGTCCGATATCGAGAAGAAGGCCGCATGGGTCGAGGCGGCAGCCGATATGGGTGAGGAGGTCATCTCACGCGAGTCCGAGATCGCGCGCTATCTGTCCGGCGACTTCAATCGGGTGACCTATCTGGGATCGGGCGGTCTCTCCGGCCTCGCGCAGGAGGCCCAGCTCAAGATCTTGGAGCTCGCCCACGGTCTGGTGGCCACCTCATGGGATTCGGCTATGGGATACCGCCATGGCCCCAAGAGCTTCGTGGATGACAAGACGCTCGTGTTCGTCTTCGTGAGCAACGATCCCTACACGCGCCAATACGATCTCGATATCCTGAATGAGATCTCCGGCGACGACATCGCGCAGCGCACGGTAGCCGTTCAGCAGGATGCCGGGACGGTCTTCGAGCACGAATCGTTTACATTCCAAGGTCGCGAGCCACTGCCTGAGGCGTATCTGTCTCTGCCCTTCGCTATGGTGGCGCAGACCATCGGCGTGCTGAACTCGGTGCGCGTGGGCAACACGCCCGACACGCCCAATCCGACCGGTACCGTGAATCGCGTCGTCAAAGGCGTGACGATTCACCCTTGGGAGGCGTGAGGACCGTGGGCAGATATGCGGTGCTCGCGGACCGCTTCTATTTCCCGACGCACACCCTCGACGGGGGCTATCTTCTGGTTGAAGACGGGATGTTCGGCGAGCATGTCGAGAAGGAGCCCGACTGCGAGATTCTCGACCGGCGCGGCTGCCATGTCGCGCCGGGCTTCGTCGACACGCATATCCACGGCTATGGCGATTGCGATGTCATGGACGGAACCTGGGACAGCGTCCACACGATCGCGAAGCGCATCCTCGAAAACGGGGTCACCTCATGGCTGCCGACGACGCTGACCGCGACGGCCGAGCAGCTCGATGCCGCCTGTCACGGAGTCGCCGACCGCATCGACGAGAACACCGGAGCGCGCATCCAGGGTATCTTTTTGGAGGGTCCGTTTTTCACCGAGAAGCATAAAGGGGCGCAGAACCCCGCGTATCTGAGCGCACCGGCTATCGAGAAGCTCAAACGCTGGCAGAGCTCGGCGAAGGGCCTGGTGAAAAAGATCGCGATCGCGGCCGAGTTCCCGGACAGTCCGGCGTTCATCCGCGCGGCCCGCGAGATGGGCGTCGTCGTGGCGCTCGGGCATTCCGACGCCGGGGTGAGCGATGCGCTGCACTGTCTGGACGCCGGCGCGCGCGTGTTCGTTCACACGTACAACGGCATGAGCCCGCTGCATCATCGCGAGCCGGGCATGGTCGGAGCGGCGTTGTATTCGGGGCACCGGACCTATTCCGAACTCATCTGCGACGGTCATCATGTGAATCCGATCGCTGCGTCGATCGTCATGCAGTGCAAGGGACATGATCATTGCGTCCTCATCACCGACTGCATGCGCGCGGGCGGCA
Organism: Coriobacterium glomerans PW2; assembly: GCF_000195315.1. NCBI lineage: Bacteria > Bacillati > Actinomycetota > Coriobacteriia > Coriobacteriales > Coriobacteriaceae > Coriobacterium > Coriobacterium glomerans. The sequence goes on from NC_015389.1 coordinate 476,994, forward strand.
TGCCCGATGGCGACTACCTGCTCGGCGAGCTGCCGGTCGTCGTCGCCGGGGGCACGGCGCGCCTCAAGGACGCCGGCTCGCTCGCCGGCTCGATCCTGCGTCTCAACGACGCAGTCAAACATGTCGTCGCATGGGGGATCGCGACGCCGGCGCAGGCCATCGACATGGCGACCCGCGTGGCAGCCGAGGCCAACGAGATCGGCGATGTATGCGGATCGATTCAGGCCGGGCGCGCGGCCGACTTCGTCGTGCTCGAGCCCGACCTGACGCTGAGCGAGACGTTTCTGGGAGGCAAGTCCGTCTATCGGCGCTGATCGTCTGGTGTCCATGTGCGCATCTCGCTCGGGCGAGCCGCAGCCGCGCTCGCCCCGGTGCGCTGAAGAAGGGAAGAGATATGGAACATGTGCTGACCGACGGCGAGCTGTCCGTCACGCTGAGCACGACGGGCGGCTCTCTGACATCGATCAAGGCCGCGGGCCGCGAGTATCTGTGGCAGGCCGATCCGCGTGTATGGAGCGGACAGGCGCCGATCTGCTTTCCCATCTGCGGCGGGTTGCGCGAGGGCCGCGCCGAGACGACGGACGGCTCGCGCATCGAGCTCAGCCGGCACGGCTTCACGCGCGGGCGGGAGTTCGCCCTGGTCGATGCCCGGGACGCGATGGCGGCGATGCGGCTCACGAGCACGCCGGAGCTGCTCTCGCAATATCCGTTCCCGTTCGAGTTCGTCGCGCGCTACACGCTCGGCCGCGTCGCAGGCGCACTCGACGTGTCCTATGAGATCACGAATGTCGGCGAGCGCGATATGCCCTTCTTCGTCGGCGGACATCCGGCGTTTCGCTGCCCCCTCAGCTGTGAGGAGGATTTTACCGACTACCTGATTCGCTTCGACGAGCCCGAAGTCGAGACGGTGCCGCGCGCTGAGGTCGACACCGGCCTCATCGACGTCTCCGATCGCAGCGAGGGACCGCAGAGAGGTCGCGACCTGCCGCTGTCGCATGAGCTGTTCGCGGTGTCCGAGACGATATACGACCGGTTGGCGAGCCGCGGCGCGACGCTGCTCAGTCGTCGCGGAACCCATGGCGTCCGGCTCACCTTCCCCGACATGCCCTACCTCATCGTATGGAGCAAGCCCGCAGGCGACTTCGTGGCCATCGAGCCGTGGGGCGGTCTGTCGACCTGTTCAGACGAGGACGATATCTTCGAGCACAAGCGCGGCTGCCTGATCGCCCGTCCGGGTGAGACCGTGACGCGCGGCTTTACCATCGAGGTGTTCTAGCGCCCATGCGCGCGAGCGACCAAGACAAGGAGTATCGATGATTCTCACCGTAACCATGAACCCGTCCATCGACACGCGCTACCAGCTCAGCGAGCTCATCGTGGATGACGTCAACCGGGTGCAGCCCATGAAGACCGCCGGCGGCAAGGGCCTGAACGTCTCGCGCGTGCTCATGCAGCTCGGCGACGAGGTGCTCGCGACCGGCCTGCTCGGCGGCCATATGGGTGCCTACATGGAAGAGCTCATGGATCGCGACGGCATACCGCACAGCTTCACGCCCATCGCCGGGGAGACGCGGATCTGCCTCAACATCTTGCATGAGGGCAACCAGACCGAGCTGCTCGAGGGAGGCCCTGAGATCTCGACAGCGGAGCTCGGCGCCTTCGAGACGGCATATGCTGCGCTCGTGGGGCGCGCCTCGTGCGTGACCATATCGGGCAGCCTTCCCGCAGGCGTGCCGGCGGACTGCTATGCCAAGCTGGTTCGGGTGGCCCGCAGCGCGGGCGTGCCGGTGCTGTTGGACAGCTCGGGCGCGCCCCTGGATGCGGCTCTCGAATCACGTGCGCGGCCCACGCTCGTGAAGCCGAATCTCACCGAGATCAACGGACTGCTCGGCACCTCCTTCACCACCGATCAGCTCGACGAGCTGCAGCAGGCGCTCCGATCCGACAAGCGCTTCGAGGACATCTCGTGGGTCGTCGTGAGCGCCGGCGCGGCCGGATCCATCGCATTTCGGGGAGAGCGCACCTATCGCGTGACGCAACCCCCGATCCCCGCGGTGAACGCCACCGGATCCGGCGACGCGACGATCGCCGGATTCGCGCACGCGATCGTTGGCGGAAATGACGACGAGACGGTGCTGCGCATCGCGAACACGTGCGGGAAGCTCAACGCGATGGATCCGCAGACCGGCCATCTCGCTATGGAGCACTGGGACGAGGTGTACGGCGCCGTAAAGGTCACAGAGCTCTGAGCCTGTCGCGGAAAAACAGGTGCCTCGGTCGACGAGTGCATATTCCGAACCTCTGCGGCCTGCTATCAATAGCAAATCGAATCTTGGAAGCCCTCGGTTCCGTGCGGCCGAGGGCTTCTTTCGGTTCGTGTCGCCGAATTCGATCAATTCGGTAGGACGATCGAGAAAATAGATGCAACTCACAACCAAAAAGTGACCGTTTGCCAATAATTGCAAAGGTTTGTATTGCAAAGTGCCAAGTAACTTGCCACTATCATGTTACGAGCTGGAGAAAGGCGAGATGGACATGACCGAGGTTCGAAAATCCAAGATCTTGGAGACACTGCGCGCAAAGCGGTCCGTTCGCATCATGGATCTGAGCAAGCAGCTGCGCGTCTCGCGTGAGACCATCCGGAAGGACCTCGCCGAAATGGAACAGGAAGGTTTGCTTCGAAAGACTTACGGCGGAGCCGTTTTAGACGAGGCGAACGTGGAAACCGATTACGATCGGCGTCGAGGTGAGAGCGATGCGGCAAAGAAGGCGATCGCCCAGCGTGCCGTGAAATTCATCGAACCCGGTGACACGATCTATCTCGATTATGGGACGACGACGTACGCGCTGGCCGAACAGCTTGCGAACTCGACCGGTCTCACGGTCGTCACGAATACGATTCCCATCGTGAATCGCCTGATCCACTCTCCAGGCATCGAACTCATCATCTTGGGTGGAAATGTTCGCAAGAACGAGGACTCGCTCTTCGGCAGCCTCGGGCTCAACAGCGCCAGCGACATCTTCGTTGACATCGGGTTCTTCGGATGTGCCGGCATCACCCCGCAAGCCGGCCCCACGAACTATCACATGGGCGAGATCGAGATCTCCAAGCTCATGGTTGCGCACAGCCGCACGTCGATTCTGCTTGCGGACGCATCGAAGATCGGCAGATCCGCTTTATATCGGACATCGGAGATCGCCGATATCGACATCTTCATCACAGATGATATCGACGATTCCGCGATGGAGACGGAATTCACCGAAGCAAATGTGGAGGTTATCAAGATCGATAGGAGCAAAGATGAGTGATCTTGCAAGCCCGCGCACAGAACCCGTGCCGACCGACCCTTCAAAGCGCGATCCGGCAGAAGTTGAGTGGCTGTACCTGCATGGGACTGATTTCGCAGATCAACCGGACCTGTTCCATGGTGTGAGCACCTATCTTCTCGATCACGGGTATGTGCGCCCGGGGTTCGAGCAGGCGCTCGCCAAACGGGAGCGCTCGTTTCCGACCGGTCTTCCCACGCAGCCAGCGGTGGCGATCCCGCATACCGATGGCGAGCATGTACTCAGAGAAGCCATCGCGTGCATAGTCAACAAGCGTCCGATCGAGTTCGTCGAGATGTGCGGCGAGGCGGATGACATCGTCTGCCCCAGCGTGTTCTTCATCCTCGTCATGCGTGAGGGCAAGACGCATCTTGACGTGCTTTCGAGCTTGATAGAGCGAATCCAACAGGGAGGGCTCGTATCGCGCATCATGAGAGCAGCAGATGAAGCCGAACTCAGGGAGGTGATCGCGAGCGTGTGGTAGAGCGCGGCTCAGATACAGCGTCGGCAGACGCGCCGGCGAGAGGGAAGGGAGCAAGACCATGGCAGTGAAGCGAATCATCGTCGCATGCGGAGGTGCGATCGCGACCTCGACGGTTGCAGCGAACAAAATCCGGGAGATATGCGACAGAAACGGCATCGACGCCGATGTCACTCAGGCTCGCATCACGGAGCTGGAATCGATGAAGGATCAAGCGGATCTGATCGTGACGACCGCAAAGGTTCGTCGCGATTACGGCGTTCCCGTGATCCACGGCGTCGCATTCATCTCGGGCATCGGAATCGAAGCCACCGAGCGCAAGATCTTGGATGCCCTTCAGAGCACGTGAGAGGCTGCGGAAAAAAACGGACCGCGAGAGAAAGCGCGGGGCTCCGCCCACCGGAACCCCGCAAACGCCTCGCAGCCCCGTGTGATGTGACCCGTACAGGAAACCTCAGTGGGTAAGAAAGCGAGAACGCAATGAACATCATATTCGAAGCGCTTCAGTATGTCGTCAACCTGGGTTCGACGTTCATGCTTCCGGTCATCATCTTCATAATCGGGCTGTGCCTGAGACTCGGCATCGGAAAATCTCTGCGCGCCGGTCTGACCGTCGGCATCGGGTTCGTCGGTGTGAACCTCGTCGTGAGTCTCATGACGGGAGATCTCGGCTCGGCTGCAAAGGCCATGGCCGAGAATTTCAATCTCAATCTGTCGATCATCGATCTCGGCTGGCCAGGGACCTCTCCCATGGCATGGGCCTCTGATGTGGGTATCATCGCGATTCCCGTGGCGATCGGCGTTAACATCCTCATGCTCTGCGTGCGTGCGACTCGCGTCGTCAACGTGGATATCTGGAACGTCTGGCATATGGCATTCACGGGCGCGATCGTAGAGATGGCGACGGGAAACTTCGCGATCGCTCTCGTCTGCGTCGCGATCCATGCGGCCATCGCCTACAAGCTCGGAGACATGTTCGTTCCGGTTACCGACGGGTACTTCGAGCTCGAGGGCATGGCGATGCCTCACGGCACATCTGCATACATGGGAGTCTTCGCCGCTCCTGTAGACGATCTGCTTGATCGCATCCCGCTGATCAATCGCATCAACATCACACCGGAGACCGTCGAGGAGAAGCTCGGCGTACTCGGACAACCTATGATCATCGGATTTTTTCTCGGTTTCCTGATCGGTCTGCTCGCGGGATACGATGTGGGCCGTGCCGGCACCCTCGCTGTCGAGATGGCCGCGGTCATGAAGCTCATGCCGCTCGTGGTGAAGTTCATCATGGAGGGGCTCATGCCAATCTCAGAGGCAGCGCGCGAAATGCTGAATAAGCACTTCAAAGGCGGCGACTTCCGTATCGGTCTCGATTGTGCTCTCATGCTCGGCGACCCGGCCGTCGTGGCGTCCTCCATGCTGTTCGTGCCGCTGACATTGCTCATCGCCGTCATCATGCCCGGCAATCGAATTCTGCCGTTCGGGGACCTTGCCACCATAGGATTCTTCGTGGCAATCGCCGTGGGCGTTCATAAGGGAAACGTGTTTCGCACGCTTTTCTCCGGCGCGCTGATCATGTCGATCACCCTGTGGATCGCCAACCAGATGGCCGGTCTGCAACAGGCGCTCGGCCGCTCGGTTGGGCTCGTCAAGGCGGGGGAGCAGATATCCTCGCTCGATCAATCCGGTTCACCCATCACATTTCTGCTGACCAGAGCGACGACGACAGATCTTGGCATCGGGTTCATCGTCATCGCTGCTCTATGGATCGGTGCGTTCGCCTATACCTATATATGCTACAAACGCGGGCGGTTGTTCAAGTCGAGGAACGCTGCCGAGCGATCTGCCGAGCATGACGCGAGCCGAGAGGCCGGCAAGGTGGAGATCGCCTAGCTCTCATGTGAGCGATCCGGCGGCTGCGCCCGCTGAAGTCTCAACGTCGGCGAGGTCGCAGCGGTCCGTCCGAAACGGAATGCTATTCAAACATAGAATCGAGGGAGCGCCTTATGAAAGCGCTTGCGATCACGGCTAGCAAGAATATGGAACTCGTCGACATAGAGGTGCCGAGCCCCGGCCCCGATGAGGTCTTGATCCGGGTCTCTTATGTCGGCGTTTGCGGATCAGACCTTCCGAGGTACTTCGAAGGAGGGGTTCATCAATATCCGCAGGTGCTCGGCCACGAATTCTCGGGCGTGATCGAGCGAACGGGTGAGGGGGTATGCGGTTTGACTCCCGGCACCGCGGTCGTCGTCGCGCCGCTCGTGCCGTGCGGTACGTGCGATCAGTGCCAGCAGGGCAACCCGCAGCTCTGTGAAAACTACAGCTTCATCGGTTCGCGTCGTCCAGGTGCGATGGCGGAATATGTCACGGCGCCCGCCAAGAACTGCTTGAAGGTTCCAGATGCTCTTCCACTCGATATCGCCTCGACCATCGAACCGCTTACGGTCGCCTTGCACGGCATGGAGCGGGTCAGAATTCGACCGGGCGCTCGCGCCCTCATCTTGGGTGCGGGAACGATCGGTCTCATGGCGGTACTGGCGCTGCGGGCGCTCGGCATCGGCGAGATCACCGTCGTCGACATCAACGAGAGCAGGCTCGGAGTGGCGCGCGAGGTTGGGGCGGACCGCACGATAAATCCCGCGCGCGTCGACCTCGATGATCACTTCGGTAGATACGGGCTCGGTGAGGTCGTCTTCGAGACAGCCGGAAACCATGTGACGCAGGTTCAGGCGATCAGGTACGCCGATCGGTGCGGCAAGGTCGTATTCATCGGAACGTGCACCCAACCGATAGATTTCGATCCGGAGACCTTTGAGCTGATCTTGCGCCGCGAGCTCGAGCTGACAGGCTCATGGATGTCCTACTCCGCTCCATTTCCCGGATATGTATGGAACGCGGCGCTGCGCTATCTGGCGACCGGTGAGATCGACACCTCTGCGCTCATCACGAGCACCTGGTCGCTTGAGGATGCTGCGGAGCCGTTTGAGCGGATGCGCGCACCCGGATCATCTGAGGTGAAGGTGCTCTATCGCATCGGCGGATGAGGCAGCCGGTCAGCTCGTAGCGTCAGCGATCAGAAGGCGGCATCTCGAAGCGGATGTCTCCATTGCCGTGCGGATGTCGGCTTCGATGAGTCCATCGGGATCGGCATCCACGACCACGGCATCGACGTCTTCGAGCCCACCGAAGCGCATGAGCCCCGAGCTTCCGATCTTGGTTGCGTCCATCAGGACGATGCACTCGTCGGCTGCGGCGAGAAATGCAGCTTTGACCTCAGCCATCTGGGCGTAGCCGGTCATGAGGCCGCGGCCCGGAACATAGGAGGTGGGGCAAATCACCGCTTTGTCGGGATGGAGCACCTCAAGCGAGCGGAGGACGAGCGGGCCCGTGAGGTAGCGGTGACCTTGGCGAAGCGCGCCGCCGAGCAACATGACGTCAACGGAGGGCATGCTCTCGTCTATGAGATCGGCGATGGTGACGTCCGCGGTGATCACGGTGAGGCTCTGGTAGACACCGAGCATGCGGACGAATTCGAGCGCGGTGGTCCCGGAGTCCACGAGCAGGGCATCGCCGTCGGAGATCAGCGACAGCGAAGCCTGAGCGATTCTGCGCTTGGCTTCCACATTCACGTTGACGCGCCGGTCTTGAATGGAGACCGTGAGCGAGCGGTGCAGTGAGACGGCTCCGCCATGCGTGCGGCGCAGCTTGCCGGCGCGCTCAAGAGCGTCAAGATCTCCGCGGATGGTTACAGCTGAGACCGAGAACGCGCGGGCGAGACCGGATACCTGCACCGATGCCGAGCGATCGAGAACGGCCAAGATCGAAGCCCTGCGCTCGTCGGCATACAGAGGTTTTTTGCAGGACATGGAGAGCTCCTTTCAGATGCTGTGCGGGCGAGCCGGAAAAGCCGTCTGCGGTCGTGTGCTGCCGCAGCCCGGCCCATCCGGCTCGGCACTCTCGGATTGTGCAGATTGTGTTTTCGTTACTTTTGATATACGAAAACATCTGCGTTGCGTTTGCTTGCGTTCGATAGTATAGCAAAATCGGGTATGGTAGCTCCGATGATGTTTGCATCTAGAAAGGGTAATGCAACGAGTGCGGCTATCATCGAGTCAAGCGCGACATGCGTTTGCTTTCGGCAGCACCCGGGCTTCGTTCAATCGCGCTGCGACCCGGTATTTGCGATTTCGTATAATGCCAGCAGCAATCGAAGGCTTTCCGGTAGGAGCTGGTTTGCGCGGAGCCTGATCGGGTCGCCGCGCCGAGTCAAGATAAGTCGCTCCGGGACCCCTTCGAGTATCCAATCCGGTCGCATGTGGTTGCGGCCGTCCGGCTGAAGCCGGAGAGAGAGGAGTGTGCGCTATGGCACTGGTCACCACCAAGGAGATGCTGCTCGAGGCTAAGAAGGGCCACTATGGGATCGGGGCGTTCAACGTCGAGAACCTCGAGTTCGTCATGGCGGTGCTCGCCGCCGCCGAGCAGACCGGGTCCCCGGTCATCATGCAGACCACGCCGGGAACGGTCAAGTACGCCGGTCTCGACTATTTTCACGCGCTCGTGAAATGCGCCGCTGAGCGGGCGAGCGTGCCGGTGGCGCTCCACCTCGACCACGGTGACGGGTACGACCGCTGCCTGCAGGCCTTGCACGTGGGCTACACCTCCGTCATGATCGACGGCAGCCACGTGCCCTTCGAGCAGAACATCGAGATCACCGCGCCGGTCGCGCGCGCGGGCAGAGCCATCGGCGTGCCGGTCGAGGCGGAGCTCGGCAAGGTCGGCGGCAAGGAGGATGACGGCCCGGCCGTCGCCGGCGAGAACCCCTATACCGATCCGGACGAGGCCGTCGAGTTCGTCGAGCGCACGGGGTGCACCTCGCTTGCCATCGGCGTGGGCACGGCGCACGGCGTCTATCACGGCACGCCGCACATCCAGCAGGACATCGTCCAGGCGATCGCCGCGCGTCTCGATATCCCGCTCGTCTTGCACGGGACCTCCGGCGTGCCCGATGAGCAGGTCGCCGAGGCGATCAAGAACGGTATCTCCAAGATCAACTACGCCACCGAGCTGCGGCAGGCCTACACGCGCGGCTTCATGGGCTACATGGCGGAGAACCCGGGTAATTTCGATCCCAAGAAGCCCGCGATTCAAGGCATGGCAGAGATCACGAAGGTCGTGAGCGAGCACATGCAGAATCTGGGGTCTGCGGGGCGGGCGTAAAAAACCTTCTTTTTCGAATCTGATCGAGGGTTGCACCCCCGCGCCGTCGCTGCGGGGGTGCTTTCATTGACGGCGACACTTCTCGTTCCTACGCTCGGATCGCCTGCTGGCGATGCGTGAGTAAAAACTTGTCCCCACGCATCGCTATACTGAAGCTACCTGATGGAACCGGGTAGGCCGACGGCGGGGTGGTGTCGATGAGCGAGACTGGCGGAGAGCTGACGTGCTCGAAGCGTGCGCGATCACTATGGGCGAAGTCTGATCGTGACGAAGGGCGATCCTGGCTGCCGCTGGTCACGCATGCGCAAGATGCCGTCAGCGTGGCGAGAAGACTTTGGGACACGTGGGTGCCACGTAGCACGCGCGGAGCCATCAGCAGCGCATACTGCGAGAATGAGGCGCTGGCGCAGCGTCTCGTCTGCTTTCTGGCCGGCGTGCACGATATCGGCAAAGCGACACCCTTGTTTCAGGCTCGCCGCGTTTTGTTTGATACCGAGGCGGAGGAGGCCTATCTTACATGGAAACCGCAATCCGCCGGCCTGCCCTTCACTTCTGTTTTCGATTGCGCCACCCGACCGAGCCATGCCATCGCGGGCCAGGTGATCCTGAAAGCGTATCTCGAGGACGAACATCACTGGGAAGCAGGGATCGCCGGCTCGCTCACCTGCATCATCGGAGCGCATCACGGTCGCCCTCCGCGGCAGAAGGATCTCGGCGATGCTGTGCGGACGCGCCAGAGGGAGCTGGGTTGGGATGCTTCATGCGGAAGTGCCTGGAGAGATGTTCAGCGTGAGCTCATCGAACACGCGTTGCGCCTTTCGGAGATCACCCGAGCCGATCTGACACTGATGAGCGGCCGATTCGTCGAGCCTCAGATCGCGAGCCTGCTCACCGGTCTTATCATCATGGTTGATTGGATCGTGAGCAATCAGGCGTTTTTCCCGCTCGTACCTCTGCACCACTCCGATCAGCCGAGCACGGTCGCTCTCTGTGCGCGGCACGCCGCGCAGCAGCTCTCTGCGCGTTCGGCAAAGGCGTGGGATGCTGCTCGCATCCTTCCCGCCTGGCGTGAGGATGCATGCGATCTCCCCGACATGGAAACGCTCTATGGGGAGCGGTTCGGTTTCACCGGCGGTACGCGTCCTCGGCCGATACAGATTGCAAGCGATCAGGTGGCGCGCACGACTGAAGATCCCGGCATCATCATTCTCGAGGCGCCGATGGGCGAAGGCAAAACCGAGGCGGCGCTGGCAGCTGCGGAGATCCTTGCCTCCCGTTCCGGCTGCGGGGGCATAGCCGTGGCGCTTCCCACGATGGCGACGACGGATGCCATGTTCGGGCGCGTGCACGCGTGGCTGAAGCGGCTTCCGGAGCACAACGAAAACGAACGAAGCATCTATCTGGCACACGGCAAGGCGCGACTGAATGAGGAGTTTCAAGGCATCGTCACGGCGTCGCGCTCCAAGCAGAGATATAAAGTTCTCGGAGAGGATCTCGAAGCTGGCGAGCTATCTGACAGCGTTGTCGCATCGGACTGGATGAACGGCAGAAAAAAAGGAGTTCTGTCCAACTTTTTGATTTGCACGGTCGATCAGGTGCTCATGGGAGCTCTCCAGATGAAGCACCTTGCGCTGCGGCATCTGGCGCTGGCTAACAAAGTGGTCGTGATCGACGAATGCCACGCCTACGACATCTACATGCAGCAGTATCTCACACGTGTGCTGGAATGGCTCGGCAGCTGGCGAACGCCGGTCGTCTTGCTTTCGGCAACCCTGCCGCCGGCGCTGAGAGCTCAGCTGATCGAAGCCTACCTGAAAGGACGCCGGACGGTCGGCCAGCCGCACAGGGCAACAGGCAACTGGAGAGAGACGGCAAGACGAGCGCAATCTTGGCGGCGTGCTGAGCTTGTATCGAGTGCTCCCGCTTCGATAGCGAGCAGCAAAGAAAGCGGTAAGGAACCGTCGGATGTCGCCGCCGCATATCCGCTGATCACCTACAGCGAAGGCGAAAAGATGAGATCACGGGGGATTCCCGCTTCAAGCCGTCGCTGGAACGTAACCGTCAAAATCATGAGCGACGACAACGATTCCCTGATTGAGCTGCTGCGCGAGCGGCTATCTGGAGGCGGGTGCGCGGGCATCGTGTGTGACACCGTCACAAGAGCTCAGCAGACGGCCGCCGCCCTCTCCGATCAGTTCGGATCCGAATCGATCATGTTGACGCACGCGCGGTTTGTCGACTTCGACCGCATGGCGAACGAACGGATGCTGAGAGCGATGCTGGGACCCGAAGCGAACGTCGATGCTGGCACAAGACCGTATCTGAAGATAATCGTTGGAACGCAGGTCCTTGAGCAGTCGCTGGATATCGATTTCGATGTCTTGGTCTCAGATGTGGCTCCGATCGATCTCATCATGCAGCGGCTCGGGAGGGTCCACCGTCATCGGCGCGGGACGGCCGAGTCGGAACGGCCAGGCAAACTGAGAGGCGCAACGTGCTATCTGCGCGGCATCGAGCATTGGGGGGAGGGAGAAGCGCCTTCATTTCCCCAAGACGTCGAGCGCGTCTACGATCGCGCGTCACTTCTGGAATCGTTAGCTGTCCTTGAGCTGTCAGAGCACCATCCGGAATCGGAGTTCGAGCTTCCCGACGATGTGGCGAGGACGGTGCGGGCAGGGTATGGAAGCGACGTTTCGTCGAGGATACCGGAGGCATGGAAGGGCATCTACGCAGATGCCGTCAGGAAGCGATCGGACGTCCATGACAAAAAGAAGCGCCGCGCGCGCCCGTGCCTGCTTAAATCAGTGGATTTTCTGCACAGCAATGATGCCACGTTAGTCGACCTGTTCGCTTCAGGTGCAGTTTCCGAATCGAATGCAAGACGGGGGGCTGATGATGATTGGGGTCCGCGGGCCGTTCGCGACACGCAAGAGACCGTTGAGGTTCTGCTGCTTTGGCGGCAGCATGACGAGCTCAGACTTCTGCCATGGGTCGGGGATCCGAAACGAGCTGTCGAGTACGGCGCTGCAGTTCCCATGGATCAGGAGCCGTCCCCCGCACTGTCCCAGTTCATCATGCAGTCTGCCGTGCGACTGCCGCTGAGCATGTGCGCGATAGGAAAGATCGATTCGCTCATCGAGAAGCTCGAAACTTTGACTCAGAGTTGGATTGGGGCATGGCAGGATTCGCCATGGTTGGCTGGCAGCCTCGTATTGATTCTTGAAGAGAGAGGAGGTACGGAATTGGTTGTCGATATTGATAACTGGGAAGTTTCATATTCTCGAGAGGCTGGTCTTTCTGAAAATGTAAAAAGGAGTGAAAATCATCTTTCCAGTTAGTTTTACTATATTTGCCAGTGGGAGGACGTGATGAGGATTTCATCAGGGGTTACGCGAGGGATAATTATGTCAGGACCTAATTTTGAAAATCCTCTGCACGGGTGGGATGATTCGTAAGCGATGGCTTTTCGGTAATGCTTTCAGCAGCGTCCACTATAACGATTGGACTTTCTTTTTTATAATCGTGCAGTTGCGGTAGCAATAGATCTTCAGCCGGATGCACAGAGAGGAGTGAAGGTTTTTGAAAGCGCAATTAGAATGGAGAACAGATGATGAAAGACGATATAAACAGTGATCCAACCTTCAATCTCGTGACTGAGCCTTGGATCCCGGTTACTTATACAGACGAGCATAAAGCCGATGTCTCACTGAGTACCGTTTTCAAGGATGCAGACCAGATCCAAGAGATCTCGGATGAGTTTCCTCAGTTTCGCATCGTTCTGCTGAGATTTCTCATCGCGATCCTGCTACGAGCGTATTCGAGTCAAGCGCTGAGCAAACGAGACGCCCTGGCATTATGGTCGGATCTTTGGACTCAGCGGCACTTTGATTCGGAATACGTGGACGAGTACTTGGAGCACTTCAAAGATCGGTTCGACATCCTGTCTCCAGTCACTCCTTTTTATCAGGTCGCGGATCTCACCTATTCAGACGAGAAAAAGGAATACGACTGGATAAGCGAGCTGGTCCCTGATATTCCAAAGCCCGACAAATACCTGTTTGCAATGAAAGAGCGTTCAAGTAGCCCGCCGTGTATCAAATTGTCGGAAGCAGCGCGATACTTGATCCTAGCGCAGGCGTTCGATTTTGCTGGGATAAAAAGCCCTGTTGAAGGAAACACTCAAGTAAAACGAGGGCATGTTTACGCCCCTCATGGGGTTGTGCAAACGGGCTTTGTCGGGGCGATCGGCGGAGTCTATGTGCGAGGCCGCACATTATACGAAACCTTGCTGTTCAATATGGTTCTGTACGATTCACGGGCTTCGAATAGCGATAAAGAGTCTGACGTGGATCTTCCTCCTTGGGAGAGAAGTTTACCAAGTTGCGACATCGTTTTCCGTGAACCGAACGGTCCGGTCGATTTGCTTACTTGGCAGAGCAGAAGAATCAGACTCATCTTCGACGGTGAAAAGAATTCAGCGATCGGCGTAGTGATCTGCTATGGAGATGCGACGGTTTCTTACGATAAGCACCCATATGAGTGGATGACGGCCTGGCGATCTGACGGTGGTCTACAAAAGAAGCTCGGTCTTTCTCATACACCTTGGGTGCCTTTGAAACACGATCCAAGTAAAACGATATGGGAGGGCTTGTCCGCGCTGCTTGCCGCCCGAAACGAAGAAGGGGCTGATGTAAGACCAGGAGTGATCAGATGGAACGAAACACTCGGTGAAGCCGACATTGCTCTTCCAAAATCGGGGCTAATAGTCTCAATCTGCGCCCAAGGTATCGTGTACAACATAAAAAAGGGTAGCTCGGCCATTATTGATAGCATCGATGATCATTTCGATCTCGATGTATCGATGATGAGACACGATGCTCAAGCGGCAGCAGCTTCGATCGATCTTGTTTCTCGCACCGATCAGGCAGTACTCAGCTTAATGCGATACGTGCGCAACATGGAATCTTCCGCAGGCTATATGCGTCAGAACTCAACCATGGAAAATGATATCCGCGAGTGTGCCTACAGTGAGCTTAACACGATATTTCGCAAACGGCTTTCCGGCTTTACTCCTGATCAGGATATCGACTCGTATTCCAATGACTGGAAAGAAGAGGTACGCAGCGTCCTTCTCGATCTCGGCAAATCATATGCTTCTGCGGCAAGTTCGAGTGCGTTCTCCGTGCACAGAGTGAAATTCGGAAAGAAGGAAGAGCTGATGACATCAGGGAAGGCACAGATACTTTTTTATCGAGGACTCACGAAGGCACTGGGCTCTCCAACGTTTAATTCCGGTTCACGGATAGAGGAGGACAGCCATGTCGAACACCTATGAAGTCGCAGGCAAGCTCGGTGCTTTTGCTGCTCGAAAGATTCAGATACTACAACGAGACTATCTCGGCTCCGGATCGCGGGCGGCACATGCGCGTTCCGTCCTTGCTCAGTTGCGCCGCCTGCATGAACCGGGATCCTCCACTTGGATCATGGCAGGGCGGGAGCTGTTTGAGAATTGGCCAGAATTGGATCTCGGGCCGTCCGAGGAAACCCGTGCGCTTCGAGCCGTTGCGACGTCCTTTAAGTTTTATGCGATCCATCAGCAATCGAATACGGTCGGGATGTCCATGCCCCATAAAAAGAAAGACGGTGCGCAGGTGCCGAGGCGCAATCCCTATTCGTTCGGTCAAGCGTGTCGCCAGATAGATCCCGATATCGACAGATCGGGCGCCATCAGGAGACGCTTGGCGTCGATAGAGGCAGCATATGATTTTGAAGGCATCGCCTATCATATGCGCGGTCTGATCAAGTTGATGAGCAGCAAACAGATTGGATTGGATTACTTCTCTCTGATTAAGGATCTCTATCTTGTTCAGTGCGACGGCCTAAAAGACCGAGTGCTCATCGATTGGAGCCGAGCGTATTTCGGTTCACTGGAAACCGAACCTCAGAAAGCGGCAGCGATCGAGATAGAGAAGGCGTAGGAAATTATCACATCGAAAGGAACCAACATGTTTGTTGATATCTGCGTCATCCAAAATGTACCGTCAAACAACATCAACCGAGACGATACCGGCAGTCCTAAAACCGCACTCTACGGAGGCGCCCGGAGGGCGCGCGTCTCAAGCCAGGCCTGGAAGCGTGCAATGAGGAAGATGTTTCCTGCGTACCTGCCGAAAGGATCTTTGGGCGTCCGGACGAAATATGCGGTAAGGCTCATCAAGGATCGAATAGTGGCTGCTTGTCCAGATCTGGAAAGCGAAGGGCAGGAGCTGGCAGAAGCCGCTCTCAAAGCCTTGGGTTTGAAGCTCAAGAAGTCTAGGCGCGCCGGCTCCGACAGCGGTGAGCAGGAAACCGGTTATCTCCTTTTCCTTGCTCCGCCGGAAATCGATGGCTTGGCGCAGCTGATGATAGATTGGCACAATACAAAACGCAATATCAATAAACTGACCAAGTCGATGAAAAAGGAAGCCGCCGCCGTCTTTCAAGATCTCAGAGCCATCGATATCGCGCTGTTCGGTCGCATGCTCACCGAGGCCTCGAAGCTGAATACGGATGCTTCAGCTCAGGTCGCCCATGCGATCTCGGTCGATCGCGTCGTGCAGGAGTACGATTACTTCGCCGCTGTCGACGACTGCGCGTCAGCAGATAATACCGGTGCCAGCATGCTCGAAACGGCCGGATACAACTCTTCGACTTTGTATCGCTACGCGACCGTGAACTTGGATTCACTGTTCGAGCAGCTCCAAGATATCGAAGGAACGGCAAAGGGCACTGCTGTGTTCGTTGAGACCTTCGTTCGGTCGATGCCCACCGGCAAGCAGAACACCTTTGCGAACAGGACGCTTCCGAGTACTGTTTCCGTTGCCTTCCGCTCACGACAGCCTATCAACCCAGTGTCAGCGTTCGAAATCCCCGTATCTGCCAAGGAGGATCGATCCATCTCGCAACAGGCGGCCGAGCTGCTGGAAAAAAGGGTCGCGGAGATCGAGGGGCTCTTTGATGAGCCCGCTGATCGCGCTTGGTGCGCGACGATCGATCTCCCCGCTACTCCAAACGGAGCACTGGGCGAGAGAATTGACTTCAAGACGTTGCTTGGCGAGGTTCAGCGTGAAGCAGAACGTGTACTGAGGACGAGGAGCTGATCATGGCGGTGCTGCTGCTTCGCCTCTCGGGTCCCCTGCAGTCGTGGGGGGACTCCTCTCGTTTTACTAGGAGAGCCACTAGGAGAGAGCCAACGAAAAGCGGGGTCATCGG
This sequence comes from Coriobacterium glomerans PW2, assembly GCF_000195315.1. Classification (NCBI taxonomy): domain Bacteria; kingdom Bacillati; phylum Actinomycetota; class Coriobacteriia; order Coriobacteriales; family Coriobacteriaceae; genus Coriobacterium; species Coriobacterium glomerans. Next base: position 493,270 of record NC_015389.1, read on the forward strand.
ATTGCTGGCATCCGCTCTTGGGAGAACGCGGGAAGAATCGCTGAACGATCTTGCGAAATTAGAATTTGGCGTTCGTATCGACCAACAGGGCAATATGCTTCGAGATTTTCAGACCGAGCGGTCGCTCGACGGCAAAACCACGATGCCGCTTTCCAACAGGTATTATCTCGCTGATGCGATATTTCTTGCGGCTCTCCATGGGAAGCTTGATGTTCTTCATAAGCTTGACGAGGCAATCCAAAACCCTCGATGGCCTTTATATCTCGGACGACGATCCTGTCCACCGGATCCTCCGATCTCGTTGGGCGTGCATGAAGAGTACAAAGATGTGCGCCAAGCTCTTCAACAGATGAACTGGATCGCATCCTCCCGGTGCAAACGCCGATTAGCGCAGCACCGGCAACTCGAAATAGCCTGCGATGCGCGAGAGGGAGAACCGTATTCCCGACAAGCTGATCTTCCACTGAGCTTCAGCAAGTCGGGGCGCACGTACGAGGACCGCAGAGTATATCGAGCTTGGATCGACAATCCCGATTGGGGTCAAGAGGATATAGCCAAAATAGCGTCTAATCATGATCCCCTTTGCGCATGTTAGGAGGTTCCATGTACATATCTAAAGTGCCACTAAATATGGCTAGACCGGATACGATACGGTTCATCAGCTCCCCGTACAAGGTGCATGCGGCCGTCGAGCAATCGTTCTCGCCGCTCGCCAAACGAGCAGGCGATGACTGTCGTATTTTGTGGAGGCTCGACTCCATGCCGAAGGCGATCAAGACGCTTTGGTTGTACGTCGTCAGCCCCGATAAGCCCGATTTTACACATGTTGTTGAGCAGGCAGGCTGGACGGATTCGAAACGCTGGCAGACGAAAAGCTACCTCCCGCTGCTCGACTCGCTGGAGCAGGGGCAGGTATGGAGCTTTCGCATAAAGGCGAATCCGGTGCGAAAGGTTTTCAAGGATCAAGGACAGAGCCCCAGAGAGGGTATCGTCGGAACCGTTCAAGGGCATGTGACTGCTGAGCAGCAGAAGCGCTGGATGCTTTCCCGAACTGCAGCCCATGGCTTCAGTGTCCGGCAAAGTCAGAACGGCGAACCTGCCCTTATCGTGTCGCAGAGCACAAAAGAGAGCTTTTCTCGCGGACAAAGCACGGTCACGTTGGCAACCGCCTTTTTTGACGGGCTTCTCGAGATCACAGATGTCGTGGAATTTCGAAAGGTGCTCTGCTCGGGAATCGGCCGTGCGAAAAGCTTCGGATGTGGGTTGCTCACGATCGTGAAGCCTGCCGTATAGTCGCTATCTGTTATTTATGAGAGCCCCGGATCCATACAGAAACGGGATGCGGGGCTCTCGCGCCCGTTTATTCTTTCGGTACGAATCGAGATCGATATGGTTGCTTCAGATGAGTCCAACGGAAACAAACCCAAATCGAAAAGGATGGGAGCGCCTCCTCCCAATCTCTCTGACCTGTCTCGCGTGGAAGACAGAATCTCGTTTCTCTATTTCGAGCACTGTGCTATCAACAGGGAAAGCAATGCCATAACCGTGGCCGACGACGAAGGGACCATTCATGTGCCGTCCGCATCGTTGAATGTGATGCTTTTAGGGCCGGGCACCACGGTGACACACAGGGCTATGACCGCTATTGGTGAAAACGGCGCAACGGTTCTGTGGGTGGGGGAGCGGGGCGTTAGAATGTACGCCTCCGGCAAACCGCTTACTCACTCCTCGGCTTTGCTGCAGCGTCAGGCAAAACTGGTCTCAAACACGCACGCTCGGCTCAATGTTGCTCGCCGGATGTATCAGATGAGGTTTCCCCAAGAGGACGTGAGTCATTTCACCATGCAGCAACTCCGCGGGAGGGAGGGTATCCGGATACGACGCGTGTACAGAACCTGGTCCGAAAAAACGAAGGTCATCTGGGATAAGCGAACTTACAATCCCGAGGACTTTGAAGATGCCTCGCCCATAAATCAGGCATTGTCAGCAGCGCATTTCTGTTTATATGGTATCGCCCATGCTGTGATTATCGCACTGGGAGTCTCTCCCGGGCTGGGGTTTGTTCATACCGGTCATGAAAAATCCTTTGTATATGATGTTGCCGACCTTTATAAGGCAGAGCTGTCGATCCCCGTCGCATTCGCTACAGTGGCCGAATCTCCGGAGGATGTCGGCTCAGCGACACGGAGAAATTTCCGCGACGCGGTTTATGATCTCGCGCTCATGAAGCGTATGGTACGTGATATCAAGGCACTGCTTTCGGTGGATGGATCTGATTCTTGCGAAAAAATGGATGACCACGTCGGTCTTTGGGACGGGGCGAAGGGTGAAGTCGCCGCAGGGCGATCATATGGAGACGAAGAAATGATTGAGGTACAAGAATGACGATCTTTGTTCTTACACGATGTCCGATCGGGCTTAGGGGAGATCTGACGCGCTGGTTGCTTGAGATTGCTCCTGGTGTATTTGTTGGCTGCATCTCGGCGCGAGTCCGCGAGGGGATTTGGGGGCGCGTTCTTGCTGCCGTGAAGGAGGGTCGTGCAATCATGGTTCAAGCTGCTCAAAATGAACAGCACCTTAAGTTTAGCGTACATCAAGCGGATTGGCAGCCTTTCGATTGCGATGGAGCCCTACTGATAAAAAAGCCCTATGGAACCGAGGATTCAACATTGGTTGGACCAGTTGCAAAAGGATGGAGCAACGCAAGTAAGTATCGAAAAATGAAAAAGTTTGGGAACCAATGAAACTGTGTGCTGCGGATGTAAAGCACTTTTGCTTTAATAAAAACAGCTACAAAGATGGGTTTCATACCAGATAATTAAGTGTGCTCCCCGCGCATGCGGGGATGATCCCAGCAATTGGTCAGATGATCATTACGATGATGATGTGCTCCCCGCGCATGCGGGGATGATCCCCCCGACGGCTCATCGGCAGAGACCATCTCTCGCGTGCTCCCCGCGCATGCGGGGATGATCCTGGTACGACACGCATCCCACGACATCCGCCACGGGTGCTCCCCGCGCATGCGGGGATGATCCCCCGGACTGACACCGACGTGTCCGCAGGTGAGCCGTGCTCCCCGCGCATGCGGGGATGATCCCACTTCGGAGTCACCACCGAGGCCGCGCAGGAGAGTGCTCCCCGCGCATGCGGGGATGATCCCATATCGGTGCGCGCCGGCGACGACGCGCTCAAGGTGCTCCCCGCGCATGCGGGGATGATCCTGTGTTGGCCCGCAGTCGCTTGGCCTTCTCGATCGTGCTCCCCGCGCATGCGGGGATGATCCCGCCAAGGACCTAAAGGCGCTCGACCAGATTGACGTGCTCTCCGCGCATGCGGGGATGATCCCCTTTGAGGCAGACGCGCGTTTAGAAGAGCCCTTGTGCTCCCCGCGCATGCGGGGATGATCCCTCCAACGGAGAGTACCATTCGAGCTGCGTCGAGTGCTCCCCACGCATGCGGGGATGATCCTATCAATATATACGGCACTGCTGGGAACGGGATAGTGCTTCCCGCGCATGCGGGGATGATCCGGTCGCGTTGCCCTGCGTGGCCGACATGGCCCAGGTGCTCCCCGCGCATGCGGGGATGATCCCTCGACGAGTGGGCTGCGCCTGTCGAAGTACATCGTGCTCCCCGCATGTGCGGGGATGATCCCGACAGGATCGCGACCACCGCCAGTGTTGTCAGCGTGCTCCCCGCACATGCGGGGATGATCCTTTCGAGCTGAAGCTGCCGGATGCCCCCCCCCGCATACGAACAGCTAATTCTTTTTACGCAAAGATTTAATGAGGTGACATCAACGTAGTTACAGAAAGGGAATGACCTACGCTCAGTACATTGCAGAGTTCATTTTGCCTTCTGCAGTTTATTGGCATTTGCAGTGATCTATCAGAATTTCTCTTAGTAGATGCGTAAATCTGATGCATAAAAAAGTATCTTCAATTTCCATAGGAGAAGTTTTCTCTTTCATCCCATTCAAAATTCCGATCATGATAACACTTAAATATATCACCATGGTTCCGCTCATTGTAACAGGGCGACTTATGATCTCACGATCGTCATCTGGGTAAGATACCCCCATTTGACATGGACGTGTATACTGTGTGGCTTGGTAGCGCCATGTTGAGGCTGGACCCGCGCCTGCGCGCGCAGCGGAGGTTGAGCCACAGCGTCACATGATGTAGGTGAGGAGTTTTCTTGGTACTCGTAATCGCTGAGAAGAACATCGCGGCGAAAAAGATCGCGCAGCTGCTTGCAGACGGCGCGCCGAAAACCGACAAGGTCTACAGCACGCAGGTCTACCGTTTCTCGGTGGACGGCGAGGAGTGGGTCTCCATGGGGCTCGCCGGACACATCCTGGCTCCGGACTTCCCTGAAGCCATCCTGTTCGACGCCGAGCGCGGCTGGTACTCGCTCACAGACGACGGTGAGATCCTGCCCGCCGACGTGCCCGACGGCCTCGCGCGGCCGCCCTATGACTCCAAGCGTCGTCCCTATCTGCCCGACGGCATCAACATCAAGAGCTGGAAAGTCGATAGCCTGCCCTATCTCACGTGGGCACCCGTCGTGAAGCATCCCGCGGAGAAGGAGATCATCCGCGTTCTCAAGAACCTCGCGAAGAAGGCCGACTCCATCATCATCGCGACCGACTTCGATCGCGAGGGCGAGCTGATTGGTGCCGACGCCCTCTCGCAGGTGCGCGAGGTCGCCCCTGACGTGCCGGTCGCGCGCGCCCGCTATTCCGCGCTCATCAAAGGCGAGGTCTGCGGGGCCTTCGACAATCTGGTTGAGCTCGATCGGGATCTGGCCGATGCCGGCGAGAGCCGTCAGCACATCGATCTCATCTGGGGCGCGGTGCTCACGCGCTATCTCACCCTCGCGAAATTCGGCGGCTTCGGCAACGTGCGCTCGGCCGGCCGCGTGCAGACGCCGACGCTGGCTCTAGTCGTCGCGCGCGAGCGCGAGCGACTCGCTTTTGTGCCAGAGGACTACTGGCAGATCCGCGGCATCGGCGCGTCGGGTGACACCGCGTTCAAGATCGCGCACGCCACCGCGCGCTTCACCGACGAGCAGAAGGCGAAGACCGCCTTCGCCCATGTCCAGGGCAAGACATCCGGCACGATCGTCAAGGTCGCCACGCGCGCGCGCAAGCAGGCCCCCCCGGCGCCGTTCAACACCACGTCGCTGCAGGCCGCCGCGGCCTCGGAAGGCATCTCGCCGGCGCGGACGATGCGCATCGCCGAGTCTCTCTACATGTCCGGTCTCATCTCCTACCCGCGCGTCGACAACACGGTCTATCCTCCATCGGAGGACCTCGCGGCCATCGTCTCCGGGCTGGCTGCGAGCTCACCGGCTCTGGCACCGGTCTGCAAGAAGGTGCTCGCCGGGCCCATGAAGCCGACGCGCGGCAAGACCGAGACGACCGACCATCCGCCGATCCACCCCACCGGACAGGGCAGCCCCGAGTCGCTCGACGGCGGCCAGCGCAAGCTCTACAACCTCATCGCGCGGCGCTTTCTGGCGACGCTCATGGGGCCGGCCACCATAGAGAACACGAAGCTCTCGATCGACGTGGCAGGCGAGCCCCTCACGGCCTCCGGCGACGTGCTCGTCACCGCGGGCTTTCGCGAGGCCTACCCCTACGGTCTGAAGCGCGATGAGCAGCTTCCCCCGCTCTCCGCCGGCGACGTCATCGAGGTGCGCGATCTCGCACTCGAGGCCAAGCAGACGGAGCCGCCGGCGCGCTACAGCCAGGGTCGCCTCGTGCAGGAGATGGAGAAGCGCGGCCTGGGCACGAAGTCCACGCGCGCGAGCATCATCGAGCGCCTCTATCAGGTGCGCTACCTCAAGAACGACCCGATCGAGCCCAGCCGGCTCGGCATGGCGATCATCGATGCGCTGGCCGCCTACGCGCCGCGCATCACCACCCCGGACATGACCGCCGAGCTCGACGGCGACATGACCAAGGTCGCCGAGGGCGCCGACACGGAGGCTCACGTCGTCGACCACTCCCGTGCGCTGCTCGCCGGCCTCATCGACAACCTGATCGATCACAAGGACGATCTCGGCGAGGCGATCTCGGACGCCGTCACCGCCGACGCAAAGGTGGGAGTGTGTCCCACCTGCGGGCGCGACCTCGTCATGAAGGCGAGCGCGAAGACGCGCGGCAACTTCATCGGCTGCATGGGCTGGCCGGAGTGCGACGTCACCTATCCGGTGCCCTCCGGAGTGAAGCTCGAACCCATCGAGGGCGACGACGGCGTGTGCCCGGAGTGCGGTGCGCCCAAAATCAAGTGCAAGCCGTTTCGATCGAAAGCCTACGAGGTGTGCGTGAACCCAAGGTGCCCGACGAACTACGAACCGGATCTCAAGGTCGGGGAGTGCGCGGTGTGCGCCGAGGCGGGACGTCACGGCGATCTGATCGCGCACAAGTCCGAGCGCAGCGGCAAGCGCTTCATCCGCTGCACGAACTACGATGAGTGCGCCGTGAGCTATCCGCTGCCCGCTCGCGGCAAGCTTCAGGCGACCGGAGAGACCTGCGAGCACTGCGGCTCCCCGATCGTCGTCGTCGAGACGGCGCGGGGGCCCTGGCGGATCTGCGTCAACATGGACTGCCCGGGCAAGGAGAAGCGGCCCGCCCGAGGCAGACGCGGCACCGCGGCGGCGAGCAAGCCGGCTGCCAAGAAGACCGCGGCCGCCAAGAAATCGGCTGCCAAGAAGTCGCCCGCGAAGAGAAAGCCGGCTGCCAAGAAGACCGCGGCCGCCAAGAAGACCGCGGCCGCGAAGAAGTCCGCATCGAGCCGATGAGCGGCGCGCGCACGTCTCGTCGGACTGGGTGATCTATCCAAGGGGGAGCAATGTCTCGCAACATGCATGCCAAGGTGGCGGGTATCACGGCTCGTCACGATCGCCCGAAGGCCCCCTCGCCGGCGTTCATCACGCTCGAGGGCATCGACGGGTGCGGCAAGTCCACGCAGGCGCGGCTGCTGGCAGCGACGTTGGAGCACGCGGGCTACGAGGTCGAGCTGCTCCGCGAGCCGGGCGGCGCGGCCATCTCGGAGAAGATTCGTCAGCTGCTGCTGGATCCTGCCAACGCCGAGATGAGCGCGACCTGCGAGCTCATGCTCTACGAGGCGGCTCGAGCCCAATTGGTCCATCAGCTCATCGTACCGGCTCTGCAGACGGGTCGCGTCGTCGTATGCGATCGCTTTTACGACTCTACCACGTCCTACCAGTCGTTCGGCTCCGGCATCGATCGCGCGACCGTCGATACGGCAAACGGTTTGGCCGTCGGCGCGATTCGCCCGCTCATCACGATCGTCTGCGATATCGCTCCGGATCTCGCCGCCGAGCGGATGCCCGGCCGCGCACGGGATCGAATGGAGGCCAAGGGCGCCGCATTCCAGCAGCGCGCCGCGGAGGGCTTTCGCGCCATCGCGGCAGAGGAGCCCGAGCGCGTGAGGCTGATCGATGCATCCGAGGACGTGGCGCACGTCCTGCTTCGCTCGGTCGCCGAACTCATCGCAGTCGGATTTCAGATCACCGATACCGATGCTCACGTCGCATTCACCGCGGCCTACGCGTGACCCGACTCGCCCGGAGCCTGTGGAGCCGCTCGGGCTCGGCTGGGCGCGTCGCTCTTCGCGCTATCATGTAGGGCAGCTGAAGCGCGATCGCTGCGAGCAGAAGGAGGGACATGACGCGGGATAGGGCAGACGCGGCCGGTCAGGCGCTGCTGGCGCACCTTGAAGCGCAACCGCGCGTGCGCGATTTCCTCGAGCGCGCGCTCGAGGCGGGTAGGACCTCGAGCGCCTATCTTTTTCTGGGTGCCACCGGATCGGGTGCAGGCGATGCCGCCCGCGCGCTCGCCCAGGCGCTGCTGTGCGACGAGCGAGGATGCGGAAGATGCGACACGTGCGTGCGCGTCGCGCGCGGCACCCATCCCGATGTGCATGTGCTGGAGCCGGAGAGCGCTATGGGCTACATCATCACCCAGATTCGCGAGCTGCTCGGCGACGTCGCGCTGGCTCCCATCCGCGCGCATCGCAAGGTATACATCATCACCCGTGCCGATCTGCTGCGCCCGAATTCCGCCAACGCGTTGCTGAAGACGCTTGAGGAACCGCCGGATGGCGTGACGTTCATCCTGATCGGCGCCTCGACCGACACGATCCTGCCCACCATCGTCTCTCGCTGCCAGTGCGTCTTGTTCCGCACGGTTCCGCCGACCGAGGTCGCCGCTATCGTGTCCCGTGCGACGGGTCTGCCCGAGGGGCGCTGCCGCATAGCCGCCGCGATCGCCGGGAGCCCCAGCGCCGCGCAGGAGTACCTGAGAAGCGCGGCGCGACAGGACGCCCGACGCCAGATCGTCCATGCGATCGATGCCCTGCCTGGTGCGGACGAGGCAGATATCCTGGCTGCCGCGAAGGCGCTGATGGCGGCTGTGCGCGCTCCGCTCGCCGAAGTCGCCTCGACGCAGCGGGCCGTGTTGGAGCGCGATGCGGACTACCTCTCCCGTGGAGCAATGAAGCAGCTTGAAGACAGAAACAAGCGCGAGCTGAATGCTCACGAGCGATCAGCTATCATGGAGGTGCTGGCGAGTGCTCGCTCGCTGCTGCGCGACGTTCTGCTCTGCGCGGAGTCGATGTCGACAGATATCGTGAACGAGGACGTCCGCGATGTCATCGACCGCCTCGCCTCGGTCGCCGGGCCCGTCGGTGCCGCGCGCGCGCTTCAGTCGGTCGCCGCCGCCGAGCGTCACATCGCTCGCAATGTCACTCCTCAGCTGGCCTTCGAGGTCATGCTCTTCGATATCAGGAAGGCTCTTCTATGCCAGTAGTCGTTCCCGTCAAGTTCCCCTTCGCCAGCCGCGCGCTCTGGTTCGATCCCCATGGGCTCGATATCGAGAAAGGCGATTACGCGATCTGCTCCACGGAGCGCGGCACGGAGTTCGGCCTCGTCACGGCTGATCCCTTCGAGGTGCCTCGATCTCAGCTGATCGCCCCGCTCAAAGCTATCGTCCGTATCGCAACCGATGAGGATTTGAACCGCGCCGATGCTCTTGCGGCGCGCGGTGAGGCCGCGATGAGCGACTTTCGCCAGCTCATCAACAGCAACGGTTTGGATATGAAGCCCGTCGGCGTCGAGTTCCTGTTCGGGGGCGAGAAGACCGTCTTCTATTTCGCGGCAGAGGATCGCGTCGACTTTCGTCAGCTCATCAAGGATCTGTGCGCGCGGTTCCACGAGCGCGTGGACATGCGCCAGATCGGCGTGCGCGATGAGACGCGTCTCATCGGCGGATTCGCGCACTGCGGTCAGGAGCTGTGCTGTTCACGGTTCGGGCGTCAATTCCAGCCAGTGTCCATCCGCATGGCCAAAGAGCAGGATCTGCCCCTCAACTCGGCGAAGATCTCGGGCATGTGCGGTCGGCTCATGTGCTGCCTTCGCTACGAATTCGAGGCATATAAGGATTTCAAGAGTCGCGCGCCCAAGAAGAAGACCCTCATCGACACACCGCTCGGTCACGCGCGGATCCTCGAGTACGACACGCCCAAGGAGCAGCTCGTCTTGAGGCTTGAAAGCGGACGCGTCTTCCGCGTCGACCTCTCGGAGATGAGCTGCAGCGAGGCGTGCATCAAGCACTCCGAGGAGGCGCGGTGCCCGTGCCGGCCGGACAGCGTGACCCGCGAGGTGCTCGAGCGCATCGAGGCGCCCGAGATATCACTCGCCCTGCTCGAACTCGATCGCGAGATGGGTGTCGATGTCGGAGACGGGCTGAGCAACGACGATCGAATCGAGGGTCGCTCGACCGGAGGGCGGCGCTCTCGCCGCAGCGGGGCGGCGGCCTGCGGCGGCAGCGATGATCGCTCCGCGCACAGGCGCGAGAGACGCCGGAGCGACCGGCAGGCAGAGGATGCGGCCCGCACCCCCGCCGGCGGCCGCAAGCGTCGGCGTCGCGCGTCGACGACCGCACCGGAGGCGCGCGCGGGGGAGCCCGCTGGCAAGGCGGCCGCACCCGTCGACGGCGAGCAGGCACCGCGCCAGAAGCAGAATCGACGACGTCGTCGCCACAGCGGGCAGGGCTCCGCCTCAGACTCCGGTCTCACCGCTCGCACCCCCGGCGGCGTCCGCGCCGACGCGACGCCGCAGGGTGCCCAGGAGACCCCGCGTCGCCGTCATCGCGGGACGTCCGCGCGCAAGCCTGAAACGCCCTCGGTCGCCGATCAGCTCGCCGACGGGCGCTTCGCCGTCAGGCGCCGTCCCGGCGATCAGGGCGGCTCTGAGCCCGAAGGGCCCCAGCGCCGCGCTCAGCAGACCGATCGGGAGACGAAGCCGCCGCAGCGCCGCCGTCGTCGAAGCCGTGGCCCGCGCAGGGGCGCAGGGGGAACCGACGCGCCCCAGGATTCTCGATCCGAGAAGTAGCTCGCGCGCGCCGATCGCCGACGGCGATCCATGGCGGTCGGCGACGCGACGCGCTATGATGAACCCAGAGCTGCCCTGTCCTCCCTATCCGGGAGTGATCGGTCATGCGCAGCGAAGCCATCGAAGATACGGTCAGCCGCCGCGGGGCGTTCCTCGAGAGCGCGTTCGCACGTCTGAGGGAAGGCGCTCTCGAGATCCTCTCGCCGACGCGATGCGCCGCATGCGAGCGGCCCGGCTCGCTGCTGTGCGACCGCTGTCGCTCCGAGCTCAGCCTGATAGATCCGCGTCACGCGTGCACCGCGTGCGGAGCGCCTTTCGGCGAGCTGGTGTGCACGGAGTGCCGTGGCTCTCCGACGGGCTTGGATCTGTGCTTGGCGGCAGCCGCCTTCGAGGGACCGCTCCGCCGCGTCATTCGCGTCTACAAGGACGCCGGCGAGCGACGTCTCGCCGAAACGCTCGCAGGTCTGATCGCCGACGCCGTCGCTCGCGCGCAACGCGCCGCTCCGCAGCGCTACCGAGGGGTGCTGCTCGAATCCGACGCCATAGTGTTCGTACCTGTTACGCAGGCGGCGCTCAGGCGGCGCGGCTTCGATCACATGGAAGCGGTCGCGCATGCCCTGGCGCGCATGAGCTCGGTGCCCGTGCTCGACGCCCTCGCGAAGCGCGGCAGCGCCGATCAGCGCGCCCTGGACCGCGTCGAGCGCCGAGCGAGCACCGAGGGCGTCTACGAGATCGTCGCCGACGTGCGCGGCCTGCGGCTCACCCTCATCGACGACGTGATCACGACCGGCGCGACCATGCAGGCGGCTGCGGACGCCCTGCGAGGCGCGGGCGCCGTAGAGATCGCGGGTCTGGCCGTCGCTCGCGTCTGGTAGCAGGCTGTGGCCTTCTGCGACCGAACTGGTATAATCCTTGTGTTCCTCCCAGGCTGTGGTTGCGGATCGGGTCTTTTCCCGGTCCAAGTCCATGATAGACGCGGTCAAAGGGATCCACGTAAGCGCGCTCATCAGCGCGCGATCATGGCGCGTCCTAGAGGTAAGTCGCACCGTCCGTTCCAGAAGAGGGCATGCGCCCCGCGGACGAGCGGGTCAGTCGTGACGAGCGCCCCGGCGCTCCGAGCAAACGCCCCGGTGCGCAGGTGTGGGGTCAAAGACCAGGTCAGCTGGGAGGACTTGCAGCAGGTGGATCATGCACCTCTCCGTGTCTGCGCGCGTCGCAGACGTTCGCGGCGGCGGGGAGGCGCGTGTTGGACGCGAAGGCGGGATTGCGAGAATGATCCGAGGCATGAAGTCACATATCGTCCGATCGGGTGTCTGTCTGTGCGCGATGGTCTGCGCGCTGTCCATGGGTGGCTGCTCGCTGCTCACCCCGACGATCTCCGATGCGCAAAGCAAGACCCACGCGACGGTGTCCGACATGATGCTCGTTCGGAGCGGAACGCTCACCGTGGGGCTCAACACCTCCGACGCGCCGCAGGCCATGATGGACTCCAGGGGAGAGTTGAACGGCTACACCGTCGACGTCGCGCGCTCGATCGCCGAGCGGCTCGGTCTCAAGGTCTCGTTCGTGAACGCCAGCTCGCCTGGCAGCGCGCTGTCGGAGAAGAAGATCGATATCTATCTGGGCACGCAGCCCGATGCGAGAAGCGATGCGCTCAAGGTGTCCGCGAGCTATCTCACGAGTGCGGTGTCGCTCTTCGGTCATGATGCACAAGAGGCGCGCTCGCTGTCCGCGGCGGATCTGAGCGGCGTCAGCGTCGGGGTGCAGGATGCCTCGGCCTCGCAGCGCGTGCTGACCCATACGGGAATCACCTCGAAGATCACGACGTTCAAAAACGTCAACGAGTGCTTCGAGGCGTTGGCGGCGGGCAAGGTCGACTATGTCGCGTGCGAGGCCACGGCCGGCGCCTACCTGGCGCGCCAGTACAGCGGCCTGGGTTTTGTCGCCGCGATCGCCTCGCCGAAGGAATACGATATCCTCTTGCGGTCGACCTCCATCGATCTGTCGGAGCGGGTCACCAAGGTCGTAGACAGCATCTCCGAAGACGGGGTGCTCGAGGCGATCCATACCGCGTGGTACGGCGAGCTGCCCATGGCCCTGTCCGACAGGCTCGTCTCCGGTATCAAGCCCGAAGCGGCCTCCGCGGATCAGGACTCGGTGCTCGACGAGCTCGGAGGCGGCACGGGGCAGACCGGCTCCGCCGGATCCGATAAGAGCGCCTCTTCCGGTGCGTGAGCAGCGCCGGCGCGTCGCCTTATCCAAGGTGCCCGGCATCGCGGCGGGACTCTTCCGGTGTCCGGGCTCACCGCTGAGCCGCCGACGGCGCGCTCGGCTTGAAATGGAGGTTTTGTCCCAGGGATCGGTGACCGGTCGCAGTCGTCTCGCTAATGGCGCGCCAGCGCCACGAAATTTGCTATTAACGGGTGCTGGGTAGAAGCTATAGGGGACACTATCCGCTGAAGAGTGAGGAGACGGTTATGGATATCAGGGTCTCGGGTCGCAAGACCACGGTGACGGATGCGCTGCGCGCCCATGTGACCGAAAAGATCGCCGATGCGCTCAAGGTGTTCGACATCGAGCCGATGACCGTCGATGCGGTGCTGCGCTATGAGAAGAACCCGTCCAATCCGCAGCCGGCCATCGTGGAGGTCACCCTGCGTGTGCGAAAATCGGTCATCCGGGCGGTCGAGCACGGCGCGGACATGTATGCGGCAATCGATCTCGCTGCGGAAAAGGTAGAGCGTCAGCTGCGCAAATACAAGACCAAGGTCGTTGACATGCGTCAGCAGGGCGCATCCGCCGCGCAGGTCGTTCCCGTGCAGCGCGTCGAGGATCTCGCCGATCTGCTTGTACCCGAGGATCAAGATGACCAGTTGGTTCGAGAGAAGATCATCGAGATCACGCCTATGTCCGAGGAGCAGGCGCTCGTTCAGATCGATCTGCTCGGCCATGACTTCTATGTGTTCGAAAACGACGCGACCGGCCTCATCAATGTGGTATATCACCGTAAGAATGGTGGATATGGCATCATCAAGCCGAAACTCGAGAGCCCAGACGAGTAAAATGTATCGTCTGGCATGAATGAAGGATGGCGGCCATCCCATGCGGATGGCCGCTTTTTGCTTGGAAAGGCGCGTATGATGAACCCGCCAGCTGCTGTTGCACGTCCCGATCGCTGCCGTATCGTGATCGACACCTGCGCCGATCTCACACCCGAGATCGCCGCGGCGCTCGACGTCGATATTCTGGGCTTTCCATATATCTTGGACGGCAAGGAGTTCATCGACGACATCTGGAGCACCATGACCCCAGAGGCCTTCTATGACAGACTGCGGGCGGGGACGCCGGCATCGACGTCAGCGGTGTCGCTCGGTCGCTATCTCGAGTTTCTCACGGAGTGCGCCCGGGAGGGGACGCCCACGGTGTATCTGTGCTTCACCTCGGCCTTGTCGTCGAGCTACGATGCGGCGTGCCGCGCCGCCCAAGATGTCCGGGAGGCCTACCCCGACTTCGAGCTCTACATCGTGGACAACGGTCTGCCGTGCGCTGCCGGCGAGCTGCTCGCCCTGGAGGCCGTCCGACAGCGCGACGCAGGGCTCAGCGCCCGAGAGCTGGCGCGCTGGGCGCAGGAGGCCAAGTTCTACGTGCACGGCTACTTCACGCTCGACAGCCTCCAGGCTCTTGCCGCCGGTGGTCGGATACCGCCGGCCGCCGCCCAGCTTTCGAGCAAGCTCGACGTCAAGGCGAATCTCACGTTCGATCGCACGGGGTCGCTGTCGCTCACCGGGGTCTCTCGAGGCCGAAAGAAGGCGCTGCGCTCGCTCATCAAGATGTTCCGCGAGAACTACGTGCTCGATCCGACGATGCCGATCGCGATCGCCTCCGCCGATGCGGAGCGTGACGCCGACTGGGTCGAGAGCGCCGTTCGCAAGGAGGAGGGCTGCGAGGACCTCACGATCATCCGAGGTGCCGTCGGACCGACGATCGGTGCGCATGTGGGACCGGGCATGGTTGCGCTTGTTTTCTGGGGGCGCAACCGAGCTGATAAGATATCTCTGACCGATCGGATCGCGCGACGCGTCCGCGAGGCGGAGGGTGTTCGCGCAAGATCCTAGCTCGCGCCTCGGCCCCTTGAAGCGAAACAGGGGGGCCGAGGCGCTCGGGAACCCATCGTATTGACGCACCCTGTTGATTGAGGAGATCATATGACAGACAGCAGACCCACCGTGGCGTTTATCGGGACCGGCATCATGGGCGCGCCCATCGCCGGCAACCTGCTTGATGCCGGCTATCCGCTCACGGTGCACAATCACACCAGATCCAAGGCGGACGGCCTCGTCGAGCGCGGTGCCCGCTGGGCGGCATCTCCCTCTGAGGCGGCTCGAGATGCGGATTTCATCTTCACCATGGTGGGCTTCCCCGAGCAGGTCGAGGAGATCTACCTTTCCGGTGACGGATTGCTCGCCGTCTCCAAGCCCGGGGCCGTCCTCATCGATCTCACCACGAGTTCGCCATCGCTGGCGCGCGACATCGCCGCAGCCGCCCAGGTCGAGGAAAAACTCGCCTTCGACTGTCCGGTGACCGGAGGCGATCGCGGCGCGATCGCGGGGACCCTCACGGCTATCGTCGGCGCGACTGAGCGCGACATCCGAAGCGTCCGACCGCTGCTCGATGCGTTCACGTCGAAGATATGCTGCTTCGGCGCACCGGGTGCCGGTCAGGCCGCGAAGCTCGCAAACCAGGTGTCGCTCGCCTCATGCATGGTCGGCATGGCCGATGCGCTCGCCTATGCTGAGAGCTGCGGGCTCGATCTCGATCAGACGCGCGATATGATCCTCGGCGGCACGGGGTCGTCCGGGGCGATGGCGCAACTCGCTCCGCTCGCGCTCGCCGGCGACTGGGAACCCGGCTTCATGGTCAAGCACTTCTTGAAGGATCTGGGTCTCGCGATCCAAGACGCCGAGGAGCACGAGGTCTCGCTGCCCGGGACCGAGACGGCCTTCTCGCTCTACGACATGCTCGAGACCATCGGCGGGGGTCAGCGCGGCACGCAGGCCATCTCCTTGTTGTATCAAGACGAGGACGCCGCCTCGGATGCGGGCCTGGATTGGTCGCTCTATACGGCGAACCATGAGCATGATAGCTGCTCCTGCGCATCCGCAGACACGTCGGATCACGATGGTTGCGCATGCGGCTGCCGCGCCGAGCGAGCCGATGAGCAGGGGTCCGAGCTATGACGGATCCGGCGTTCATCATCTGTTCGCTGCTCCTGCTCTTCTTCGGTATCTACATCGGGTTCGCGATCGGCTCGGAGTGGGCGAAGCGCGTCGAGACGAAGGCGGGTTTCTGGGGCGCCACCGTGGCATGCGTATGCGTCGCGGCGATCGCCTTCGCCGCGCTCAGCGCTCTGCCCCTGATGTACTCGGCTGTCGTCGGTCTGATGGCGGGCTGCCTCGTCGGGCTCAAGACCGGCTTCGGCTCGTCCACGGGCCCTTGGCGCGCGATAGATCATCTGTTCGGTGCGGACGAGGCCCGCCGACAGCGCGCGACACGCGGCACCCGCCGCGCTCACCGCGGAGCTCCGGGCATGCGAGATCGCGATCTCATGTCGGTTTCCGGCGGCGGGCGCGATGAAGCGAATCAGCAGACGGGTACTTCCAGTCGACGACGCAAGAAGAGGTAGGTGGCCATGACAGAAACCAACGATGTGGAGCTCAGCGCCGAGGAGCGCGAGCGACTCGAACTCGTTGAGACCGACTCGTCGGCGCTCTCAGCGCTTATCGAAGACCTGAGCAGCGCGTCTCGTCGCTCTCGACAGTTTTCCGCACGTGTCGTCGCCCTGCTCAGCGCGCGCGACCCCGGCATGGTCGCTCCGTTCGCAGCCGAGCTCATCGACGCGCTCTACCGCCCTGAGGCTCAGACCCGATGGGAGATCCTGGACGCGCTCACCTCGCTCGTTCCGGTGTGCGCAAAGGAGGTCGGGTCCGCGTTCGACGGCGCGGAGGCGGCCTTGTTCGACGAGCTGTCGCCCGCGCTCAGGCTGTCTGCGTTTCGCTTGCTCACAACGTGGGGCGCCACGGATCGCGGACGCTCGAAGAAGGTGTGGCCCATGCTGGACGAGGCCATCCAGTGCTACCACGGGGATCTCGAGTATCGCGATATGCTGGGGTGCCTGTATGTCTTCGCGTCAGGCAAGATCACCGGCAGCGTCGCCGAGGAGCTGGCGGGCCGCATCCAATTTGATGCGGAGAACGGCAAGGGCAGCTATCTCAAGGCCCGTTCGCGCGAGATCTACGATATGCTCTCGAAGCGATTCAAGTTCAACGCGCCGAAGAAGCGCGCCCGCGTGAAGCCGGCATCCGATGATGACGAGGCCGATGTCGTCCGTTAGAGATCGCAAGGATATCGTATGACGAACCTGTGCCGACCTCGTGATCGCGCGCGTTCTTTGTCCCCCTGAGATGCGACTCCGCAAATCGAGCCGCTTTTGCTGCTCTGCGATCGGGACGCCGTAGTATTCTTTGTTCATTCGCATCGCCTGGATGGGCGCACCGACAAAAGGAGTTCTGGCAGATGGGCCTTTTTCAGAAGAGGGACGAGCGGGATGAGGTCAGCGGCATCGAGATCATCGAGCGATCTGATGTTCCGGGTGATCTGCCGGAAAGCGAGGTCGATATCGTAGAGGGCGCCTCAGCCGAGGAGATATCGGCCGATCAGAGCACGGCGCGGACCGACGCGACCGACGAGGATGCCGGAAGCGTCGAGGACGCCGACACCGATGTCGCGAGCGAGCCGGATGCCGCGGAGCATCCCGACGATGACTCCGGACGGGATTCAACGGGCGACGGCGCCCGCGATTCGCGACGAGATCTGGGTCATGAGGAACCCGAGCCCGGCACGCTCGATGACGTCATCCCCGATGATCTCGACAGCTGCGATGCTCTCGACGCTGGAGATGCGGATGCGGATGGCTCGGCGTCACGCTGCGAGCCTCGAAGTCACGCCGCCTCGGAAGGCGTCGGAGGATCGGACTTTGGCTCGGCCGCGCATCGCAAGCGCCGCCGCAAGATCACCGCCTTCATCGCCGCGGCCGTGCTCGTCGTCATCGTCTGCGGCGTCGCGCTGTTCGCGCTGGGGGGCGGCTTCGCCCCTCACGGCATTCGAAAGCCTACATTCGGCGAGGACCAGCTCGCAACCGTGGTCGCCAGCTACACCTATGAGGGCCAGCATCACGTTATCACGGCGCGTGACGCCATCGAGGGGCAGGCCAGCGTTGACATGTCGAAGAATGAGGAAGGTACCTACACGACGCCTTCGGTTGAGTCGATCTTGGATGAGGTGCGCAGCAAGATCCTGACCGACGTCGCGTCCGAGCGCGGCCTCTCCGTGTCGGACAACGAGATGACCGATTACGCGCAGACGAAGATCGGCGTCAGCGATTACTCCACGATCGCGTCGCGCTTCAAGGTGAGTGAGGATCAGGCGAAGAAGATCGTCAAGGATCAGGCGCTGATCCAAAAGCTCTACGCGCAGGTCGTCGGCGATTCCGCAGCAGGAGCATCTATGCCCCTGCCGCCCGATGAACCCCCCGGGGGCAAGGGCGACGCGGCATCGAAGGGCTACGCCGACTACATCATCAAGCTCCTCGGCAAGGAGTGGGACGCTGCGAAGGGCACGTGGGCGGACGAGACCGGACCGCTCCACGCGGTCTTGAAGGATCAGCACTTCACATCGGACTCCGCCACCTATGATCAGGCGATGGCGGTATACTATGTGGCATACCAGCAATACAGTGAATCGAACTCCAAAGCCACCTCGGCGTGGAGCGATTTTCAAAATGATCTGTTCTCCAAGGTGGATATCACATTCTATGGGATGTGCGCCTGAATCTGGCTCTCCCATGTGCGCCGGTGCCGTCGAGTGCGGAAAGAACCGCCTATCTTGACAATTCAGACAAGCATCCTTTTGCAGATTCCTCTATCATTACTATGTTGAGTCGAAAATGAGATAACGGGAGTCTCTTCGACCGGAGCTGCATGATGGAACAACGAAGCGCATCTGCTGTGGCCTGAGCCATCTTTGCGATGCGAAGGGGACGCAGGAGGACCAGCGGGATGCCTAGAGCAAGGAAGAGGGGTGCGCAATGTCCGGCGAGCAAGGTCTCGCTTGTGCTGAGCATCGTTTTGTTTATGCTCGGAGCCGCGTTCATCTTCTATCCCGCCGCCTCGAGCATCGCTGCGCGCGGAGAATCAGACGCCGCACTCAGCAAGATGCGAAGGGAGCTCGTGCAGGGTTCCGCCGCACAGCAAACCTCGGTCGATGGGGGAGTCACATATCGCTCGAAGAGCAACGACTCAACCTATCTCAAGCTCCAGCGCTACAACGAGGCCGTTCGCACCGGCACCAGCCAGCAGATCAACGATCCGTTCGCATTCAACGGCGGCGAGCTCAATGATCTCGGTCTGCCCGACGGCATCATCGGCAGCATAACGATACCCCGTATGAGCGTGACCCTTCCGCTGTATCTCGGTGCGACGGACGATCATATGAACAAGGGGGCCGGCATCATAGCGGGCACCTCGATGCCGCTCGGCGAGAAGGATTCCAACACCGTGGTCGCCGCCCATCGCGGCGCCTTGCACGGTCTGCTCATGTTCAGGAATATCGAGAGCATGCAGCCGGGCGATCAAGTCGTCGTCGAGACGCCCTGGGAGACCATCGTTTACGCGACCGTCTCAACCAAGATCATCGACAAGGCGGATGCTGATGCGCTGAACATTCAGAGCGGTCGCGATATGCTGACGCTGTTCACCTGTCACCCTTACGGACAGAACTCACAACGCTACCTCGTATTCTGCGAGAAGACCGACGCCAAGCCCAAGGCAGCCGACCCAGGGGCGATCGCCGATGCGATCACGGGCTTTCTGCCGCCGACCGCATCGACCGCCTCGCCGATGCTCGTCTTCGAGGATTGGCTGCGCATCTTGGGTCTCGCGCTCACGGTCCTGTGCGGGCTCGCGATCTTGACGAGCGCGTGGCGGCTGTACCGGCAGTCGCGCGAGCGCAAGCACGCGGCGCGCGTGCGCGCGCTGACCGCTCGCAATGATGCCGAGCGCTGCCGCGAAGGTCGCGACGATCGGCAGTGACCCTTCTGCGCGGTCGCGGAGGCGCGCGTCCGTCACGTGGATGCGCAATGTGGAGAACTCGTCGCGTCTTGGCATCACATGTCACAAGGATTATACTTCGCTCGGTTTCATTACCGACTCGGTAGGTGAGGCTACCGCAGGGATACGGGTTGCTGCCGCGAAGTGATGGAGACATCACCAGCAGGCCAGCAGTCCATGTCGAGTGAAGGCATGGACTAACGCAACAGCATCGCCCTGCGAAGCCGAAACTCAGACGACGGGGTCACAGGTGCTTGTCGAGTGCCTGCATCTGCTTGCGCAATCCCCTGTCGCACATGGGTTCGGCAGGGGATTTTTCATTAAGGAGGTGGGACATGGATGACTGTTCACGAAGTCGAAGTCGCTGCTCCTTGGCAGCTCTAGCAACCGGTGCGGGCGCATGTCCCGCTCCGTGCGCGGCCAAGGCGCGCCTCTTCGACATTTCCTGATACATCCGTATGCGCAGCTGTGATCCTCACGGCTGCCGGACCCGGGACGGGGCGCTGCGCGCTGCCGTTCCACGGGAGGAATGATCGAAGATGATCAATCAATCTGCACTCACAGTGCAACCGAATACCAGAAGCGGCACCGCGGCCGATCATCGCCGCATGGCCGTCGAGGAGCGCATGGTCTTCGCCGCGCGAGCGGACGTCCCCAAGCTCTTCGAGAAGTTTTCCACCTCCGAGCTCGGAGTGCACGTGAATGCCGTCGAGGACGCGCGCGAGCGCTTCGGCGCGAACGTCGTCACGCGCGGCGATCGCGATTCGCTTGCCAAACGGCTCGTGTCCGCATTCATCAACCCCTTCACAGGAATCCTGATCTTTCTCGGCGTGGTCTCGCTGTTCACCGATGTGATCTTGGCCGAACCGGGCAGCGGCGACTTCACCAAGGTCGTCATCATCGCGGTGATGTTTCTGATCTCGGGTCTTCTGCGCTTCGTTCAGGAGATGCGCAGCGGCAACGCCGCGGAGAACCTGCTCAAGATGATCACGACCACGGCGCTCGTGAGCAGGCGCGGTGCCGATCAGCCCGAGCGCGAGATCGATATCGAGGACATCGTGGTCGGAGACATCGTCAGACTCGCCGCCGGTGACATGGTCCCCGCGGACATGCGCATCTTCTCCGCGAAGGACCTCTTTGTGAGCCAGTCGGCCCTCACCGGGGAGAGCATCGCGGTCGAAAAGATAGCTGGATCGATCGAGCCCCCCTATGACACGCTCACCGAGGTTCCCGACCTGGCGTTCATGGGCACCACGGTGGTGTCGGGCAGCGCGTCGGGCGTGGTCGTGGCGACCGGGGACGACACGCTGTTCGGATCGATGTCCCAGGCGATCGAGGAACCGGTTCAAACGGGTTTCGAGAAAGGTGTGAATTCCGTTTCCTGGCTGCTCATCCGCTTCATGGCCATCATGGTCCCTGTCGTGTTCATCATCAACGGTGTCACGAAGGGCGACTGGGTGGCGGCTCTGACCTTTGCGATCTCGGTGGGGGTCGGTCTCACGCCCGAGATGCTCCCCACGATCATCACGGTGTGTCTGGCCAAGGGCGCCACGTCGATGTCCAAGAAGAAAGTCATCATGAAGAACCTGAACTCGATCCAGAATCTGGGATCGATGGATGTGCTCTGCACGGACAAGACCGGAACCCTCACGCAAGACAAGGTGGTGCTCGAGTACCATCTTGATGTCGACGGCGAAAAATCTGATCGCGTGCTGCGCCATGCGTATCTGAACAGTCACTTTCAGACCGGTCTGCGCAATCTCATGGACTCTGCGATCATCAGCAGCCTGGAGGAGGCGCAGGCCGATGGAACGATCTCCATGGGTCTCGCCGAGCACGTTCTCAAGGTGGACGAGATCCCGTTCGATTTCGAGCGGCGCCGCATGAGCGTCGTCGTGGCCGACCGCCATGGCGCGACGCAGATCATAACGAAGGGCGCCGTCGAGGAGATGATATCCATCTGCGATTTTGTCGAGCGCGACGGACATGCCGTCGAGTTGACCGACGAGATCAAGAGATCGGTGCTCAAAAAAGCCGATGAGCTCAACGAGGACGGCATGCGCGTCGTGGTCGTCGCGCGCAAGGATGTCTCGAACGATACGGCGGATTTCGGCGTGAGGGACGAGCGCGGCATGACCCTGCTCGGCTACCTCGCCTTCCTCGATCCGCCCAAGCCCTCGGCTGCGACGGCGATAGAGACGCTCAACCGGCACGGCGTGGACGTGAAGATTCTGACGGGGGACAACGACAAGGTCACCCGGACGATCTGCCGGCAGGTGAACATACCGGTCAAGCGCATCGTCCTGGGTTCGGAGGTCGAGGCGATGAGCGAGCGCAAGCTTGCCAGCGTCGTGCGCGAGCACAACGTGTTCGCCAAGCTGTCTCCGAAGCAGAAGTCGCGCGTCGTGAGCGCGCTTCGCGAGAACGGCTCCAATGTGGGCTATATGGGCGACGGCATCAACGACGCCGCGGCCATGCAGGCGGCGGACATCGGGATCTCTGTGGACACGGCAGTCGACGTCGCGAAAGAGTCCGCCGACGTCATCCTGCTCGAAAAGGATCTCACAGTCTTGGAGTCAGGCATCATAGAGGGCCGCAAGACCTATGCGAACATGATCAAGTACATCAAGATGACCGCCAGCTCGAACTTCGGCAACGTGTTCTCCGTGCTGCTCGCCAGCGCGTTTCTGCCCTTCGAGCCGATGGTGGGTCTGCAGCTCATATTGCTGAACCTGATCTACGATCTTTCATGCACCGCCATCCCCTGGGACAACGTGGACAGCGACTATCTGCTTGTTCCGCGCCGCTGGAACGCGTCGAGCATCGGCCGGTTCATGCTGTGGATCGGTCCGACCAGCTCGGTGTTCGATATCACGACGTATCTGCTGATGTACTTCGTCGTGTGCCCGGCGCTGACGGGAGGGCGCCTGTTCGGCGATATCACGGATCCCGCGCTCGCGGCGACATATATAGCGCTGTTCCAGTCGGGCTGGTTCATCGAGTCCATGTGGACGCAGACGCTGGTGATTCATATGATTCGCACGCCGAGGATCCCATTCATCCAGAGCCGCGCCGCAGCTCCTCTGACGCTGCTCACCGTCGTCGGCATCTCGGTGCTGACCGCAATCCCGTTCACGCCGTTCGGCGCCGGTATCGGTCTGACATCGCTTCCGTTCATCTACTTCCCCGGCCTCATCGTGACCGTGATGCTCTATATGGGCCTGGCCCAGATCGCAAAACGTCACTTCATCGCTCGTTACGGCGAGCTGCTCTGAGTCGCGCTGCTGTCGCGCGCAGATCCGGTCTGTGAAAATATGCCGTTTGTCTGCGCGCGATCCCATGCGGGACGCGTTTTCCGGGGAACCGTCTATGGTTGGGTCTGTCGGCAGGGGCGCGCCCGCGTCGCGCCTCGCAGGATTCAAGACGGGAGCTGGGTCGCGATGGATCAGCCGCGTGAGCCGCGAAAGAAGTCATCACGTGCGCGCCTGCTGAGGCGCGTCGTCTCAGGGATGCGCGACCCGTCCGACCGCGCGGTCAGACGATCTCGGGAGGAGCGCGAGGCGCGCAGGCGCGAAGTGCTCGACCGGATAGACGAAAGGCGACGGCAGGCGTCCGCGCGCGAGACCAAGCATGCTTGGATCGGCCTGCCCGAGGCCAAGATCGACCTCAAGGCAGAGCTCGCCCGCCTGAAGGATCTTCGCCGTCGGACCATCGTCCGCAGGTGCGTCACGCTCTCCTCGGTCGTTCTCTCGGCATTTTTGCAGGCGTACACGATTCAGGTTTTCGTGCAGCCCGCTGGTCTGCTCTCGAGCGGTTTCACGGGACTGGCGATTCTGATCGATCGCGTGACCTCGCTGTTCGGGGTCTCGTTTCCCACATTCGCCGGCATGCTCGTTTTAAACGTTCCGGTGGCGCTCCTGTGCTGGAGAAGCATCAGCAAGCGCTTTGTCATCTTCTCCATGGTGCAGGTGGTGTCCGCGAGCATGTTTCTGAGGTTTCTGAACTTCGCGGCCATCATCAGAACGCCGATGCTCGAGGTTGTGTTCGGTGGCTTCCTCTATGGATTCTCCATCGCCCTCGCTCTGCGCGGGGGCGCATCCACCGCGGGTACCGATTTCATCTCGCTCATGGTCTCGAACAGAACCGGAAAGTCGATCTGGGGATCGGTCTTCGTTGGGAACTGCATCGTCCTCGCCGTATTCGGTGCGCTGTTCGGTTGGGAGGCCGCAGCGTATTCGATTATATTCCAGTTCATCTCGACCAAGACCATCGAGATGTTCTACCATCGCTACGATAGGCTGACGCTGCAGGTGATAACCCAGAAACCAGATCAGATCCTCGCCGCCTACAACAGGGTTCACAAGCATGGCTCATCGGTCATGGAGGTGCTCGGCGGGCGCAGTCGCGATCGCTACTGGCTGATCAACACCGTCATCTCAGCCTATGAACTCGATGACGTCATCCAACTCGTGCGCGTCGAAGACGGCGGGGCCGTCGTGAACGTGATGCGGACCGAGAACTTCTTCGGCAACTTCTATCGGCCGCCGATCGATTAGCCGCGCCGCAGGCGACATCAGGGCCTCTGGGAATCCGCACCGGCCTCGGCGATGAGCCGATCGACGCGTCGATCGTAACGCGCGAGCGCGGTCTCCCATCCCCGGTATGCGGGGTCGCCGCGATGATCGGGCAGGTTGTACCTCGAGCTCAGGATCTCGCCGAGGGAGGCGGAGACCTTCTTCGCCCCGAAGATGTTCACATGATCGCCAAAGTCTCTCGTGTCATGGCTCCAGTCCACCCCGGTGTCATGCTTCTCATCGTTGAGGTCGATGTAGTCCACATGCAGTTCATCGGCGATCTGCTGGATTCTTGCGTGCCGTGCGTCATTCATGTTCTTCATGCTCGGCACGGTCGCGATCACGAGTTCGCTTCCGTGGTCGCGGCAGATCCGAGCGATATCGGCGATGTAGAGCCGATTGATCCAGGGCAGCTCGGCATCGCTCCTGACGCGGTTCATGTCGGCCAGCGCATCGACCGGCTTAATCGAGGCGTTCAGGCGAAAGCCCTTGAGATCGTCGGTCCAGGTGTGGCGCAGCGGCCCCAAGAGGTCCTGCGGGCCCAGGCTCTTCCAGCGGTCATGGTACTCGAAGACGGGGAATACATCCTGTATCTCGCGCTTGAGACCGTCAGCCGCCGTGAAGGGATAGAAGAAGCAATCCGACTCGAGTACGACGACCCGGGGATGCTGTCGCGCGAGCGCGCGCAGCAGCAGCGTGCGCGTGTAGCACAGCTGCTGGGCCGTCGTCGAGCACGCATAGGAGGTGAATCCCCGCTCGCCCCACATCTGCAGCGGCGAGACCGCGCTGAACACCTCGCTGTCACCGATGAACACGGCGTCGATCGAGTCGTCCGGCTCACCGAGCACGCCATTCGCCCGCGCCTCGATCATACCGAATTCGGCTTGGTTGTTCTTGGGCTCCACGATGTAGGACGCCGCCGAGAGAACGCCAGCGCCTCCGGCGAGGGCGACAACCAAAGCGAGCGCCGCGCGAGCGCCGCGCGCGCGGAATCTGAGATCGACCATCGGTCCCTCTCCTTAGAATTGAGCGTACATCGGATCGACGGGCATGTATCCGGCTCCGTAGGCTCCGAACACGACGGTTGCCATGGCCAAGGCGCACAGCACCGCCCAGCGCAGCGGCACCCGTCCGCGACAGATCGTCTCGCTCGGCGATGCGCCGTGCTCGCGAGCGAGGCTCACGGCGACGATGACGATGAGCGCGCATCCGACAACGACGAAATCGGCCGCGTCCATGCCGACCGCCAGCGCCGTGCCATCAACCAGGGAGGCGAGCGAGAACCTTGTGAGGACGGCGCCGACCATCGAGAGCGCAGCCTGGGCGCTCGAAGCGCGGAACAGCATCTCTCCGGTGCAGATGACCGCGATCGTTCGGGCGATGCGCAGCCTGCGATACCATGCCGCATCCCGATCGATGCCGGCTTTCGCGCACAGCGCGGCCACGGTGGGCTCGATCGCGCCTCCGGCGAGTATGAGCACGAAATAGTACATGCCGAACAGAACGTATTGGGTTCCCGCCCCATGCCACAGCCCGTTTCCGAGCCAGACGAAAAACAACGCGATGGCGCTCGACGCGATCGATCCGTAGACGTTGCCGAGACGGCGCCGGGCGAATCTGCCGAATCGCTTGACGGGACCGGAGAGCGAGATCGGATAGAACACGTAGTCGCGCAACCAGGTTCCGAGCGTGATATGCCAGCGCTGCCAGAACTCCGAAGCCGTTTTGGAGAGAAACGGCTGACGGAAGTTCTCGGGCATCCTCACGCCGAACATCTGTCCTGTTCCGACGACGAAATCCATCGTGCCGGAGAAGTCGCAGTACAGCTGGAACGTGTAGAGCACCGCAGCGAGAGCGATCATGCCGCCGTCAAAGGAGGCGTACCCTTCGAAGACCGGTTTCACGAACGCGTTCAGCCGATTGGCGACGACCATCCGCTTCGCCAGGCCGTACAGAATGCGCATCGAGCCCTGAAGCAGGTTCTGCGCCGTCACGTCCGAGCCCGCCCACAGCTGCTCGGCGGTATCAGCGTAGCGGCAGATCGGGCCCTCGGTCATCTCGGGGAAAAAAGCCATGAACAGGGCGAGTCGGGCCAGATTGCGATCGGCTGGAATCGTGCAGCGATAGACATCGATGAGGTAGGAGGCCGCCTGCAGCGTGTAGAACGAGATGCCGATCGGAATGCCCACCGCCGGCACCACCCAGGGCACGCGGATGCCGAGTCCGGCGACGAGCGAGCCGAAGAATCCGAGGTATTTGACGGCGATCAGCGCGCCGAAGTTCGCCGCGACGCCGAGCGCGAGCCAGAAGCGCATGCGCCGCCGGTAGGCCCTCTTGATCGCTCGTCTGTCCGCGCCCGCGCGCTTCATCGCGGCGCGTCGGCGCCGCTGCAGCGCTCCGAGCCGCAATCCGAGTGCCCAGATCGATACGGTCGAGCCGAGAAGAAAGACGATGAGGTCGCCGCTGATGCTCCAGAAGAACACGTAGCTCGCCACGAGCAGCACGATCCAGCGGGCACGCCGCGTGGTGAGGCGGTAGACGAGAAGGGTGGCGGGCAGAAAGATCGCGAGCACCGCCACGGAGAAATAGGATGTCATGTGTTCGGGCCTACAGATCCTCTTCGCGCAGTCGCTGTACCATCTTCCAGATCGCATCGAGTGAGTTGAAATTATCGGTGACGATCTCGACGGCGGGAATCACGATGTCAAACGTGTCCTCCAGCTCTGAGACGAGCGCGATGATCGTGAGGGAGTCGAGCGTTCTGCTGTCGACGAGATCGGTGCGCCCGCGATAGTCCTGACCGGGCTTGAGTTCTTCTAGAATATCCAGTATCGCGTCCATGTGCTCTCCTTCTTGTCGTGACGATCGGGTTCGATCGTCAACTCCGTTACTGATGACGTTCAAGCTCGGATGCGAGGCCCCCCGGAGCGTTCAGCACGTCGGTTCGCATCCTCTCGCGCGCGAGCCGGGGTGCTCCATCGACGCCCAGCAGCACCACCGCCGGAAGATCCCGACTGAGGAACAGTGACATCCCCTCCGTGACGCAATAGGCCCCGGCTGTCTCGAACGCGAGCACGCGGCCCACATCGAGCCCCTCCACGGGCAGCTGCTTGGCGAGGATGTCGTTGATCGTGCACAGCGCGCCGCAGATGTTCCACGGCTGCGCCTGCTCGGCCCCGCTGCTCCCCGCCGCTCCGAGCAGGCGCACGGGAGGCTGTCTCATCGCCATGGAATGGCCATAGTAGACGAGCTGGTGCATGCCGCCGTCCACGATGGCATAGCGCTGGGAGGCGTTGACCTTCGTGTCGACGACGCTCGTGAGATAGGTCCCGCAGGACGCCGCGATGGATCGACCGATCTCCAGCGTGATGCGGCCGCCGAACGCCATGCCCCTCAGCATGTCCCCCAGCTCGGCGAGAAGCGCCGTCTCGTCGAACCTGTCGGCCTCGAAATAGCTGACCGGCAGACCCGGTCCGTATTCGAGTTCGCCGGGGGCCCATCCGTGCTCATCTACCAGCTCGGCGACAAGTCGGTCCAGTCGGTCCAGCTCGCGTCCGATGCGGCGAAGGGAGGTCTTCTGGGTGCCCGAGAAGAACTGTATCCCCAAAAGCTCCACGCGCTCATCTTCGGCGAAGCGATCGACGGCGCGCAGGATCTCGGAGCGATCGAGCCCGAACTGGTTGCCGCTCGTGAGGCGCAGCAGCACCGGAGCGCGCACGCCCGCCGCGGCGGCGGCGTCGGCGATGAGCTCGAGCTGCGAGCTCGACTCGACGGTGAGCGCCGCGGGCATCGCAGGGCCGGCCAGCGCGTGCTCGACGGTGGCGGCATCCTTGTAGACCCCGGAGATGACCATATCGCTCGCGGGCGCACCGACTGCTTCGCAGATGGCGAGCTCGCCCGGCGAGCAGACCTCGAAGCGCTCCACCGAGCCGGCGAGGCCGGGCACGATGAACGTGTTCGCCTTCACGGCGTAGCACAGATCGACGACGTCGGGCAGCGCCCGTCTCAGCGCATCCACCCGTGCCGCGAGCACCGCCTCATCGAAGATGTACAGCGGCGTGCCGAAGGCGGCCGCCAGCTCCAAAAGTCGGTCGTCACTCATGATCGCTCCTGTTCGATGCGTTGGCGATGCCTGCCAGGGCACCCGCCGGATCGGTGCGGCCCGCATGGGCGCGCCCCCCGCGTTCGCGGGACCGCGCCGCGCGCCGCGCGCTGCGCGCGAACTCCAGCAGGGCTGCGCGGTCGACCTTGCCGTTCTTCGTGAGCGGCATCGTCTCCACGCGGCTGATGGAGGTCGGCACCATGGGCGCGGGCAGATACGCCGCAATCGCCTCGCGCAGCGTCTCCGCGCGGGCATCGCCCTCAAAGAACGCGTGTATCTGCTTGAAGCGGGCGTTGTAGGCGCAGCGGCACCGCTCGACGCCGTCTTGGCGCTCGAACGCCGCATCGATCTCCTCGAGTTCTATGCGGTGCCCCTGATGCTTGATCTGGTTGTCCGCTCGACCGCAGAAGTACAGCTCGCCGTCAGCCGAGCGCCGAGCCAGATCTCCGGTTCGGTAGACGATCTCGGGATAGGCGCTCTGGAGCGGGTTCTGGATGAAGGCGGTCGCGGTGCGCGCCTCGTCGCCGTAATAGCCCAGAGCGACCGAGGTCCCGCCGACATAGAGCTCACCGACCTCATCGGCGCGCTCCACGGGCCTGCCGTTCTCGTCGAGCAGCAGCACCCGCCGGTTCGCGAACGGAGCGCCGAGCGGGATGCCCTCATCGTAGGATCGCGTTCGATCGACGACGTGGTACAGGCAGTTGCACGTGATCTCCGTGGGTCCGTACAGGTTCACGAAGAGGGCCTGCGGCAGGTGGCTCTGCCAGGCGCGCAGGTGCTTGAGCGGCATGACCTCCCCGCTGAACATGACACGGCGAACG
The DNA here is from genome assembly GCF_000195315.1 of Coriobacterium glomerans PW2. Lineage (NCBI taxonomy): Bacteria > Bacillati > Actinomycetota > Coriobacteriia > Coriobacteriales > Coriobacteriaceae > Coriobacterium > Coriobacterium glomerans. The sequence continues at coordinate 522,356 of NC_015389.1, forward strand.
CAGGGAAGCTCAGCGTAGTCGAGCCCGTGAAGGGTGCTCACCAGGCACAGCGCCGCGGCGGCCCAGATCATCGTCGTCACGCGATGGGCGCGCAGCGCGTCTATGAGGGCGGCGGGCTCGGAGAACAGCCGCCTGGGCAGCATGACGAGCGTGGCACCGACCGCCATCGAGCCGTAGATGTCCTTGACTGAGACGTCGAAGTCAAACGGAGCCTGATTGCCGATGATGTCATCGCAGGTGAGGTCGAAGGTCGATGTGAACTGAGTGATGAAGTCCACGAGCGCGCGATGGCTCACGACGACGCCCTTCGGCGTGCCGGTAGAACCCGATGTGAACAGAACGTAGGCCGGATCGGTGTCCAGACGCGCCGCCGCGGCGCGATCAAGCGCGCGCGGATCGAGCCGCCCGGCGAGCAACGCGCTGACGTCCTCGATCGCCTCGGCGGGAAAGGCGCTCTCCGCTGAGGGGCGCGTCCGCTCGTTCACGACGACCAGGCAATCCGAGAGCGTGGAGAACACGGCCCGGGCTCGCTCTGGGGGCGTGGTGGGATCGAGGGGGACATAGAAGCTCCCCGAGAAGAGCGCCCCGAGCATCGTCGAGAGAGCATCGATGCTCTTCTCCATGAAGACGATGACCGGGCGCGGCGCGCCGTCGCGAGCGAGCAGCGCGGAGCCGACGCGTCGGCTGCGATCGAGCAGCTCGGCGTAGGTGAGCGAGCCGTTCTCATCCACTGCGGCACGCGCGTCGGCGTGCCGCGTCGCGCTTCGCTCGAGAAATGTCAGTGCGCTTGATACCATGGGGAGCTACCGCCTAAGTCCGTACCGGTTATCATGATTGTCGTGAGGGTCATGTGAGGCAACTGAGACGTACTCATCATACGAGGCTCGTCTTAAGGCAGACTGAGTGGATCCTAAAGATTTCTTTATATGTCTCGATTCGCCTCGCTCGGCCGGCCTGCGATCCATGTGCCGTTCTCATCTGGATCCGACCAACCCGCTCGCCGGCCCCTCGGCTAGGGGGATCCTCACCAGGATCTCGGTGCGCCAGGGCGCGTGCGGCCGCTCGGCGATGGCGATGGTTGCCCCGTTCAGCTCCGCGCATCGTCTGGCTATCGCGAGCCCCAATCCGCATCCGCCCCCCGGCGTGCGCGCCGTGTTCTCGGTCACGAAGGGCTCGAAGGCGCGCTCCGCTATATCGGGCGGAATGCCCGCGCCGTCATCGGCGACGCTCAGCTCGGCATATGCGCCCTGCTGTCTCAGGCTCACGAGGATTTGCGTACCGGCGGGGTTGTGGGCGCACGCGTTCGCGATCAGGTTCAAGAGCATGTGCCCTATGAGCTGCGCGTCGACGAATGCCGCCATCTCGTGATCGGGCAGCGAGATATCGAGCGAGCAGGCGGACTGCTCGACCTGGGCGTCAGCCTCCTCGCCGATGCGGCGAATCAGCTCACCGAGGATCTCGCGCTTCATCTGGGGCCGGTACTCGGGGTGCTCCATCTTGGCGTAGGCGAACAGGTCGTCGATCATCTCGGCGGCGTCTACCGCCTTGTCGCTGATGGCGGAGAAGTACGCGCGCCGCCTGTCGGCCGGAACCCGATCGTCCAGAAAGGCCCGGGCGTATCCGCGTATCACGGTGAGCGGCGTCTTGAGATCGTGCGAGATGTCCGTGATGAGACGCTGGCGCTCGTCATGTGCTCGCTCGACCTGCCTCATGAGCTCGACGAAGCTGTCGTAGACCGGAACCAGCTCGGTGGGGATCCCCTCTCGGTCGACCAGAGAGACCCTCTGCGTGCGCCACGCTCCGATCGCCCGGTCGAGCGGCCGGGTCGCACGCCTGATCTGGTGGGCCATACACCATCCGGCTCCCGCGGTGGCGGCGAGAAACAGCGGGGCGGCGAAGATCCACACGCGGTTCGCCTCGGCGACGACGCGCGCGTAGGCCGCATCGCTCACCAGCGGGGCGATGAGCACGAGGGTGCGCGCCTCGCCGCTGGCGGTTCGGTAGTCATAGCGCTCGACGGACATGCTCGTGTTGTAGATGCCCTTGATGAAGTCGAATTCCTGTTTCTTGAGGGCGCGCCGTCCCTGGAACAGCGAGCCGCCCAAGATGTTGAGGTCGCTGTCCAAGGTGCAGCTCGATTTGATGCGCTTCATGTAACCTGCATCGAAGGTGCAGCTCAGAATCGTGTAACCGTCATCTCCGTCAGCCCTTCCAGAGAATACCTCGTAGAACGTTCGCTGGTCGTAGTCGTTGATGACGGATAGCTCATCGGGACTGATCTGCCTGGCGATCCTTCTGCTCGATGCGTACAGCCTGCCGCCGTCCGCGTCGAAGATGACGATGTGACATCGGGCCAGAGCGGTGTCCGAAAGCTCCTCGAAATCGTCGCGCGCCAGCGCGGAGCTGTGGGCGAGCACGGTGGACATAGAGGGAAACGCGTTGTCGAACATCGAATTGCGCACCGAATCGACCGCGAAGAGCAGAGCTGCGATCACGAGCGCATAGAGCAAGACGCTCGCCAGGCATCGCATGGCCAGACTCGCCTTGGCGGCACCGAGCGCCCGGGCGATCCCGCTGCGCGCCGAGCGCCAGCTCATCTGGCGGCCGCGGAGCCGCCCCCGCGGCCCTCGGGCGGCTCCGCTAGCCTTCAAGGCGGTAACCCAGCCCGCGGACGGTCTTGATGAAGCGCGGGCTCAGCGGATCGTCCTCGAGCTTCGCTCGGATGTTCGAGATGTGGACCATGACGCTGTTCGCCCCGCTGTCGCAGGGACGGCCGTTCACGCAGGCATAGAGCTGGGCCTTTGTGAAGATGCGGCCCGGACGTGACATGAGAGCCGCGACGATTCTCAGCTCGGCTGCGGTCAGCGCGATGGGTTCGCCGCCCTTCGCCAAGCACAGGCGCTCGGTGTCGAACTCGAGATCGCCCACCTGAATGCGGCCATCGCCTCTGCCGGAGAGGCTCTGCGTCGCGTGGCCATGGGAGCCTCCGCGCCTCAGGACCGCGCGGATGTATGCGGTGACCTCCAAGGGGTCGAACGGCTTGGTGATATAGCCGTCGGCGCCCGCATCGAGTCCGATGATCTTGTCAGCCGCCTCGGCGCGCGCGGATATGATGATGATGGGGACCTGGCTTTCGGCGCGCGCGGCCTTGATGAGGTCGTATCCGTTCATCTTGGGCATCATGATGTCAACGAGCGCGACGGCCACCTGCTCCCGACGCAGAATCTCAAGGGCATCGGCTCCGTTGCGCGCGGCGCGCACCTCGTAGCCGCTGCCTCCGAGATACAACGAGAGTATCTCGATGATGTCCCCGTCGTCCTCGGCGATGAGAACGGTGTCCGCCACAGATGTGCACCTCCCCGTACCGCTTGCGCATGCAAGAGCTGCTCTACATTCTAGTCGCCGGGCGCACCTGAGATCGGCGCATACATGTATTTGACAAGTTCCCTGCAATCGAGTGGGCCTCGCATGCGCTATCGTATGCGAGGATGGAGCCGCAGACGAAAGTTCGGAGGTCATCATGAACGAGATCAAGTGTCCCAAGTGCGCGACGGTGTTCCAGGTCGACGAGAGCGGTTACGCCGCGATCGTCAAGCAGGTGCGCGATCGGGAGTTTCTGCGGGAGCTGGAGGCGCGCGAGCAGGCTCACGAGCGCGAGGAGAAGCAGGCGGCCGAGCTCGCCGCCGCCTCCGCGAAATCCGAGCTCGAGCGCATCGTGGCCGCGCGCGACGCCGAGCTCGCGCAGTTGAGGGAACGCTTGAGCGCAACGCAGACCGAGCGGCAGCTGGCCGTCGCGCAGGCCGTCGGCCGAGCTGAGCGAGCGCGCGACGAGATCGCCGCCGCACTCGAGCGCGAGAGGATCCAGCGCACCTCGGATCTGCGCGAGGCGGCCGCCGCGCTCGAGCGCGAGCAGGCGCGGCGCGCCACCGAGATCGAGCAGGTCAAACGCACCAGCGAGGAGATGGTGCGATTCAAGGACGAGGAGATCGAGCGCCTGCGCGACATGAGAGCGCGCCTCTCAACGAAGATGGTGGGGGAGAGCCTGGAGCAGCACTGCGAGACGGAGTTCAACCGGCTCCGCATGACCGCGTTTCCGCGAGCCTACTTCGAAAAGGACAGCGAGGTGGTCGAGGGCACGAAGGGAGACTACATCTTCCGAGAGCTCGACGACGACGGCACCGAGATCATCTCGATCATGTTCGAGATGAAAAACGAGATCGATACCACGGCATCGAGGCATAGAAACGAGGACTTCTTCCGCAAGCTCGATCAGGACCGAAAGAAGAAGGGCTGCGAGTACGCGATCCTGGTCAGTCTGCTCGAGCCGGACAGCGAGCTGTACAACGCCGGCATCGTGGACGTGTCCTATCGCTTCCCCAAGATGTATGTCATCCGGCCGCAGTTCTTCATCCCGATGATCACCCTGCTGCGCAGCGCAGCGCTGGGCGCGCTGGCCGCCAAGCGCGAGCTGGCCGCCGTGCGACAGCAGAACATCGACGTCACCACATTCGAGCGGAAGGTGAATGACTTCAAGGACGGCTTCGCGAAGAACTACGAGCTCGCGAGCAGAAAGTATCGAAGCGCGATCGATGAGATCGATAAGACGATCGATCACCTGAACAAGGTGAAGGACAACCTGATGTCCTCCGATCGCAATCTGCGGTTGGCCAACGACAAGGCCGAGCGCCTCACGATACGCCGGCTCACGCGGGGCAACGAGACCATGAAGAAGAAGTTCGAGCAGGCCCGCGGCGACGAGGTCGACGCGTCCGAATAGCTCAGCGCCACCGCGCCCGGGCCCGTCGCCCCCGCACGATGAAGCGCATCGACGCGAGGCTCGCGAGCTCGACCGCCCGCGGTCCGCGAGCTCGCCTTTGCTCCATGCGGATCCGTGTGCTATCCGCGTGTCGCTTGACGCGGCCTCGCCGCGGGGAGCCGCGCGCGGGTGTATCACAGATAGGAAACGTTTCACACCGCAGATTGGATGAGCATGAGATCGCACACGACCGACCGCCCGATGTCCTTCGATCCGATTCCGACCGCCGTGGCCTGCGCGGCGTTTTTTCTGGCCTGCATGGACGTGCTCATCACCAACATCGCGCTGCCCACGATCAGCTCCGAGCTGGGCGGTGGCATGGCCGCTCAGCAGTGGATCGTGGACGGTTACACGCTGCCGTTCGCCACGCTGCTGCTGCTCGCGGGCAACCTGTCGGATCGCTTTGGGGCCAAGCGCATCTTTCTCGCCGGGACCGTCGGCTTCGCGCTGAGCTCGCTGGTGTGCGCGCTGGCGCCCACCGTCCAGATCCTCATCGGCGGACGTCTGCTTCTGGGCATATCGGCGGCGCTCATCCTGCCCTCCTCGATGTCGATCATCAACGAGGCATACAGTCGCGAACACGATCGCTCGCTCGCGCTGTCGATCTGGGGCATCGGGGGCTCGGCTGCGACCGCGTGCGGACCTCTGCTCGGAGGACTCCTCGTGCCGATCCATTGGAGTCTCGTGTTCGCGATCAACGTGCCGGTCTGCATCGTGCTGCTGGGGCTGTGTCGCGGCCTCAAGCGCTCGCCGTCGGTGAGCGTTCCGTTCGACTTCATCGGGCAGGTGCTGGCCATCATCGGGCTGGGCTGTCTGGTCGGTGGCATCATCGAGGGCGGCTCGATCGGATTTTCCGATCCGCTTCCGGTCGGGTTGCTGGCCGTCGGCGTGATCGGCGTCGCGGCGTTTCTCGTTTCGCAGACGAGGGTGGCCCATCCCATGATGCCGCTGGGTCTGTTCGGACCGCATGGGATGCGCGTCGCGCTTCTCGGCGGCTTCGTCATGATCCTCAACTGGAACGGCGTGGTGTTCATGTGCACGCTCTTCCTGCAGCAGCAGCTCGGGCTGTCACCGCTGGCGAGCGGCCTCGTCTTCGTTCCCACCGCTTTCATCTCGGCCGCCGGCAATCTGCTCGGCGCCCGTCTCTCCAACTGGCGCGGCATCAAGTTCACGATGATCGTCGGCGTGAGTCTCATGGCTGTGGGCTTCGCGGCGCTTCTGGCCTGCTCCCGGGCGCTGGGCGCTCTCGAGATCGCCGCGGCGGTCTCGCTGGTGGGCATCGGCAACGGCATCTCGGCGCCTGCCTTCGCCAACCTCGTGCTCACAAGCGCGCCGTCCTCGGAGGCCGGTATCGCCAGCGCGATGTTCAACATGCTCAGACAGGTGGGCGGCGCGATCGGCATCGCGGTGTTCGGTGTGCTCGCGACCGCGTTCTCGACGTTTGCCGTGGGACTTTCGGCATCGTTTGCGATCTCGTTTCTTATGGTGGCCGTGCTGATCGGCTACATCGCTCGCTCGCCGGTGGGGGCCTCGCGCAGACGTCGATCCTGACGCTGGTCCTGAGAAAGACTTGATTGCATACGGAAGGCAGGAAAAGCTTTTGTGCTTATGCATCGCCATGCCGATCTGTGTTCATGCGCCATGGTAGTTTGGTTCTATACGTGCCGGAAGCGCTGAGTGTCAAAGGAAGAGGACATGACAGGCGAGCGTTTTCCGTTTCATGAGTTCTTCGCGGGCTCCGGCCTGGTGGGCTGCGGGCTGGCACCTTGGTTTCGCTCCGTGTGGGCCAATGATATCAGCGAGCGCAAAGCCGCCGTGTATCGCGCCAATCTGGATCCGTCGGTTCTGCACGTGGGAGATATCTCGCGCGTGAGCGGAGCGGATCTGCCCGCGGCGTCTCTCTCTTGGGCGTCCTTTCCCTGCCAGGACCTGTCCCTGGCCGGGAATATCGATGGGATCTATTCCGATCGCTCCGGTTCGGTCTGGCAGTGGCTGAGGGTCCTCGATGAAGTCGGCGAAGACCCTCCTGGCGTGATCTGCCTGGAGAACGTCGCGGGTCTCGTGAGCGCGCACGGCGGACGCGACTATCGGTGCCTGCACGCCGCTCTCGTCCGACGGGGCTACTCCGTCGGGGCGCTTCTGATCAACGCGGATCGCTTCGCCCCCCAGTCGAGGCCGCGCGTGTTCGTCGTCGGGACGAGGGGCCGGATACCTGAGGTCCTGCTCGGCGATGGCTGCTCATGGGCGCATCCGGCCGCTCTGGTCGGGCTCGGCGAGGCGATCGAGGGCTTCACTTGGTGGAGCCTTCCCGAGCCGAGAGGGCGGACCGCGTCGCTGGAGGACATCGTCGACCCGGATGCTCCCTTTGACAGAGACGATGTGCTGGCGCTCATTCCCGATTCCCATGTCGCGAAGCTCAGCGCCTCACGGCAGCGCTACGCGACCGGCTACCGGCGCACGAGAGCCGGCAGGCAGGTTCTCGAGCTGCGATGCGACGGCACCGCCGGCTGCCTGCGAACGCCCTCGGGGGGCTCTTCGCGTCAGTACCTCATCGCTTGGGACGGCGAGGGGATGCGCGCCCGTCTGCTGACGGTACGGGAGGTCGCGCGCCTCATGGGTGCGCCGGAGGGGTACAGACTGCCGGGATCCTATAACGACGGATATCTCGCCATGGGCGACGCCGTCGTCCCCGTGGCACGCCACTTGGCGAACAACCTTCTCTCAAAGCTTGTCGAGGCAGCTTATGCGGTGGGATGAATTGGATGACTTCCGCCATGCCAACGGGATAAAGGGCAAGGGTGCTTTGGCACTGATGGTACAGATCACGAGGGCATTCTCCGAGGATTCGCTTCCCATCGATCCGCGCGAATACGTGACCGGAAGACAAGGGCAGGTCGACGGCTTGGGGGAGGGGAATCTAAGGAAGATCCTCAAGGAGCATGACATCACACGGCAACTAGCCAAGGAGGCGGGCCGCACCGATTATACAACGGCATCATCGATGACTTCGAAACAGACCCGAGCTTGCATATCGAGTATGACGGCTGAGCCGAACAAGGAGCGCTCTGCGCTATCGCGCGCGACCGCACCGTGACCGGAGGTGCGGTCTGTCGTCGGCCCCGATGCGGAATCCGAGGGCGCCCGGGGTAGTTACGCGCGATAGCACCATGTTGGAGCCCAACGGGATCAGGTTTACAGCAGCTGTCCGCCTGCGTCTATCTTGGCATGAAAAGACATGCTGTCCGCTCGCCATATCATTGTCGAGAATGCGACCGGGTGATCGTCTTGAAGCAGATAGCGCAGATCAAGCGAAAATGTTGGACCGCCGCTGATATATGAAAGCTGCTTCGCTTCCTCTGGTGTGGCTGCTGTCGAGTGCAGGGTCAGGTCGGTGGTGAGATTGGTCATGCCGTATCTTCTGAGCACCCGGGCGATGCTCACGTTTTCCGTCAAGGAGATGAACAGGTTCGGAAGCTGCTCTTCGCCCCCGTATACCACCTCGATAGCCCGAGGAGCATCGTCGACCATGATCAGACGCTCGATCTGCTGGACAGCGGACTGTTCGGGAAGTCGAAGCTGTCTGCATATCGTCGGAGAAGCTTCGACTGTTCCGCACGAGAGAATGCGTATGGCCGTCGTCGGGCCCAATTGCGAAAGATCGGACATGTCGATGAGCAGCGCGGATCGTTTTGAAGCGAACACCTGAGATAACGTGACGAAGGTGCCTGTTCCACGGATTTTGATGAGAAGGTCTTCCTCGACGAGAAGCTCAATTCCTTTTCGAATGGTCGATAGACTGTATCCGTATTGTTTGGCGAGCTCTCTTTCGGTGGGGAGACACTCACCGTCGTGCAGGGCTCCGGTGATGATCTTCTGCCGCAAGTCGTTCTTCACGATCTGGTAGAGAGGCATCGGTTTTGAGCGCTCGTTGCAATTTTCCATATTGATGTCGATTCTCGCGTTTCCAGAGGATGCTTATGCCTGCTGACGATTTCCATGGCCATGTTGAGTATATCGTACGCATGGTTCGACCGCATCGAGAGCACCTCGGGTATCGGCAAGAAGCTGTTGTGGCTAGCGCAGGTCGCGGTTTTGATGTCATCTTGCCCCGAATCGGGCCGGGGCACCGCTCACGTCGACTGCGTGCATGAGGGTGCATCCCCATCTCTTCCCCTCGGATTGGTGCATCGCAATACGCGGAGCGGCTTACTGATCCCGTAGCGGTCACGTGCGTATTTTCAACTGGTATCGCTTGATTACCGTTTACCAGATAAAATCAACCGTTCATAGAAGATTGATCATATTGATAACGAATATAGTATGATCTATTAGCGTTCAAAAGCGCAGTGACGAGGAGAACCATGTACTCAGAACTCAACGCAGCTGTTCGTTTGCATCTACTTCGGCATGAAAGACCAAGTTGTCGGCTCGCCATGTCATCGTTGAGAACGCGATTGTCTGGCATAGCCGTTGACGATGGCAAATCTCGAATGAGAAGGTGGGACCACCGATGACATAGGAAAGCAAGGTGGCCTCTTCTGATGTTGCAGCCGATGAGCGGAATGTCAGATCTGAGGTGAGAGCGGCCATGCCGTAGTTCTCGAGTGCCCGCTCGATGCTGGCGTTCGAAGACAGGTGATCAAACAAATGGGGGAGCATCTCTTCGGTTGCGTATACCACTTGGATTGCTTGAGGCGCGTCGTCGACCATGATCAACCGGCCGATCTGCTGAACAAGGGTCTGACGAGGAATACCCAGCCGTTTGCATATCGTGTCAGATGCCTCGATGGTGTTGTAAGACAGCATACGGATGGACGTTTCATCATTCTGAGGCGAGAGTTGGCAGAAATCGATACGGAGCTCTGAGCCCTTCGACCCGCCTGGAGGGGAGAACGTTACAAAGGTGCCGTTTCCTCGAATTTTGATGACGAGGTCCTCTTCAGCAAGAAGTTCGATGGCAGTTCGAATGGTCGCCCTGCTGTACCCGTACTGATTGCAAAGTTCCTTCTCCGTCGGAAGGCAGACGCCATCTCGCAGTGCTCCGGTGATGATCTTCTGCCGCAAGTCGTTCTTCACGATCTGATAGAGAGGTAGAGGGGTGATCCGCTCGCTATGGTTCTTCATGTGCATGCCGTCCTCCGTGCGCCTAGAAAGCGCGAATGTCTCGCAAGCGAGTGTAATTACGAAGTTGAGTATAACGTAGGTGCAGCTCATGCGTATATGTCGTATGAACCGTTGTCGTCGCCAGCGGAGACAGCGGTCCCGGTGTCATCTCGGCTCGAAGCGCAGCTCTGTGGCACTCGAGCAGGACAGCTGGTAGATCACCGGCAAGACGTTCGCTCAACGCTTCATCGTCGGATCGGGAAAGCGCATCAACGATCTCGTGGAGGCGGCCTTGCGCTGCGTGGGCGCGCAGCCCCCTAGCTCTCGGCCTTCTCAGGGTGCCCGTGCTCCTTCTGCCATCGATCCCAGGTGGAGTAGCAGATCGCGGCTCGCTGGTCCTCCTGCGGGAAGCGCTTCTTCTCGTTTCTCGTGACGGTCTCCATGCAGCGTGAGATGTAGGTGTCCTTCTTTTCGTTTGCGCGCGGGTCCGGTATCGGCATGATGGCTCCAATCTTTCTCGGTGCGGGGCTCGGAAGCCTCGTTGCGGCTCCTCGGACTGACATCCGCATGGCCACGTTGTGGGCTATGCTTATACCCGAGCGAACAGCCTCGTGTGGAGACGAGGCGTCCGAGATGGAAGTGGTCTGGTCATGGCTGGAGAGGCGATCGAGATACCCCGCTCCGAGGATCCGATATCGGTCGAAGGGCTCCGGCTCGCGCGCACCGAAGATCTGCCCGAGGTTCGCGCCCTGTTTCGCGAGATCCTCGCCGATTTGGAGCAGCGCGCCCTGCCGGTCTGGGATGAAGACCATCTCGCGCACGTTCTCGAGAAGGATATCTTCAACAACCCGGCCATCAACTTCTACCGACGCAACGGATTCACGAGGGTCCCCGGTGTCTTCGTCCGCGCGATCGACGGCGAGTTCGTGCTCACCGAGCTTCCCTATGAGAGGCGGCTCTGAGGATCGCCCCAGCGAGCCCGGAAGGGTTCTCCCAGGCCATCGAGTGGCCCGCGTTCGGAACTGTCTCGAGCGCCACCCCGTGGGCGGCAAGCGCCGCGCGCTCATCTTCTGAAGGCGTGTTCGCGCCGAAGATACAGGCTGAGGGGATCGGCAGGCAATACAGCGCATCGCGCCAGGAAGGATCGCCGCCCGCGGCGCCGCTGCAGGCGAAGCGATGCAGCGCCGCGGGGTACCAGCGGGCGGCCGTCGCCGCCCACATCGTGTTTCCGTCGCGAAGGCTCGCCTCGATCAGCTCGCGAAAGCCGCGCTGGACGAAGGTGCGCTCCGATGCGCTCGCGATGGCGCGGCTCGTCGAGCCCTCGCCGCTCGGATCGAGATTGGGCTCGGTCAGGATGAGCCGCATGATCGCGTCGGGTCGCAGCGCGGCGAGCTCGATCGCGACCGGGCCGCCCAAGCTGTGTCCGATCGCGATCACCTCGTGCAGGCCGAGCGTGTCGATGAAGCGGCTCAGGTAGCGCGCGTGCGAGCTCACCCGGTAATCGAAGTCGGCGGGCGCGTCGCTGTATCCGGCTCCCAGCAGGTCGACGAGGATGCGCCGATGGCCTGCGAGCGCGGGCTGCGCGGCGACCTCCGTGTTATCGAAGGATCCGGCGCATCCCAGACCGTGGATGAAGAGCAGCGGCCGTTCCGTGCCGGGAAGATCCTGATAGCGCATACGGCATCCCAGCGCTTCGATCAGATGCTCTCTCATAGGTGTGCTCCCTTCCCCTGCGCCCGACCGGGCCGATAGATCGCCTTGCGTCCGGACATCCATCTTAACAGCTTGACATCGCCGCCGCTGTTGTCTATGATCTCGCGCAGAGTACGAGACGCGTACGAAGGGGCGCACCACCTTGGGTGCGGCGTTCCTCGTGCGCGTTTTTTCTTGCGCCGCCGGGCTGCGGCGGCGCGCTCGGAAGGGAGGAAGGTATGGCGCAGGTCAACGGCGTGGCGCGCGCGGATGTCATCGGGATGCCGCTCGACGAGCTGCTCGCCGCCGAGGGCTACGATCCGTGCCGCGTCGCGTGCGAGGCGGACGGCGAGATCGTCGCGCGCGCAAACTACCACGCGCATCGGATCGCCGCCGACGAGCAGCTGGAGATCGTCAGCTTCGTAGGGGGTGGTTGATATGAATCGCGCGCAGGAGGTGCTCGCGGATCGCATCGGCCGGGAGCCCGCCGAGCGGCTGGCCTGCGCGCGCGTGGGCATCGCCGGGCTCGGTGGGCTGGGCTCAAACATCGCCGTGCATCTCGTGCGCAGCGGTGTGGGGGCTCTGCATCTGGTCGATTTCGACATCGTGGACGAGAGCAACCTGAACCGGCAGCACTACTTCCGCGACCATCTCGGCATGCGCAAGACCGAGGCGCTCGCCGAGCAGCTGCGTCGCATCAATCCGGACGTGGAGCTCGACCTCGACGCGGCGCGGATCGATGCGGACAACGCCGTCGCGCTCTTCGCGGACGAGCGGATCGTCTGCGAGGCCTTCGATAAGCCCGATGCGAAGGCGCTGCTCGTCAACGCGTTGCTCGCCGAGGCGCCGCAGACCGTCGTGATCGCCGCGAGCGGGGTCGCCGGAGCGGGGCCGGCATCAGAGGTCGCGACCAGGCGGCTCTCGCCGCGCTTCTACCTGTGCGGCGACGGCACGACCGACGTCGCGAGCGGCACAGCCCTCTTTGCGCCCCATGTGGCGCTGTGCGCCGCGCAGCAGGCTCTGGTCGCGGTGCGGCTCATCCTGGGCTTGGAGCAGGCTCCGGCGTGAGGCGGCCAGAGACGCCGGACTCGGCGGGAATCTCGCGGACGCGCGATCGGCTCGGAGCAAGAATTCGGCAGGAAAGCGGTGTGGCAACATCGCAGACGATGACAGGAGCATGGACCATGACAGACATGAAGACGGGCGCGCCGGCGCTCGAGCAGGACAGTTGGCAGATCGCGGGCAAGACGTTCACCTCGCGGTTCATTCTCGGCTCCGGAAAGTACAGCAACGAGCTCGTGGAGGCGGCCGTGCGATGCGCGGGCGCGCAGATCGTGACCGTCGCGGTGCGCCGCGCCGGGGCGACAGGAGCCGGCGGGATCCTGGAGGCTATACCGGCGGGCGTGACCGTTTTGCCCAACACGTCGGGCTCAACGACAGCCGAGGAGGCCGTGCGCACCGCTGCGCTCGCGCGCGAACTGGGTTGCGGCGACCTCGTGAAGCTCGAGGTCATCCCCGATCCGAAGTACCTCATGCCCGACAACGCCGAGACCGTGCGCGCATGCGCGTCGCTCGTGGAGCGCGGTTTCACCGTGCTGCCCTACGTCTATCCCGATCTCAACACGGCGCGCGAGCTTGAGGCGGCTGGGGCAGCCGCTATCATGCCGCTCGGCTCGCCCATAGGCTCGAACCGTGGTCTGCTCACGCGTGAGTTCATCCGCATCATCATCGACGAGATCAACCTGCCCGTCATCGTGGACGCCGGGCTCGGCCGCCCCTCGGAGGCATGCGAGGCGATGGAGATGGGTGCGACGGCGTGCATGGTGAACACCGGCGTCGCCACGGCCGGCGATGTGGCGCGCATGGCTTGGGCGTTCGGCCGCGCGATCGAAGCGGGCCGTCAGGCCCGCCTGGCCGGACCCGGCCGCGTGCTCGACCGCGCCTCGGCGTCTTCTCCGATCACCGGCGTCATCACGAACCAAGCGCGATGACGTCCATCGCCGCGACGGCGACCTGTCAGCTCGGAGAGCCCGCACGCTCCGACCCGCCCTTCGCGAGCGGGTTCGCCCGCGTCGCGCTCACCGATCGCGTGCACTGCGCCCGGCCGCTCCCCGAACAGGTGCTCCGTATCGCCGGGCGCATCGACGCCATCGTTGTGCGCGAGCGCGATCTGGATGATGACGCCTACGAGCGTCTCGCCCGCGCGGTCGCCGCCGCGTGCGACGAGGCCGGTGTCGCCCTCATCGTCCACGGCAGACCCGCGGTGGCGCGAAGGATGGGCTTGAACGCGGTCCACCTTCCGTTGCCGCAGCTGGTCGAGCAGGGCAGACCCGCGGGAATCGCTTGGGTGGGCACCAATGTCCACGAGCCCGATGAGGTCGAGCTCGCGCAGCGATCGGGAGCCGACTACCTCATGGCGAGTCCGATCTTCAAACCCTCCTGCAAGCCCTTGGCAGCTGCGCGCGGCCTCGAATTCCTCGAGCGGGTCCTTGCCTGCGCGCGGTTGCCCGTGCTCGCGCTCGGCGGGATCGACGACGCGGCCGAGCGCGCCGTGCGCTCGACCGGAGCGGCCGGAGCCTGCAGAATGAGTGGCTATATGCTGCTGTGAGCCGGAGGCGCGCGAAGACCGCACGTCTCCGCGCTTTGATGGGGCCCGGCGGAGCGCCCGAGCGCCATTTCCCGCGAGACTTGACGGCGCCCCAGCGAAAGACCTAGCATTCTCGAAACATATGGGCAGGCTAGGGGGTCCAGATGACATCTGCAGACGAGCAGCCGCTTCTCGATGCGTTTGATCTTTCGATTCGCTACGGGCGCGCTTTGGTGTGGAACCATGTCGATATAGCACTGTATCCCGGTGACATCGCCTTTCTCGTCGGTCCCAATGGATCCGGCAAGACCACGCTGCTCAAATGTCTCGCGGGTTGGATGCGACCTGCCAGTGGTGAGATCCGGGTGCTCGGAGAGACGCTGACCGGTCGTTCCGCGCGTCTTCGCGGCGCGATCTCGTTTGTCAGCGACGTGCCGGCGTTCTATGACGATCTCACGGCGCGCGAGCACATCGAGTTTTTGTTGCGGGCAAACCGGGAGGAGGGGCGCAGAGCCGAGGCCGAGGAGATGCTCGAGGCATTCGGGCTCACCGGCTCATGCGATGCCTACCCGAGCGCGTTCTCGCGCGGCATGCGCGAGAAGCTCGCGCTTGTGATCTGTCTCATGACGCATCCCCGCCTGCTGCTGCTCGATGAGCCCACCGGGCCGCTCGATCCGCAATCATGCGAGCTTTTTGGCCGCTACGTCAAGAAGGCCGCTGAGATGGGCGCCGCCGTGCTGATGAGTTGCCATCACGACCTGCCTCATGTCAGTGCCGACGTGGTCTACGAGCTGTCCGGCGGTCACGTTCGCATTCTCGATCATGAGTAGCGTCTCGATGGATAGAATCCGTCTGCTCATCTGGCTCCGGCGCCGGCACCTGCGGACCGCGGTGACGTTTTGGAGCACCGCGCTCGGCGTCGATCTCGAGGAGCGACCCGATCTGATCGATCGCCTCTACCGCGCGTATCTGATCATCGCGCTCGGCGGGTGGGCCATCATGTCTTGGTCTGCACTGCGCGCCGCCGTCGAGGCCGCAGCGGTCGCGGCCCCATCGTCCCTGTTCCAGATGCTCTCGATAACAGCGCTCGGCGTACCTTGGATCGCGCTTTTCATCGCGACGATCGCCGGGCTGATCCGATCGCCGCTCAAGCTCATCGATGCCGACATCACGTTTCTGGTGTCTTCCGGGTTCTCGATGCGATCTATGGCCGTCCTTGACGTCCTTGAGACGGCGGGGGCCGTCGCGATCGTTGGATTCGTCGTGATGTTCATGCTGGGCTTCGGGTTCGAGGCCGCCGGTTACGGCATCTCGGCGGGCGCGCTCGCCTCAGGCTTGGCGATCCAGACCGCCGCAGCCGTCTCGATCGGTCGCTCTTTCGGCTACGCCAGGCTCTCCATCGCGGGCGCGCCCGTCGTCCGCACGCGCATCAGCCGCGTCGCGTGCTCGATCGGCGTCATAGCGATCGAGATCGCACTCGCTTGGGGCGCATGGAACCTGTCGGGCCTGGGGGGCGCTGCGTCCGCGTCGCGCCTGCTCGGTGTCGTGAGCGGCGCGCCCGCCCTCGACGCCGCGCTCGTCGTCGCGGCCGCGGCGGCCGCGGCGGCCGGTTCCGTGTCGATCGACGCCGTGCGCGTGATCGAGGACAGCGGGCTCTACGCCGCTCTGTTCGGCGTTCGCCGTCTGGTCTGGCTCGATTCGATCGCCTACCACGATATCCGTCGCCGCCTGCGCATCGCGCGCCGTTCCCATCTGCTGAGGGTTCGGTTTGCCGCCGGGGCGGCGGCACCGCTGTCGCGGGCCGTCTTCGCCCATATACGACAGTATGAGAGCATCATTCGCCTGTTGCTGCTGGGGGCGCTCGAGGTGCCCCTCGGCGCGCTTCTGCTCGCTCGGCCCGTTCCCGCGCCTCTGCTCGTCGTCTGGGGATTGCAGCTCATCTATGCGGTTCCGCTCGTTCGCGAGCTGGGGCTTGCGTTTCGCGCCGATATGGCAGTGAGCATAGTCCGCCAGGCTCTGCCCTTCTCAGACGCTCGGCTGGCCCTGATCGATGCGGTCCCCGCCGTCTCGTTCACCTGCCTGTGCTCCGTCGCGTCGCTGCTGATGATCGCCGCTGTCGGCCACGTCGGGATCTCACTTGCTCAGGTTCTGGTGGCGCCGCTCATCACCGTGGCCCTCTCGCTTGCCGCGGCGTTTGACGGCGTTCAGATCACGCTGCGGCGCATGCGCATGTCCTGTCTGGTCGGCACTGCCTTGCTGGTGATATGTGCCGGGTTGCTCGCGCTCTTCGGAATCGCTCCGCTTCTGTGCGGTCTTGCCGGTCTCGATATCGTACTCATGGCGCTTCTGGCGCGCCGGTCCAGCTGATGGCCGTCGCGCCTAGCAGACTCGCCTGCACCAGCTGAGGGCAGCGTGCATCGCACAGTGTTTCTCCGAGTATGTTACCTTTGTGGGAGCAGAGGGGATTTGTATCAAAATCTATACCAACTTGCCCTCCGGGTAATATAGTTAATTGCCAAGGTGGTTGTTCATTTGTCGTGAATTTGTCATTTAAGCAGGTGAAACCATGATATGGCGATTTGCTCGAGTAGCGCTGAGAGGGTTTTGTTGCGCATGCGGGAACGGTTGGATGCAAATGTTAAATGTATATAACGCCATATAAATGATACTATAACTGTTTCATTTTAGTTCAGGTATTCGATACGGTGCGCTCGCGAGGCCGTCGACAGAAGGTTGGGGAGAAGGATGCACAGATCTGCACGCTACATAGCCCATAGGATCGTGGCGCCGCTTGCATGCGCCCTGCTCTTTCTGCTCATCTTGATAGTCCCCAACGTCTGGGCGGACAGCTCCTCGGCCGCGAAGGCCGATCAGATCTCGCGAGGCGAGGAGGCCACCGTGGACCCCCATCACGACGGGGACAAGAAGAGCGGCGACGCCGACAAGACCGACAAGTCCCACGAGGGCAAGAAGACCGACGAGGACAAGAAGGCCGACAAGGGCAACAACAAGGGCGAGAAAGCCGACAAGGATAAGAAGGCCGACAAGTCCGACAAGGATAAGAAGGCCGACAAGTCCGACAAGAGCAAGAAGGCCGACGAGGACAAGAAGGCCGACAAGACCGACGGGGACACTTCAGTTGCTCCCGCGCCCGACCCCCGCGATCCGGCGCAGCGGGACACCAGCGGATCGGGTGGCGTCAATGACCGAGAAAAGAAAGATTTTACGAGCTACATCACCATCGGCGATAAGCAGGTCGAGTGTGCGTTTCAAGAGACAATAGATAAAGATGAGGACGGCAAGATTACTGCAGACCATGTTGCAGTCTGTTCTGGCAAAGGTGGTATAGCAGCAATCAACACGGCGCTCAGCGGGGATGTTTTCATTCCAAAAACAGTTACGGCTATTGAGGATGGCACAAGCTATACCGTCGATACGATAGGCAACTACGCATTCTATAAATGCACGAGAATCACGAGCACTGGGCTGCTGAGCTTTAAGAGCAAGAGTCTCGAAGGCGCCACGATAAGATCGATCGGGAGCAACGCCTATTGTGGCTGTCAAAACCTTCGGTCTACCGACCTGAAGGACAGCGGGGTCGAGGAACTCGGGGAATACGCCTTCGGCAACTCGGGAGTAACGGCCACAGGTCTCGCGGACAACGAGACGATCAAAACGCTCCCCGGCTATGCGTTCTATGGCTGCGGGAGCCTCGAAAGCACCGATCTGGAGACAAGCAAGGTGACAAAGATTGTTGGATGGTATACGTTTGCATCGTGCCCGCGGCTGAAGGATACCGGTCTCGCTGGCAACACATGTTTGGAGAGCATTGAGCAAGGCTGTTTCTCTTCGTGCATAGCCTTGACGGAAACAGGCTTGGCTAAGACGGGTAATGGTCGCGAAGGCAATAACAAGCTGACATTACTCCCTAAACAAGTTTTCGATAACTGCCCCAAACTCACCTCTACCGGTCTCGCTGGCAACACGGCGATCGAAACTATCGGAGATGATGCGTTTGCCAGCTGCTATCAGTACGACAAAGCCACCGGGGCCGAAATCGGCCTCAAGAAGACAGGACTGGAGAATAACAGCAAGGTCACCAAAATCGGAGCTGATGCATTTCTATTCGATAAATTGCTCGAAAGCACCGGTCTGGAGAATACCAGCTCCGAAGAGGAGGGTACCGGCTGCAAAGTCAGGTGGGTCGGAGACTACGCCTTTCAGGGTTGTTCCGCTTTGCGCTCGACCGGATTGGCGAAAAATAGAACGGTTGAGACCCTCGGAAAATACGCATTTGCTCAAACAGGCGTCACTTCGACGGGCTTGGGGCAGAATCCATACGACCCCGACGACCCCAAAGACTACAGGCATATAACGGAGCTCGAGAAGGCTGTGTTCTCAGGGTGCGGAAGCTTGACCGACACCGGTTTGGCCACCAACACGCATATAAAGACGATCGGAGAGAGCGCGTTTGCAGGTTGTTATTCTACGAACTTGAAGACCTCGACCGGACTCGCGACGACCGGACTCGCGACGAATCACACCGTCGAGACGATCGGCAAGCAGGCTTTTCTCGGCGATGTGCTTTTAGGTACAGTCAACAAAGATGATAAAAATGAGAACCCTGGCGATCTGGTGCTCAACGGCTGCGAGGGGAGGCTCAGCATCGGGGAGCAGGCGTTCTCGGGGGCACCGAAATATACATCAGTCTACATCCTGTGCGAAAAAGAAAACTTGAAAATAGGCAAAAGGGCATTCGACTACGATATCGATAGTCGAAAGACGTCGCAGTCATACATCCCAAATCTCTACGTGTCAGCCTCATGGAAGGACACTACAAACTACAGCTTCGGTGAGGGGCAAGACAAATCATCGTATAGCGTCGATGCTTATGCAGGCTTCCCGAGGCTCACCATCATGAATCCCCTCTACGGGATGCACGCGGTGCGAATCTCGAAGACGTCCGACGTCGAGCTCTCATACTCCTACAACCTGAACAGCAACGTGAGCGTGAGCTACCGCGATGCCGGTAACGCGGTCGTCGTCGACTCGTTCAACGTCAAGCTGGATCCTAAAAAAAACCGTGGTTCAGGGAAGCATACAATCGTCTATGATTCCTCCAGCAAGACCAACCTTCCCTTTGGCGCGACCACTATCGTGGTGACCCTGACCCTCCCCAATGACGGGCACATCACCTACCCGGCTGGGGCCAAGTCGCATTCTTACAATGGCGACACCGCAGGATCTCACGAACGTGACCTCGACCCTGTGACCTTCGAGATCAACTTCGACGGGAACGGCGGTAAGACCGACGATGGAAAAAAAGCAGACTCCGTCACGAAGACAGAAGTCCCTTATGGGAACAGAAAGATCGACGATGTGCTCGGCGTCGAGTTCAAGCGAGGTGATGATGAGTTCTTGGACTGGATTGAGACCGCGGGCCAAAGCGAGAACCGGCTCTGGCCGGCCCAAGCTGAGGTGGCCGGTATGTGCAACATCCAAGACGGATCGGTGACACTCAAGGCCCGATGGAAATCCGAGTCGGCCGTCGGTCTGAGAGTGCTGAGCAAGAAGAAGACGGATGACCCGCTGGGCAAGGTGAGCTATGTCATCAGCAATTCGTCGGACGAGAGAGACGCTCCAACTGGCCTGGACGACCTCTACACCGACGATAAAGAGATCAACCGGGTCACATGGCCGCTTGTATCGGACGAAGAAAGCGGCCTCACCCCCACCGTCTACTGGCTCGACCCCAAGGCGGACGGGCCCAAAACCGAGGACGAATCCAGAACCTACTATCTGCACGTCGCCAGTGTGCCCGCAGGCTACGATGCGCCCTCCGAGGCCACTAAAATCGTCGTGAGCAGCAATGGCGTCAAGGTCAACGATGAGGATGCGACTATCACAGACGATCGCATCTTGGATCTGTCCATCTCATACGGGAAGGCACCCAACCTGCCGGGCACGGGATGGTTCACCGGCGCTGCGACCCTGGCCTTGGCGGAGGCGGGCGCCTCGATAGCCGTGCTGTCGATCTTCGCGGTGACGATGTGGCTCATGAGACGCAACAGCACCTGCTGAGAGCCGAGGCGCGCACCCCGATAGTTCTCAATAATCGGAGGATCAGCGCTCCGGAGCCGACGGAAGGGAGGATGCGGTCGATGGCCCCGGTGCCGTTGGCGCAGCCCGTCTCGAGGCCATCAGAAGAGAAGACCTCGGGGCGATTGAAACCGCAATGGTGCCACCGGACGGAAAGGGCGTCCGGTCTCGAGGAATCGATGTGCGCAAGCAATGCCGTGATGATTATGGTGGGTTTGTGCGAACGTCCAACTATGAATAGAATATATGTGCATGGCTATATAAATGATACTATTACTGTTCCATTGTATATTCGCTATCTCGAATACGGTGCGCTCGCGAGGCCGTCGACAGAAGGTTGGGGAGAAGGATGCACAGATCTGCACGCTACATAGCCCATAGGATCGTGGCGCCGCTTGCATGCGCCCTGCTCTTTCTGCTCATCTTGATAGTCCCCAACGTCTGGGCGGACAGCTCCTCGGCCGCGAAGGCCGATCAGATCTCGCGAGGCGAGGAGGCCACCGTGGACCCCCATCACGACGGGGACAAGAAGAGCGGCGACGCCGACAAGACCGACAAGTCCCACGAGGGCAAGAAGACCGACGAGGACAAGAAGGCCGACAAGGGCAACAAGGGCGACAAGGGCGAGAAAGCCGACAAGGATAAGAAGGCCGACAAGTCAGACAAGAGCAAGAAGACCGACGAGGGCAAGAAGGCCGACAAGGATAAGAGGTCTGACAAGTCCGACAAGAGCAAGAAGGCCGACGGGGACGCCTCGGCTGCTCCCGTGCCCGCCCCCCGCGATCCGGCGCAGCGGGACACCAGCGGATCGAGTGGCGTCGCAGCCGGAAGAATCTTCACGAGCTACATCACCGTCGGCGAGAACGACCACGTCCCGTGTACGTTCCAAGTGTCGGAAGATGGCCAGGCTCTGCTTGGCGGAGGTACTGATCCGGCGATCGACGCCGGGCTCACGGGGAAGGTCTTCATCCCGGCGACCGTCATAGATTCGGCGTGGGGAGACGCAAGCTACAGCATCAAACAAATCAACAAACGCGCATTCGATGGATGCTCGATCACGAGCACCGGGCTGCTGAGCTATAAGAATCCCGGTGGTGCCACGATAACATCGATCGGGGAAGATGCGTATCGGGGCTGCGCGAACCTTACAGACACGGACCTGAAGGATAGCATGGTCGAGGAGATCGGGGCTTATGCCTTCAGCGAATCGGGAATAACGACCACGGGTCTGGCGCGCGACACGAGAATCACAAAGCTTCCCGACTACATATTCAATAACTGCAGAAACCTTGAGAAGACCGATCTGGAGCTCAGCGCCGTGCAGTTGTTGGGAAATTACGCATTCGCAGGCTGCACCTCTTTGAAGAATACCGGTCTCGCGAACAATGAAGTGTTGATAAACAAGGACCCTGAAGAAGATGACAAAACTAAAATAGCTACGGGCTGCTTCGCCGCGTGCGCCGCATTGCAGGACACGGGCTTGGCGCACAACGACATGCTGAAAGTAATTCCCGACCACGCTTTCGCGAATTGTTACCGCCTCAGCTCCACCGGTCTCGCGAGCAACACGACGATCACAGATATCGGACCCAGTGCGTTTTACACCTGCTGTGACAAAGACGCAAAAACCGGGCTCAAGAAGACCGGACTCGAGAATAACAGCACCGTCATCAATATCGGAGATACTGCGTTCGCGTACGATAAATTGCTTGAAAGCACCGGTCTGGAGAATCCCGATTGCGCTGTCACGACGGTCGGAGAGTATGCCTTTCAGTTCTGCTCCGGTTTGAGCTCGACCGGATTGGAGAACAACAGCAAGGTCGAGACCCTCGGAAGATGGGCCTTTGGTAATTCAGGCGTGAAGTCGACGGGCTTGGGCAACCACACGACAGGCGTAACGGAGCTCGAGAGCAACGTGTTCTATGGCTGCGGAAAATTGACCGCCACCGGCTTGGAAACCAACAGTGCTATAACGACGATCAAAACGAGCGCGTTTGCAAAGTGTATATGTTTGACCTCGACCGGGCTCGAAACGAACAATACTGTCAAGACGATCGGTGACAGCGCGTTTTCAGATTGCTTCGATACCACTAATAAACGCGGCTTGACCTCGACGGGGCTCGCGACGAACAAGACTGTCGAGAAGATCGGCAAGCAGGCTTTTTACAACGACCCATACTTGGGGTCAGAGGGCAACGCTGATGAGAACAAAGGCGATCTGGTGCTCAACGGCTGCGAAGGGAAGCTCAGCATCGGGGATCAGGCATTCTCGGCGGCGTCCGCTGCAAATGAATCGGCCTATAAAGCGGTCTACATCCTGTGCGAAAAAGAAAAATTGAAGATCGGCAAAAAAGCATTCGACTACTTCAACACCACATTATCGCGAAAATACATCCCCAGTCTCTACGTGCAGGGCTCATGGGAGGGCACCGAAAGCTACATCTTTGGCCGGAAGGATCCAAACAAATCTGATAACGACGAATCAATTTATGAGGTCACACCGCATACAAAAAAAGCCGAGAAGCTCATCATCATGAATCCGCTCTGCGGGATGGCCGCAGAGCGAACCGCGAACACGTCCAAAGCCCTGCTCTCATACTCCTACAACAGAAGCGGCAACGTCAAGCTGAGCGACACCGGTGGCGATGATCTCGGCTCGTTTGTTGCCGAACCGGGCCCCAAACCGGACCTCGCCAATCATGACATCGACCCTGAGGACACCGGGGTCACAGTCGATCCCCATTCCTTCTTCTGCGCGACCGTTATCGAGGCGACCTTCACCGACCCCGATGGCTGGCCCATCACCTATCCGAAGAAGACTTCGGACGGCAAGGGAGTGTCCCCTCATCCATACAACGCCGTCGGCAACGAAGACGATAATTACACGACGCTCACGCGCAAGTGTAACCTCGACCCTGTGACCTTCAATGTCACCTTCGACGGGAACGGCGGTAGGTCCCGCGACGGAAAAGACACTGTCACGAAGACGCGCGTGTCTTACGGAGGCACCACGTTCCACGATCTCGTCGGTGACTTCAAGCGAGAAAACTACGAGTTTCTAGCTTGGGCCAAGAGCGCTGACGAGCACTGGTATGCCGACGACAAGGTGGAAGTGTGCAACATCCAAGACGGATCGGTGACGCTCAAGGCCCGATGGAAATCCGAGGCGGCCGTCGGTCTGAGAGTGCTGAGCAAGAAGAAGGATAGCACGGACCCACTGGGCGGCGTGAGCTATGTCATCACCGATTCGGAGGACAGCGACGAGTCGCACTATGTAACCGACCTCTACACTAACGAAGATGAGACCAAAAAGGTCGATTGGCCGCTCACATCGGGTGGAGACGGTCTCATCACCACCTACTGGCTAAAACCGCTTGATATCAAGGCGGGCGAATCCGAGGACGACGCCAGAACCTACTATCTGCACGTGGTCGGCGTGCCCGCGGGCTACGATGCGCCTTCCGAGCCCACTGTAATCGTCGTGAGCAGTGCCGGGGTCACCGTCAACGGTGCGACCCCAAGTATCGAAGGCGACGCCGTGAAAGTGACCATCTCATACGGGAAGGCGCCCGACCTGCCGGGCACGGGATGGTTCACCGGCGTCGGGGCCGCGGCCCTGACGGAGGCGGGCGCCTCGATAGCCGTGTTGTCGATCTTCGCGGCGACGATGTGGCTCATGAGGCGCAACGGCACCTGCTGAGAGCTGGGTCGGCCTCCCGCGCACCCGACGGACCCGCGCATGGCCCCGGAACCCCCCCCCCTTCCGCCTGACGCCCCCGCCCGCCCGCAGGCGGGGGGGGGGGCGGAACGGGCGTCCGTTTACGGGGATTCGAGCGGAAATATGTTGCCATATGACGACATCGGCGATATTCTAGATATGGATGGTTTGTGAGAGAGACATATTTTAGAGGTTTATCTATATAATGACATTTATGAAATACCATTAAGAGGATCTTAAGTATTGATATGTGTTCCGACCAGCGGTATTTCATCGCTCAGATTTTGATATTTTGCTTGCTCTGGTTCGGTTTTCAGGTGTTCAATGGGGGTTGGGAGAAATGACCGGCTATGCTTAGCAGCGAAAACGCATCAATTCGTGTTTCGATCTCTTCGGTTGAGCGGCTAGGCGAGCGTTTCTCGGGCCCCGGTGAACTTCTGAGATGCATCAGCGATCATCTCGCATGCGCGACATCGGTCGCATCGGGGGTTCGGTGCCATGCCGTCTCAAAATAAGGGTTATCCTTGAACAGCAAACACCGTTTCGTTGCTCCCGGTCGGGCGAGGGCGCACGAACGTCGTGAGGAAATAAACGTGTGCAGGCTAGAGCATGAGCGGCAATTCGGCCGCCTGAGGACACACAAGAAGGAGAGCATTATGAGACATAATTCAAAAACATGGTTGGGGGTCTTCCTTGCGCTGTTCTTCGCAGTGGCGATGGTGGTTCTCCAAACACCCGGCACGGCGTCGGCCCTCGAGGACGGTCCCGACGATGCGGCGGATACCCCCGACTGGGATCCGACGGTCGATAACGGCATAGCTACCTTCACCAATCTCAACCCGGGCGACAAGGTGACCATGTACCAGATCGGTCGCACCAAGCTGGATACGAGCAATCGGCTTTATACGAGGTGGGTCGATCCGGATGATAAGGATCAAGAGACTCCTGAAGGATCCACAATATATGGCTGTGAGGTGCAAACCTGGATCGACGCGGCGAGTAATGAAGATACCTCCGTACTCGAGGAATTATCGAACGTGATCTCCGGGAAAGCAAATGATTTCCTCGGTAAGCTGCCTAATTTTTCCAGTACTGGTGTTGTCGCTGATGGGGTATTGACTGTTGAAAACCTTCCGGCCGGTTTGTACTATACCGTTATCGACAACAGTGATAACGCGACCTACGTCTATCAGAACCTGATCACGGCCGTGATTCCTCAGCCGGACAATAAAGGTCATTGGCATCAACCCAAAGGCGGAAGCGGGCCGAAGCGCACGCAGATGGACAAGGCTATCAACCAGTTTGTCTCCGATAAGGCTGCCGGACCTTTTGACCAAAACGTAGTCGATACGGTCGGCCGCGACCAGACTGCATATTTCCAGACGACCGCGATGATCCCTAGGTATGTGGGCACCGACAAAGACCTCAACTCCAGAACGCTGTCCTTCACGATCCAGTACCCGAACGACACGAAAGAAACGCCCGGGAAAATTGAAATTCAAGATAATTCGTTCGCAATCAAGAGTAATGGAGAGGATGTCAAGGATCTCCTCAAAATCCAAGACAATAAGGAGGCTAACCCCGGCGTCATCACGATCTCTCCGGATGAGGGTAAGATGGCAGAGTTCTTGAAGAAAGCTCAAGGTAAGCCGATCGCGATCACCTATCAGGGAATGGTTGGCGAAAAAGTCGCTCCCGGAACCAAGATGGTGGTTCCTATTTCACAGACGTTCTCAAAGAACAGTTACGGTATTGATCCCGAAAAAGACATCATGACGATCGACAGCACGGGAACGGGAAAAGATAAGAAACCAATCCAAGCTGAGATCAACGAGTACGGACTCAAGGTCAAAAAGGTAAGCGTTAAGGACCCGAGCGCGCTTCTGGAAGGAGCGGTATTCGATCTCTACCGCGCGAAGTCAGATGGTACAAAGGAGGATAATCCTGTGACGACGGTTACGACCACCACTGAGCATGGATACTCCGCGACCATCCCCGCTCTGGGTCTGGGTACATATTATCTTGTAGAGACAAAGACACCCGCCGGCTTTATAGCTCCGACGGATGACACCAAGGTTACGCTGACGACTGAAGGTATGGATAATTCGGTCCTGACTCAAACCATAGCCAACACACCTAACAACACGCCCGATCAGAAGATTCTTCCTACAACCGGTGGGCCCGGCACGATCGCTCTGACCGTCATCGGTGTTGGTCTGATGGTTGCGGCGCTTGTCTGGATCGTTCGTTCGCGCAGGCACGAGTAACCCGAAGTCCGTTGCTCTATAATGTGAGTTCTGTATAGTTGCATTCTCATGCGGAGGACCCTCGGGTCCTCCGCTCTTGCTCACGGGATGACCGACAGGGGAAGAAGATGGCGAAGCGGCGAAAAGGTAGGTTGTTTGCATCGATCATCGCCGCGCTGGTGTTTTTCGTCGGCGTCGGGTGCATCCTCTACCCCTATGTCAGCGATTGGTATCAGAAGTATCTACAATCGAAGGTCATCCGCAACCAGCAGGAGATCATTCAAGAGAAGGACAGATCGAGCCTCGAGGATGAGCTGCAGCAGTGCATCGACTACAACGCGCGGCTGCTGGACAATCGCACAGTCCTCACCGACCCGTTCGATCCCAACAACCAGCCCGTTACCGCGCGCGAGTACTCCGAGAGACTCAATCTCGCCGGCGACGGCGTCATGGGCGACATCGTCATCCCCAAGATCAAGGTCAAGCTGCCGATATATCACAGCACGACAGAAGATGTTCTGCAAAGGGGAGCCGGACACCTCGAGGGGACATCGCTTCCGGTGGGGGGCAAGAGCACCCACGCTGTGATCGCCGGACACAACGGTCTGCCCTCGGTGAAGATCTTCGATGATATCGGCAAGCTGAAGGTCGGCGACTACTTCGTCATACAGGTTCTCGGGGAGGATCACGCCTATTCCGTCACATCCACCGAGGTCGTTCTGCCGGAGGAGACGAACAGTCTGGTCATAGAACATGGGCAGGATTTGGTCACGCTCGTGACCTGCACGCCCTACGGGGTCAACACGCACCGGCTTCTTGTTCACGCCAAGCGCACCGAGCTGCCGGATACCTGGTTGAATCGGGACAGCAAGAACACCGACTTCATTCCCACGAGTCCGAAGGACATCCCGCTTTGGGTCTACACGATCGGCGGCTTGGGAATCGCGGGCCTCATTTTCTCGATCTATCTCATCCTCAAGCGCCGCAAGAGGCGCAAGCGCATGCAGGCGCAGGCTATCGATGCCGCTGAGACCGCCGCGCAGATCGCAAATCTCACCGGCATCAAATCGCCGCCGAAGCCGGCGAACGCGCGGTCTGCGCCGCAGCGTCTGAGCCGGCGAGAGCTTTCAGCGCTTCAGGAGCACGCGAGACGGCGGGAGCGCGCGAGCCGTCGGCATCGGGCGTCTCGATTGGATTCGTCGCGCGCACCCGGCGCCGATTTCACAGGGCGCCTCGACGCCGAGGCACCCGGCGCTGTCCCCGTTCTGTCGAAAAGCTCTGTGCGACCGTCGCACAGAGCCCCCGCCGGTTCTCCAGCGCCGGCTGCGGACGTGACCGCATCCATGGCACCCAAGCGCAAGCGCAAGGCGGCTCCTCTTCAGAGCTCCAGCGATCTCAAGGGCTTCAACAAGCTGATCGAGGAGCTCGCGTTCGAGGATGCGCGGGCAGAGAAGACGGCGAAGAAGAAGCGCAAGCAGGACAAGGTCAAGAAGGGCTCCAAGGCGCAGAAGGCCGCCAAGCGCGAGAAGGAATCGAAATCAAACCGCGATTCGAAGCGTCATCACGATTCCAAGCGTGATCGCGATGCCAAGGCGGACCGCACCTCCAAGAGCGGCAAGTCCGCGAAGACGAAGAAGGGCTCCAAGAGAAAGAAGCGGGCGTAGCCGCCGGCGCCTCTTGCTGCGAAGCCCTTCTTCTTCGCGTGCCGCAAACGCTCGCGCACGCGCTGTGTCTGACTCGCTCAGACCAAGCGGACGATCTTTGTGCCGTGCAGCTCGCGTACGCCGAGTGCCGATGCGACGTCTTCAACGTTCTTGTAGGTTATGCCGCCGCCGGGCATGATCTCGATCCGAGGTCTTGCGTTTTCGATGAGCTGGGCGAGCCGGGGAAGGTTGTCCTCGATCGGGGTTCCCGCGGGCCCACCATGAGTGAGGATGCGATCGACACCGAAATCCGCCAGGATCTCCAGAGCGGCGATCTGTTTGTCCTCGGCTATATAGTCAAAAGCCATATGAAATGTGACCTGTACGGGAATGACATGAGGATCGGCCGACAGAGCAGACAGATTGGTCCAGGGCCTGTTCCGTGCCGCGCGCATGAGCAGCTCGAGCTGCTCGTAATTGATCTCGAGGCCGCCTTCGGGTGCTTGCTGCAAACAACCGATGACCACGCCGTTCGTACCGAGAGCGCGAGCCACTGAGATGTCTTGCAACATGATTTCAAGCTCAGAGCGGGAGTACACGAAGCCACCCCCGCGCGGGCGGATCATCGTCATAAGGGTGACCCTGCGCCTCTCCGCGAAGTCGACAGCTGCTTTTATCGTGCCGTAGCTTGGGGTGGTTCCGCCTACGGACAGATTGTCGCACAGCTCGATGCGCCGTGCCCCTGCCATCACCGCCTCTGGTACATCGAGCATGTTCTCCGTGCAATACTCCTTGAGCAGGTCCATGATCATCCTCCGTTTCGAGAGATCGCGCTTGAAAGCGCAGCGCGTGCATTGATTCTAACCCAAGTGAGCTGGGCTGCGCGTTATGCCAGCGGCCCGGCCGTGGTGGCGCTTTGTGCGCGGCCGGGCTGCGGCCGGGCGGATTGAGTGCGGCCGGGCTGCAACACTGCAGTTGCCGGCGGCCGGGCTGCGGCCGGGCGGATTGTGTGCGGCCGGGCTGCGAAAGCGCGGCTGGCGGCCGTGGCGGCGCGCGCGACTGCGGTGGCGTTGCCAGCGGCCGACTCACAGCCGCGCGCTTTTTGACTGCAATCAGGGGGTTATTCAGCAGTATTCTAGTCAAAAACCGCGCTTCTGTCGCGCTTCGCGCCCGCACCCGCCCGCCCCCTCCGCGTCCGCGCGTGCGGCCGCGCCTCGGCCGCGCCCGCTCGCCTTCGCCCGCCCGCCCGCACCCGCACCCGCGCATGATGCGGTCGCAGCTGGGTATCATGTCCAGTGATCGAGACATCAGGTTCTTGCAACCGCGACATGAAATGAGGCGCATTTTGACAGAGCACGAGAGAAAGACGGCAGACGGGCTTTCGGCCCCGCTCGATGAGAAAACGGCGCGCACGCTCGCGCACTGCATGATTGCGATTCTGGCGGCCGCGCTGCTTCACGACGCCGATCACATTCGCCAAGCCATCAACTGGGGCTATATCATCCCACTTTCCGTTTGGGGTGTGAATCTCACGGTGTACGTGCTGCCTGCGATCGCGATCTTCCTGATCAAGATGAGGAGGATCTCGGCTGGTGTCGTCACGACGATAGCCGGTCTGTATATCACGGTTTCGTTTCTGATGCTTCACCTGCTGGGCTCGTTCACCGGCGCGTGGGGGGTCTGGAACAACTCCTACCCGGCCCTGATGAAGGGCGTCATGTACGACGGCGTCTGGTTCCAGGGTGTCGATTGGATCAGCTGGGTCTTTCTCATCGAGGTGCCCATCTTGTGCCTGCCCGCGAGCTTTATCGCGATCCGCGCCTTCATGCGGGCGCGCCGGCGGAATCTGTAGACGGACATGCGAGAGTTCGCACTTCGCGTCGCGGGCATGGACTGTCCGGCGTGCGCTCGACAGCTTGAGCGGGTGCTGATGCGCTCGAACGATGTCCTCGGCGCCACCGGTAGCTACGCCGGGGGCACCGCTTCGGTCACCTGCGAGGACACGGTCGATCTCGCGCGCATCGAGTCATCCGTCCGGCGTTGCGGCTTCTCTTTGCCGCGCGAGCGCGTCACGATCGAGTGCGGGGCCTCGCCAGCCGGCCGGACCACCGCACTCGAGCGGCTGAC
Organism: Coriobacterium glomerans PW2; assembly: GCF_000195315.1. Taxonomy (NCBI): domain Bacteria; kingdom Bacillati; phylum Actinomycetota; class Coriobacteriia; order Coriobacteriales; family Coriobacteriaceae; genus Coriobacterium; species Coriobacterium glomerans. The sequence continues at coordinate 552,387 of NC_015389.1, forward strand.
AGCCGATTTGCGCGAGGTGTTCGGCGTAGCGTCCGTCCAGCGCGATCACGATCGAATCGACGTGGAGCTCTGGCCGGTCGGCGTGCGCGCCGCCGAGTTGCTCGCCTGCGCGCGCGCAGGCGGCATCGAGGCGCGAATCACCGCGTGGGACGCCCGCGAGCAGGAGGCGGCTCAAGACGCGCAGATCTCAGAGCTCAAACGACTCGTCGTCGCCGCCGTGCTCACCGCACCGCTCATGTGGAACCCCGCTCCTTGGATTCAGCTCGCTTTGGCCACCGCTGTCGAGTTCGGTCCGGGGCGCGTGTTCTGGCGCGGCGCATGGCGCTCGCTTCTCGCGGGGCATCTCGGCATGGATGTCCTGGTGGTGATTTCCACGCTGAGCGTCTACGCGCACAGCGCTTGGATCTCGCTGACCGCCGTCTCCGACATACAGCTGTATTTCATGTCGCAATGCCTGCTGGTGACCCTTATTTTGTTCGGACGCTATCTGGAGGGCATCGCGCGCGGCGAGACCATGCGCTCGCTGCGCGCGCTTATCACGCTGCAGCCCCGCAGGGCGTTCGTCGAGCGCGCGGGCGGGCCCCGTGAGGTCGATGTCGATGAGCTCGTTGCGGGCGACGAGCTCATCGTGCGCAGCGGAGAGCGCATCGCCGCCGACGGAATCGTGCTGGCCGGCGAGCTCGTGGTCGATGAGTCCATGCTCACCGGTGAGAGCGCACCACAAGTTCGGCGGGCATCAGATGAGGTGAGCGCCGGTACGCTCAATCGCGCCGGGACGGGGCGCGTTTCGGTGTCCGCTCTCGGTGCTCGATCTCGCCTCGGGCAGATCATCGAAGCGGTTCAGCGCGCGCAGGCCTCGCGAGCACCGATTCAGGAGCTCGCCGATCGCATCGCGGGGTGGTTCGTCCCGCTCGTCATCGGCGCGGGAGCGGCGACGTTTGCGGTGTGGTATCTGCTGGCGGCACCCGGCCAGCTGGCCTTGGCTATTCTGGCTGCGTGCGGCGTGCTCATCGTCGCGTGCCCGTGCGCACTCGGTCTGGCGACGCCCACGTGCGTCATGGTGGGCACCGGGAGGGCGGCCGAGCTGGGAATCCTGTTTCGCGATGCCACGCAGCTCCAGCGCGCCTGCGAGATCACGCGCATCGTCTTCGACAAGACCGGGACGCTCACCTATGGCGCCCCGGAGGTGAGCGCGGTCATACCGCGGGCGGGATTCACTCAGGAGGAGCTGATCGCACTCGCCGCGGCCGCCGAGCGCGACTCGAGCCATCCGTTCGCCGATGCCATCATCAAGCGCGCGGTCGGCTCCGAGCGGGGTGCCGCCGCGCTGCCTATGCCGGCGAGTGAGTTCGCGGAGCGCGTGGGTCTGGGCGTCGAGGCCACTGTGGCCGGCCATCGTGTCGCCGTGGGCGGTCGTGCGCTCATGGCCGAGCTGGGCGTCGAGTCGGCGCGCTCCCGGAGCAGCGAGCCGGCGGCTGGCATCCGCTCGCGTGTTCGCGTCATCGTGGACGGGGTGCTCGCCGGCGAGATACTCATCGCCGACGCCGTTCGCGGCGAGGCGGTGAGCTGCGTGCGCGAGCTTACGGCGATGGGCGTGCGCTGCGTGCTCGCCACCGGTGACGAGCGCCGCATCGCAGAGGCCGTCGGGGCATCGATCGGTGTGGCGGAGGTTCGCGCCAATGTGACTCCCGCGGGCAAGGAGGCGCTTGTTCGCGAGCTCAAAGAGGATGGCGGTCGCGTCGCGGTCGTTGGCGACGGTGTGAACGACGCTCCGGCTCTGGCGGCCGCCGACGTGTCCTTCGCGATGGGCGGCGGCGTCGATGTTGCAAGGGACGCCGCAGGTATCGTTCTAGTAGGCGGCAGATTGGCCTCGGTGCCGCGTGCGATTCGCCTTTCCGGCCAGGTCATGCGGACCGTCCGCGGCAATCTCGCCTGGGCCCTGGCGTACAACGCCGGGTTCGTCCCGCTGGCGGCGGCCGGCGTCGTGAATCCCTCGCTGGCTGCCGCTGCGATGTCGGTCTCCTCCATCATCGTGCTCATGCGTTCGCTGCGCCTGCGCCGCGCGCGAGCATGAGATGGATGCGCGGGCCGCAAAGCTCGATGCCGGATCCGAACCGCGTGATGAGGGTCCGGTGAGCGCCATGCTGCCGGCGACGGCGCTTCAGACCGTCACGCTCCGCGTTCGCGGCATGTACTGCCGACGTTGCGAGGACGTGATCGGCGGAGAGCTCGCGGCGGTGCGCGGAGTGGCCGCCGCCGAGGCGCGATGGATCCGGGGCGCGGTCACGATCCGCTTCGATCCCGCCTTCGTGGAGGAAGCGGAGCTCGTCCGCCTGCTTGCCGACATCGGCTATCCTCCGGGCAAGGGACTGCATGGCGTCTTCGCCAACGTGCTGAGCGTCGCTGCGATCGCCGCTGTCGTGCAGGCGTTGGGATTGATCCGACTGCCCGGCATCCCTCACGCGGACCAGGGCTCGTCTCTGGTGTACCTGCTTGCGGTCGGGCTCGCGACGAGCGCGCACTGCGTCGTCATGTGCGGCGGTCTGATGCTCTCGCAGACTTCGCGAGCGGGAAGGGGTAGCTGGAGGCGCGGGCTGGGTCTGGCTGCGACATACAACGCAGGTCGGGTCGCGGCGTGCACGGCGCTCGGCGCCCTCTTCGGCGCATTCGGTGCGGCGCTGTCCTTTTCCGCAATCGAGCGGGGAGGGCTCCATGCTCTGACGGGCGCCGCCGTCGCATGCACGGGTCTTGTCATGTGGGGCGTGTTGCCGGGTATCGGCACGTCCCGGAACCGGAGCCCGGCGGCGGATCGCTCGGATCGCTCGGGTCATGCGTTGCGCTCTCGTCGCGGCATCAAGCTCGGTCGGACTTCGGCGGTGTCACGGCTGCTCGCTCTCGTGCGCGAGCGCTTCGGTTCGGGCCCGTTCGGTCCGGTCGCGGTCGGCGCGCTCAACGCAATCCTGCCGTGCGGGGCATCCTCGACGATGTGGCTCGTCGCGGCATCCAGCGGCCAGCCGCTGAGTGGTGCGCTCGCGATGCTCGCATGGGGTCTGGGCACCGTACCGCTCATGTTGGTGCTGGGCGCTCTCGCTCAGGCGTTTCCCAAGCGCGGCGTCGGCTTCGCTACCAGGGTGAATGTCATCCTCGTGGTCGCCCTCGGCATCCGGATGCTGCTGTCTGGTCTGCGTATGGTCCTCTGAGGCGATCGCGCATCGCCGGATACGTCCTCGCTCCGCGTCCGCCCCGCCCGCTTCTTAGCTGACTCCGCAACTGCGGCGACATCTGCGACCGCGGTGGCGTCGCACACGCCCGTGGAGGCGTTGGCGGCCGTGGCGGCACGCGCCCGTGGAGGCGTTGGCGGCCGTGGCGGCACGCGCCCGTGGAGGCGTTGGCGGCCGTCCGACCCACAACCGCGCGCTTTTTGACCACAATCAGGGGGTTACAAAATAGTATTCTAGTCAAAAACCGCGCTTTTGTTGCCGCACGCCTCAGGTGCGCCCCCGTCCCCACCGCCACCGCCCGCCGCCGCGCCACCGCCCGCAGCCGCCCGCCCCGCGCCACCGCCACCGCCCCGCCACCGCCTGCTGCCGAGCCTCCGTCCGCGTCCGCCCGCGGCCACCGCCCTCGCCACCGCCACCGCCCGCCGCCGCGCCACCGCCCGCAGCCGCCCGCCACCGCGCCACCGCCACCGCCACCGCCTGCCACCGCCCGCCGCCGCCCGCTACTCAGCCGTTCCCGCTCGCGCCCGCCCGCAGCCGCCCGTGGCCGGCTGCGTCGCCCCGTGCCAGCGCCGCAGCCGCATGTCATTAAGGTGAATAGGTACCCGGGCGGCCATCCTATATCGTTATCAGGTCGTATCATGAAGGGACTGCCTGCCGGGTTGAGATCTCGCGCGACTCGTCGTCGCGCGTCTTGACTGGATCGCAAGACTCGAGCGAAAGGGGTGTCCCGGTGTCAGATTCCAATGGTATCGCTCTGACGCGGCTGGAACAGCCCGTCGAGATATTCGCGAACTTCTGCAGCGTCGCGCTGCCCGATGCTCTGGATGCATTTCTCTTCCGCGTCGACGCCAGAGACGCGCCATCGGGGATAGAGCGCTTCGCGTTCGCAACGTTTAGAGATATCGATCTGCGCCGTCTCAGATCGCTCATGCTGAAATCGCGTATTCGGCTGTGCAAGCAGGAGGATAACCGGTTTTATCTCGCCTTTGATGAGTTCCAGGTTTCCAAAAGAGACAAGCAGTTCCTGCTGAGCGTCGAGTCGGCGATCAACAGGGTTCAGTTCTGCCTCAGCTATCTGGGCTTCAGCAGCGAACCGGCGACGTCCTCGCCTTCGGCTGAGGACTGCTCGCTTATCGAGCAGCGGATTCTGACCACGCTCACCTCCGGCGCGCAGGATCTGATTCAGACGATCGACCAGCCCAATCCATGGATGGACTGCTCCTCGAGCAGGCCCGCGGTCGGCGGCGAATGGGACCTCAGGAGCCGCTTCGCAAAGGCGTGCTCGAAGCTCGATGTCGTCGTTCGCCTGGAGTTCACCTACGATTGCCTCGCGTCTGCGAAGGTCATGCGAATCAGATTTCGCGCTCCCGATGCGTCGGAGATGCCGCGGCGCATCCTGGACGCCAAGGACGCCCAGTGGATCGAGCTGTCCTGGGAGAAGCGCTGCGTCATGGCGAAGGAGTACGGATACCGCATAGCGCTTCTGCTGGCCGCGGCCGGTTTCGCTTCGGGCATCCTCATCGAACGATGCAGCCTTGAGATGTACGATGCCTCCATGCCCGACGGCACCATTCGTCTGCAATTCGAGCGAGCCGAGTTTCTCGGCAGATATCTTGATCTCGCGAGCAGCCTGAGCGGTCAGCCCCTCGACGGCACTGCCGCTCGCGGTCTCGCCGATGCGATGGTGAAGCGCATCGCCGCGCTCAGGGGCGCGCGCGGCCGCAAGCTCGCGCCGGGGCGCGATGATCGCGCGCTTCCCGAGGCGCTGCGCGAGCTGCTGCTCGCCGATGCGGTGAGCGATCTCGAGGTCATGGAGAGCCCCGACAGCCGCTCCCGGAATCGCGTGAACGAGCTCAAGGCCATGCTGGCGACGGACCGCGCCGCGGCGCTGGACGGCTTGAAAGCGCTCATCGAGAGCCTGGAGGCGACGTGCGTCGCGAACGAGCTGCTGAGCGATGTTCCGATGCGCAGTCAGTTCTGCGAGAACTACATCGGACGGATCCTGCTGCCCTTGGATGAGGACGATCGCGCCACGCGCATCCAGCGCGTACCCGATGCGCTGTACTTCGCCCGCTATGAGCTCGTGAACGCCTCTATGAGGGACGGGGACCTCGAGGCGGCGCTCATCGAGGCGCGCAGGCTGCTGGATATCGCGTCGACCTCGATGCAGGCCCACTTCGCCCTCATCAACGTCTTGGGAGCGCTGGGTCGCCATCAGGATCTGATCGAGGTTGCCGAGCACGGTCTGGGCCTGGCATGCGATCGTGATTCTGCTGCCTACCTGTTCTACAGGATCGCCTACTCGCTGTGGCAGGTGGGGAGCCGCGATGAGGCGCTCGCAAGCTACAGCATGGTGCTCGGCGACGATCATTTGCGCGACCAGGTCAACGTGGAGTCCGCCTGTCTCATGCGCCAGATGGGCGTCGAGACGCCACCGTCCCCGGAGGACGCCGCGCTCACGCTGGCTGCGGCCGGTCTTCCGCTTCCGCCCACCGACCAGGTGAGGCGGCAGCTCTGCGACGCTCTTGTTCTGTTCACCGAGGGAGGATTTCATTTTCTGGCCTGCCGCTGCGCGACATACCTCTCAGATCTTCTCGGAGACAAGGAGCTGAGCGCCATGAGCGGCTCGTTCACGTAACCCGGGGAGGCGCTATGACGCGCCGGGGCAGCGAATCGCAACAGAGAACCAAGCCGACGCGAACGCGCGTCGACCAGACGGACACGTTAGGAGACATGATCGATATGGCTATGGACACAAAGGTCTACGAGGCTTTAAACGCGCAGATCAACGCTGAGTTCTACTCGGCGTATCTGTACGTCACCTTCGCCGATTACTACGAGGAGCGCGGGCTCAAGGGCTTCGCGAGCTGGTATGTGATCCAGTCGCGCGAGGAGCTTGACCACGGCATGGCGCTCAGGCGCTACCTGCTCGACAACGAGCAGACGCCCGTGCTCGAGGCGATCGAGAAGCCGACTGAGACATTCGACGACGATCTGGCACCGGTGGTGGCCGGGCTCGTGCACGAGGAGTACGTAACCGGACTCATAAACCACTGCTACGAGGTGGCGAGCTCCGTTCACGATGTTCGCGCGATGCAGATGCTCGACTGGTTCGTGCGCGAGCAGGCCGAGGAGGAGATGAACGCGCGCGATATGATCAGCAACATGAAGCTATTCGGATCCGACCCCAAAGGCCTGTTCGATCTCGACCGAGAGAATCAGATGCGGGTGTACACGCCGCTGACGGCCCTGCCGCTCTAGAGTCGCCCTCGAGCGGCCCCGCCATGTGCGCGGCACCCGGGGCCGCATGCGGGTCCGGCCCGTCGGTGGGGCGCTTCGCACCCTCCCCGTCGGGCCGCATGCATGCGGGAAACATCTATACGGCCCTTGTTTGCTGGCTCTCGCAGCGAAGCGCCGGGGGCTCCGTGGTCCTGCGCATCGAGGACCTCGACGAGCGGACGCGAAGCGGTCCGTGGGTCGATCTGCTGTTGGACGATTTGCGCTGGCTCGGTCTGACGTGGGATATCGGGCCGCTGTGCCAGCGCGACCGTCTCGATCGATATGCCGCCGCGCTCGAGAGACTCGATCGGATGGGGCTCGTCTATCCGTGCTTCTGCACGCGCGCGGAGCTTCATAGCGTCTCGGCGCCGCATGGACCTTCTGACATGCCGATCTATCCGGGCACCTGCCGTTTCATGTCGAAGGCCGACATCGCGCGCGCCTCCGCCATCAGATCGCCTGCCAGACGCCTGAAGGTGCCCGATGCGGGAGATCCCGCCGGCAGGATCGATATCCGCGATCGGGTCTACGGGTCCCGAACCGAGGTGCTCGCTCGCGATTGCGGAGATTTCGTGGTCCAGCGAAGCGATGGCGTCATCGCCTACCAATTGGCCGTGTGCGTCGACGACGCCGAGATGGGCGTCACCGAGGTGGTGCGCGGGCGCGATCTGCTGGGCTCGGTCGCCCCTCAGCGCTACCTTCAGAATCTACTGGGCTTCAAGCGGGTCTCCTATGCCCATGTCCCGCTTTTGGTGGCACCCGGCGGCAGACGGCTGTCGAAGCGCGATCGCGATCTGAATATGGGCGAGCTGCGCGCGCGCTTCGCGTCACCTGAGCGGCTTCTGGGTTGGCTCGCTCACCTCACGGGTCTGGCGCCTGATGCGACGCCCGTGAGCGCCGAGCGCCTCGCTGAGACGTTCAGCTGGAGCCTCGTGCGCGCGCATCGCCGCGACATAGAGGTGTCCGCAGCCGATCTCGGATGAGCGATCACGGAGTTCTCGCGCGACGGGCCGCATCCGCTCGATCGCCAGCTGGGAGAGATTTCGTTGCAAGAGAGCATATGATTGTGAAGAGTTCTGCGTTTTCGCTTGTGCAAGCGGGCGGAAGTGCGCTATCATCTACAGGCTCCCGCGGAGAGCTGACCGAGCGGCCGAAGGTGCTCGCCTGCTAAGCGAGTAATCCCCACAAGGGATTCTGGGGTTCGAATCCCCAGCTCTCCGCCATTCATCCGTTATACAAATCTTCATAGCGCCCCTCTAGGGAGCGCATCGCGGCGGCCCGCTCGGTTGCCATCCTCATAGCGTCCCCAGAGGAGCGCATCGCGGCTGCAGCCCGGCTGTCCCATCGATGTCTTCATGAAGAGGGCACCGGATGCAATCGCCTCCGGTGCCCGAATCCACGGCAGATGATCTGCTCGGGCCGGCGCTCTCGTGCGGTGCCGCCCCACAGCGCGAAGAACCTGTCAGCTGCTCCGATGGAGAAATGACAAGCGCTTCCTGATCGCGTTCACGACCGGTGCGGGCTCGAGGCTCTCGAGCAGCTCACCGGAGTCCACGTTGTGGATGTAGCAATAGAATCTCTCGATGTTTCTCAGATTGTCGGGGACATCGATCTTCTTGCGGACGACGCGGAACAGCACGAGCAGCGAGGTGGCGACGAGCAGAAAGACCAATCCGCCGTACAAGGGCATGGGTTTGTTGCCATCGGTTTGGCTCAGGCAGAACGTCAGGGCAGCCAAGAAGTAGAAGAACATGGATACGATATAGAAGCACAGCGCGGAGTCATCGGGTCTGTGATGGTAGACGTCGCGGGCGCACTCGAAGCGCGTCGCGAACTCCCGCCGGTACATCTCATTTTCCGAATAGGAGTCATACATCTGCTTCAAGCTGCGGTAGTCCTCGTCGCTCAGACCGTCCTCGCTCATGCGATTGAGCACTTTCTCGCTCATGTGCATGAATATGCTCATCTCGGGGGTCAGCTGGACCTTGGTATCGAGAACCTGCTCAGCCGGGCGGGCCTCCTTGTCCTTCCGCTTCTTCTTGCACTTCTTCTTCGAGGACTTCTTTTCCTGCTTTTCCGGCTCAGGGATCTCTTCGAATTCAAACAGGAGGTCCTTGTCGATCTTCTTCGTTTTCTTAACCATGTGTGATACCATCCCCGTGCGTCGTCGTGCTCAGCTTCGATGAGGCGGAGCTCGGAAGAAGGAGCGGAAGCGAGTGAAGTCGCGCGCTCGCAGCCATCTCAGCGATCGACTCCATGATCCCGCTCACCCCCTCTGTCGTTGCGAACAGCTCATGCCATCGATTCGCCACAGGGTAGCCCAGGCGAATCTGATACGTAAATATGCAGTATAGGCCGTATCACCTTATCTGTCGACTGCGATCTCATATACGGTCGGTTTTGCTCAGCGGACAGGGCTCGATCGGCACCCGCCGCACTTCGGCCACGCCCGAGGCGCTCAGCACCCTCACATCGGCATCCGATGCGGTCTCATCGGTGATGAGAAGATCGATGCGATCGAGAGCGGCGTAGGTGAAGCCCGCTTCCGCCCCGATCTTGCTCGCGTCCGCGAGAAGCACCACATGGTCCGCCCGCTCGACCATGAGCGAGTTCACGGTCGCCTCCTGCTGGGCGCACGAGGTGACACCGGTCGCCGTCGAGATGCCCGCGCATCCCACAAAGCAGGTCGTAGCCGAGACGCTCCTAATATTTGCCAGGGCGAACTCGCCTGACAGCACGCCGCGAGGGGGCCGTATCTCACCGCCGGTGACCAGAACGGTCGCGCTCGGCGGCACGCTGAGCTCGTGGGTCGCCGAGCTGTTGGTGACTATGGTCACGTCGCGCGCGGCGATGTGCGCGATGACCATGAGCGCGGTCTCGCTCGTGTTGATGAACAGCAGCTCGTGATCGCTCACGAGCGCTGCCGCGGCCCGCGCGATGGCCGACATCGCGCGATGTCGCGCGGATGCCGCGCGATCGGCGGCATCGTCTGCCAGGACCGCCTCCCCGTAGCGGCGATAGATGAGGCCGGTCTTCTCGAGGGAGTCGAGATCCCGTCGGATCGTGAGCGGTGAGACGCCCATCTGCTCGGCGAGCAGACCGACGCCGATCCTGCCGGCTCGCCGCAGCGTCTGGAGGATGTCCTCGCGTCTCTGCGTGACAAATGATCTGGTCTGCTTCATATGCCGTTTCCGTCCTGCGATGCGTATCCTTCGGCCGCGCGCGACCCGAAGACGGCTGCGCGCGGGCTCCAATCGTCTACATGACACTATAGATGAGAAGGGCTCAGGCAATGCGTCTATTCAAAATTGAATGTTTTGAACACTTAAATGCTCCATTCAACCCAAAAAAAAGACCGTTTACGTTAAAACCGTTATATTAAAATGATCTTATCGCTCATATGTGATATCACATTGGACATGAAAGCATCGTCTCGGACATGAGTCCGACATCGGGGCGACAGATACAGGAGGGGCTATGCTACTCAAGGAAATCTATGATCGGGGCCATTACGCGTTCACCGCCGGTCCGCTCAGCTGGAGGGAGGCGATACGCGCGTGCTGCGCTCCGCTCATGGCCGATGGCACCATCGAGCCGATCTACGCTGAGGAGATCATCGCATGCGTGGAGAAGCACGGGCCCTACATCGTGCTCATCCCAGGCGTCGCCATGCCGCACTCGACGGAGAACGCGACCGGATGCAACGCCACGGCCATCGGGTTCATGCGCTGCTCCGAACCCGTTTCCTTCGAGCAGGGCAATCCCGAGCGCGACGCGCAGATATTCTTCACGCTGTGCGACACCGATCAGGAGACCCATTTCGCCAACATGGCCAAGCTCTACAGCATCTTGACCGACGATGCCGTCGTCGCCAAGCTCAAGCTCGCGACCCGCGCCCAGGATCTGCTCGAGATCGACAAGCTGGTGCAGGGGGGCTAGAGGGCCCCGACTCCCGGCGATGCCCGCCGCGGATCCCTCATGTGGTATTCAACATCGAAAGGAGCTCCCATGGACGCGCTCTTGGCAATCTGGTCCTGGTTTGCAGACAACATCCTCACGCAGCCCGCCTATTTCATCGGTTGCATCGTCGTGGTGGGCTACGCCCTGCTCAAAAAGCCGATCTACGACATCATCGCCGGCTTCATCAAAGCCGTCATAGGCTATCAGATCCTGCTCGTCGGCTCCGGGGGGCTGGTGAGCGCGTTTCGCCCGGTGCTCGTGGGGCTGAAGGCGCGCTTCAATCTGTCGGCCATGGTCATCGATCCCTACTTCGGTCAGAACGCCGTTCAAGCCGGCATGGAGGACCCCCACGGGCCCGCGTTCATCGCCGGGCATACGTTTTCGAGCGTGATGTTTCTGCTGCTGTTCGCCTTCGTGCTCAATATCATCCTCGTCGCGCTCAAGCGCTACACGAAGTGTCGCGCCCTGTTCACCACCGGGCACGTCCAAGTGCAGCAGGCGACGACTGCGTTCTGGCTCGTGCTGTTCTGCTTTCCGCAGCTGAACGATGTCACCGTACTCGCTGTGATGACGGTGCTTCTGGGAGTGTACTGGGCGGTGGGCGCCAATCTGTGCATCGGCCCCACGCAGGACCTCACCGACGGCGCCGGGCTCACCATCGCCCATCAGCAGATGTTCGGCGTTTACGTTTCGAGCAGGATCGCCGCGTGGATGGGTACCCGATCAAAAAAGCGCCTGCGCAGGATCGAAGACATTCAGATGCCGGGATTCCTCAAGATCTTCAACGAGAATCTGGTGTCGACCGCCATCCTCATGACGGTGTTCTTCGGTGCGATCCTCGTTGTGCTCGGCAAGCCGTTTCTGGTGGAACAGCATTTCATGACCGAGAATCAGGATTTCCTGATGTACATCCTCACCACATCGTTCAGCTTCGCGGTGTATCTATCGATCTTGCAGCTCGGCGTCCGCACCTTTGTGACCGAGCTGACCAATTCGTTCCACGGCATCTCGTCCAAGCTGCTCAAGGGCTCTGTGCCCGGCGTCGACTGCGCGGTGACCTACGGCTTCGGATCGCCCAATGCCGTGACCGTGGGCTTCCTGTTCGGCGCTCTCGGCCAGTTTCTCGCCATCGCGGGGCTGCTCATCTTGAAGAGCCCGGTCGTGGTCATAGCCGGCTTCGTCCCGCTGTTCTTCGACAACGCGACCATCGGCGTGTACGCCAACAACAAGGGCGGTCTCAAGGCGTGCATCGTCTTGCCCTTCGTCTCGGGTCTGCTGCAGGTCTTCGGATCGGCGCTCATCGCGGGCTGGGTCGGCATGGCGGCATACGGCGGCTATCTGGGAATGTGGGACTGGGCGGTCGTGTGGCCCGTTATGACCGGCGTCATGCGGATCCTGTCGTTCGCGGGTCTCGCGATCGTTGTGATCGCTCTGCTCGCGATCCCGCAGCTGCAGTACCGCGCGAACAGGGACACGTACTTCATGGAGGTGGAGGACTATCCCCGCGCCAAGCGGATGCGCGCCGAGCGCGCTCGCGCAGGCCGCGCCGAGCAGCCCGATCCCGACCAGGCGGTGCCCGTGCCGGCGAAGCGCTAGTCATATCTGTCAGCGGGGCCGCCCTCACGGGGGTCCCGCGCCCATCGGAGGCGATCGCCTCCGATGCAAACAGGACCCAAGGGTCCGGAACGGAGCAATCTCATGAATGCAAAGATCCTCGTCGCGTGCGCCAACGGAGCCGGAACGTCGCTCATGATGAAGATGACCGTCGAGCGCGTGACAAAACGGCTCGGCATGGCCGTCGCCGACATCCACCACTGCGCCCTCTCAGAGGCGGTCAGCTCGGCGCGCCAGTTTGATATCGTGTTCGCACCGCTCAACTTCAAGGATATGTACAGCGAGGCAGAAAGCGCCGGGGTGTGCGTGATCGGCCTGCGCAACGTCTTGTCCGATGCCGAGGTCGAGAAGCATCTGGTCGAGTGCGGCCAGGTGGAGAAGTTCAAGGCATAGCGATGGCTGATGCGCCGAGGCGATCGGCTGGGAGGCGAGAGATGCGATACGAAAAAAAGGTCATTGCGAGAATGGATCTCTGCTATGCCATAGGCATGCTGCGCGGAGGCGGTGCCGACAGCCTGCTGATCGGTCCGGAGAAAAGCGGTGCGATCAAGCGCTACGCGCTCGACGGCGAGCCCATGGAGACGGTCTCGGAGGGCCCTGGCGGCGTCATGACGATCGCCCAGGTGCCGGGTCGCACCGATCAGGTCCTGGCGACAAGCGGATTCTTCTCTCCGAACCACGGCGGCGACGAGGCGCGGATCGTGTGCCATACCCGCGCCGCGGATGGCACATGGTGCAGCTCGCTGGTCTGCGCGCTGCCCTATGTGCACCGCTTCGGCATCGTTCGGGGCGCGGATGCTCGAACGTGGCTCATCGCGTGCACCATCAAGGGCGCCTGTCGGGATCTGAAAGATGACTGGTCGCGCCCGGGCGCGATCTACGTGGGGCTCATCGACGCCGATCTGGCGAGCTACGACGCCGCCCACCCGCTCAAGATGACCGAGCTCGCCTGCTGCCAGGTTCAGAACCACGGTTTCTGGACGCCTGAGGACGCAGCGTTCGCGCTGGTCTCAACCGCCGCCGGCGTCTTCCGTTTCACGCCGCCGGCGACCCCGGATGCCACATGGGAGCAGCGGTGCCTGATCGTCGGGGCGACCAGCGATATATGCGCGGTCGATCTCGACGGCGACGGGGTCCTGGAGATCGTCACCCTCGCGCCGTTTCACGGCGACACGATCAGCGTATGGCACGAGGCGGCCGCCCCGGACATCTACGAGCGGGTGTGGAGCGCACCGCAGCGCCGAGAGTTCCTGCACGCCATCTGGGGCGGCACCCTCCAAGGCGAGCCCGCCGCCCTCGTGGGCGCGCGCCGGGGCGCGCGAGAGCTGCTCCGGCTGTCACATGAGCGGGGCGCCTATCGGCTCGAGGTCGTGGACAGCGGTGCCGGCCCGGCCAACTGCATGGTGTTTCAGCACGCGGGCGCCGACGTGATCGCAGCGGCCAATCGCGAAACGGACGAGATCGCCCTCTACGCGCCTCCCCGCGCCTGACACCCGAAGACTACGAGCAAACGCGGCGGCCGCGCCGCTATCGATACGGCTACAGCTTGAGGAGAACACATGTCTGAGATATCCGAGATGACACGCGACAAGTGGATCATGAGCACGTTTCCCGAATGGGGCACCTGGCTCACCGAGGAGATCGATCGCACCGAGGTCGAGCCCGGGTCGGTCTCGATGTGGTGGTTGGGCTGCACCGGCATCTGGATGAAGACGCCGGGCGACGCGAACATCACCATCGATCTGTGGAGCGGTAACGGCAAGCGGACGCACGGAAACGGCAAGATGGCCGTCGGGCACCAGATGGCGAACATGGCCGGTGTTCGCGACATGCAGCCGAACCTGCGCGCCATTCCGTTTGTGATCGACCCGTTCGCCGTCGAGCACGTCGACGCCGTGCTCGCGACCCACTATCACCAAGACCATATGAGCAAGGAGTTCGCCGCCCACGTCGTGCGCAGCGCGATGATGACGCGCGACGAGAGCGCAACCGAGATCCCGGTTCCCTTCGTGGGACCGCAGAAGTCGGTCGACACGTGGGTCAGATGGGGGGTCCCGCAGGAGCGCTGCATCGTCGTTCATCCGGGAGACGTCATACGCATCAAGGACCTCGAGATAGTGGTCCTCGACTCGTTCGACCGCACGTGCATCACCACGACGGACTCCACCGGAGCGGACCGCGAGGAACTCCGGGGGGTCTGTCCGATGGATATGGATGAGAAGGCCGTGAACTACCTGATCCGCACGCCCGGTGGCAACATCTACCACAGCGGTGACTCGCATTATTCGATCCGCTTCGCCGCGCACGGCAAGCAGATCGCGCGCGACTACGGCGGCGTGGACGTGGCATTCGGCTCCTACGGATGCAATCCGGTGGGGATGCAGGACAAGATGGAGTCCGGGGACATCCTGCGCATGGCCGAGGGCCTCAAGGCCAAGGTCGTCATCCCCATCCACTACGACGTGTGGACGAACTTCCAGGCCGACCTCGAGGAGATCAAGGTCCTGTGGCAGATGCGCCGCGACCGCCTGGACTACAGCTTTCATCCATTTTTCTGGGAGGTGGGGGGTCACTATACCTACCCCGCGGACAGGGATCGCCTGGCGTATCACCATGACCGTGGGTTCCACGACTGCTTCGAGCACGAGCCCAACGTGCCGTTTCCCAGCGTCTTGTAGCTCGGAAGGCGCCTGTGCGCGGCTCGCCGCCCGCGCGATCGGGGCCAGAGGATGCGCGGGCTGCCCGCCCGCATCGAGATACAGGAGGAACCATGGATCCGGAGTATGTACTCGGCATGTACGAGAAGGCCGTGCCGGCATCGCTGGGGTGGCCCGCCCGGCTGCGCGTCGCGCGCGAGAGCGGCTTTGACTACGTGGAGATCAGCATCGACGAGTCCGATGAGCGTCTGGCCCGTCTGCGATGGAGCGCCGATGAGCGGCGCGCGCTGGCCCGCGCGGTCAGCGAGACGGCCACGCCGGTCAGCTCGATGTGCCTGTCCGCGCATCGTCGCTATCCGCTGGGAGCCCGTGCGCGCTCCGTGCGCGCCCGCTCGCTCGATATCATGGCTCGCGCGATCGATCTCGCCTGCGATCTGGGCGTCCGCACGATCCAGCTCGCGGGCTACGACGTCTACTATGAGCCCTCCGATACCGGTACGCGAAAGCGCTTCGCCGAGAATCTCGCGCGCGTCGCGGAGATGGCGGCGCGCTCCGGGGTCCTGCTCGGTTTCGAGACGATGGAGACGCCGTTCATGGACACCGTCGAGAAGGCGATGAGGTATGTGCACGAGATCGGGAGCCCCTATCTGGGGGTCTATCCGGATATCGGCAATCTCACGAACGCCTCGCTGCGCTCTGGTTCGCCGGTGGCCGACGACATAGCGACCGGCGGCGGGCGCATCATCGCGTGCCACTGCAAGGAGACCGTTGCGGGAGCCTATAGGGAGATCGCGTTCGGCGAGGGCACCACGGACTACGACGGCGCCCTCGCCGCTCTCGTCGAACAAGGGGTTAGAAGATTTGTGGCCGAGTTCTGGTACGTCGGATCCGAGAGATGGCGCCAGGAGACGTCCGCGGCGGCGGCATTCGTGCGCGCCAGAATCGAGGCGGCTCTGATCGGCCGGGGTCTCAGCCGACCGCCAGCTGCGTCATGCGCTCGGACGTCTTGACGGCGAAGCGGCGGTACTCGCCCGGCGTGAGGTTGGTCGCCGCCTTGAAGCGCTGAATGAAGTAGCTGGGGCAGGCGTATCCCAGATAGAAGCTGATATCGGCGACGCTCAGATCGGTTTTTCGGAGCAGATCCTTGCCCCAGGTTATCTTGATCTCATGGATGAAGACCGAATAGGGCCTCCCCATGGCGCGCGCGAAGAGCCTGCTGAAATAGCAGGTGCTCAGATGGCACAGATCGGCGAGAAACGGCAGCTTGGGATTCTCGTCGAAGTTCTCCATGATATAGGTGAGCGCCGGCTTGAGCGCGGGGAAATGCACGAGCGTCTCGGTGAAGTCGAATCTCGTGAGGTGCTCATCAGGCGATCGCTCACGCGAGCCGGTCTGGGCGATCGCGGCGGGGTCGTTGCGCGACCATCGCTGCGCGGGAGCCTCGAAACCCCTGTCGAACGGAGCGAGGCCGCGAAAGCCGTCAGTCCCTCGCGCCGCACCCGCCTGGCGCTCGGCCATGCTGAACAGCGACGTCAGCGTGCCCACGAGGTGAAGCAGAAACAATGAGACCTTGATGACCTCGTCTTGATCGATGATGGGCAGCATGCCGTAGTAGCGCGCGAACTCGGCGCTCGGCAGCTGGGAGAGCTGGGAGACCACGCGCTCCGGCCGGCAGCCTCCGCCGGAATCTCTGAGCTTGAACTCCCCGGCGAGTATCGCGCCCAGGTAGCTGCCCTCCCAGACGATCGGCACGGCGATCTCGGCGATGTCGAAATGGCAGCGGTAGATGTAGGGCACGCCGAGGCGCATCGCCTCGATGCCGCCGCGGGAGTCGCACTTCTCGCATCGCCGGCACAGCTCGGGATCCTCCCGGACCCTCTCGCAGAAGGCGGTCCTGCCGCTGTGCTTGTCCACCGGATGGCCGAAGCAGTCCACGATCAGTATCGCCATGTTGAAGAGGTTTGCCATATCATCTTGCAGCGCGACCAGTTGCTTGAGGTAGTTCCCATTCTCCATAGCGACACCCTGCTTTCGACGTGCACGACAAGATCGTTCCACTTTCAAGGACGATAGCATAAAGACGATACTTCTTGCGCGACTATTAGATTCATGCGGTATATAGCGCATTCGGGGTATCTCTATAATGGGATGCAATCCGAGATTCGACTCGGACGATCTTTGGCGTGCGGAGGGCTCTTTGGCGCGCGAAGGGCTCCCGGAAGGCGAAATACGAAACGAAACGGGAGGCAACAACGATGAGAAAAGCTTTTATCTGCCCGACGAAATACGTGCAGGGTGAAGACGAACTGCTCAACCTGGGCTACTTCGTCACAACGTTCGGCAAGAAGGGCCTGGTCATCATCGACCAAGAGGTCTACGACATCGTCAAACCGAAGCTCGAGCAGACCAAGAAGAATTTCGATATCGATCTGTACATCGGCATCTTCAACGGCGAGTGCTCCCGCGAGGAGATCGCCAGGTTGAAGAAGGTCTCGGCTGACGAGTCGTGCGACTGCACGATCGGAATCGGCGGAGGCAAGACGCTCGACACCGCGAAATGCGTCGCCGAGGGCGAAGCGCTCATCATCTGCCCCACGATTGCCGCGACCGATGCGCCGACGAGCCACTCCGCCGTGGTCTATCATGAGGACGGCACGTTCGACGACTACTTCTACTTCAAGCAGAGCCCCTCGGTCATCCTGATCGACACCACGACCATCGCGGGGGCCCCGGTGCGCTTTCTCGTCTCGGGCATGGGCGACGCGCTGGCGACCTATTTCGAGGCGCGCAACACGTTCCGCGCCAACGCGAACGTCAACGCGGGTCTTCCCTGCGGATACCTCACCAAGCAGACCGCACCGGCCAAGTCCACCTTGAGCGCTCAGGTGCTCGCGCACGCGTGCTATCGCAACCTGCTCGAATACGGCGAGCAGGCACGGGACGCCAACGCGCGCCATGTCGTGACGCCCGCGCTCGAGGCGATCATCGAGACGAACATCCTGCTGTCCGGACTCGGTTTCGAATCCGGTGGTCTGTCGGCGGCTCACGCGATCTATGACGGATTCACGATCTACAAGGGATCCAAGCACATGTACCACGGCGAGGAGGTCGCCTTCGGCACGCTCGCCATGCTCGTCATGCAAGGTGCCGAGCAAAGCGAGATCAAAGAGGTCCTCGACTTCTGCCTGGCGGTCGGTCTGCCCGTCACGCTCGCCGACATCGGCGCCGAGTCGATCACCGACGATGAGCTGCTGGCCGTCGCCGAGAAGGCGTGCATACCCGAGGAATCGGTGCACTCCATCCCGTTCGCGGTCGATCCCCTGATGGTCAAGAACGCCATCATCGCAGCCGATGAGATCGGGAAGAACTATCGGGAGCACGGCCGTCTGGCCTGAGTGCGATCGCTTGTGGCACGGGGCCCGCGGGGCCCCGTGCTCATGAAAGGAGAGCAGAACATGAAAAAGCTCATCAACAGCTGCGAATGCGTTCTCGAAGAGATGATCGAGGGAACGCTCAAGGCATCCGATGGCGCGCTGCGTCGCCTCAGCTCGACCAATGTGCTCGTGCGCGCCGACGCCCCCGTCAAAGGCAAGGTCGCCCTCGTGAGCGGTGGCGGCTCAGGTCATGAGCCGGCCCATGCCGGATATGTCGGCGCCGGCATGCTCGACGCCGCCGTGTGCGGGGAGGTCTTCACCTCGCCGACCCCCGATCAGGTCTACCAGGCCATCAAAGCGGTCGACTCGGGCTCCGGTACGCTGCTGATCGTCAAGAACTACACCGGCGATGTCATGAACTTCGAGATGGCCAAGGGCCTCGCCGCCGCCGAGGGCATCGATGTCGAGATGGTCGTGGTCAACGACGACGTCGCGGTCGAGGACAGCTCCTTCACCGCCGGACGCCGCGGAATCTGCGGCACGGTGCTCGTTCACAAGTGCGCCGGCGCCAAGGCCGATATGGGCGGATCGCTCGCCGAGGTCAAAGCCGTCGCCGAGAAGGTCATCGCCGGCGTGCGCAGCATGGGCATGGCAACCGAGCCCTCCGTGGTGCCCGCCAACGGCAAGCCGAACTTCACCCTCGCCGACGATGAGATCGAGATCGGCATCGGCATCCACGGCGAGCCGGGCACCCATCGCGAGAAGATCAAGAGCGCCGACGCGACCGTCGATGAGCTGCTCGGGATCATTCTGGCCGATATGGATCTGCGCGCGGACGACGAGGTCGCACCGATTCTCAACGGCATGGGAGGCACGCCTCTCATGGAGCTCGACATCCTCTACAACCATCTGCACGATGCGCTTGAGGCCAAGGGCTTCAAGGTGGTCCATCCGCTCGTGGGCAACTACATGACCTCGATCGAGATGAAGGGATTCTCGATCACCCTGCTGAAGCTCGATGAGGAGCTGAAGGAGCTGCTCGGGTATAAGTCGTATGCACCGGCGATGCGCGTCTGAGTCTGCAGGGCTCGGCAGCGCTTCTTACACGCGATGAGAAAGCGAGGCCTCTATGGCTATGGAGGAACTGAAGTTTCAATCAGCAAATGGGAGCCATCAGATCTGCGCATGGATCTACACCCCCTTGGGCGAGCCGCGCGGCATCATCCAGCTCATTCACGGCATGGGCGAGCACTCAAGGCGCTACATGCATATGATCGGTTCATTTTTGGAGGCGGGATTCGTCGTCGCGGCCGACGATCATCTGGCGCACGGCAAGACCGGCATCGAGAACGCCGGGTTGGGCAATCCGGGCACGCACGGATCCGACGGATACCTCGCGTATCTGCGCGATGAGAGGACCCTGCACGATGAGGCGCTCCGCCGCGTCCCCGATGTCCCGTATTTCCTGTTCGGGCACAGCTGGGGCTCTATGATCGCACGGGAGTACGCGGCGAGGTACGGCGAGGATCTTCTCGGCGTGATGCTGTGCGGCGTCGTCTCGCAGTTCGCGGGCTTCGAGCGGATGGTCGAGATCGAGCCGCGGATCGCCGCGGATGCCGACGCCGACGGCGAGCGCTCGGCAGAGGAGTACTTCAAGATCGCGTTCAGCGATGCGAACGATCGCTTCGGGGCCGACGAGGGTCCGAACGCCTGGATCGCGTCGGATCCCGAGGTCGTCGCGGATCACGGCGCAGATCCCTTCAATTCATTCGACCTGACGGTGCAGTTCGCCTATGACGCGGTTCAGCTCTATCGGTCTATCAGCGACCCGGCGTGGGCCGAGCGCGTCGACACGCGGATACCGTTTCATCTGATATCAGGCGATCAGGATCCGACGACGAACTTCGGCGAGGGGCTCTTCCATACGGTGAACGCCTTGGCTGAGTCCGGCCACCAGGTCTCATCTCGCGTCTATCCGGGCTATCGCCATGAGATCCAAAACGAGCGGTCCATTCGCGCGGACGTGGAGGGCGATCTCATCGGTTTCGTGGAGGGCGTTCTCGCATCCGAATAGAGTATGCTGTCAGACAGGTGCAAAGCCTTTGCACCATGCTTTCTGGATTTTTGTTTCTGAGGAGGATCAGCTGTGAACGTGAACCAGTTTTCCGATGTTCTGCGCTGCATGAACACGGTCATCGCCGAGCACAAGGATGAGCTGTCCGAGCTCGATGCCGCCATCGGCGACGGAGACCACGGCGCGAACATGGCGCGCGGCTTCTCGCTGATCGTTCAGGATCTGGATGACAAGGAGTACGCCGGCATCGGCGAGCTGCTGAGCGCTGAGGGCATGGTGCTGCTCTCGAATGTCGGCGGCGCATCGGGGCCGCTGTACGGGACGCTGCTCATCCAGATGGGCGCTCCGCTCAAGGGCTGCGCGGACGCTGATGGCGCTCTGCTCGCCGATGCGTTTCACGCCGGAGTGCTCGCGGTGCACAACTTGGGCAAGGCCGAGATCGGTGACAAGACCATGTACGACGTGCTCGCCCCCGTCGACGATCTTCTCGCCGGATGGCGCGGTGAGGGCGAAGGCCGCCACGCCAGCGCTGCCGAGGTGATCGCGCTGGCAGAGGAGAAGTGCGAGTCCACGCGCGACATGCTCGCGAAGAAGGGCCGCGCGAGCTATCTGAAGGAGCGCAGCATCGGCCACCTCGACCCGGGCGCCCGCTCGTGCTCCCTGCTCATCGAGGTCATGTGCCAGCAGCTCGAGAAGAAGGAGGCCGCGCATGCCTAGCATCGTGGTGGTCTCCCACAGCGAGAAGGTAGCCGAGGGCGTCGTCGAGATCGCCTCGCAGATGGCACCGAGCGTGCGCATGGTCGCCGCCGGCGGGACCGGGGACGGGCGCATCGGTACCGCCGCCGACAGGATCGTCGCGGCGGTCGAGCAAGCTTGGGCAGATGACGGCGTGGTTCTTCTCTACGATCTCGGCTCGGCGGGTATGAACATCCAGGTCGCCATGAGTCTCATGGGCGACAGGGCCTCGAAGATGAAGGTTCTGAAGATCCCGCTCGTCGAGGGCGCGCTCGTCACGGCAACCTATGTGGAGGGCGGTACCGCTCTCGATGAGATCGAGGGCAAGACCGCCGATATGGTGATGGAGAAGTAGCGAGAGATGCAACGCGAGGCATAGCGAGCGCGTCGCATCCGCTGAGTGCGCTCGGTTGGATGAGCGCACCGGATGCGTTCGCGCTGCGATCGAGTACGACACTCATCTCTGTCTTCAGAGATGAGTGTCGCCGTATCAGGGGGGTCGACATGCTCACCGATCGGACACGTGCGATAAAGGAGCGTCTCTTTGCGGGGAGACGACGGGTTTCGCTTGAACGCGCCCGGCTTCTCACCGAGTCGTACCGCCGCACGGAAGGTGAGCCCGTCATCATTCGGCGCGCGAAAGCGCTTCGTCACGTGCTTGCCAACCACGAGATCGTGATCGATGATCTCGATCTGCTGGTGGGCAATCGCAGCGCCTCTCCGCGGGCGGGCGTGCTCTCGCCGGAGATGTCGCCCTACTGGATCTTCCGCGAACTTGATGGGTTCCCCACGCGACCGCAGGATCCCTTCGAGATATCAGAGCGGGCGGCGTCGTTCTATCGAGATGAGCTGTACGATTACTGGAAGGGCAGATCTCTCAACGACTTCTACGTCGAGCATCTGGATGATTCGGTCGCCGCTGGCGAGCGCGATGGCGTGTTCTCGATCGCACAGACCGACAAGGGACAAGGGCACATCATCTGCGATTTTTCCGAGATCCTCACACGCGGATATGGAGGCGTCCTCACCGAGGCGAGCGGGCTGCTCGCGCGCGATCCAGAAAACGCATTTCTTCGCGCTGCGGTGATCTGCCTTGAAGCGGTGATCGCCTACGTGCGCCGTTACGAGCGCGAGGTGATCGACATGTCCGGCCGAGCTGCTTCCACCCGGGCCCGCGAACTCGCGCGGATCGCCGAGATATTGCATCGCATCTCCACCGAGCCCGCGCGAGATCTCTACGACGCCCTGCAGCTCGTGTGGCTCACCGAGGTGGCCCTTCAGCACGAGAGCAACGCGAGTTCGCTGTCGCTCGGTCGAGCCGACCAGTATCTGTGGCCCTTCTATGAGTCCAGCGTCGCGAACGGCGAGTCGCCCGACTTCATCAGGGAGCTCATCCAGTGCTTCTACCTCAAGACCAACTCGATCGTCGCCATTCGCTCGACGAGCAGCGCTTCGTTTTTCGCCGGGTTCCCCATCGGATTCAACCTGGTGGTCGGCGGGGTGGACGACCAAGGGCGGGATTGCGCAAACGAGCTCTCGGACCTGCTGCTTGACGTCCAACGGGATACACGTCTGCCGCAGCCCAATCTCTCGGTGCGCATCCATGCGCATACGCCGCCGGAGCTGTATCGTCGGACATGCGAGATCATTCGGCTGGGTGACGGGCTGCCACAGGTGTTCAACGACGAGGTGAACATCGACGCCTTTGTGAGACGCGGCATCGCGCTGCGAGACGCGCGCGACTACGGCGTGGTGGGCTGTGTCGAGCTGTCTATCCCGGGCAGGATGTACGGACTGCACGACATCTCGATGTTCAACATGGTCCGCTGCCTTGAGCTGACCATCGAGGAGAACCCCGACGGGTTTGCCGACTTCGAGGCGCTCGTCGAGGCGCTCAAGAATACGATCAGTGACTACGTGCGGCTCATGGTTCGTGGTTGCAACACGTGCGATCTGGCGCATCGCGAGACATCGCCGACGCCTTTGCTCTCATGTCTCGTCCGCGATTCGCTCAAGAAGGGACGCGACATCACTTCGGGCGGCGCGCGCTACAACCCCTCCGGCGTCCAGGGTGTCGGCACGGCGAATCTGGCCGATGCGCTCATGGTCATGAAGCGCGCCGTGTTCGGGGAGGGGGAGCACGGCGAGCGCATCGAGCCGGTCATCTCCTACGGGGGACTCCTGAAGCTGCTGAGGGATGATTGGAAGGGCACCGAGGGCGAGACCTGGCGACAGAGGTTCATCAACCGCTATCCGAAGTACGGCAACGATATCGACGAGGTCGATCGGATAGGTGCCGAGCTTCTGGCGTTCTACGCCACCGAGGTCGCGCGGCATTCCAATGTGCGCGGCGGCACCTTCCAGCCAGGTAGCTACACCGTGTCGGCCCATATTCCGCTCGGTGCGGCATGCGGCGCCACACCCGACGGACGCCGCGCCGGCGAGCAGCTCGCCGACGGCGGGCTGTCGCCCATGGTGGGCAGAGACCGACACGGACCCACAGCGAGTCTGCGCTCGGTCAGCAAGCTCGAAAACGAGCTCGATTCGAATGGAAGCCTGCTCAACGTCAAGTTCTCTCCCGCGACGCTCAGCGGCGAGACGGGTCTCGAGAAACTCGAGGCCTACCTGAAGGCGTTTTCGCGCCTTCGGATCCAGCACATACAGTTCAATGTCGTAGATCGCGCCACGCTGGAGGACGCGCAGCGCCATCCCGATCGCCACCGCGACCTCGTGGTGCGCGTGGCAGGCTACAGCGCCATGTTCTGCGAGCTTTCGCAGGCGATACAAGATGACATCATCGCGCGCACCGAGCATGTGCTCTGAGGAGCCCGCGAAGCGCGCAGACCGATCCGGCGGCAGCGCGCCATCGCTTTGCGTCACAAACATTCAGCGATTCTCTCTGCACGACGGAGCGGGCATACGGACCGTCGTCTTTTGCAAGGGTTGCCCGTTTCGCTGCCCATGGTGCTGCAACCCCGAGGATCTGTCGGACGAACCGCAGATTTCGTTCAATTCGCGGCTGTGCATCGGTTGCACGGCTCGTGCGGGGGGCCGGCTCGCCGCGAACGGCTGCCCGTGCGCCACCGCGCCGAGTGATTGTCCCACCGGGGCAAAGGAACTGGCGGGTACCGTTCGCGAAGTCAGCGATCTTGTCGAGGAGATCATGCGCGACCTGGTCTTCTATGAGGAGAGCGGCGGTGGGCTCACCGTTTCGGGAGGCGAGGCGCTCGCGCGTCCGTCGCGCCAGCGCGTCGTCACGGAGCTGCTGCGCCGCTGCAGGCGCCGCGGCATATCCTGCGTCGTCGAGAGCTCGCTGGCGACACCGCTTGCAGATCCCGAAGCGCTGGCGCAGGCGTGTGACGCGCTCCTCGTGGACTTCAAGATCGCCGACAGACGAAGGAGCCGCTCCATCACGGGAATCGATCCGGTCGTGCGCGATGCCAACGTTTCGCGTCTCATCGCACTGGGTACTCCGATCGTCGCACGCATGCCCATCGTGCCGGGCTATACGAATGATCTTGCAAATGTGAGGGCGAATGCGCTCCGGGCCCGCGCGCTCGGCATTCGATATGCGGATATCCTGCCGTTCCATCAGCTGGGGGAGGGCAAGTACGATGCGCTCGGCCTCCCTTACGCCTGCCGCGGCGTCCTGCAGCCAACCGAGTCAGAGGTTGCGGACGCTCTTCGTGCGTGCTCAGACGCCGGCCTGCTCGCCACCGTGCGCGATGAGGTCCGGGCGGATCACGGTGATCGATAGAGGCGATCAGGTTTTCAAATTGACGAATGAGCGCGGCGACGACCGCGCTTTGATGGGCGATGCGCACGTGTCGCTCTTCTGGCACCTGAATCAGAGATCAATCTCATGGCGCTCATCGTGTTCGCGATGCTCTTCGCCGTCTCGATCGTTCTGGCACGTGACCGGGGAAAGCCGGTGCTGAGCTTCATGGTCTCCATGGCCGCGGTGTCCAAGAAGCTCATCGGCCTTGTCATGAAGTTCGCGCCGCTCGGTTTGGGCTGCTATTTCTGCATGCTCATCGGAGAGCACGGCAACCAGCTTGCCGGTCCTCTGGCGCGCTGCGTCATCATCTTCATCGCGGTCAGCGTGTTCTACTTCGTCGTCTCCCAGACCGCGTTCGCCTGGATCGCCGCCGGCGGACGCGGAGTCAAGGCATGGTGGAAAAGCTGCATCCCGCCGACCCTCACCGCCTTGGGGACCTGCTCATCGGCTGCGGCACTGCCGGCCAATCTCGCGCAGGCCAAAGGGCTCGGCGTCCCTGAGGAGATCGCCGATCTGGTGATCACCGTCGGATTGAGCCTGCACAAGGACGGCTCGTGTCTGACGCAGATGATGAAGATCGGCTTTCTCTTCGGCGCGTTCGGCATGGTGCTCGCGACACCGGAGCACATCGCGGTGGTGATCGTGATATCGCTGATAGCCTCCATCGTCGAAGGCGGCATTCCGGAAGGCGGCTACGTCTCCGAGGTCATCATCGCGTCCGCTTTCGGGTTTCCGTCCGTCGCCCTTCCCATCATGGTGCTCATCGGCACCATCACCGATTCGGTGGCGACCGCGGTGAACGCTACCGGGGACTCCGGCTTGGCTATGATCGTCGCACGTCTCGTCGAGGGCAAAGATTGGTTCAGCAAAGCTCTGACGCAGAAACAAGACGAGGACATCGAGTCCGAGGGTGCGGCCGCATGATGGAGTGACGCGGCAGGCCTTTCCGCAGAGGCGAAACAAGCCGGCCTCAGTCTCCTTTGGTCTCGAATCGCTTGGTCAGAGCGAAGCTGGCGTAGATCGCGATGACCAATGCCGCTGCCCCGAGCAGCGTTGTCGCGCCGAGCGGGATCATCTTCTCGTATACGGCCCAGACGACGCCAAGCAGGGCGATCTGTAAGAGCCAGGAGACACAGGATTGACCGCCGACGGGTTTGAAGAGGCATTTCAACATGAGATTCACCTTTCTGTCGATCTATTCGGGTATGTCGCCGTTTTCGGGGATGTAGCCGATCTTGTCCGAGATGCGTTTCGGGAGGGGGATCTGGGGATCAACATGAGGATTGTTCAGATGGACTCTGCTGTTCGTCTTGCGGTATTCGGACGGTGAGAGCCCGGTGGCCGTCCGGAAATGCCGCATGAAGACCTTTGGATCGTTGAAGTAGGAGGCGCGGGCGACTTCTTTGATCGTCATCTCGGTGTGCACGAGCAAGACCTCGGCGACCTCGATCTTGAGATGGTTAATGTAGCGCAGGGTCGTCATTCCGGTGCTCCGATTGAACAGACGCGTCAGATAGTCGACGTTCAGATGCGCCGTGCGCGCGATCTCTGCGACGCTCAGCGTGGCAGACATATTTGCGCGAATCCATTCTTGCAGGTAGCTCATGCGATCATCCTCAATTGTTCGATGAACGTTCGCATAGCTTTTGAACAATTCGATCAACAGGGCAGATGTGAGGTAGTCGCATTCGTCCAGTCCGAACTCCACGTTCGATGTACAGCGCTCTGCCAGGATCTCGTGCAGGCCGACGAGGAGACGATGCCTATCCGGCGCTTGGAATTGCATAGGCAGAACGATCTGCTGCGAGGATGCCTCGAGCAGTCGCAGGATGTCACCGAGCTCGGAGTCGGTGGTGAAGGGCACCTCCTCGTGCTGACTGAAGAAATGCAGCCAGAAGAAATCGACCGGCTTCTGCGACATTCGAGAGCCCTCGAGCCTCGTGAACGGGGGAACGACGAACACATCGCCCGCACCGATGGTATAGTCCTCTTTTCCCACGGTCAGATAGAATGGCCCCTTGATGCAGAACATAATTTCGTAATCCCCCCGGTGATAGACCGCACGATGCCTCCACGGTTCTGTGCAGGAGAACTCGCCGCCCTTGTAGAACAGGACCGGCCGCTCCAGGTGAAACGGAAAAAACTGCATCAGGCTTCTCCTTCCCGCCGGGTGCGTTGAGCACGCGTGCAAACCATGTCGGAAACTGTTGCCAGAGCTCGGGAAATTGTCGTATTGAAATATCGGAAATAGTCACCAAAAGTCGAAAAGCCTGATAAGAAAAGAATGATTCTAGCTTTACGTCGGAAATGAACACCACTTCATGCATTATCGACCTTTTCGGTGAGAATGCAATCGCCTAAGATAGCTCCAAGTCGACAAGACTGCGTGCGCACGGTCTGCCAAGACGCTACGACCGAAGGGATGATCCTGTTATGGAAACAACCCGTGACTTAGCCGATGCCGGCACCGTGGCCGCTGTTGAGAGCGACGATCATCTGCCGTTGCATCGCAAAATCACCTACGCGTTCACCGATGTGTCCGGAAATCTGCTGTACTGCATCATCTCCAGCTTTCTGCTTTACTTCTTTACCGAGGTGTTCGGTCTGTCCGTGGGCACCGCCGGCACCTTGCTGCTCGTGGCCCGTTTCTTCGACGCTCTGGACGCACCGATCTGGGGCATTATCATCGATCACACGAACAGCAAGTACGGGAAGAGTCGCCCGTGGTTCCTCTGGATGGCCCTGCCATTCACGCTGTTCGTATGGCTTCTGTTCACGACGCCGAACATCTCCGGTCCGGCGAAGGTCGCCTATGCCGGCGTGATGTACATCCTCGCCGGCATCTCCTACACTGGCATGTCCACACCGATCACCTCCGTGCTGCCCAATCTCACCTCAGACCCCCAAGAGCGCACGATCGCCAACTCGTTCCGCATGATCGGCGGCAACATCGGCAACTTCTTCGCCGTGACCTTCATTTTGCCGTTCGCAACGATGCTCGGTGGTGCGGATCGGCAGCGTGGCTGGTCGATGGCCGTGGCCGTCTACGCCGTGGTGGCTCTGGTTCTTCTGCTCATCGCTTTCTGGGACATGCGGGAGAAGAACATTGAGACATGCGGGACCGTCACGATCAGGCAGAGCCTCCGGGCGGCCAAGGGCAACTGGCCTTGGGTGCTGATCGTCGTCGCCAACGTCATCTTCTGGGTCGGCCTCATGACGAGAAACTCGATGCTGGCATACTTCTTCCAGTACAACATGCATGACGAGAACCTGATCGCGCTGTTCAACGGGGTCTCCATCATTCAGGCCATCGGCATGGCAGGCATCCCGCTGGTCGTCAAGGTGTGGGGCAAGTGGGCCGCAACGACGACGGGCCTGACGGTTGCGATCATAGGTCATGTTATCATGGGCCTGAGCGGCGACAACCTTTCGATTCTGATGCTCGGTTGGTGTTTGGCCTGCATCGGCAGCGGATCGGCGTGCACGATGTTTTTCGCTATGGTCGGAGACACCGTTGACTTCGGTGAGTGGAAGACCGGCATTCGAGCCGCTGGATTCCTGACGGCCATCGGCAGCTCGTTCTGCATCAAGATGGGCTCTGGCATAGGCTCGTTTCTGCCGGCGCAGATTCTGCGCGCCTTCGGGTACGTCGCCGATTCGTCTCAGAGCGCCACGGCGCTCGCCGGCATAGCGTTCTCCTTCCTGTGGCTGCCGGCGATCATCTTTGCCATCAACATCATTCCGATGGTCGTCTATCGGCGGTTCGAGCGTCAGGAGCCGATCGTCCGGGCTGGTCTGAAACGGCTCCATGCGCAAGAGACGGCGCAGCTTTCTGAGAACGCCTAGACGACGACAAAGAGAGGAGGTCCTCACCATGAGCGTGGAGACCGCAGTGAAATTGGAGAGCGTCGACATCACATCCGGGTTCTGGCAGCGCTACCGCCAGCTGGTAGTTCGCGAGGTGCTGCCCTACCAGTGGGCTGTCATGAACGACGAGGCCGATATCGAGATCACAATGGACCCGCAGCGAAACGGACAGGATCGCAGTTCGCATGCCGTGGCCAATCTGAGGATCGCAGCTGGCAGGATGGACGGGCACCACTACGGGTTTCCGTTCCAGGACACCGACGTGTACAAGTGGCTCGAGGCGGCCGCCTACTCGATGAGCTACGCGCCAAACCCCGATCTGAAGCGCATCACCGACGATCTCGTGGAGCTGATCGCAGCAGCGCAGCAGCCGGATGGCTATCTATCGACATTTTTCCAGATCGAAGCTCCTGAACGCCGTTTCAAGCGGTTGCAGCAGTCCCACGAGCTGTACACGATGGGCCATTACATCGAGGCGGGCGTGGCCTATTACGAGGTCACCGGCAGCAAGCTCGCCCTCGAGATAGCTCGACGTATGGCGGATTGCATCGACGAGAACTTCGGCCTGAGCGAGGGGAAGATCCCCGGCTATGACGGGCACGCTGAGATCGAGCTGGCACTGGCGCGGCTTTTTGAGGTGACCGGAGTGCAGCGCTATCTCGATCTCGCGCACTTCTTTCTGAGCCAGCGCGGAGTCGATCCCGAGTTCTTCGAGCGCCAGATCGAGGCGGACGGCTGGGAGCGCGATCTGATCCCGATCATGCGCGGCCTTCCGCGCCGATATTATCAGGCGGCCGAGCCGATTCGCGACCAGAAGACCGCCGATGGCCACGCGGTGCGGGTGGTCTATCTGTGCTGCGGCATGGCGTATGTGGCGCGGCTCACCGGTGACAGGGACCTGCTCGACGCCTGTCACCGTCTGTGGGAGGACATCGTTTCGCGCCGGATGTACATCACGGGAAACATCGGTTCGACAACGGCCGGGGAGGCCTTCACCTACGACTACGATCTGCCTGCTGACACGATGTACGGCGAGACGTGCGCCTCGGTGGGCATGTCCTTCTTCGCGCGTCAGATGCTTGAGATCGAGCCGAGAGGCGAGTATGCCGATGTGCTGGAGAAAGAGCTGTTCAACGGTGCGCTGAGCGGAATGTCCCTTGACGGACGGCACTTCTTCTATGTCAACCCGCTTGAAGCCGATCCAGCGGCCACTGCGGGCAACCCGGGCAAGAGTCACGTTCTGACCCAACGGGCGGACTGGTTCGGCTGCGCGTGCTGTCCGGCAAACCTGGCGCGTCTCATCGCCTCGGTCGATCGCTATCTGTATACCGTGAGCGGCACAGCGATTCTGTCGCATCAGTTCATCGCGAACACTGCTACGTTCACCGATGGCGTTCGCATCACCCAGACGAATGATTTTCCCTGGGATGGCGAAATCCGCTACGAGATCGACAATCCCGTGAGGCGTGCTTTCAAGCTGGGTCTCCGGATTCCCTCATGGTCGGCTGGCACCGCTCGGCTGACCGTGGACGGCGTGGCTCGCGATATCGATGCGCGCGACGGTTTTGCGTACGTGAACGTTGACAGCTCGCGTCTCACCATCGAGCTTGAGCTCGACATGAGCGTGAGGCTCATGCGAGCATCCAACCGTGTCCGGGAGACCTTCGGAAAGCTCGCCGTACAGCGCGGACCGATCGTCTATGCCGCCGAGCAGGCTGACAATGAGGGCCCGCTGTGGCTCTACACGCTCGGTCACGATATGAAGACCGATGCTCGCTACGAGTCCGATCTGCTTGAGGGCGTGGAGATCATCCAAGTCGATGCGCGGCGCCAGCCGCAGGATGGCGCCGATGCGGCGCTCTACACCGATGCCGCCGCCGCGCCGGCTGAAGCCGCTCGGCTGACCCTGATCCCGTATTTCGCCTGGGCCAACCGGGAGAACGGACAGATGCAGGTGTGGCTGAATTCAGGCGACTGAACAGGAGCATCGCTAAGTCGGACCGCTGTATCGCGTCGGCGTCCGTCCTACAGCTCGGCTGCAAGGCGGACGCCCATGAGGTGACCCATGACCGAGGCCATCATGAGGCCGCGCGTCCAGCCGCTCGAATCGCCCAGACAGTGCAGATTCGCCACGTTCGTGGTGAAGTCGGCGTCCATGGAGATGCGGTTGCTGTAGAACTTGAGCTCCGGTGCGTAGAGCAGGGTCTCAGCCGAGGCGAATCCGGGGATCGCCTTGTCCACGGCCACCATGAACGCCACGATCGATGTCATGGTGCGAAAGGGAAGCGCGCTCGTGATATCGCCGGCCACGGCGTCGGGCAGCGTGGGCTGCACGTTCGAGCGATCGAGCTCCTTTTGCCAGGTGCGTTTGCCATCCAACACGTCCCCGAAGCGCTGCACGAGGATGTGCCCGTCTCCGAGCATGTTGCACAGTCTGCCGATGTTCTGAGCGTATGCGATGGGTTGGTTGAACGGCTCGCGGAAGTTGTGGGAGCACAGGATCGCGAGATTGGTGTTATCCGATTTGCGCTGCTTGAACGAGTGGCCGTTCACCACCGCGAGCCCGCCATCGTAGTTCTCCTGGGCGACGAAACCGCCGGGGTTCTGGCAGAACGTCCTGACCTTGTTGCGGAACGGATTGGGGTAGCCGATGAGCTTGCCCTCATAGAGCACCTGGTTGACGTGCTCTATGACCTCGTTTCTCATTTCGATGCGAACGCCGATGTCGACCGGGCCCGGGGTATGGCTGATATCATGCTCGCTGCACAGGCGCTCGAGCCAGTCGGCACCGCGTCGGCCGGTCGCGATGATCACGCGTCGCGCATCGATGCGCTGCTCGCCGTCGGCGCCGCGCGCGATGACACCGGTGCATTCGCTGTTCTCGATCACGAGATCCAGGCATTCGGTCTTGAAGCGGATGTCCACGCCCGCGTCCATAAGATGATGCTCGATCGCAAGATAGAGCTCTTGGGCCTTCTCGGTTCCCAGATGGCGGATGGGACAGTCGACCATCTTGAGCCCGGCGCGTATCGCGCGCAGTCGTATCTCGCGGATCTGCTCACCGTCCCCGGTGCCCTCGACGCGTTCGTCGGCACCGAAGCCGAGGTAGATGTTATCGACGTCTTTGATGGTCGCCTGCGCGCGCTCGGCGCCGATCAGCTCCGGCAGATCCCCGCCCACCTCTGCTGACAAGGAGAGCTTGCCATCGGAAAAGGCACCGGCACCGGAGAAGCCGGTCGTGATGTTGCACGGCGTGCATTCCGTGCACCGGCCGCAGCGATCCTTCGGGCAGCTCCTCTTCTCCACGGGCAGGCCGCGCTCGAGCATCATGATGCGAAGATCGGATCGGGTGCGCAGGAGCTCGAGTGCAGTAAAGATGCCCGAAGGGCCAGCTCCGACGATGATGACGTCTGCTTTCATGAATAACTCCTCGTGTTCGGAGGGCGTGTTGCAATAGCCGGAGACTTCTGTCCGGATGCGAATCAGCCTAGGCGATACCGTCTTCACGCTACGCTACGCCATGTGCTCACATGAGGCAAGCCGTTACGTTCCGTATCGAAATTTGGTGTACACATGCAATACCCACTTCGGGGCCTATCTCATAGCGATCATGCAATATGGAAGGCAGCGCGGGCGATGGAGTCGGATGCGCTGTTCTCATACTATAGTCGACGATGGGAGGATGAGATGCAGACGATCGATCTGGTTCGTTTCCTTCGGAGTACGGATTGTGCCGTAGCATCAGAGCTGTCGTCGCGATTTGATGCAAGCGTTCGAACCGTTCGCGCCCATATTCATGAAGCAAACACCGCGCTCAAAGGTATTGCTTCAATTCGGTTCTCGCGCCAACTGAATGGCTATCACCTGCTGGTACACGATGGGCGCGCACTTGACGTGTGGCTTGGGCATAGCGAGAGCCTTGTCAGCAACAGCAATCGTCTCTCGCCTGAAGGTCGTGTCGCATATCTGATCAACGATCTGATCCAGCGGACGGATTGGGTTACGATCTCGGATTTCGCCACGCTGCTATTCATATCGCCTCAGAGCATTTCAAAGGATTTGAAAGCTGCCGAAACGATCATTGCACGGTATGGCCTCCGCATTGTAAAAAAGCCGCGGTACGGAATTCGCATCGAGGGCTCAGAGATGGCACGCCGACTGTGCTTGGCAGGTTACGTGTCTCAGTATCCGAATGAGATCGATCGGCTCGCCCTGAGATCAGATGGTGAGCTCGCGATAAATCCGGGTAGAGTTACCACCTGTATCGAAAACGTGCTGAATGAAACTGACTTGTATCTGAGCTCCGTCGCCTTTTCGAATCTGGTCGCCCATGTTGTCGTAGCTCTTTTTCGAATCACCAAAGCCTGCTACATCCCTCTCGATGAACAGCAACTGAGCGCACTACGCGATAGCCCGGAGTTTCCCATCGCGCGGCGAATCGCGATGAACATCGGACATGTATGCAAGATCGATGTGCCCGAATCTGAGATGGCATACATCGCCATTCATCTCGCGGGGAAGAAAACCCTCGTTTCACACGTCGGGGTAGATCCGGAAAGCAGTCAGGGCGAACTGGTCATCACTCAAGAAATCTGGTCTGCGGTCAGCGCGGCTCTCGATCGCATCTGGGAGTCCTTTCAGTTTGATTTGAGAAGCGATCTTGAGCTGCGCATGAATCTAGCTCGGCATCTCGTACCGCTCGCTTCACGATTGAAATATCGTCTCAGGGCAGACAACCCTATTCTTGACCAGATCAAGTTGCGCTACCCACTTGCGTTCTCCATGGCACTTGATGTAGGGATCGCGTTGGAGGAATGGTCGGGCACGCAACTGTGCGAGGAGGAGACTGGATATATCGCCCTTGCATTGGCTCTTGCCCTCGAGCGAAAGCGAAGCGCATCGCCCAAGAGAAATATCCTTGTGGTCTGCGCCACCGGACTGGGTACGACGCGCCTGCTCGAATCGGCTATAAGGCGAACGTTCGGAGCGAAGATCGGCGACATAGTCCACTGCGACGCTCTTCATGTGCAAGGGATCGATTTCTCCGGCATCGATTATGTGTTCACCACCGTTCCCCTTGACGTGTCTGTGCCCGTTCCGGTTCAACAGATCAGTTGCTTCCTCGATGCTGACGATATCTCAGATATCGATAAGCTTCTGGATGGAAGCTCTCGAGAAACGAGATTTCTGACGCAGTTGTTTGACGAGGATCTGTTTATTGCGCATCTAACAGGTCAAGACCGATTTGCGATTCTCGATTCAATGTGCGATCGCCTGATCAAAGATGCCAACGTGAGCCCAAAGCTGACTGATCTGGTCATCGCCCGAGAGGAGAAGGCGTCGACTGCTTTCGGCAACTCAATCGCGCTTCCGCATCCAGCCCGTGCGGTCTCCGATCGCACACGGATCTGCGTGGGCCTGCTTGATCAGCCTGTAGCATGGGGAGAACAGGAGGTTCAGATTGTTTTGCTTGTATCGATAGGCATCGACGATCGCGAGGCATTGGATTTCTTCTTTTCAAGGGCCGCACGTCTCCTGTCCAATCCTCTCAAAGTGAAGCGGCTTCTGGAAACCCGTCGTTTCGAGACGTTCATCTACCAATTTGGTTCAACTGGCAACGCGCATGAGTAGCTATTCAAGTGAGATGGTATCCGGAATGCCGGCTGGCTTGTCGCGAAAGGCGTCGATATCGAGAGAAAGGAAAATATGATTGATTCACAAACAGATTCGAAATCAGATGACCTCATGTCATTCGGCCTGATCGCAGATGCCGGGGATGCGAAGAGCCTCGCATTCATGGCGTTAAATGAGGCGAAGAAGGGAGATTTTAAACGGGCGGAAGAGCTTATGGCCGAGTCCGATCAGGCTTTTCTCAGTGCACATGAGAAGCAGACAGCGTTTCTGGTGAGGGAAGCGAACGGAGATCACACCGAGGTCAACGTGATGCT
Organism: Coriobacterium glomerans PW2; assembly: GCF_000195315.1. Classification (NCBI taxonomy): domain Bacteria; kingdom Bacillati; phylum Actinomycetota; class Coriobacteriia; order Coriobacteriales; family Coriobacteriaceae; genus Coriobacterium; species Coriobacterium glomerans. The sequence continues at coordinate 586,894 of NC_015389.1, forward strand.
CGTCCATGCGCAGGATCATCTGATGGGAGCATGCTTGGCTCGCGAGCTCATACGAGAAATCATGGCGCTCCATCAGATCAAGCAGGATCGTGCGAGCTGAGAACCTAGAAGGGGAGGCAAGAAGATCTTATGAATGCCAGAAGTCCTTTTTTCTGGGGCAGCGCAACAGCTTCCTATCAATGCGAGGGCGCATGGAATGAGGCAGGCAAAGCTGAATCGCTGTGGGATCGATATCTGCATGAAGCTCATCTGGAAAATGGAGACGTTGCAAGTGATCATTATCATCGGTATCGCGAAGATATCGAACTCATGGCAAAGGGAAACCAAAATGCTTATCGGTTTTCGCTCAGCTGGCCCAGAATCATCCTGAATCGAGAAGGGGATGTCAACGAGGCTGGCGTTGAGTTCTACAGTCGTGTTGTCGACGCATGCCTCGAGTTTGGCATCGAGCCCTATGTCACCCTCTATCATTGGGATCTGCCGCAGTATTGGCAGGACGAGGGAGGCTGGCTCAACCCTGCCGTCGCAGACGCCTATGTCCGCTTCGCTCGGGTTTGCTTTGATCGACTTGGCGACCGTGTGCGGTATTGGGCCACATTCAATGAACCGAAGTGGTTCGTCGCGAGTGGGTATCTTATCGGAAACTACCCTCCCGGTCTGAACGATCCGCAACTTGCCATTCGTGCCGCATTCAACGTCATGTACGCCTCCGCCTGCTGTGTTCAGGTATTTCGAGATGGACGCTTTCAAGGCGAGATCGGTATCGTGCACAGCTTCTCGCCGGTTGATGGCATCGATGAGACGCTTGAGACGCGTATCGCGATGCGCTACGCAGACAACTACTGCAACAACTGGATTATGGACACCGCAGCGAAAGGTGAGATCCCCATAGATCTGCTCGCAGATCTGAACAAGCGATACGATCTCTCATTCATGTCGTCTCGTCAGCTCGACGTCATCGCAGATAATACTGTTGATTTTCTCGGTCTGAACTACTATTCGCGAACACTGGTGAAACCCTACACGCGAGGTGAAACATCGATAGTGGTGAACAACACGGGCGCATCATTCAAGGAGAAACCACGGGTTGTTCTCAAAGATTGGTTCGAGCAAGTTCTCGATGATCCGGGGATGGAGGTCACCGCTTGGGGGACGGAAATCTATCCGGATGGTCTACGGCGTGGTTTGCTCGATGTCTACAATCGCTATCACCTGCCGATCTATGTTACGGAGAACGGGATCGGAGTCGTTGAGGAAATCAATGCTGAACCTATTGATGACGAGTATCGGATTTCATTTATGCGCAGCCATATCGAAGCAATCAAGGCTGCAATGCACGAGGGCGCAGACGTTCGAGGTTATTTTGCATGGAGCTCGTTCGATCTGTATTCATGGAAGAATGGTTGCGAAAAGCGCTATGGGCTGATCGGAGTCGATTTCGATCGGGATTTACGTCGCATACCGAAAAAAAGCTTCGGCTGGTATCGCGATTTCATCGCGCGAGAGAGTACCGCAGAAAAGTGAAAAGAGAGGAAGCGACCGATGAAAAAGATCATGTTGGTCTGTAACGCGGGAATGTCCACCGGGATCATGGCCAAAAAAATCGAGGAGGCCGCAGAGGGACATGTGGACGTCCTTGCATGCGGCGAAGCCGATTTTGAAAATCATGTCGAAGGTGTCGATATGATTTTAGTTGGTCCTCAGATACGATATCTGGTTCCGAATATCCAGCAGATCGTATCGTGCCCTGTCGAGTTCATTGCGCCTCAGGCGTACGGCATGATGGACGGTGCGGCTGTGCTTCGACAGATTATCGAACGAATCGGCGATGATGACGATGAGTAGCAAGATGGGTGGAATCACCGCATACCTTGAAAGGCGCGTCTTGCCAATTGCAAACAAGATGAGCACTCAGCGGCATCTGCATGCGATCCGCGACGCGTTCATCTCCATCGTCCCCATCACGCTCTTCGGAGGGATTGCGACGATCATTGGATCGGCACCCTCACCTGAAGGGTCGACCAATCCTCTGCTGCTCGGATGGTCCCATTTCGTTGAATCGAATTCGCTCCTTTTAACATGGGCAAATACTATGACTTTGGGGGCGATGTCGGTTTATATCTGCATAGGAGTGACTTATTTTCTATGCAAGCATTACAAGACGGATGCATTCATTCCCATAGTGCTCTCGATGGCGGGTTTTTTGCTTATCTGCGTGGGGCCGGATAAATTGGGCTGGGATGTCAAGACTGCGAATATTCTGTATCTTGATGGCAAAGGCCTGCTTGTCGGGATCTTTATAGCCATATTCGCTGTCGAATCATATCAATGGATGCGCGACAGAAATGTCGGCCGCATATCGCTCCCGCCCTCTGTGCCCGTCTCTTTGTCCGAAGCATTTGCATCGCTAGTTCCCGGTCTTATCATTCTGTTCGTGCACACGATTGTCTTCGGCATCTTCAACATGATCGATACGATCCTTCCTGCATTCATCTACACGCACTTGTCTCCGATGTTCAATGCGACCGATTCGCTGGCTTTTTCTGCAATGGCCACGTTGCTTGTTCAGTTCTTCTGGTTCTTTGGGATTCACGATGCCGCCCTGGCAGGTGTGCTCGGTCCCATTCGAGACGGTGGACTGTCGATCAACGCAGCCGCTCATGCAGCTGGCCAGTCGCTGCCCAACATCTTCACGACGCCATTTTGGGTGTACTTCGTTGCCATCGGCGGCTGCGGTTCGGTGCTCGCTCTGGCGATACTTTTGCTGCGTTCAAAATCAAAGCAGCTCAGAACCATCGGGCGAGTCGGACTGGTTCCGGCTGTTTTCAATATCTCCGAGCCAATTATCTTTGGCGTTCCGCTTATGATGAACCCGATATTTTTTATACCGTTTCTGCTGACCTCGACTGTGAATGCGATCGTTGCATATCTTTGTATGATGATCGGTTTGGTTAATAAAACGTTTGCCCTGCTCTCTTGGAATATGCCCGGTATCATCGGCGCATATCTGTCAACATTTGATGTAAAGGCGATTCTTCTCGTTGCGGCGCTCATCATCGTCGACATGGTGATTTATTTTCCATTCTTTAAAGCTTATGAGAGAGAGTGCTTGGAGCAGGAGGGAAATGACGTCAAATTGGAAGAGGGGTAGTGGAATCTGTGATCCGGCGCGCGTTTTCAGGCACGTTGCCCAGACAGGCGGCGTCCGGCTGACCCGCTCTCTCGCGCAGTGTTGCGCGCATCTCAGTACGCAAGCAGGGCGCTCGCGAGATGGTCGATACATTCGAGACCGAGAACCGTCATAGCTGTTTGATGAAACGTGTACAATGACAGCCATGACACAGCTCGATCTGAAGGGCACGGATATGCGCTCGTTCAAACGTCTCGATTCCCATCGGACCCGCTCGCTCATGGCGATCTCGTTGATTTTCGCTTGTTTGGTCATCGCGGCTGCCGCATGGCCTGACAGCGCTTGGGCGAGCACCTACAGCCTGCCGCGCACGCGCATCGAAGCCGCGGTGCAGCCGAATGGTGATGTGCAGGTGAGCGAGACGCGCACCTTCGAGTTCAGCGAGTACGTCAACGGCGTGTACTGGACGATCCCGCTCGGAGAGAATCAGCAGGGTTCTCCCTCGAGCATCGCTCAGACCGGTGTCGTCGAGCTCATCGACGGATCACCGCACAAGTATCTGCAGGTCGACTCTGCCCACGCGGGTCAGACGCGCGTGTACACGGTGAGCGGGACGGAAGATTCCAGCGCCGGTGTGAAGCTCAAGGTCTTCGCGCCGGCATCCGCCGATCAGTCCAAGACGTTCACGCTTTCCTACACGATTTCCGGTGCCGTCATGGCATGGCGTGACACCGCAGAGCTCTACTGGAAGTTCGTCGGTCCCGGCTGGGAGGAGAACTCTCAAGATGTCCAGCTCGACGTCACGTTCCCTGCTGGGTCCAATGATATCGAGCGCCCGAAGAAAGGCGAGAGCTTCCGAGCGTGGGGCCACGGGTCGCTCGATGGGGGCGTCTCTGTCGACGAAGCCGTCCCCTCGGTGCACTATGTCGTGCCGACGGTCTCATCCGGCAAGTTCGCCGAGGCGCGCATCGCTTTCCCGCGCGCATGGGTGGGTGCCTGCGCGGTCCCTGCATCTGCGACGTCCACCGAAAGACTGCCGGATATCCTGTCAGAGGAGCGCTCGTGGGCGCAGGAGGCCAACCGCGAACGCGAACGCGCGCGGGCGCTGCTCGCCATCGGTACCGTCGCCGAGATCCTGTTGCCGGCTCTTCTTCTTATCGGCGTGATCGCGCTCAAGCTCACGCGCGGCCGCAATCCCAAACCGCTCTTTCAGGATACCTACTTTCGCGATGTCCCCTCTGCGGATCATCCGGCGGTCATCTCCGCGTTCATGAAGGACGGCTCGGTCGGAGACGAAGCCGTCGTCGCCACGCTGATGAAGCTCACCGACGATCGCGTGATCGCTCTGAGCTCCGAGCATGTGAGCAAGCGCTCTCTGTTCGGCAGCCGCGCCGTCGAGGACTATGCTATCAGGCTCATCGATCGCAGCGCCGCGGTCGACCCCATCGACAGGGCGGCGATCGAGCTGTATTTCGGTCCGGAGTCAGACGGAACGACCGAGATGAGATTCGAGGACCTCAAGAGCCTCGCCCACGCCGATCCCAAGGAGTACACCGCGCGCATCGATGATCTCAAGGCCGAGGTGTCCGGCGCGCTGTGCGCGCGCGGGTTCATCAAATCGCGCGGGGTGGCCATGAAGCTCGGCGCGGGCGCGCTGGCCTTGGTCATGTTCGGTCTCGACGTAGCGTTCGCGGGCATGATCGGATGGCTGAACATACCCGTGATCGCGATCTCGATCGCGCTGCTCGTCGCAGCCGTGGCGATTGCTGCGACCTACCGTGTCTACTCGGAGGAGGGCGTCGAGCTTCGCTCCCGCTGCGCGGCGCTCAAGAAATGGCTCGAGGATTTCACGCGTCTGGGCGAGGCCGTACCAGCCGATCTCGTGCTGTGGAACAAGCTGCTCGTCATGGGAGTCGCGCTCGGCGTCTCGGATGAGGTGCTGCGCGAGCTGGCTGATGCCGTTCCCAGACATCTGCGCGAGGATGACCAGGGTCTCTATCTGTTCCCGATGTATTGGTGGATCTACCCTCATGGCTCGATGGGCGCTCCGGTGAGCGCCATGCACTCGGTCTACAGCGCCACGGTCGCCGATGTGGCGTCGAGCATGCGCAGCTCAGGCGGCGGTTTCGGAGGCGGCTTCTCCGGCGGCGGTGGCGGTGGCGTCGGAGGCGGCGGGGGCGGCACGTTCTAGAGCCGGCGGAGCCGAGGCGGCGCGATCTCATCATTTCAGCTGGTGGATCGCGGAGTGCATCGCGATCCTTCAGATGAGCCGAGCACGCAGGGCAGCTGGCTCGCAGGAGCGAGACGTGGCCCTATCGTCGCTCAGTCCGATCGCTTGTACTCGTAGAGATACATCTCGCGTGGGAGCAGTTTTCGCTCCTCACGGGTCGCGCGATGAGTCGCCATGCGCTTGAGCCCGCAGCGGTCGTAGAAGCCCCATGAGCAGCATGAGTCCGTATAGAGAAACGCGCTCGGCGCTCCCTGGGAGAACAGATAGGAGAGGGCCGCGTCGAGAAGAACGCTGCCGATGCCGCGATGATGGGCTGACCCGCCGACGATCAGCAGGGTCACCTCGAAGTCATCCGAGACGCCGCTGGCCTTGAGGAGCTCGGCGTTCACATGGCGTTCGGCCCGAAGCTTCATCTGATAGCTCGCTTGAGCTCGAGAATCCAGCTCCGCCATCTTCTTGAGGTAATCCTCGCAACGCTGCTCCCATGCTCTCATCTGAGCGGTGCGCTCGTGTCCGGAGCGGGCGAGCACCAGTCCGATCGGCACATCGTCGACGAGCACGGTTTGAGAGAACGTCGAATGCGACAGATGAACGGCGAGCTCATGCGATGCCTCGAGGGATCCGAATGGGCGTCCGCAGGCATCCTCATGCCACAGCGCTCGCAGAATCTCCGCGATCCGGTCGAAATCCGCTTCCTCGAATGATCGGTAGAGTAATCTGGACATGCTGCTCCTCCTCGGGACAGACATGTTTTACCATGGATCGCGTCGCGAAAGATGGTGCTCTCGTGGTGTATGGGCGCAGCCGCGATATCTCCGTGGAACACCCACGGAACATCATCGTCCCGATGGGCTCATCTGGTGGTCCCGCCCGCTCGTCGCCCGTGTTTCTTCAACTGCTCTGAGCGCGACGGCCCAAAGGGGGGTCGTGTTGCGATACAGTAGTCCAATGATATTTCGCGCCCGCTCCGGCAAGGAGCGGGCCACATGATCCAAACAAGGAGGGCAGCATGGGATCAGATGTGAAAATCGGCCGTGCGCTGATCTCGGTCACGGACAAGACGGGCGTGGTCGATTTCGCACGATCTCTGGTCGAGGACTTCGGTGTCGAGATCATTTCGACAGGCGGCACGGCCGCCTCTCTAGAGCAGGCTGGCATTCCCGTCAAGCCGATCGAGCGGTTCACCGGCTTTCCCGAGATGATGGACGGCCGCGTGAAGACGCTGCATCCCAAGGTCCATGGCGGTCTGCTCGCTCGACGCGATTCGGACCGTCACATGGCGGAGGCCGCCGAGTACGGTATCGAGATGATCGATCTGGTTTGCGTCAACCTCTACGAGTTCGAGAAGACCGTTGCAGAGCCGGAGGTCACGTTCGAGGACGCGATCGAGCACATCGACATCGGGGGTCCCTCCATGTTGCGCTCCGCTGCGAAGAACAACAGATTCGTGACGGTCGTGTGCGATCCTCGAGACTACGATCGGGTTCTCGGCGAGATGCGCATCCATGAGGGCTCCACGACGGCGGGGACGCGCCGCCGACTGGCCGCGAAGGTCTACGCGCGCACCGCCGCCTATGACACGGCTATTTCGATCTGGCTCAACTCCTACCTCGATCAGGAGGCCTCCGTCGACTCGGACATCAGTTTCGAACCTCCTGAGGAGTTCGATCTTCATCTCGTGAAGAGCCAGGATCTTCGATATGGCGAGAATCCCCATCAGGCGGCGGCGGTCTATCGGTTCGCCGACGAGTTCTCCCGCATCGGATCGTCTCAAAGTCCGCTGATCGGCGCAGAGCAGATCCAAGGCCGTCCGCTGTCGTATAACAACCTGCTCGATGCCGATGCGGCGTGGAACGCCGTGCGCGAGTTCGATGAGCCCGCCGTCATCATCTTGAAGCATCAGAATCCCTGCGGCTCCGCGGTTGCCGCAGATGTCACCCGCGCCTACGATCGCGCGTTCGCATGCGATCCCAAAAGCGCGTTCGGTGGCATCATCGCCGTGAATCGCGAGGTGCCGCGCTCTCTCGTCGAGCACTTCGCCGATCGCAACAAGCAGTTCGTCGAGGTCATCATCGCCCCGTCCTTTGAGCCTCGCGCGCTCGAGCGCCTCTCCAAGCGCAAGAACCTGCGAGTTCTCGCATGCGGAGGTGCCGAGGGCCACGCGCGTATTGAGGCTCGATCGATCGACGGCGGAATGCTGCTGCAAAGCGTCGACACGGTGAGCGAGGACATATCGGAGTTCACCTTTCCCACGACGCGTCGGCCGACCGACCGGGAGATGGCCGATCTCATGTTCGCGTGGCGCGTCTGCAAGACCGTCAAATCCAATGCGATCCTGATCGCGAAAGATGGCGCGGGCATAGGAATGGGTCCGGGCCAGCCGAACCGGGTGGACTCCGCGCTGCTCGCCTGCCAGCGGGCGCAGGAGTGCTGCCGGCGCATGGGAATCGCGCCGACGGGTCTGGCCTGCGCGAGCGATGCGTTCTTTCCATTTCGGGACAACGTCGACGTGCTCGCGCGCCACGGTGTCACGGCGATCATCCAGCCGGGGGGATCGGTGCGCGATGACGAGTGCATCAAGGCCTGCGACGATCACGAGATCGCGATGATCTTCACGTGCCGTCGTCACTTCCGTCATTAGGATTCGTTCCTTGAGCGACGAGATCGACAACCAGTTCATCGGCGATCCGGGGCAGCTCCGTGCCTACGAGGACTTCTGCCGCGCTCAGCGGGAGCGACCCGAAGAGGGCTTCGCACTGGGGGAACCGGCGCTCATCTGCCGCTGGCGCATGGTGGGCGCATCGGTGCCCGCGCTGGCACGGCACCTGCGTGCGCTGCGGGCCCGTCGCGTCAACGGGCGGGCGCTTCCCGCGGCCCTGATAGCTTGGGTGGGCCAGCACATCGAGTTGTCGCTCGATCGAGGCACCGAGAACGCGCTCGACGGCGTCGTGATGCTCGTGGTCGATGTCGATGGCTCCGCCGCGATGTCGACGGGCCCCTATGCGCCGCTGGCCGATGAATCGGCATCCGCGCTTCGCGCTCGCGCCATGTGCGCGGCTTCTGAGGCGAACGCCTCAGGCGTGGCTCCCGAGGTGCTGTGCCTGTCGCGCGGAGAGGTGCTGCAGGTGTGCACGAAGCCCGCCGGAGATCAATCGGATAACGGCGCCTCGACACCTCTCGCTTCGTGCGGCTGTCTCACGCTTGTGGAGCAGCTGGCAGCCATGCGCGGGCATCGCATCGAGCGCATCGCGCTCGCCGACGCCGACGATGTCGATCGCAGCGGAGCGAACGGCGAGGCCGCCTCCGTCTTTCTCGTCTCAGATGAGCACGGGATCGTCGCCGCCTCGGATGCGGTGCCGGACACTCCCGCGCAGCGGCGAGACGCCGCATTCATCTCGTTTCTGCAGGAATGCTACTCCAAGCTGCTGCGAGCGGCGAGCGGTGCGCGCGGCCGCGGATGAGGGGGAGCGACATGGCTTTGATCTACGTGGTCGAAGACGACGAGCCGATTCGCCGGGAGCTCACTCGGCTGCTCGAACGCAGCGGATTCAGCGTCGCCGCGTGCACGGCATTTGATGAAATCGTCGAAGAAATCGTGGAGGCCGCACCCGATCTCGTGCTGCTCGATCTCACATTGCCCAAGACCGACGGCCAACTCATCGCGCGGGAGCTGCGAGGCCTCAGCGATGTTCCCATCATCGTGCTGACATCCCGGACCACCGAGATCGATGAGGTCATGAGCATGACGATGGGCGCCGACGACTTCATCTCGAAACCCTACAGCGCGCGCGTGCTCATAGCGCACATCGAGGCCCTGCTCCGTCGATCGGCACCGCCCGAGGAGCGCGGCGTGATCGCGCACGAAGGCGTGACGATCGATCTCGGTCGCTCCACGGCGAGTGCGAACGGCCGCCAGGTCGAACTCACCAAAAACGAGGTGCGGATCTTGGCGCTGCTCATCTCCCGGGCGGGTTCGATCGTTTCTCGCGAGGCGATCATGCGCGATCTTTGGGACTCGGACGCCTTCATCGATGACAACACGCTGACGGTCAACATCAATCGCCTGCGAGCCACGCTTGATCGCATCGGCGTGAGAGATTACCTCGTCACGCATCGCGGCCGCGGCTACTCGGTGTAGCGCCATGAAACTCTCCGCCTATCTGCGCTCAGCGATTCCCGCGATCGGCTTCGTCGCCCTCATCGATATGGTCTGCGCCCTCGTGCTGCTGACCTCGAGGATGGGCACCGCGAGCACGTTGCTCGTCTGCGGCATCATGGCGGCGGGCGCGCTCGCCCTCTTGGTAGGGGACTACGCTCGCAAACGGCCGTTCTTCGATGATCTGGAGCGCTGCGGGTCTGACATCGAGCACCCTCTGTGGCTCACCGAACTCGTTGAGAGACCCGATTACCTCGAGGGCGAGATCGCCTATGACGCCCTGTGCGCCATTTCCAAGGCGGCCAACGACGACATCGCAGCTCATCGGCATCAAGTCGAGGATTATCGCGAGTATATCGAGACCTGGGTGCACGAGGCCAAGTCGCCGCTCGCGGCAGCCCATCTCACGCTTGACAATCTCGAACGCGACAGCGACGCCCCCGCGATGATCGAGAGCATCGCGTCTTTGCGCGAGGAGCTGCACCGCGTGGAGGGCTACATCGATCAGGCGCTGTATTTCGCTCGTTCAGAAGCTCTGGAGCGCGATTATCTCATCCGGCGGCACAGCTTGGGCCGGCTCGTATCGAATGCGATCAAGGCCAACGCCTCTCAGCTCATAGGCGCCCACATCACGCCGGTTTGCGAAGGACTCGATCTCGATGTGTTCACTGATGAGAAATGGATCGGTTTCATCTTGGGCCAGATCGTCCAGAACAGCATCAAATACCGCCGCGAAGGCGCGGGAACGATCACGTTCTCCGGCAGGATCGACAACCCCGGACAAGCGCGTGAGTCCGTCATCCTGTCAATTCGCGACGACGGCTGCGGGATCTGCGCAGCGGATCTGCCCCGCGTGTTCGACAAGGGATTCACCGGTCTCAACGGCCGAGAGGTGAAGCGATCGACCGGTATCGGTCTCTATCTGGTCAAACGGCTCTGCAAGAAGATGGATGTCGGAATCTCGGCGGCGTCGAAGGAGGGGAGCTGGTTCGAGATCGCCCTCTCCTTCTCGACGAACAAGTTCAAGTATTTCTGCTGATGAGCCTGCTGCCGACTCCGTTCTACTTCACAACCAGGATATCGCATTCGGTGTTCCGCAGCAAGAACGTTGATATCGAGCCGAGCAGGGCGTACTTGATCGAGGAGAGGCCGCGCGCGCCGCACACGACGAGATCGGGCTGGATCACATCGAGCATCTCGTCTTTGAGCGTCTCGCGAATGCGCCCGGCGCGAATGATGACCTCGACGTCATCGATCTCGGGATTCGCGCGCGCCTCATCGACCTGCGCGGCGATGGATTCCTTGAAGGCGGTCTCGAGGCCCGTGATGAGATCCGCCGGGTAGGCGCCAGCGGATTCCAGCGCGGTCGAATCGATGACGTGGCCGCATGTCAGCTTCGCGTGATTGTTCGCGGCGACTCTGATCGCGCGGGCGAGCACGAAGTCCTGCTGCTCGGTGCCATCGAGCGATACGAAGATCTTGGAATAGCCCTCGTTCATGTTACCTCCTCGATACGGTGCAGCTCGAAGTGGGACCTCGGCTTCTGCACGTATGCCATGTCAACATCAGGTTATACCCCGAGGACCCCCGGGACCCCTTATTATTCTGTGAACGCGGCGCTTTTCCAGACGTCGGGCCCCAAAGGGGCGATAATGAGCAAAGTGACAATTCGGGCGACGCCGCCTGTCGCGCGCTCGACCGACTCGGGGAGGCTCCCTTGGATCTTCTGGAACTCATCAAATCGGCGTTTCTCGGCTTGGTCGAGGGCGTCACCGAATGGCTGCCGATCTCCTCCACGGGTCATCTCATCCTCGTGGACGAGTTCGTGAAGCTTGACGTGACACCGCAGTTCTGGAATATGTTCGAGGTGGTCATCCAGCTCGGTGCCATCTTGGCCGTGTGCGTCCTGTTCTTCCACGATCTGAACCCGTTTTCTGCGCGCAAGGGAGCACGTGGGCGTCGGCAGACCTGGGTTTTGTGGGGCAAGATCATCGTCGGCTGCATTCCGGCTGCGGTCATAGGTCTCGCGGTCAACGATTTTATGGAGGAGCACCTCAACAACTCCTACGTGGTCGCCGCCGCGCTCATCGTCTACGGCATCGCGTTCATCATCATCGAGAACCGGCGCGCCGCGCGCGATCTCGGGCCGGGATGCGAGGCGGTGCCGGGTCGAAGCATCCGGGAAGGCGGCACCCATTTCGCTTCGAGCGCCGAGGCGACCTCGATCTGCGGATCGGATTCAGAGACGGGCGATTTCGGCGAGATCGCGACGCTTCAGGACATCACTTGGAAAACCGCGCTCGGTATCGGATTGTTCCAGGTGCTCGCCATCGTTCCGGGCACGTCGCGGTCGGGCTCGACGATCATCGGCGGGCTGCTGCTGGGCTGCACGCGCTCGGTGGCCGCGCGATTCACGTTCTTTTTGGCCGTGCCGGTCATGTTCGGCGCGAGCCTGCTCAAGCTTGTGAAGTACTTCATCAAGGGCGGCTCGTTCGGGGCGAGCGAGACGGCTATCATGGCCGTCGGCTGCATCGTGGCATTTCTCGTGTCGCTGGCTGCCATTCGCTGGCTCATGGATTTCGTGCGCTGCCATGATTTCAAGGGCTTCGGTGTCTATCGCATCGTGCTCGGCATCATCGTGCTGGCGTACTTTGTGGGTGTCCGGCCCGCACTGGGGCTCTGAAGACGGCGGCGTCGACGGCACTTCGCCGCCGCCGACGCCGCCCGGGCCATGCGCGCTTCGTTCAGCTCACCTGCTCGAGGAAGCTCGTGCCCACCTCGTTCGGAACGTCGAAGTTCTCAAGTATCGTCGCGCCCATATCCGAGCAGGTGCTGCGCAGCCCCAGATCGCTGCCGCTGCGCGCCATCGATGGCGACCACACGAGAAGCGGGACGAGCTCTCGGGTGTGATCGGTGCCCTTGTAGGTGGGATCGTTGCCGTGATCGGCGCTTATCATGAGCAGGTCCTCATCGTGCATCGCATCCATGACCCGACCCAGGCGTCGATCGAGAAGCTCGAGTTCCTCGCCATCGCCTCGCGCATCTCTGCGGTGGCCGTACTTCGCGTCGAAGTCCACCAAATTGACGAAGGTGAGCCCCGTCCAGCCCTCGGCCATGACGGCGTCCACGTGGTCCATGCCGTCGGCGTTGCTCTCGTTGTGAAAGCTGCGATCGAAACCCTGACCGCAGAATAGGTCGAACGTCTTGCCGATCGCGATCGTGTCATAGCCGGCATCCTGCAGCTTCGTGATGGCGGTCGGCCCGGTCGGTTCGAGCCCGTAGTCGCGTCGTCGCGACGTCCGCACGAAGTGATCGCGATCGGGTCCGATATAGGGCCGGGCGATGACGCGACCCAGCGTGATCTCCGGTCCGTTCACGAGCGAGCGGACGTGCGCGCAGATCCGGTAGAGCTCCTCGACATCGATGACGTCCTCATGCGCCGCGATCTGCAGCACCGAGTCTCCCGAGGTGTATACGATGAGCTCGCCGGTGCGCATCTGCCGCTCGCCCCAGTCATAGATCACCTGCGTGCCCGAATAGGGCCTGTTGACGATCGTCTTGCGTCCGGAGAAGGCCTCGATCTCGCCGAGCAGGCTATCGGGGAATCCCTCGGGGAAGTAGTCGACGTGGAATCGCGCCGGCAGGCACATCATCTCCCAGTGGCCGTCGAGGGAGTCGTTGCCGAAGCTCACGACCTGCATCCTACCGAAGGCGCCTCTGGACTCGGGGGCCGCATCGATGCCCGCCAAGCCGCCGGGATGGGTCTTCGAGAGTCCCAGTTGGACAAGGTTGGGCAGATCAAGCGGTCGTCCCAGCTCGTCGGTGAAATACTTCGCAATATGGCCCAAGGTGTCAGCTCCGACGCTATCGTATCTCTCGGCGTCGGGCGCGCCTCCCACGCCGATGGAGTCCATGACGATAGCTAGGATGCGCTCGTATCTCATGCGCTCGCCTCCGCGAGGATCGCCGCGGTCCCGGAGACGCCGAGCCGATTCGCGCCGGCCTCGATGAGGGCGCGCGCCTCGGCCGCCGTATGGATTCCGCCGGCGGCCTTGACGCCGAAGTCGGGCCCCACGACAGCGCGCATGAGCTCCACGTCGTGGACGGTCGCTCCGCCCGTTGAGAATCCGGTCGACGTCTTGACAAAATCGGCCCTGCCGCTCACCGCCAGCCGACATGCGCGCCGCTTCTCCTCATCGGTGAGAAGGCAGCACTCGAGGATAACCTTGAGCAGGGCTGATCCGGCGTGCACCGCATCGGCGACGGCGACGATGTCTGCGAGAACGATCTGGTCGCGACTTCCCTTCAGCTCACCGATGTTCATGACCATATCGATCTCCTCGGCGCCGGCGGCTACGGCATCGGTGGCCTCGGCGACCTTCGCCGCGGTGGAGGCGGCTCCCAGCGGAAACCCTATGGCGGCACCGGTCTTGACCGAAGATCCCGCGAGTGCGGTTGCCACCCGCGGAACCCAGTAGGAGTTCACGCATACCGAGGCGGTCTGAAAGCGTTTCGCCTCATCGGCGGCCCGGTCGATGTCGTCGGCGCTCGCCTGCGGTTTCAGCATGGTGTGATCCATGTAGCGGGCGATCTCGGTTCGGTTCAGATTCATGATGGTCCTTTTCTCTGGTGGTCGTATGCAGCGCGCGCCGCGATTCAGTCGAAGCGCTCGAAGCCGGATGCGCAGACGCGCGCGAGCACGAGCGGCTCGGCCGCCGGTGCCTGGGGGCCGATGAAGACCGCCTGCTCGAATATGGGCCGCGCGGCATCGAGTCGCGCGGGATCGGAGGTGTGCAGACGCGCGATCGGCTCTCCGCCGCGCACGACATCGCCGCGAGTCTTGATCAGGGTGATGCCCGCCGCGTAATCGATCTCGTCGTCCACATGCTCCCGGCCCGCACCGAGCTCGACTGCGCAGACACCGAGCGCGGTCGTGTCCATCGCCGTGATGAAGCCGTCGCGCGGGGCTATGACCTCGAACTCGATGGGCGCGCGCACAAAGAGATCCGTGTCATCGAGATAGCCGATATCGCCACCTTGGGCGGCGACGATCTCGCGAAGTCTCTCAAAGGCCGATCCATCGACGATGGCGCGACCGGCTGCTGTCCGTCCGGCTTCAAGCGAGGGGACGCGGCCGGCGAGCAGCAGCATGTTCGCCGCCAGCTCGACGCATTCGCGCTCGAGGTCGGCGGGGCCGCGCCCGTGCAGCAGCTCAACGACTTCAACGACCTCCAGCGCGTTGCCGATGGCGCGTCCGAGCGGGCGATCCATGTTCGTTATGAGCGCGACGCACGCACGGTTCGCGCCCGCTCCTATGCCGACCATGCATTCGGCGAGCCGCCGAGCGTCCGCGGGCGTCTTCATGAACGCACCGGAACCGCATTTGACATCGAGCAGGATCTTGTCGGCGCCCGCGGCGAGCTTCTTGCTCATGATGCTCGAAGCGATCAGAGGGATCGAGCCGACCGTAGCGGTGACGTCGCGCAGGGCGTAGATGAGCTTGTCAGCGGGGACGAGGTTGCCGCTTTGACCGACGATGGCGGCACCGTGCTCCCTGACGATCGTCTCGAAGCGCTCGCGATCGAGCGAGGTGAGCAGGCCGGGAATCGATTCAAGCTTGTCAAGCGTGCCGCCGGTGTGGCCCAGACCCCGTCCGCTCATCTTCGCGACGTTCACGCCGAGCGAAGCGACGATCGGCACGACCGCAAGCGTCGTCTTGTCGCCGACCCCTCCGGTGGAGTGCTTGTCGAGCTTGACACCTGGGATGCGCGACAGGTCGACCGTGTCGCCGGAGTGCTCCATAGCCAGCGTCAGCGCCAGGGTCTCCCGCTCATCCATACCGCGCAAGAAGATCGCCATGAGCAGGGCGCTAGCCTGATAGTCGGGGATGTCGCCCGCAACAAGGCCGCTGACGAAGAAGCTGATCTCGTCCTCGGAGAGCGCACGGCCGTCGCGTTTTCTCTCGATGATGTCGTACATGCGCATGAGATCTCAGCCTTTCAGGTCCAGCGGGCCGAAGCCGAGCTGGAGCAATTCTTCGAGAAGATGGGACTGGGGCGCGTCCGCCTGCGCCGCCAGCACGATCCGAAACGTCTTCGGATCGCAGAACTCCATCATGACCTGGCGGCACACGCCGCATGGCGCGCACAGGCGCGATATCGGCTCGTCGGCGGGCCCGCCGACGACAGCGATGGCGCTGAACTCGCGTCTGCCATCGAAGATCGCCCGAAAGATCGCCGTGCGCTCCGCGCAGCAGGAGGGGGAGTACGCCGCGTTCTCGATGTTGCAGCCGCAATAGACCGCCCCATCAGCGCACTTCAGCGCTGCGCCGACAGAGAAGCGCGAATAGGGCACATAGGCCTGCGAGCGCGCCTCGATGGCGGCTCGGACCAATGCTGTGTCGTCCATGGCATTTCCCTCCTGTTCGCGTTCGCGTCGATCCCTCAGCGCGATCCCTTCTCATAGGGCGTTCCATCGGCTTTCGGCGCCACCGATTTGCCCACGAAGACGACGAGCACCACAAGCGTCAGCACGTAGGGCAGAAGCGCCAGGATCTGACTCGGCACCGCGATCGCCCCACCGCCCAGAACGACGGTCAGCGCCTGAGCCATTCCGAACAGCAGGCACGCGCAATACGATCCCTGCGGCGTCCACTTTCCGAAGATGACCGCCGCGAGCGCGATGAAGCCCTGGCCGGATACGGCGGTGATCGAGAACTGCGAGCTGATCGCGAGCGTGATCGAGGCTCCGCCCAAGCCTGCGAGCACGCCGGAGATCACGACGCAGACGAAGCGCGTTCGACTGACGTTGATTCCGAGCGTGTCCGCCGCAGCGGGATGCTCGCCGACCGATCGTATGCGCAGGCCCCACTTCGTCTTGTAGAGCACGAACCACATCGCGACGGCGGCGGCCAGTCCGAGCACGACCGTGGAATCGACGTTCAGATTCGCCCACGGCGTGTCCGAGAACGCGTTCGCGCCGAAGACCTTGGGAAGCCCGGCCACGGCTGGCGATTGCGTGCCGCCCCAGAAGAGCCTGGCGATGAACAGCGCGAGTCCCGGTCCGAGCAGGTTGAGCGCGATTCCCGACACGTTCTGATCGGCTCGGAACACCACGGCTGCCAATGCGTGGAGCACGGCGAACACGCCTCCGCAGACGCCTGCGGCGAGAAATCCCAACCATGGATCTCCGCTCAGATAGGTCCCGGCGACACCGGCGAGCGCACCGATGTTCATCATACCCTCGATGCCTATGTTGACGACACCGGAGCGCTCCGAGATCGTGCCGCCGAGCGCTCCGAACACAAGCGGCGTCGAGTACATGAGAGTGATGCCGATGAGCAGCGTCACGTTATTGAGCATCGGTGCCGCCTCCTTGTCGAGCGTCGCGTCGATCTTCGCCTGGAGCTCTAGAGCATTCGCTTTCGCGTTCCGCAGCGCTCGCCTCTTCCGTCATCCGCTCAGCCGGCGGCGGGGGCGCGGCGCCATCCTCGGAGCCGAGGCGATGCGCCTCGCGTTCGGCGCGTCTCTCGAGTCGAGACGTCAGAATCGAGAAGACGTGCTTGAGCGCAACGAAGAACACGATCGTGCCGATCATGATGTTGATGATCTCGGTCGGCGCCCCGACAGCGAGCTGCATGTTCTGGCCGCCGTAGATGAGTCCGCCGAACAGCAGACCCGCGGGGATGCAGGCCAAGGGGGATGAGCCGGCGATGAGTGCGACCGAGAAGCCGTTGAAGCCGTTGTTCTCGAAGGCGGCGAGCGTGGCCAGGGAGTGCGGCTGCATTCCGGTTATGACGAGCGCGCCGGCGAGTCCCGAGATGGCCCCGGCGAACGTCATGGCGCAAAGCATGCTTCTCTGCACGCTGATGCCTGCGAATTCAGCCGCATCGCGGTTGAAGCCGACAGCGCGCAGCGCGAAGCCGAACTTCGAGCGATGCAACATGAACCACGCGAGCGCGGCCACGAGAATCGCTGCGACGAACATGATGTTCACATCGGGCCGCACGAGAAAGTCCTGCAGCCAGTCCATGCCGCGCAGCATATCCTGTCCGGCTCGTGAGATCTTCCATTCGCCGAGAATCGTCGTGAAGCTCGAAGGGGACACCGCGAGGCTTCCGGTCGAATTGGGCCGATGGTAGAGATCTGACATGACGATGAAGTTGTTGATGTAGAGCATGATCCAGTTGAGCATGATCGCCGTGATGACCTCGTGTATGCCGAAGCGCGCTTTGAGCTCGCCGGTGATGGCGCCTATGATGGCTCCGCCGGCGACGCCCGCGAGCACCACGATCGGGATCTGAATCGGCGCCGGCAGGTCAAGCTTGGCGCCGACGAGCACGGCGCAGACCGCGCCGGCGATGTATTGTCCCTCCGCGCCGATGTTGAACAGACCGGTTTTGAACGCGAAGGCGACCGAGACGCCGGTGAGAATGATAGGCGACGCTTTGATGATCGTATTGGAAATGTAGCGGGGACGCGACAGGATACCCTGAAAGAGCGCCGTGAACGATGCTCCGGGATCGAACCCGGCAGCGCCGAGCAGAATCGCGGCAACGATGAAACCGAGCAGAATCGCGGCAAGTGTACCGGTGATGGGCCGTCTGGCCACCTTGATCAGAGTCCTCATGATTGCGATCCTCCCGCCATGAGCAGGCCGAGCAGGTTCTCGTCTATCTGCCCCTGTTTGAAGGTGCCCACGATCGCGCCCGCGTAGATGACAGCGATGGTATCCGCAACGTTCATGATCTCATCGAGTTCGAGTGAGACGAGCAGGACCGCCGCTCCCCGGTCGCGCTCGGCGATGAGCGTCTCGTGCACATAGGAGATGGCGCCGACATCGAGACCGCGCGTGGGCTGGGCGGCGACGAGTACGTCAGGGCGGCTCTCGATCTCGCGGCCGATGATGATCTTCTGCTGGTTGCCTCCGGACAGGCTCGCAGCCGGAAGATCGGCGCAGTCAGCCGGACGCACATCATAGTCGCTGATGAGCTTTGAGGTGTACGCGTCGATTCGCCTGCGATCGAGCATCCCGTTGGATCCGAAGCGCGCATCGCGATAGCCCTCGAGGATCGTGTTTTCGGCCACGGTGAACGGAAGCACGAGACCGCGGCGCTGCCGGTCGTCGGGGATGGTCGCGACACCGTGCTCGAGAACGTTTCTCGGCGTCGTGTTCTGGATCTCGCTGCCGTGCACGGAGATGGTGCCGCTTCGCGCGCGGGTGATGCCGGCGATCGCATCGACCAGCTCGCGCTGTCCGTTTCCGTCGATGCCGGCCACGCCGACGATCTCACCGGCGCGCACGGCGAGCGACAGACCCTTCAAGGCAGCGAGACCCCGTTCGTCATGCGCGACGAGGTCTCGGATCTCCAACACGACCTCACCGGGATCGGCCGGTGTCTTCTCTACGATGAGGCTCACGTGGCCTCCGACCATCTTCTCGGCGAGCTGCTGCTCGCTGACGTCTGCCACGCGCACCGTGTCGATGTAGCTGCCGCGCCGTATGATGGTGCACATCTCGGAGGATGCCTTGATCTCGCGCAGCTTGTGCGTGATGATGATGATCGTCTTTCCGCGGGAGGCGAGCGCGTGCATGATGTCCACCAAGCGGTCAATCTCCTGAGGAGTGAGCACGGCGGTGGGCTCATCGAGAATGAGGGTCTGCGCGCCGCGAAAGAGCGCTTTCAGTATCTCGACGCGCTGCTGCATGCCCACGGAGATATCCTCGACCTTGGCATCCGGGTCGACTTCGAGACCGTACTCGGAGATGATCTTCTGCACCGCTTCGCGGGCGCGATTCATGTCGAGCAGCCCGGGCCCGCGTGTGATCTCATCGCCTAGAATGATGTTTTCGGTTACGGTGAAGTCGTCCACGAGCATGAAGTGCTGATGGACCATGCCGATACCGGCGGCGATCGCGTCGGCGGGGCTGTTGATATCGGTCGGTCTGCCATCGAGAAAGATCGTTCCCTCTTCGGCTTGATACAGACCGTAGAGTATGTTCATGAGCGTGCTTTTTCCTGCACCGTTCTCGCCCAGGATCGCATGCACGCTGCCTCGTCTGATATCGAGGTGCACATGATCGAGAGCGGTGAAGGAGCCGAACTGCTTGACTATGCCATGCATCTGCACGGCATAGCGAGGGTCGGGTTCCATGTGTCTCCTCTCCTGAAGGGCAAAACAAAGCGCTCGCCGATCTTGTGGACGTCCCGTGGCGGAGACCTGCAACGAGGTCTCCGCCACGGGACGGCTCGCGTCCGCGAGCCGTCCCTGATGCGTATCCGTGATCATTTGCGAAACGAGGCTACTTCTCGAGCTCTGCGTGCCAGGTGTCGTACTGCTTCTCGTTCGCGGGCGGCTTCACGTCACCTTTTTTGATCTTGTCCATCAGTTTCTGGGCGGCATCGTAGACCTTGTCGTCCATGAGATCATGCTCGGGCGCCAGGCCGACGGCGCCGTCCTCCATGCCGAGCGTGATGGTCTTGCCACCGAGCTTCTCGCCCTTGCGAATGCGTTTCGAGATGTCCACCACGGCTGTGTCCACGTTCTTGAGCGCCGAGGTCAGCATATTCTTCGGCGCATACCGGTACTGGTCGGAGTCGACGCCGATGATGAGCTTGTTCGCGTCCTTTGCGGCATCGATGACACCCTTGCCGGCACCACCCGCGGCGTGGAAGATGACGTCGCAGCCATCGGAGTACATCTTGGCAGCGATCGCCTTGCCCTTCGCCTCATCGGTGAAGCTCTCGGTGTACTGCGAGCTCACGGTCACATTCGTCCCGTTTTCCTTGTTCGCGTAGTCGACACCCGCTTTGTAGCCCCACTCGAACATATCGACGATGTCGCTGACCTGCCCGCCGACGAAGCCGACCTTACCGGTCTTGGATTGGCTCGCAGCGATGAATCCGGCGACGAACGAGGACTCCTGTGAGCGGAACATCAGCCCGGTGAGGTTGGAGATGGAGGTGTCACCCGCATCGTCGATGATCGCGAAGTTCACATCGGGGTTCTGCTTGGCAGCCGTCTTCACCGCATCCGCCATCGCGTAGCCGACGCCCCAGACGAGGTTGTTTTTGCCGTCGACGGCGCGATCGAGGTTCGTGGGATAGTCGCTTTCCTGCTTGGACTCCGTGTAGCCGACCTTGACGCCTCCGTCCTTCTCGAGCTTCTGCAGGCCCTCCCAAGACAGCTGGTTGAACGACTGATCGTTCACGCCGCCCACATCGGTCACCATCGAGATCTTGTACGTGCCGCCGCCATCGGCTGCCGACCCTGTCGACCCTCCACCTTTGTTCGCCGTTCCGCCGCATGCGACCAGTGTCGCCGCGACGACGATGCTGGCAGCTCCCGCGACGAGCGTCTTGCCGATTCCGCCGATCTTTCTCATACCGTTCCCTTCAGTTGCTCGCAGAGATACTCTGCTATCGGATTGCCTTGCCACGCCCGTACCAATCCAGCGGCATCACGCTCCTTCGCTGCTCGTCGCAGCGATAGACAGCGCGATCTCCATCATCTGCGTGAAACCGGTCTGGCGCTCGGAGGCGTCCAGGGATTCACCGGAGAGGGGAAGGTCGGAGACGGTGAGCAGGCACAGGGCCCGTTTGCCGGCGCGCGCGGCGTTCATGTAGAGGGCGGCCGCCTCCATCTCGACGGCCAGCACGCCCATCTTGCGCCACCGCTCGGTGGAGGAGGGATCGTCCAGGTAGAAGTGGTCGCTCGACAAAACGTTGCCCACGCGCACGTCGACGCCGCGCTCGCGGCCGGCGTCGACGGCGGCCGCGAGCAGTCCGAAGTCGGCGATGGGCGCGAACGTCCCGGGCAGCTCGTAGTGTGCGGCAAAAGCCGAGTCGGTGCAGGCTCCCATGCCGGCCACGACGTCCTTCAGACCGACGTCTGACGCCACCCCGCCGGCTGAACCCACCCGGATGATAGCGCCCACGTCGTAGAAGTTGAACAGCTCAAAGGAGTAGATGCCGATCGAGGGCATGCCCATGCCGCCGCCCATGACCGTGACGGGGGCTCCTTGGTAGACACCTGTGAAGGCGAGCATGTTGCGCACCTCGTTGACGCAGCGGACATCGCTCAGATAGGTGTCTGCGATGAATTTCGCACGCAGGGGGTCGCCCGGCATGAGAACGGTCTTCGCGATGTCGCCGGCGGCGGCACCGATGTGCGGGGTGGGAGCAGATCCCATGGCCCATCTCCTTTGGAAAAGAGTTTGCAGGGAAAACCGGTACGGCCGATCTCGACCCCACCATTAGAGATTCTAATTCATTTGATCCGCTCCGAGCTGTGGAATGTTGGTTGGCGCTGCAGAAGGCCATGAGCACGCGAGCGATCGCGTGCGCTCGCTTTGACCATCTCGATCTTTATCCCATTCGCACCCTCGGGTGCTGAGGTGGCCATGCTGGAGAATCTCGATTTCGTTGAAATCAGGCAGCTTGATACGCGGCGGAGCAATGATGAGGAGCTTGAAGGTGCATTGGCGCTCATCAATTGAGCTGGAGAATCTGAGCAGAAGGTCTTCTTCGAAGGCTAGGTTTTCGTTGCGTTCGGCAGACTGGCTGAGGTTCGAATGCTATCGTCTGAGGAATGCTATCGACCGAGAATGCGGCGCAGATGCGCGTTTTTTGACTGAAAATAGGGGGTTATTTTCAACTGAGGTAGTCAAAAAGCGCGCATCTTTGTGGGGTAATGGGAGCGGCTGTGGCTGCGCGGGACGATGGGCAGCGCGGGACGCGGGCGATGAGCATGGACCACTCGAGTGCCATGTCATATGTATGCGAATCGTCGCGCCTTCCGAGTGGGCAGGTATACTGGTTGGGCAAAATCGAGTCGCGGGCCAGCACCCGGTGCGCCGCGCCCTCCCACGTTCTGGAGTCGACCATGTCAGATTCAGCTATCGATATCGCATCGCTCAACACCGCGCAACGCGAGGCCGTCTTGAGCACCGAGGGCCCGCTGCTCGTGCTCGCTGGCGCGGGGTCGGGCAAGACGCGCGTGCTCACCTACCGCATCGCGCATATGGTCGCCGACCTGGGGGTCAGGCCCTGGCAGATCCTCGCCATCACGTTCACGAACAAGGCGGCGGCGGAGATGCGCGAGCGGATCCAGGCTCTCATGGACGGTGGAATGCGCGGCATGTGGGTGTGCACGTTCCACGCGATGTGCGTGCGGATCCTTCGCGAGGACGCCGATCTGATCGGCTACACCGGCCAGTTCACGATCTACGATGACGACGACTCGCGCCGTCTGGTGCGCGACATCATGGCGGGAGCGGGCATCGAGCAGAAGCAGTTCCCGATCAACATGATAAGAAGCAAGATCTCCGCTGCGAAAAACGCGATGATCTGTCCCGAGGAGTTCTCCGCACAGGCGAGCACGCCGCCCGAGCAGAAAGCCGCCAAGGTCTACCTCGAACTTGAGCGTCGCCTGCGAGCCGCCAACGCGATGGACTTCGATGATCTGCTCGTGCGCACCCTCGAGCTGCTTCGCGCGCGGCCGGAGGTGCTGGCGAACTATCAGGAACGCTTCCGCTACATCTCGGTGGACGAGTACCAGGACACCAACCATGTCCAGTATGAGATCGCCAATCTGCTTGCGGCGAAGTACGAGAACCTCATGGTCGTCGGTGACGACGATCAGTCCATCTACTCATGGCGCGGCGCCGACATCGCCAACATCTTGGACTTCGAGAAGGACTTTCCCCATGCGCGCGTCGTGAAGCTCGAGCAGAACTATCGCTCGTGCGGCAACATTCTCGCCGCAGCCAACGCCGTGGTGCGCAACAACGCGCAGCGCAAGGAGAAGCGCTTGTTCACCGATGCCGGCGACGGCGAGCGCATCCGCGCCTATCAGGCATCCGACGAACGCGACGAGGGGCGCTGGATCGCCTCGGAGATCGACAGGCTCAACGATTCCGGCGCGAGCTACGAAGACATCGCCGTGTTCTACCGTACGAATGCGCAATCGCGCATATTGGAGGACATGTTTCTGCGCGCCGGTGTGCCCTATCGCATCGTGGGCGGTACGCGCTTCTTCGATCGCGCCGAGATCCGCGACACGATGGCCTATCTGAAGATGGTTGTGAACCCCGCCGACGAGATGAGCGTCAAACGCGTCATCAACACGCCTCGCCGGGGCCTCGGGTCGACCTCGATCGCCAAGATCGAGCAGATCGCGATCGAGAACCGCTGCTCATTTTTCCAAGCGTGCGAGATCGCGATGGCCGAGACCGGTCGCCTGAGTGCCAAGGTGCGTTCGGCGCTGGCGGACTTCGTGCAGATCGTGCACGAGGGAAGGCGTATGGATGGCGAGCTGGTCCGAGTCGTCGAGGCGATCATCGATCGCTCCGGTCTCATTCGCGCGCACCACAACGAGATGACGGTCGAGGGGGAGGGTCGCGTCGAGAACATTCGCGAGTTCATGGGTGTGGCCGCCGAGTTCGAGGAGACCCATGAGGATATCGAGGGCACCTTGGAGAGTCTGGCCGAGCTGCGCGCCGCGGGCGTCTCGGGAGTGCCCGCCTCAGACGCGGGCGTCTCCGTGCGGGGCCCGCACGCCGTCGCGGAAGATGCCTCTGCTCCGAGCGCGCAGGTATCCCCGAGCGATCGAGCAGCTGAGATCGAGGACGCCTACGGACCGCTTGCATGCAAGGCGCTGCCCGCTCTCATGGAGTGGCTCGCGCTGCGCTCCGACCTCGATGCGCTCGCCGGGGGCACGCATGCCATCACGATGATGACGGTGCACTCGGCCAAGGGACTGGAGTTTCCGATCGTGTTCGTCGCCGGACTCGAGGAGGGAATCTTCCCCCATGTCAACGGCTTCTCCGATGATCCCGCCAAGCTCGAGGAGGAGCGCCGGCTGGCCTACGTGGCGATCACGCGCGCGCGACGCCGCCTTTTTCTGAGTTATGCGGCGACGAGGCGCACATATGGATCGACGCAGGCGAATCCCCGCTCGCGCTTCGTGAGCGAGATCCCCGACGAGACGATCAGCTTCTCCGGCATCGGTTCATCAGGTTTTTCCGGCACCGGTTGGGAGAAGCGCGGCGACAGACGCGGTACCTTCGGCTCCGGTATGGGATCAGAAATGTACGGCGGCAGGGTTTTCGGCTCGCGCACGCGTTCAACCGGGGGCTCCGACGCCGTCCGTCGCGGCTCGATCAGCCCCGACGCCGGACTCAAGCCGGCCCTGGGCACCTCGCGCGCAGAGGCCTCGGAGAACGCCGCATCCGCCGCTCGGGCTCCGCGACCCGACGCCGCAAGAGCCGCAGCGACGTTTGCCGAGGGAGACAAGGTGAGCCACAAGACGTTCGGCACCGGCACGGTCGTGGGCGTCGCAGGCGACATGATCGAGGTAGCGTTCGACAAGAGCGGCAAGACGAAGAAGCTCATGAAGGGCTTCGCGCCCATCGTGAAGCTGGAGTAGCGCCGTCGCTCGACCGCTGACACGCTGCGAATGCGTCAGCGCCGCGGACCTCGAACTTCTACATGGTGATCGTCAGATCAACTGACGGCATCGGGAACCTGCTCGGTGGACCAGTAGCCGAGATGAACTTTGTACAGACTCAGATCGCCCCGGTCGCGTGATATGGAGTAATCGACGGGCACTTCGGTCTGGCTGTACGTGGTGGCGACGGCTGCCATTTATTTCGCTCCGGACTTCGGACAAAGGTCCCGACACCTCGTCTTCGTTCCAGAATACCGTCCCTGACGAGATGTTCGATCGCCTGTCGCACGGTTGTGCGGCTCAACTGCGACTCCTCGATCAACGACTGCTCGGGGTGAGCGGCGTTCCCTCCGCGTAGATCCCCTGCTCGATCATCGCTGTTATGCTTTCTCGCGGCTGGTAATAGAGGGGCGTGGGGTTATCACGATCAATATTGAACGGTGACATGGAACCCTTTCGTCAATCCGCGGTTCATTTTTCTATCTGTGATTATAGCTGGCTTGCTCTCATTTTTTTGGTCGCGGCACGCAATTGGTGAAGCGGATGACTCGTCAAACGACTCACCGAACAGACTCAGGAGCAGATGGATTTCAGACACGCCAACGTGGAATGAGCAGCGACGCGAAAAGAGCATTCAATACACTCGCATGATAGTATGGCAGACTAAAGAGGGCGCGGCATTTTGTTTCGGGCCGCGCCCTCATCTTATCCTGCAGGCGCGAACATCGGCACCGGGACCGAGAACCCGGCGAGGAGCCTGATCAGGGATGTATTGAACGAGATCGCGAAGCGGTGCGACCGCCCATCTCCGACGCGCGGAACAGGGGCATCATGGACGCGAGGGTTTGACGTGTGGGTTCTGGAGGCGTCCTGATCAAGCTTATTCGCGAGCAGAGGCCTAACATCAGCCCCTCTCAGGAAACGGGCTCGGCTTCGCGTTCCGCGGCCGTGTCCTTCCGCGCATCGCTCGCAACCGGATGAGCGCGCTCCAGGCGCTCGAGCTTGTGCATATCGGCTTCTGACATGCCCTGCCCCGGGCTGTTGCGTCTATCATGCATGGGATCGCCGGGGTCGCGCCACAGGCGCTCGGCCCTGCTCTCCCATGCCCGGGCTGCCCGCTCGCACTTCGCGCAGAGCACCGAAGCATCCTCATGGTGCTCAAGATCGGTCGAATGGGCCCCGGTACGCTGGACCATCTCGGCGAGTCTGCCGGGATTGTCCAAAATCGGGCAGGGTCTCAGCAGGTTGTCGTTGAAGGGCTGCCCCTCGTAATAGGCCATGAACAACGGCGAGCGCAGCGCATCCAGCAGGCTGGTCTCACGGATGTTCGCGTTGGCGTAGTGGGCGAACACGCAGGGCTCCACGTCGCCTGCCGCGTTGATATGCAGATAGCGCCGACCGCCGGCGATGCAACCTCCCACGAATTCGCCATCGTTCCAGAAATCAATCGTGAACAGGGGTTTCTTTGTGCGCATATCGCGCATGAAGTGATACAGCCGCTCGCGTTGCTCGGCTGAGGCCATCAGTTCGGTCGGCGCGTCGGCACCGATGGGCATGAACGTGAAGACCCAGCAGAACAGCGCCCCCTGCTCGATCATCCAGTCGAAGAACTCCTCCGAGGCGATCGAGTCAGCGTTTTCGCTTGTGTAGCAGCATGATACCCCGAAGGGCAGGCCGTGGGCGGCCAGCAGCCGCATGGCATCGCGGACCTTTCGGTAGGTTCCCGCCCCGCGACGAGCGTCGGTCGCCTCCTCGAAGCCCTCGACGCTGATGGCTGGCACGAAGTTCTTCACGCGAAGCATCTCCTGACAGAACTCCTCATCGATGAGGGTCGCGTTCGTAAACGCGAGAAACGCGCAGTCAGGGTGTCGCTCGCAGATCTCGATGAGGTCGCGCTTGCGCACGAGCGGTTCGCCGCCGGTGTAGATGTAGACGTGGGTGCCCAGCTCGCATCCCTGCTCGATGATGGAGTCCAGCTCCTCGAGCGTCAGGTTCTCCTTCGCGCCGTATTCGGCCGCCCAGCAACCGGTGCAATGGAGATTGCACGCGCTCGTGGGATCCATCAGAACGGTCCAGGGGATATTGCATCGGTATTTTTCGCGCATCGCCTCCTGTCGTGGCCACGCCATGAGATTGGCGTCGACCACGAGCATCTTGAGCAGGCTGTCGCGGATCTGCGGATTGAGATCGAGAACGCGAAGAAGCAAATCATGCCAGTTGTTGTCGCCCTCGATAGCGGTGCGCATCGCTTTGCGCTGCGACGCGAAGAAGTCCGCCGGCACCACCTTGTCCACCATGTCCATGATCTTGCCCAGATTGCGGTCTGGGTTCTCGAGGAGATAGTCCATCGTCTTGTTGAGTGCGGCGCGCTTGATCTGATCGGTCGCTTTCATGTAGTCCTCCTTAGGGTATTCAGCACTCGTTGAATATTCCCTTTTCTGGCGATTATAGTAATCAGTGATCGTGGGGCAATTGCCAATTTGTCAGCACTTGGGGTGTATTCAACAGATACGTACAGATTGGGGTGCAGTCAATGGTGCAGAGAGAAGATCGCAGCAGCAGGCACCGGGATCGGAGGTTCGCGCGAACGGAACGCGCCATCCATGAGGCGTTTTTCAGCCTGATCGAGCAGCGTGACTACCGCAAGGTGACGATCACCGCGCTCGCCCGTCTCGCCGATATCGATCGCAAGACGTTCTACTTGCATTATGACTCAATCGAGGATGTGGCAGATGCGATCTTTCGCGAGGAGGCGGATCGCCTGGTTGATCTGCTCCGGGCCGACCTCGCGAAGGATACATCCTCGATCGATGTCGGCCTGCTGCTCTTCAATCTGAGCGCCAATCTGGCACCGAATCTTTCTCGCACGAAAAGAATCGCCGAGCATATGCCGGTCGAAGTCATTCTGAGGAGAATCGAGCGCCCGCTGACCCAAGCGCTCATCGAGGACGACCACCTGGGTCTGGGCTCGATGGGGCCCTATCTCAGCTACTGCGTATCGTTTTTCATAGCGGGCCTTCTGGCGATGTATCGTCGCTGGCTGCTCTCTGACTCCGAGATCGCGCTCGAGGACATCTCCGCGGTGGCGAGCACCGCCGTCTTCTCGGGAATCAACGGGATCCTCGCCGAGGACGCCTCAACTCGAACCAACGTGGACATGATCGGGGACCGACACTGACGCGGGGTGCCATTCCAGCTGCCGATGCATCGGCAGCCGCACGCTCCCGTCACTTGCTGTCGAGATCGCGACGCACCTCATGGTTTCAGAAACGTTCGATGAGGCCCAGACCCGCCTTGAGAACCGCTTCCCCGTTCATCCTGCCGTAGTCTTTCATATCGATGACGCTGACGGGGATCTCCGTTTTGGCTTGGATCTCGCCTTTCATGAACCGCACCTGCGGTCCGAGCATCAAGACGTCGGGTCGCTCGGAAGCGAGCTTCGCGTCCACATCGTTTGCGGCGACGGCTATGATCTCGACATCGATGCCGAGGGCTTCGGCGGCGCGCTGCATCTTTCCGACGAGCATGCTCGTCGACATTCCCGCGGCGCAAGCCAGCATGATCTTTGACATGTCTCTCTCCTTGGTTGCATGGATGATCTCACCAAGTTGGCAGCTGAAGTGCTCGAGCTCGACGTCTGCCAACGTCTGAGGGCTCAAGATGTCATCATGGCTTCCTCCCTCGTCTCATCTGCTGTTCGAAATTGAACACTGCTCCCAGCAGGTTGGCTTCAGCCTGGTGCTTCGCGATCCGAATGTCCGGTCGCACCCGAGCGATAGCCACACGCGCCATCACATCATCGAGTGCCCGCTCGAGGTCTGGCAGAAGTGCGGGGTTCTGCGAGATGCCCCCGCCGATCACGAAGCAGTCCGGGTCGATGCTGTACTGCAAATTGAAGATGGTCGTCGCGAGAACATGGCACATCGCATCCACCTCCGCGCGCGCCTGCTCGCATTCGATCCCGGCGACCCCGGAATGCGCGAGCTCGAACAGCTCCTTTCCGGAGCAGACGGTGCCCCGGGCGGCGTTGAAGCGCTTCGCCGCGTTGACGATGGTGCCGGCGTCGCTCACGGTGCGTCCGCTGGCCTGCAGGATGAAACCGAACTCACCAGCGAGCAGGTGTCGGCCACGGTGGACCTTTCCGTCGATCACGACGGCGCCGCCCACGCCGGTGCCCAGTATGAGAAATACCGCATCTTTGACGTCGCGTGCGGCTCCCGACAGCGATTCTGCGAGCGCGGCGCAGTTCGCGTCGTTCTCGATCGCGACCGGAGCCGCCAAGCGCCGCTCCAGCTCCTCAACGATCTGAAAGCCGTGTATGTAGGGGACGGCGCTGGCTCCTCCGATGCGGCCCTCATCTTGGTCGACGGCACCGGGGCTGCTGATCGCAACACCCTCGATGTCGGCGATCCGTCGCATCTGCGCGACGGCGTCCTCGACAACAGCGTAGAAGGCGCTCAGATCCGAAGGAGTCGGGACGGCGGCTCGACAGCAGAGTCCGGTCGCATCGCCCTCATGCCGATAGAGCGCGAACTTGACGGAGGTGCCGCCGATATCGATGACGGCGAGACTCATATGCGCCCTCTTTTTCCGTAGTCCAGATAGTCGAGGGCGAGCTGGCAGTATGTCATGTTCGCCCAAGAGAACCATGTCCGCGTGAAGCGGGTCGGATCATCGGCGTGCACGCCCTCGTGGCATTGGCCCGTCTGCGCGCTCGTCGCACAGATTCGCTCCAGACGATCCGCTTTGACACTCGGATCCCGTGAGACCAGCCCTTCCATAGCGAGGGCGATCGGCCAGACGTAGCGCTTCGGTGTGTGCTCGCTGCCGATGCCGGAAAGCGCTCGTCCGCGGTAGAAATAGGGGTTCTCAGCGCTCAGGACAAACGACTTCGTCGCCTGCCAGAGCGAAGATTCGGCGTCGATCGCTCCGAGATACGGCAGCGAGAGCAAGCTCGGAGTGTTGGCATCGTCCATGAATCGGGCACCACCAAGCCCGTCGACCTCGTAGGCGAAGCCGATACGCCCGTTGGGGAGCGAAAGAACCGCATGCGCCTCGATCCCATGCTCGATCTCCGCGATCATCGTCGAGGCGCGCCTCGCAAGCTCATGGTTGCTCTCGCCGATCAGCGGCAGGAGCGCTCCGAGCACGCTGGACGCGAACATGTTCGCCGGCACGTGGTAGCCGAGCTCGCAGCGGTTATCGCTGGGTCGAAAGCCGTTCCAGATCATGCCGGTGCGCTCGACCGGGGTTCCTCGTCCGTCGCAGGGCAGAGTATCGTTCTCCGCGCACCCCGCGCGACGAAAGAAGTACGGCGAGCTGTCATGGCGCTGCTCGGTCTCGAATGTGGAGAGAATCACATCGAAGGTCGCCCAGAACTCATCATCCAGGATCGAGGTGTCGCCGGTGCGATCGATCAGGCGCAGCGCGAGCAGCAGGGGGGCGCAGAGCGTGTCTATCTCGAACTTGCGCTCCCACACCTGCGGGTTGACCTCGACATCGGTCTCATCGTCGCTCCAATGGGCCCCGCTGGGGGTTTCATTGAAGGCGTTGGCGTAGGGGTCGAGCCGCACGAAGCGCAACTCGCGACGGAGCACGCGACGCGCGAGTTCGGCCAGCGCGGGGATCTCATCGGCGAGATACACATAGGGAAGCACCTGAAAGGTCGCATCGCGCAGCCACATCGCCGGCAGATCACCGGTTGCCACGAAACAGGTTCCGTCCGGGAGAAGCGTTACCGCTCTCTCGAGCGCATCGGGCAGCAGGTCGCGAAACATCCTCTGCGTCTGAGCTGTCGGCAGAGGGTGCCGATCAGCGAAGGCGCGCAGGGCCCCGGCGGCAGCGTTCACATCGATCGTCATCGCGCGTCCCGCCCGTCGAGTGCCGCGCGCTGACCGGTCTCCACCGGAAAGAAGATGCCGTACGTCCTGATCTCCCCGGGCGCAAACGCCTCGAGTTCCAGCTCGTCAACAGCTGCGGCCACCGCTTGCAGAACCTCGCCGTTCAGATTCATCAGCTGCACGCTGGCCTGCCGCGAGAAGCTCAGGGATCCGGGACTCACCAAGGTGGACGCCGCCGGGTTGTACAGGCGAAGCACGTATCCGTCGCGCGATCTGGTACCGCGCAGACTGGAGACGACCAGTTTCGGAGCCTCGAGACGCATCCGGCTTCGATGGATCAGGCGAGTCGGGTTCGCGTTGATGGGGAAGTACTGCAGCGGCGTGGTGAAGCGGTCGATGGTCTGATTCTGGAAGCCAAGGCCGCCCATCGCGAGCCGACGAACCCTGCGCTGCAGCTCAGCTGCATCGAAGGTCGGATCGATGCAGATGCCGCCTCTCATGCGACGCGCGCCTGGGAGCTGGCTGTCCGGTGTCTCGACCGCCATGGTCTGGAGTCCCGAAGCGTCACCTGGCCGGCGCAGCGTATCCGGTCGGCCGAGATAGCCGACTCCGCGAAGCAGCGTGATGGCGAGCCGATCGAATGAATCTCCGACCAGCTCGAACTCTTTCTCGCCGAGTGCGAGAAACGACCAGCTCGCGGATTCATCATGCGTGTTGCAGAAGTGGATCATGGGGCGAAGCGCCGTTGGCTCCTCGCAGTAGCCGATATCTCGCCATACATCCAGGTGCGGGTCTATGACCGGGCGCGCGGCCACCCCGAACGGCGAGTCGGCAAAGGACTCGGTCGCCGAGATCGGCGTCGCGAGCACGAGCCTGAGTCGGTGGTCGCGCGCCGTGTTGTCGAGGCGCAGATCGAAGCCGATGGTGGGATCTTGCGCACGCAGCGTCAGCGTCAGCGTGTAGGGCACAGCGGTGTCGGCCGTCTTAGCTGCTCGCTTGGCGAGGTCCTCCGGGAGCCACCAGGTCCCGCTCAGAATCAACTCGCTTTGATAGGCACCCTGCCTGCCCGTAGCGTTCGCATCAGCCAAACTCAGATCGAGCAGCCAGTCCGCGAAGGCCGGGGAGAAGTCATAGGTGTCTCCCTCGTCGCCGCCATCGCTGAAGCCGATGGGGTCGAGATGCTCCCGGCCGCTGCGTTTGTCGCTCAGCCAGAGATGCCCATGCTCGAAACGCAGTCGGTAGCAGCTATTTTCTATCGAGGCGGCCGTCTCTGGGGGCACCCGGGGCTCGTCGCCCTCGCGTATGCTGAGCCCAGTCCAGTCCATGGGATCGATCTTTAGACCGAGCGCGATGGTGGTGCGATAGATCACATCGGGAATCATCGCGTGCCGATCCCGTCGGAGCACCGCGTGGTCGACGCGCCGCTGGGCGAGGATGTCGAAGGGAACGCGCTGGCCGTCCTCGTCGACAAGGCGAAATGTCGGATTTCTCGTGGATACCTCGAGCTGTCTCACGTCGTCTGCGCGCTCGGCGGTCGGGTTCCAGAAAAGCAGATCGATTCCCGAAGGCGCGCCGCTTGCGAGCTTGCGCAACAGGTAGTCGCGCAGCGATTCCGCGAGCTCGATCGCGACCTCGCCTCGATGGGCGATATCGCGGTTCGTTGCGTCAGAGTTGCAACCGCCCGAGGAGTCGTGCGCCTGACCGCGTGCGACCGCCTTCCAGATGTTGTCGACCAGACCCTGCTGCGGTTCGATGCCGTGATCCGCGGCGATCGCCATCATAGGCTCCACCACATCGATCATCAGGTGCTCGAGTCTGTCGTAGATGAGTTTGAGATCAGCGCGGGACGAATAGATTCCCCGATGGATCTTGGAGCAGGAGGCGTCGACGAACTCACCGGTGTAGGTCGGCAGGCCCGGGATTGCCTCCACGGCTCTGAAGTACGCCGGATAGCTGCTCTGCACCAGCTCGAATTCGTGTTGGGAGGCGTTCACGCAGGCGATGCGCTCCCTTATGTCGAGGTCGACACAGCGCTGATCGCCCCCGAGCGGCAGCACCAGATCGTGGTCAACCTCGTCGGTGTCCAGCCGATGCAGCAGATCGGTGCAATCATCACGCTCGATCAGCTCGGCGCCGGCGTAGTAGCCGTCTTTGATAGCGACGGCGCATACGCTCGAGCCGTCGTCGGATTCCCAGTGGAAGCAGCGAGCATTCCGCTCGATGGGCATGCCGCGCCAGAAGACCGCGCCGGAGATGTCGAATCCGCGATAGATCTTGGGCATGTCGCGGCCCTGTCCGAACGAGTCGGGCAGATATCCGATGCGCATAGCGCCACCGAGTTCGTCTGCCATCCGGATGCCGAGCTGAAGATTGCGCACGATCGCCTCGCCGCCGGTCACCATCTCGTCTATCTGGGTGTACCACGGGCCGATGAACAGCCGGCGCTCTCTCACGAAGCGCATGATCGCCGCGCGCTTATTCGGATTGTCACTGAGATAGTCATCGAGGATCGACATCTGCCCATCGAGCAGATAGCAATCGAGCCTGTTGGTCTCCAGGGCCTCGAGCACTTCGGCCATGTGGTAGGCGAGCTGCACGCGCGCGTGCTGCCGGGTGAAGTACCACTCGAAGTCCCAGTGGGTGTGCGGTATGACGTGTACTCTTCTCATCGGGTGCTCTCGGCTCCGTTTCGGTTTCGGCGGACGGTTCATGCCTCGCTGATCTGCTGCGCTTGCTCTGCAGCGATGCGCCTCTCGTTCTTCTGGTTGATGATAACAAACGGCGCATAGAGGAAGACGTCGATGATGACGAGGACCAGCGTCAGCACGACCGGGCTTGAGTGGAAGGCACCGAGGATCCACGTGCTGAGGAATATCGGTTCGTTTCCAGAGTTCGCGACGACCAGCGGCACGACCCATCCGATGGAAGTCACGACATAGGCGACGATAGCGTTGAACAGGGGAACGACGATCCAAGGGATCAGCATGATCGGGTTGAGCACGATGGGAAGCCCGAAGATGACCGGCTCGTTGATGCCGAAGCAGCCCGGAACGAGTGCGAGTTTGGCTACCTCACGCTCCTGTTCGCCCTTTTTGGTGAAGATCAGCATTGCGACGATCAGCCCGAATGTGGCACCGGAGCCGCCGATCATGGCGTAGACGTTTGTCATGGTATTGGGTGCGATGGGGATGCCATCAAAGCTCTGCGTCTGGGCATACTGGGCGACGACCTGCAAGAACAGGGGAGACCAGAAAGCAGAGACAACGCCCCAGACGATGTTGAACCCATGCAGCCCGAGAAACCACAGGATCTGCTCGAGCAGGATGACGACGATGATGGCTGGAAGGCCGGTGCCGACGACGAGCATGGGTTTGATGATGACGGTGGAGATCAGCGCGATCAGGCTCGTGAAGCCCATCGCTTGGATACCGAGGCGAACGAGTGCGAAGATGATCAGCACCTTGGCCATGGGGATCAGAGCGTAGAACGAGTCAAAGACATTCTGGGGCACGCTCTCCGGCATCTTGATCGTGAACTTGGAGCGGCTGAATCTCGCGAACATCGCAACCGCCAGCATACCGACGATCAGACCGGTGAACATACCCTCGTAACTGAAGAAGCTGGTCGCGAAGCCCTCGATGATCTTCGCCTGGGGCTCGGAGAAGTTGACGTTGTTCGGAACCATCACGAAATAGGCGGAGAGGGCCAGAAGCGTCGCGATGATGAGGTTCAGCCCCTTGTTCTCCTCGCGGCGCTGTATCTCGACAGCATAGGCGTAGGCACTTGAGATCACGACGATGACGCCGACGATGCCCAGCGTGGCGGTGCCGATGTATCCGAACATGTTGCTGAGGGAACCCACCCAGCCCCAGTCTGTGCCATTCGCCTTGATCAGCGCATCCAGCTGCATCTTTATCAGATTCGAGAACGAGCCGACGACTGAAAACGGGATGATTCGGACGAAGGAGTTCTTGATCGCTTGCAAGATCGTGTTGCGCTGTACCCAAGCGGATGCTCCGAGCAGTGCGTCTTGAAACCTTTCGAGATCGAATTTCATAGGTGGCAATCCCCTTTCCGATTCAATTGTGACAAAATCTTTATCACATAGAGTATATGCCTAAACCAGATAAACATCTGGCACAGCAGGTCAATAGATTTATTGCGTTCTGCTGGATCCCCCCAACTGCCTCTTTAACTGGTTCGATGAGGCAGTATTGATCAGGAGACGACATACCTGGGGCGCTTGGCACTTCGCTCGCAGAAGATTATTGACCGCCTGTCGATCGCTGGCGTTCCAAGGCACCGTAATCACAATGAGATAAAAACGACAGGCGAATACGCGCGGGGGGGGGCCATAGACAGGAATCGCTGTCTTCGCGATACACGCTTTACAGTCTGAAGCCTATCATCTTCTAGCTGTTGTCGCTACCTGTTAAGGTGCCCGCGCGCGGAGCTTACGTCAAT
The DNA here is from genome assembly GCF_000195315.1 of Coriobacterium glomerans PW2. NCBI lineage: Bacteria > Bacillati > Actinomycetota > Coriobacteriia > Coriobacteriales > Coriobacteriaceae > Coriobacterium > Coriobacterium glomerans. The sequence goes on from NC_015389.1 coordinate 622,163, forward strand.
TAAGACTTCGGGGTTGGATCAAGATGTATCTCACATCCAAGGTGGAGTTCGCAACATGCGCAGCCAGCGCTACGTTTGATGTCTCACCGAATGGATTCAAAGATGATGCGGCCAACTGCAGATCCGCCGTCAAGTACCCCTAGACTTTTCGCTCCGTAATATGCAGCCCGACCATGTTTCGCGAGCATCTGCTTGGTTGCTTCGGAGCCATTTGCCGCTGCACGTGCCGCTTCATCCAGGCTAAGTGTTTCTTGAAGCGTTTCGATTGCAGGTCTGAGAGCGTCAATGATGGTTTTCTCTCCGGGCTTGGTCCCCGTTCTTCTCATTATCGTTTCAAGACCCTCTTGCAGTGCAGAACTCAGCTCGCTCATGGATACACTGCTTCTCCCCAGCATGAGTTTTGCCATTCCCATCAATCCTATTGAGAGAATGGTCCCCAAGCTCGATGGGGCCGTTTCATTGAGTGTCAGAGATGCGAGGGAGAAAAGCCTTCCGAGATCCATTTCATTCTCGGAATCCAGCTTGCCGCAGATCGCTTTGAAACCCGCTTTCATTGAGATGCCGAGATCCCCGTCGCCATTTTGCCGATCAAGTTCGGTGAGGTATTCGCTTTCTACATCTATCGCTTTCGAAATAGCTTGAAAGCGCTGCTTTATGACCCTTGCATCTATACTTCCATTTGAGATAAGAGTGCTGCGGGCTGCTCGTTCCTCAGAACTATCGATATCAGAATGGTGTCTTTCCGGTTTAACATCATTCATTGAAGTCCACGAATCAGCAGCAAAACCCTTGACGCCTATACGATTGAGATTTGAGTAAAAAGGGGTTCGCGCAGGGGCGAGCAGGAGTTCTTTTAGTTCGCTGTCGAGCTTGATAATCGTTAGAGATAGTCCGGCCATCTCCAGAGACGTGCCGTATTCACCTACGTGGGGAAGGACGATTTTTGCTCCCTTGGATTCAATGAGTTGGGATATCCTGCGATACACAATGAACTGCTCTTCAAGCGGCGTGGAGCCTAGGCCATTCACCATAACCGAACACTCGTCTCCAGAGGAAAGCGCAAGCTCACCTTCGATATTCGAAAAGAGGGCTTCTGCAAGCTCGTTTGCCGTCATCATTTTGCGGACCTCAATGCCGCGCTCTCCATGGATTCCCATTCCTATTTCAATCTCATCGTCCCCAATGGAAAAACCTGGTTTTCCTGCTCGAGGGACGATGCATGCCGACAAAGCGCATCCCATTGAACGCGTGGCATCGATCGCATGCTGGGTGATCTCTGCGACTTTTTTTAAGTTATCACCTCGAGCTGAAGCAGCACCGGCGATTTTAAATGCATATACCATCCCTGCCACGCCTCGTCGTTGACCCGCCAAGTTGGTTGGTGCCGAAGCCACGTCGTCGTGGACAAGGAGCTCCTTTGTGTCAATGCCGTCCAAGGCGACGATATCTCGAGCTAGAGCAAAGTTCAGCTTATCTCCACCATAGTTGCCATAAAGGCACAAGACACCTGATCCGTGATCAGACATCGCTATCGCATCTGCCATGGTGCGTGCAGAAGGACTTGCGAAAATATTGCCGACAGCGCATGCGTCCAGCATTCCTTGGCCGACATATCCCATGAATATCGGAAGATGCCCGGATCCTCCTCCGGTGACGATACCGACTTTTCCGGGTTGTTGGGGATACCTGCTCATGATGACTCGTTCGTTGTCCCTGAGAGTGTCCAAGCAGTCTGCATACGCGGCGATTACCCCCTCACATGTCTCGCGCTCAAAATCATCTGCATCATTCATCAACTTTTTCATGCTGCTTTCCTCCTATAGTCCGAACGAGGATCTTTCAAGTCGATTTCTCGAATCTGAAATAAAAACGTTTGCTCAATGGATAATCTCAATAAGCTTTCTAACACTGAAATAATACTCCTGGTAATACTTGTCAAATTCGGAAAATTAAACTAAGCATAATCTAATATCTTGCTACCGTTTACCGGATTATATTAACCTTTGAGCAAACGTTTGCACAAAAATGCTCGAAATTGTCTATAGTCATCTGCGTGCAAGAAGCAGTGCATCGCTCATTCGGAAATCCGTTGTTCTATTCATGGCAACACGTAATCAAGGCGGTGAAACATGGGATCGGATAAAGGTCTCTTCAAGCCTGATCTTGTTTTTTTCGACTTTCAAGCGGTGAATCCTGAGGATCTTTTCACTCAGCTCGGGGAAATCTTGCTGGAGAGGGGATTTGTCACACGAGGGTGGTTGTCGAGCATATGTGCCCGGGAACGATCTTATCCCACGGGTCTTATGACCGTAACGACAGGGTGCGCCATTCCGCATACGGATCCGGAATTCATTGTGGAACCGTATATAGCGGTGGTGATACCCAGAAATCCGATTATATTCCAACCGATGGCAATGATAGGCGATCCTGTTCCGGCGCGGATCGTAATCAATCTTGGTGTGCGTCGTGATGGAGGACAGGTTCAAGTCCTTCAGACGCTCATGAGCACGTTTATGGATGAGCAACTGGTAATTAGGATCATGCGTCAGACCACCCCGCAGGCTCTTTTGCATGCGCTCACTGAAAAGTTCTCATGAAATGAACCTTGTCTGGCAAAGCGAAGCATGGTATTCGGTCTCGGTCGGTCGAACCAGAGCGCGCAAAGCGCTTTCATGAAAGGAGAGATCAGTATGAGAGGTAGAGTCATCGTAGCCTGCGGGTCAGGAGTTGCGACATCTCAGGCGGTTGCGAGCAAGATTGCTCGCCTGCTCAAAGAGAAAGACGTGGACGCCGAAGTCGAAGCTGTCGATATCAAGTCACTCAAGCACCATATCGGTGGGGCGAGCGCATATGTGTCCATTGTCAAAGATGATACGGACTGGGGAATCCCGGTCATAAACGGTGTCTCATTTCTGACAGGTGTCGGGCAGGACACGGAGCTTCAAAACCTCATCGATGCGTTACGGGGGTAGCGGCCGTGCAACCGGAGAAGCCATCCGCTCCTTTGCATTCCATTGATGTGGGAGTACCGAAATGCATCTGGCTTTGCCTTATCGGGCTTGACGCGTTAGCTCTCATCGTCTCCTTGATGTCCGGCAACATGGTGACCTCACTACTTGCTCTTGGGCTCGCGCTCATCATCAACCGACACGGTCAAGGGCAATTGTTTTCCGATTACGAACGCCGTCTTCAGGATCGTCGAGCAAAACTTGGACTTCCTCAAGAAGGATTGAGATTCACAACTATTCAGGCCTGCAGGGCGGTATTCATCGCACGTCGAGACAAGATGCGAAAACGTCAAGCGAGATCGCGAATAGAATAGCTCATCACCGTTGGAGTTCGACCGAGACCTGACAAGCCAGCGCGATCAAATCTTGGCCGCGCGTGTAAAGAGAGGTTGATCGATGGATGTTCTTTTAAACTTCGTGAACTATATCTTGGCCTTCGGGGCCGCAGTGTTTGTTCCCCTGATAATGCTGGCGGTAGGATTGCTCGTCCGCATGAAACCAAGTGATGCATTTATCGCGGCTCTGACGCTCGGTGTTGCGTTCACGGGTATGAACGTGCTGATCAATTTTATGACAACAGCCGTGACACCGGCAGCACAAGGACTTGCAGAGAAAACCGGCGTGGTACTCAATACAGTTGATGTTGGTTGGCCGGCGATGTCGGCTATCGCATGGGCATGGCCGCTTGGCGTCCTGTGTTTCCCACTGATGATTGGCATTAACATCATCATGCTTTCGGCAAAGCTTACCAACACGCTTAATGTTGATCTTTGGAACACTTGGACAAAACTGTTCACGGCGGTGCTGACGTATTACCTTGCGAAGGGTGCCGGATTTACTGATGGTGCATCAATTGGGGTTGGTTTCGCTGCGGCCGCCATCCAAGTTGTGATCGAGCTGAAGCTTGGGGACATGTGGGCTCCCACAGTCGAAAAGATCACCGGTATTCCAAATGTGACTGTTCCTCATTGCATGACATTTACAGCGATCGTGCTGCTTCCCATCGAGCTGCTGCTTGAGAAAATACCTGCGCTTGAGAACAGCTCGCTTGATGCCAAATGGCTGCGCAGCAAGATCGGCATCTTTGGGGAAAACGCCGTCATGGGTTTGATCATCGGGTTCGTGCTCGGCATCGTAGCATATGCTGATCTGCAAAAGGCGCTCACGCTTGCTGTGCAGGCAGCGACCGCAATGCAACTTTTCCCGATGGTTTCAAAGTTGTTCTCGCAGGCTCTGTCGCCGATATCGGAATATGTCGGTGAGTTTATGAGAAAGCGATTCCGGGGTCGAGATCTCTACATAGGTTTGGATTGGCCGATCACGGCGGGCTCGAACGAGTTGTGGGTCACCACAGTGCTGCTCATACCGTTCGAACTCGTATGGGCTATCGCACTTGTTCCAGTTGGCAACACGGTATTGCCCTTTGCGTCAATTCTCAACTTGAGTGTTGGCGTAAGCGTCTTGTTCCTCGCTGGCGGAAATCTGGTAAAGATGCTCATCATGGGAGTTGTTGCAACACCGATCTACCTTATGGTCTCGACGTCGTTTGCTCCCTATGCGACACAGCTCGCCCGACAGTTCTCACCCTCAGCTCTCGCAGGCATCGGAGATAGCGCGACGATAGCATATGCGACTATGGAAGCGCCGGTTTTCAGATGGGCGGCTGCGAACGGATTCTCTGGCAATATCATAGCGGGGTTGGTCCTTGTTATGTTTATAGGTTTGTTTTTCCTATTCTGTCGTGTTTTCAAGCATCGCAACAAGAAGATCAATGAGCAGCTGCATGGGTCCGTAGAGGTTGCATCGGCTTGACTGCACGGATGAGATCGAATGACATCGAATAAGTTCTTGAAAATGAAATCATTTCAAGGGAGAGAAAATGATTGGATACGATGAAGTACCGGATTATGAGATAAAGCGTCAGATCGTCGAAGTCGCGAAGATGATGAATCGAAAAGGTTTGGTCGGTACCTACGAGGGAAACATTTCCGTTCGAAAGAAGGGAAAAGTATATGAGACTCCCACGATGCAGAGCAAGGAGCTGCTGACAGAAGGAAAGATCATTTGCGTTGACATGAATGGAGAACAGTTGGAAGGGGAGCTCAAGCCTACTTCGGAGACTCCGATGCATACGAAGTGCTATACACTTCGCAACGACATACATGCAGTTGTTCATTGTCATGCCCCGCACTGTACAGCGTTTGCGCAGGCGGGTCAGGATTATGTGGATATGGCGTCTCCTGAGTTTCAAATTCTGTTCGGTCGCGTGCCGTGTCTTGGGTATGGGACGCCTGGATCTCCGGACATCATTGATGAGTTGCCGAATTATATCGCGGAATTTGATGTCGTGTTTCTGGCCCAGCATGGTGTGCTTGCAGTGGGGGAGACGCCTCTTGAAGCGTACTCGAAAATCATGTCTGTCGAGATGCTGCTCCAGACATACTTCACCCGCAAAATGCTGTTCCCGGAATCGATGTGCGATCTTCCGGCATGTGAAATCGAGGCTCTTATGAAGATTCGCGAGTCAAATCGTAAAGGGTAATGGTTTTCGTGACCAAGTGGGCTGCTTCAATGACAGCGTCGGCAGTCCGCATCGCGACTGCTTCGCGTAAATCAAATATCGTTTGCGCGGGGGGCGGAAGTCACGGACATGGATGATTCGCGTCGAATAAGTTTCACGGGAAGAACGATTCGCTTGCCAGATCCAGAAAGAATGGCGCGCTCCATCAAAGCGATGAGCAAATCGGTCGCCTCGCGTGCGATGCCCTCGATATCTTGTCTGATGCTCGTCAAAGACGGACGCATGGCAGAAGCGATGGCAGAGTCGTCGAATCCGACGACTCGCACATCTTGGGGCACCCTGAGTCCTCGATCAACGAGGGCGGAGATTGCTCCCAGGGCGCGCCAATCATTCGTCGCAAAGACGCCATCCACTTGGCACCCGGAATCCAGCAGCTTGCCCATGCCGGCTTGCGATGCTTCGGCACTCGGCATCCTGTCATCGATTTCAACGAGAAGATTGTCGCAGTTCATATCTCGCTCAAGAAGAGCCTGTCGAAACCCCTCATATCTCAGGAGGTTGGTGGATAGTTTTCGGGAACGAGAGATGAAAGCAATATGTCTGCAGCCTGCATCGGCTAACTCTGTGGCGGCAAGGTAGCCACCTTCGAAATGGTCCGATTCCACGCTGTAGTAGGTTTTCAATCCTTCTGGCCTGCGATCAATGCAAACTAGAGCGACATCTCGTGTAAGCACGTCAATCGGAAACGATGAAAGTCCGGCAACGCAGATGATCCCGTCGACATATTTCGCATCAAGAGTCGAAAAATACGTCTCCTCTTTCGACTCGTCTCGAGCTGAATTGCATATAAACGTCGAATAGCCCTTTTCGAACAAAAATCCCTCTAGAGCCGAGACCACAGCTGAGAGCCAGCCATCAGATATGTCCGGAACGATCACACCGACCGTTTTCGATTTTGACATCCTGAGACTTTTGGCAGCGGTATTTGTGATGTATCCTACCTCTTTTATTGCTTCTTTGACACGTTTGCGGGTTGCACCAGAAATTCTGCCGTTGTTGTTGATGACTCGTGAGACCGTGGAGATCGAGACGCCACTGCGCTCCGCGACCTCGTAGATCGACGGACGCTTCCGGTTGTTATCACCTTGGCTTGGCATGGTCAGCCCATCTGAGAGAAGATCTTTTCGCATGTCATTCTAGCAGATGGAGCATTGAATGCTGCAGGAGTGAGGTGGTAGCTGAAGGGTTTCGCCCATGACTGTGCAGCAGGTTCATAGACGGATACACCCTTGAGATACTTTATCGCGTTGTCTGTCGTTTTACGATTTGGGCAGGAAAAACCCTTGCTTGCAGTATATCAGTCTCCCCATTGAGCACGGCAAGCAGGTTTCTCACTGTTTCGGCGCATTGGAGTTCGAGTTGGTTGTCCACGGACGTCAGCTCGGGTTCGCAGCTCGATGCGAGTGGCGTGTTGTTGAAACCGTAGATCTCAAGATCTTCGGGAATGGATTTGCCAGTATGCGCCGCAAACTTTATCGCGGCGATCGCAAGATCATCTTCGCTTGCAACGACCGCGTCAAAGTTCAAGCCATTTTGCACTCGTTCGACTAGCATTTGCTCCGTGTACGCAATCTCATTTCTCGTGACGATCTGAAGAGTCGGATCAATCGGTTTTTTTGCATCCCGTAGAGCCTGCTCATACCCTTTGAGACGACGAAGAACTACAAATCGTGGAGCATCTGAAAGAAACAGGATCCTCTTTCTTCCCGAACGGATCAGCGAGGCCGTGATCTCGCGAACTATATCAAAATCAGTGCTGAAAGTACAATAGACGTTATCCCCTGGGATACGGCCATTGATAACAAAGACCGGAACGCAACGTGCTGCATCTGCGACATAATCTGGTTCGTTATCGGAAGAGATCGCGTCCTCGTATTTTGAGCTGATGAGGATTAGCGCATCGATGCGCTTAGCCAGCAGACGTTGAATGCTCGTACGCTTATAATCGCCATCAAGGTCGGAGCAGACGAGAATGCAATCGTACCCATTGCTTTGCAGTGCCCGCTCAAGATAGGATACCGCGTGCGCCATGAAAGGGTGCGCGATATCTGCGCAGACGAGTCCGACAGTCTTCATCGAATCGGTTCCCAAGCCTCGGGCGAACGCATTCGGCAGATACCCGGATTCAGCTATGATAGATAAAACGCGCTGTCTCGTTTCATCGCGCACCTTCGAAGAGCCGTTGACAACACGGGATACCGTGGCAATGGAGACACCCGCTCGTTGTGCGATATCGTATATGGTCATGATATCCTTTGCAGGCGCATGGCAATCGCCTTGGATCTGATTGAAAAAGCAAAATCAAGCGTATCGCATTTTCTGTATCAGCGAAAGGCCGTATTCGCTCCTAGCGTCGTCGAAGGACGCGATATCAAATAATGAGTTAGTCATTTGTAACCGCTTACATTTTATTAGCTACCATTTATCGATCAAAAGATATAATTGTTATTTTAGAGTCAGTAAATAAATATACTATATGTAAGCGCTTACACGTTATAAGAACGATAGAAGCAATGAATGGTCCACTCTACAATGAAACAGAGGGAATACCATGGAAAAGCAAAATTTTCAAAGGTTCCACTATCGGAGCCTAGAAGAACTCAGGCGCGAGATAAATGAAGAAAAGCTTGATATTGAGTTGAGCGAGGATCTCGATCCTCTTCACCGCAGCGTCAAGGTCGGACAAAAAAAAGCGGAAAACTCCATGGCGATTCTTCCGATGGAGGGGTGTGACTGCACCGGTGACGGCACTCCAAGCGAGCTGACCTGTCGTCGATATATGCGCTATGCCAGTGGTGGGTCGGGGCTTTTGTGGTGGGAGGCCGATGCAGTCGTCGAGGAAGGTCGCGCGAACCCTCGCGCGATGATGCTGACTGGGAAGAACGTTCGCAGCTTCGCGGATCTCGTCCAGCAGACTCAACGAGCTGCTCGCGCTTCAAACGGTGCCGCACCGCTGAACATCTTACAACTGACCCATTCAGGTAGGTATAGCGCGCCCCGAGGCGCGCCTGAGCCGCTAGTTGCATATCATGACCCATATCTCGAACAATCAGAGGTGACACGGAACAACGCCATCGTGGTTACCGATGGATATCTCGATATGCTCACGGAGCAATTTGTCAAGTCGGCCCATTTGGCGAGAAATGCTGGGTTTGACGGTGTTGATATAAAAGCGGTACACAAATATCTCGTAAGTGAGCTACTTGGCGGTTACACGCGGCCAGGCCGTTACGGAGGCTCTTTGCTGGAGAGACGGTCGCGTTTCCTGCTCCAGACCGTCAAAGCTGTGCGAGCGGCAATGGGCGACGACTTCATCGTTGCAGTCCGGCTCAATGCGTTCGATGTGCATCCCTATCCGTACGGATTTGGAGTCGATCATGATGACTATATGGTCTGGGACGCTTCTGAACCAAAACGGCTCGTCCGAGTCTTGATCGAAGCGGGCGCGGATCTGCTGGGACTGTCTTCCTCCAACCCTTATTATCGATTCTCTCAATGGGGTAGGCCCTCTAATATCGCACCTGCTGGGTCTCCCGCGTCGAAGGATTCTCAGCTCAAAATTATCGAGGGCATATTTCGCTATACCCGAGAACTGCAATCCGTTGCAGGTGAAGTTCCTATTGTTGGCAACGGGTATTCGTGGTTGCGACAATTTCTTCCCAATGCCGGGGCCGCCAATCTTGCTGCTGGCGGCTGCGGTTTCGTGGGACAGGGGCGTTCAGCGTTCGCATATCCCGATGCCGCCCACGATATATTTACCTTCGGATCTATGGATCCGGCCAAATGCTGCGTAGCATGCTCAAAATGTACACAGATCATGCGCGACCACGGAACAACTGGGTGTGTCGTGAGGGATTCAGAAGTCTATCTGCCTGTATATCAAAATGGTCGTAGACGAACGACTCAACAGAAGAGGCTCTAAAGAGCTGTGCAGACCGAACAACTTGAAGTAGGTGTGATCAATTCAGGAGAAGGAGTCATCTTGGCACGAGAAGATAACAAGACCGCCGTCGTCACTGGAAGCACTCGCGGCATCGGCTGCGCGATCGCCAGACAGCTTTCTGACGATGGCTTCGCTGTCGTTATAGTCGGGACTCACGACGAGGGCTACTACAAAGGAGAGATGGAGTGGGCTGAAGAGCCGCAACGAGACGTGTTCTTCGTTCGAGCCGATGTGTCCATCCCACGGGACAGATCTCATTTGTTGCAAGAGACACTCAAGCGGTTCGGCCGAATAGATTGCCTGGTGAACAATGCGGGCGTGGCCCCGAAATATCGAGCGGATATCTTAGACGTGAGCGAACAGAGCTGGGACAGGGTCCTCGATATCAATCTCAAGGGCAATATGTTCACCACCCAAGAGTTTGCCATCGAGATGATTCAAGAGCGTAAAGCAGGTATCATCGAGCGGGGTGTCATCGTGAACATCTCATCGTGTTCGGCGGTTGTTTCGTCTATATCACGCGGTGAGTACTGCGTCTCCAAAGCGGGAATCGCAATGCTCACGAAGCTGTACGCTGACCGTCTGGCTCCAGAGGGCATCAATGTATATGAGATTCGCCCGGGTGTTATCAAGACCGATATGACCGCTGCCGTCCAAGACAAGTACGACAAACTCATACATGACGGCGTCTTTCCAATCTCAAGATGGGGCGTGCCTGAGGACGTCGCGCTCGCCGTCTCCTCCTTCGCACGCGGTGCATTTCCGTATACGACTGGGAGCTATTTGGATGTCGACGGCGGCTTTCATATTCAACGCCTTTAGGAGCAGATTGTGCTAGATGAGAACCTGAGAGTTTCGGTTATCACAGGAGTCGGACAAAAGATTTCAGCTAAAGTTGAAATCTGCCACCGTGCAGTTGCAGTGGTGGGATCTGGGGCCGCAGCATTGAACGCTGCGGATTGGTTATGCGATCTGGGGCAGCGAAATTGCGTGCTAGTGACCGAGGGTATGGACATGGGCACTTCTCGCAACGCTGGATCGGACAAGCAGACATATTATAAGCTTTCTATCGGGCCTGGAAACCCCGATTCAACAGCGGATATGGCGCGCGCGCTCTTCGAGGGCGGGGGAGTAGACGGAAGGGTCGCGCTTGCGGAGGCGGCTAATTCAGTCAGGTGCTTCATGAAGCTCGTGAACCTAGGGGTCGACTTTCCGACTGACGCCTACGGCCAATTCATAGGTTATAAGACCGACCATGATCCCTGTCAACGCGGCACAAGCGCTGGCCCGCTGACGTCGAGATACATGACTGAGGCTCTAGAACGTTCAGTCAGGATGAAGAACATCGAGATCCGCGACAAGCTTATGGCGTTCCACATTCTCACCTCATCTGATGGTATCCGCGGAGTGATCTGTCTCGATCTGCTTTCAGCAGCTGAAGGACGATTGAAGCTGGTGATCTTCGTCTGCTCGAACTTGATCTGGTGCACGGGAAGTCCGGCGAGCATATACGAAGTCGTGGCATATCCCGAAAGTCAGACTGGTATGAGCGGTGCAGCACTTCAGGCAGGAGCTGAGGCGGCGAATCTCCAAGATTGGCAATATGGACTTGCATCTGTTGGTTTTCGCTGGAATATTTCAGGCACCTATCAGCAGGCTCTACCACGCTATGTCGCGATAGATTCGCAGGGAAACGAACGAGAGTTTCTCTCGGATTACGGTTTAACTCCGATCGAGGCTGTGGACATGACCTTCTACAAGGGCTATCAATGGCCGTTCGACGTCGGGAAATGCGATGGGTCGTCGAGGATCGATCTAGCGGTCTATGAGGAGACGATGGTCAAGGGAAACCGCGTCTTTCTGGATTTTCGCAGAAATCCTCTTGGCATTAAGAACGGTTTCAGCGAGCTTTCAGGTGAGGCTTTTGAATACCTGAAGAGATCCGGTGTGCTGTTCGGCAATCCTTTCAATCGTTTGACGAAGATGAATCCGCTTGCTGTCAAGTTGTTTTGGGATCACGGAATCGATCTTGAACATGAGATGGTTGAAATCGCGATGTGTGCGCAGCATTGCAACGGTGGGATTCGAGTGGATGACAACTGGCAGTCAAGCATACGGGGGCTCTATGTCGCCGGAGAGGCTGCAGGCACATTTGGCGCTTACCGCCCAGGGGGGAGCGCACTCAACTCGACGCAAGTCGGCTCCATGAGAGCGGCTCAGCACATCGTGATTACAAGCGAAGCACATTTCGGGTCTTTCACTGTTGAGAACTCCGCCATTCTAAAAGAGGCTGAGAGTTGTTTAAGAAAGCTGGCATTGCATATAACTGGCTCCGATACGTGCCGTCCCATCGTCAGTGAATTGCAAAAGACGATGAGCACCTTTGCAGCCCAAGTTCGCGATATGGACGCGATCGAGCGTTTTCGCGAGAAGCTTTCAGGTATCAGAGTGGCGGTTGAGCGCGGAGAGTTGCTGGGGGTCCGATGTGTGGAAGATCTTCCACATCTGGTGAAGGCGCGCGATGCAATCATCTCTCAGGCAGCTGTCATCAGTGCCATCGACGCCTCTGCAAAAACGTTCGGTTCTAGAGGTTCGGCATTTGTCAAAAGATCTGGTGGGAATATCGAGCTGAATTCAATGGGCGCGCAAACGCGCGTCTCTTCAAATCTCAGGATTATCACAAAGAAAAGTATTCAAGATGACTTTGCAACTTGGACAGAACCGGTTAGCGAGATTCCAAATCCTGACTCTTGGTTTGAGACAGCTTGGGCAGAGCATCGAGAGAAGCGCGGGTCTTTGGCCTCAATCGGCAAAGGAGTATCACTATGAACAGATCAAACGCTTGGAAACGCTGGACTGTATACATCGCTGGCATTTTCATACTTGCCCTCGGAGTTTTTCTTAACGTTAAAAGTGCATTAGGCATCTCCACAACAAACTCCGTTCCGAACATCGTCTCAGTTGCAGGCCTGAGATATGGTGCCCCCTGGTTGACGCTCGGAACAGCTTGTACCATCGTTTACTGTATAGATATGCTGTTTCAATGCATCGTCTACCGGCGGATCCGTATGAAGGTCATTCTGCAGCTGCCGTTCTCGTTTATCTTCGGCCATATCGTTGATATGTATGGATCTCTTCTGGCTTTGCTCCTCAATGGGGCGGAGCTTGCACTTGAGGTTAGAGTTGTTCTGTTTGCGGCATCCGTGCTGCTAATTTCGATTGGGTGCACCATGGTCGTCAACATGGATCTTGTTCCGAACCCTCCGGATGGTGGAGTTCAGGCTCTCGCACATCTAACAAAGCTTCCTTTTGGAAGAGCCAAATGGCTATGGGACGGGATTCTGCTTTTCGTTACTGCCGGTATCAGTTTTCTCATTGGCGTTCCGGTGCTAGCCCCTAACAACATTTACATCGGAACGATAATCGCCTTCTTTGCCATCGGTAACATCATCCATTTTGTGAACAATCATTTTGGGGCTTGGTTCCGAGATATCTTTGACCGAAACGATTCCGTGACGTGTGTCCCAACTGATAAAGAGGCAGTTGCGAACTAGACACTGTGATTGGATTATTCGCACGATGGCACAATTGAAGACGGCTTTGCCGTGCAGCTGCTGTGCGCAGTAATTGCTAGGAGTCCAACTAACAGATTTCGGAAAATGGGATCGTTTGCAGTATTTGAGATACTGTTGCCAAAGGCATTTCTCACTAGATCCCCAAATGATGTTGTCTTACGTTTGAGGTCGCTCCGATATTCATAAGGCTGAATGTGTTTTCGAATCAGAAATCACCAGCAAGACAAACATGAGGAGAACTCTCCGCAATTCGATTCTCGATGACGTTTATCGTGTAAGGAGATCTCTGGTAGAAAGTATCTGCCGGGCACCGATTGTATAAGCGTGTCTACAGATAAGCTGTGTGTACGTGGCGCTCATCGGCGAGTATCTTTACTTGTAAAATACAAGTAAAGATACTCGTGATGAAAGACAAGGGAAACGCTGCTACTTGCCGATATTCACGATAGCGGAGTTTCACTGCGTCAGAAAACGTTGGCCTTTGCGAAGAGCCTCTTTGTCCTATGATTCCAAAGAGCCCGATGCGGTCATCTCTTGACGGAGTTGACGAGCTTGTTATTGGAATTCACCGCCGGGTTATCTTGTAGTGCAAAACCGCTCACGCCAATTAAAATACCGGACGGCGGATACTTGCTAATCTGAATGAATAAAATCATTCTTCATTATTATATTAAGAGTAAATAATTCATCTAGAGATGGAGGGACAATGTCTGTTGGAAATCGAGTTTTCAAAAAGATATGTAGACCAAAACCACATTTTCTTGCTGAATTCGCACAGATACCCTGTGCGAACACTGCGGATACGATGTCAAGGTCTTGTGCCGTCAACCCTCGGATCCGTCTTATGTCAAATCCAAGTATCTCAATCGTCGCAGGGCCCGCTCTTACAGTCAAAACGCGGGCGGGGGACAATCTTATGATTCACGCAGCTCTCGAAATGATTGAACCCGGGGATATTCTCGTTGTTGGCAACGAGGGTGATGCGTCTCGTGCGCTCATGGGTGAGATTATGTTTACCTATGCACGATATATGGATGTTGGCGCCATAGTTCTCGACGGGCCGATACGGGATGTCGGGGCAGTACGGAAAATGGATTTTCCGATCTATGCGACGGGATCGACTCCGGGTGGGCCATATAAGGAAGGTCCGGGCGAAGTCAACGTGCCGATTTCGTGCGGTAACCTTGCAATAAACCCTGGTGATATCATGGTTTGTGATCCGGATGGCGTGATCGCCATTCCTTTCGCAGATGCGAAAAATGTGCTTGCAAATGCCCGGGAGCTTTCTGCACTTGACCATAGCAAAGTAGAAGCAGCAGCAAAAGGTACCGCGAAGAGACAGTGGGTAGGCGAGACCCTCAACTCAAAGAATGTGGAAATAATTGACGCCCGATATGACGAGCAGCGTGATTAGTCATGCTAAAAGCCATATTCAACAAGAAACGTTTGGCGATATATACGACCGCCACGCTGTTTCTTGGCATCATCTATGGAACGGTCGCTCCGAGTGTCGCCACATCGTCGAAGGTCCTTGGAGACATCTTCATGAATCTGATCACAATGATTGTCGTGCCGATGATCTTGTTCAGTATTGTTAGCGGAATTGCATCGATGAAAGATACCGAAAAGCTCGCAAAAGTCGGCGGTAGGGTTATCCTCATCTACATTATCGCTGTTTTTATTTGCTGCTTGATCGCCGCCGGTATCACATATGCGATCAATCCCGGGATCGGCCTTAATTTTACTCCATCGGAATCCTATGACGCTTCCTCAGTTGGCGAAGTGTCCATGTTGGGTTTTTTCACCGGTATCGTGCCTTCAAATATTGTAAGCGCTATGTCAAACGGAAATTTCATGCAAGTAATTTTCTTTTCAGTTATGTTTGGGCTTGCTCTTATTACTATCGGAAAGAATGGCGAGCATCTCGTTCGTATCATGGAACAAGGTGCGCAGACGACGTATAAAATGTTAGACATCATCATGTGGTATGCGCCTATTGGTGTGTTTTGTTTAATTGGCTGGACGACTGCTGTATATGGCGGAAAGCTATTTGGCGGTTTGCCTTTGTATATTCTTACGGACCTGACCTGTTGCGTGGTTGGATTTATTGTTCTTTTGCTTATTGTTCGTTTTTACACAGGGCTTCGCATCTCGAAAATTCTGAGTAATCTCCTCCCGGTGTTTGTTAACACTGTGTCGACGAATTCAAGCGCAGCAACGATCCCTATTACAATGACCGTCGTTACCGATAAGTTCAAGGTCCCGAATTCACTTGCAAGTTTTTCCATTTCTCTTGGTCCAACAATCTGCAAAGCCGGAGCCGGACTCTATAAAGTCGTCCTTGCGATTTTCGTCTCTCAAATGTATGGAATTCAGCTTTCTGTGACTCAAATTGCCATGGTGGTATGCGTTTCGACATTCATGTCAATCGCCACACCGGGAATTCCTGGCGGAGGCGTTGCAACTGGCACGGTGATTCTCGGTCTCGTTGGACTCCCCGTTGACATCATGGGTGCTATTGCAGGTCTATACCGCTTAATCGACATGGGACACACGACTTTGAATGTTGCAGGAGGTGTTTTTGGGACGTTGATTGCGGCAAAACAGGAAGGGATTTGGTCTGCAAATATGACACAAAAAGAATCGCAAACTATTTGTACTCAACAATCAGGCTAATTTACGACAGTACATTAATTCTGAAAATGCGAAATATACACAACAAGAGAGGAAAGATATGTTAGCAAAGAGGATGAACGACATTGGTGGATCGCCGACGTCGGCTTTGATCGCTAAGGTTGCGGAGCTGAGAGGAGCTGGTGAAAACATCATTTCTCTCAATGTGGGCGAGCCAGATTTTGGGACACCCGCGGTTGCAAAAATTGCTGGAATAAAAGCGATTTGCGATAATTTTACCAAATACACCCCCAGTCCAGGTATTCTTGAGCTTCGTAGGGAGATCTCAAAGAAGCTTGAACGCGATAACAAAGTCATATACGGCATGGAAGAAATTTGCGCTACAGTTGGTGCAAAGCAAGCGATCTATAACTCACTCATGGCCCTTGTTGACGAGGGAGACGAGGTCCTGATACCAATTCCTTGTTGGGTGAGTTACACGGATATGGTGAGGCTTGCCGGTGGAACCCCGGTTTTTGTATCTGTTTGCGAAGATTACGCGCTTGATCTCGATGCGATAGAGGCTGCTATCACACGAAATACAAAAGCCATAATTATTTGTACGCCGAACAATCCGAGCGGTGCTGTGTACTCGCGCGACAGCCTAGAGCGCTTGGCTGATCTGGCATGCAAGCATGATTTCTATGTAATTGCAGACGAGATATACGAGAAGCTCATTTACGACAAAGACTGTGAACATGTAAGTATTGCATCGCTTGGTGATAGTATTCGTGATCGAACAGTTACCGTGAATGGTATGTCGAAGGCTTTTGCGATGACGGGTTGGCGCATAGGCTATGCTGCTTCAACTCGGACGATTATCAAGGCGATGAAGGCAATACAGAGCCAAACGACTTCTGCTACAAATGCCATAGCTCAGAAAGCCGCGATAGATGCGCTCAGATACGGTGACCAAGATGTTCACCTCATGGTATGCGAATTCAAGCGACGTCGGGACTACGTGGTGAAGCGTATCGAAGAGCTTGAAGGCTTTACCTGCCGTTTGCCGCAGGGTGCTTTTTACGCACTTGTTGACGTTTCAAATGTAATCGGAAAACAAACGGCCAATAAGACGATTCAGAATTCATTTGATCTCGCTTCCTATCTTCTTGATGAAGCCAAGGTCGCTTTGGTGCCAGGAGAAAGTTTCAATATCAAAGAAAAGGTTCGCATCTCCTACTCAAATTCCATCGAGAACATCGACAAGGCGTTTAATCGAATCGAGATCGCAATTTCAAAACTGAGATAGGCATCTCCGACGAAGTGTTTGGCGCATCATTTAGGACGGATAAGGAGTGGACTTCAACTTGCATATGATGACTCACTTTGGTTTTATGTACACTACAAGTGCATAGCTATCCAAAAAAGCGTTGGGAGTCGTCATATGAGTGCTTCAGTTCTTGAAGACATGAAAGAAAAAATAAAGGCCCTGTCGCTCACTAAGACCGAATCAGCTATTGCAGACTATGTACTGGACAATTTCGACTCGCTCGCTTTTCTCACGGTTTCAGATCTTGCTGCACATACAAATACTAGCGATGCCTCGATCATCAGATTTATTCGACGGTTGGGCTTTGCAGGCTATATGGAGTACCGTCAGAAGTTACAGGATGATTTCATGGATCGTCAAGCGCAGGGCCTTATGCCAAGTCAAAAACTACACAGCGAGAAACAGGGTTTAGATTCAGATGATCTTGCAGATGCTCTCGTGCAAAAAACGACTGAGAACCTATTCAAAACTTTTAATGATACGGCACTGGATCAGGTGGCTTTTACTGATGTCTGTTCTTTGCTCGCGAATTCAACACGCATTTTTGTGGCGGGATTTCGCGGCTCGCATTGTTGTTCTATGTATGCGGCGCATAGATTGGGCATGATGCGCGAACGGGTAACCCTGCTGAGCAATGCTGGTGCGACCGCTATCGAGCAGCTTGTCGATTGCAAACGTGGGGATCTGCTATTAATCTTCAGCTTCGCGAGATATTCTCGGATCTGTCGAGTTCTGCTTGAAATTGCAAGCGGTGCAGGCGTGCATACTGTTCTTGTAACTGATAAGCTCAGCTGTCCATTTGCGAACTTCGCCAAAAATATATTTACAGCAGAGGTTGTTAGCTTGGGATTCGCGAACTCCTATATCGCTCCATTATGTCTGGCAGAAGCATTGCTGCTCGGGGCTGAACGTGAGATAGGAGCTCATGCGATGCCAAGACTAGAGGTGATTGATGGGTATTTAGAAGATGCTGATTTATATTGACCTTGTTACTGAATCAAGCAGTTAAACGGCGTGGTTTTTGAATCGGTATCGATAACCGTGAAAGAGCACAGATGTATGGATCCCTTCTGAATGTTTAAGGAGAGCTGACGAGATCTCCAAGTTTCGATGATTCTGCAGGTATTCGAATCGATTTTTAATCATATTAAGGAAACCGACAATATGGTCATACCTATTCGCCTGCTTGGGAATGAGAGGATGAACGAGAAAGGACTCGTACCAGAGTGTTGTTTTGCTGAGAGCTCGGTCCAGAGACATGATTAATTAAAATAACTCTTGGATATGTCTGCGCTGGTTTTCAACTGGTCCGAAAAGGAATTACGCCCGTGGTGCCAAAATGGTTTCTGGTCCTGAATCGGGTTTACCCACTGACTTGCATCCGAAAACCGCTTGCCAAATAGAATCTACCGCCCGTAGGAATGCTGATGGGTTTGAGTTTCCATGATAATGACATTGCGTAAAAATGAATAACAGGCGCCCAATATGATCGCTGCGATGTCGAATAACTTCTGGACTTCGTACAACAAAACGAGAGAAGGGGTATTCATGGCAGAGCTCCCCGACGTCTATGTGGGCAAAAAGCTGCGACGTCCGAATCCTTGGTGGGTTGGAGTCGTATCCGGAATGGCATCCTATATCGACTCATGTGCCATTATCACATCAGGTACCGCAGTAACAATCTATCAGCAGGTCTTTGGCTTCACGAACGAGCAGTTCGGTCTGCTGTCGGCCTCCCTTACCTTCGCCATCGTCATCGGCGCTCTTCTTGGAGGCCGTCTGAGCGATCAGTTTGGCCGGAAACGCGTGTTCGCGATAGCAGATGTCCGGCAGAGATTCAGAGCGTGGTAACAGAAAGAGGGAGCAGACATGACGGATCACCACATGAACGCAAAATACGAAGATGAAGGATTTCCGATTGAAGCTGCAATGATCGGTGCCGATGCCGATGACAGGCAAGCAGTCGTTTTGAGCACGGTTCAAAAGCTTACCCAAGCTGTCGATCGAGTTGCATCCGCGACTTTTCGCGCGACAGCGCACGGCCTGTACGAAGCAAGGATCAACGGAGAACCCGTCGACGATTCGGTGATGAACCCGGGCTGGACATCGTTTGAGTGGCGTTTACGGGTGCAATCGTTTGATGTAACCAAGATAGTGAAACTTTGCACAGGTGAGATCTCGATCGAGGTGTTGCTCGGCAATGGCTGGTACCGAGGTAAAATTGGATTCAATGGTCAACGTTGTGATTACGGCTCAGCAATAGGATTTCTCGGTGCACTTGAGGTCTCGTATCAAGACGGGTCAATTCAGCAGATTCTCACGTCCACCGAGTGGTGTGCGAGGTCCTCCGCAATCACCTTCAACACCCTCTATGATGGTGAGACCATCGATGCTCGGCTGTGGGATACACCATCATCGCTGGATGTCCACAGGATCGAATTTGATCGGAACACGCTGGTGCCGCAGATCGGCCCGGCTATAACGCGACATGAGGTTGTCCATCCTGTGCGGATCTGGACTTCGCCTGCGGGCAAGACGCTGGTCGATTTCGGTCAGAATCTCGTAGGCTGGCTGCGCTTCAGTCTGACAGGACCTGCGGGAACCGAGATCGTCATCCGGCATGCCGAGGTCATCGAAGATGGTGAACTCGGCACGCGACCGCTGCGCCGGGCAAAGGCGACCGATCGCTTCATCCTCTCGGGTGGGCGTGATTTCTTTGAGCCAACGCTCACGTTTCACGGTTTCCGCTACGCCGAGGTATCCGGATGGCCCGGCGAGCTGAGGCTCGACGATCTCGAGGCGGTCGTGGTGCATTCCGATATTTCGCGCACCGGCTGGTTCGAGTGCTCCGATCCCATGGTCAATCAGCTCGTGAGCAACTCTGTCTGGAGCCAGAAAGGTAATTTTCTCGATATCCCGACCGACTGTCCCCAGCGTGATGAACGGGAGGGCTGGACCGGAGACATCGCCGCATTCAGCCCGACTGCTGCATTCCAGTTCGACGTCTCTTCTTTTCTCAACAAATGGCTGATGGATCTCGCGGAGGAGACGAGGCACAGCGACGGAGTCCGAGTTCCCATAGTCGTTCCCGATATCATAAAAATGAATCCGCCCGAAGAATTCAGAACGCTCCTCAGCGATCCAACCGCTATCTGGGGTGACGCCTCTATCTGGGTGCCCGAGGCCCTCTGGAACGCTTATGGAGATATCGATGCGCTGCAAGCGAGCTATCCGTCGATGGTCTTGCATCTCGAATCGATCGAGCGCAAGCTCAGCTCCGATGGTCTGTGGAACACCGGCTTCCAGTTCGGCGACTGGCTCGATCCCACAGCACCACCGGATGACCCGGCCGCCGCGAAGGCGGATAGGTACTTGGTCGCGCAGGCATGTCTGTATCGCAGCGCCTCGTTCGCCGCAAAGGCGGCGCATCTCATCGACAACGAGCGGGATGCGGTCCGCTGGCGCGCGCTCGCCGATCGGACGCGCGCGGCTTTCAACAAGGCGTACGTGAGAGATGGCCTGCTGACATCGGATGCGACGACCTCCTATGCGCTTGCCATCCACTTCGGACTGCTCGACGAGAAGCATATCTCCGTAGCCGGAGAGCGGCTCGCTCAGCTGGTTCGGGAGGCGCGGTACAGAGTCAGCACCGGCTTCGCGGGGACGCCCTACATCACATGGGCGCTCACCGATACCGGCCATGTGGACGACGCCTACCGGCTGCTGCTCGAGAGGAGCTGCCCGTCGTGGATGTATCCCATCACCATGGGAGCGACCACGATCTGGGAGCGCTGGGACTCGATGCTGCCGAACGGGAAGATCAATCCCGGTGAGATGACCTCGTTCAATCATTACGCGCTGGGATCGGTCTGCGACTGGATTTACCAGGTGGTCGGTGGCATCAGACCCGCTGCGCCCGGATACGCCTCGGTGCGCATCGAGCCCGTGCCCGGCGGTGGGATCACATGGGCGAAGACCGCATTCGATTCGGTGCACGGCAGGATCGAGGTCGAATGGCATATCAAAGAAGGTGATTTCTCTATGCTGCTCAACCTGCCCGAGGATGTCGACGCCAAGGTGGTGCTGCCCGACGCTCGCAGCTACGAGGTCGTCGGCGGATCGCATCGCTTCGGTTGCGCGCTTTTGCGCTGAGAGGAGGATGTGCCCGCTCCCGAAGCGGAACGGCTCCATTCGGGCCGCTTCTCGTCGCGATGAGGCGGCCCGTTTATATTCGCTGGAAGACCGTTGGTGCGCTATGCTGGTTGGAAACAGCAGACCAGCAGCACCGGGGTGCCGCTTTGAGATGGAAGGCACGCGCACATGTATCAGGAAGCGACCGTATCCAGCAAGATCCTGTTGTCTCATGATCGCTTCTCAGATTCCGAGCGGCGCATCGCCGATTTCATCCTATCCGACGACGAGCAGGTCTCCTCACTCATGGCCAGCGAGATCGCTCAGAAGTGCAACACCTCGAACACCACGGTTTCGCGGTTCGTGCATACCTTGGGTTATGAAAGCTTCGCTCAACTGCGACTCGCGCTCTCGCGTGAGGAGGTGTCTCGCCAGGCACCCCGTGAGGGAGCAGGGCGCATTTCGTTGGAGGACGTGGCTACGTCGATGCGCTGCATCCTCGAGGAGAAGGTCCTCGAGATCCAGGACACGGTGGCGAATCTCGATCCCAAAGAGGTCGAGGCAGCAGCTCGACTCATCCAAGCCTCCGGTACCGTGCTGCTCGTCGGGGTGGGCACCTCGCTTTCCGTCGCCCAGATGGCGGCTGTGAAGCTGACCCATGTGGGCGTGCGGGCCGTTTCACCTCCCTCCTCCGACGCCGCCACCGTGCTGACCCAGCTGCTCTCAGATGCTGATTGCATCGTGTTCGTCTCGAACTCGGGCGAATCGCGGCGCTTGAACACCATCATGGATGAGGCGATCGACTCCGCTATACCTACGGTCGTCATCACCGGAGACGATAAGGCGTCCCTGGCGCAGCGCGCCGATCACGTGCTCGCGGTGACCTCGCGCGATCGGATGCTCGCCGGCGATTTCTCATTTTCATACATGTCGATCAACTTGGTGCTCGAGATGCTCGTGCTGCTGCTCTTTCATGATTCAGTTGATGCAGAGGAATATCTGCGCATGTTCAACAAGTCCTTCGCGCTCGATAAGCAACCCGAGGAGGGGCGCAACTGATCAAGCAGGGAGTAAACCGTTCACAGGCGCCTCGCGGCCGCTCGCGGATTTTGGCAAGATCGTCAGCATGCTTCGCGCGGGATAGCACCATAGCTCCCCAACTGGCATGGTTCTCTGTTGGATAGAAAACTGATATTGATAAATATAGGTTTTTATAAAAATGGTTTTCATAACTTGGTATGATCGGGTGCGAACGCGCGCTGCGGTATCGCTGCGGCGAAGCGCTCGATCGAGGCAACGCGCTCGGATGGAGGACGATCCATGACAGATTGCAGCGACACAAAGCGGTACGCCGCCGTGGACATCGGTGCGTCAACAGGTCGCGTGCTCGTCGGCTGGCTCGAGGACGGGCGCATGCGCCTTGAGGAGGCCCACCGGTTCGACAACAGCCAGATCCGCGTCGGCGGCCATAACTGCTGGGATATGCACGGGCTGTTCGAGAACATGATCGAGGGATTGCGCAAGGCGGGCGAGCTGCCCGGCGGCCCGCCGGGCAGCATCGGGATCGACACCTGGGGTGTGGACTTCGTGCTTCTGGATCGCGACCGCAAGATGATAGGCGAGGCGGTGTCCTACCGCGATGCCCGATGCAACGGGATGTGCGAGGTCGTCGAGGGCCTCATCGCCCCCGAGGACCTCTTTGCGAGGACCGGCATCCAGCGACAGCTGTTCAATACCGTGTACCAGCTGATGGCTCTCAAGAAAGAGCATCCCGAGCAGCTTGCGGCCGCGCGTCACCTCCTCATGATCCCGGATTACCTGAACTTCCTTCTCACCGGTCGGATGCGCACGGAGTACACGAATGCGACGACGACGGGTCTGCTCAACGCGCGCTCACGTGATTGGGATCGCGATCTGCTCGATCTCGTGGGTCTCCCGCCATGCGTGTTCGAGCGCCCCGTCATGCCCGGTGTCGAGGTCGGCGAGTTCACGGATGAGGTCGCCGCGCGAATAGGATATTCGGCTCGCGTTGTGCTGCCCGCGACCCATGATACCGGTTCGGCATTTCTCGCCGTCCCCGCCCGCGACAGACACGGGGTCTTCATCTCATCTGGCACGTGGAGCCTGCTTGGGGTGGAGCGCAGCGAGCCCGTCACCTCCTCGGCGGCGCTGCGGGAGAACTTCACGAACGAGGGGGGCTATGGCTTGAGGTATCGGTTCTTGAAAAACATCATGGGTCTGTGGATGATCCAGTCCGTGCGAAGAGAGGTGAACGGAACGAGCTATGTGCGGGGGAGCGCGGCGGCGTCGGCGAGATTCGATCACGCGGTCGACTTCGACGAGCTGCGCGCGCTGTGCCGCGACGCTGAGCCCTTCGAGGCGCGCATCGATGTGGATGACGAGAGATTCCTCGCACCGGATTCCATGATCTCCGAGATCGAGGCCGCATGCCGCGAATCCGGCCAACCTGTGCCGCAGACGCTCGGGCAGATCATGCGCACGATATATGCGAGCCTGGCTGCGTGCTACGCTCGGTCCATCGCGAGCCTGAGAGAGATCACCGGGTGCGACTTCAGCTCCATCAACATCGTGGGCGGCGGCTGTCAGGATTCCTACCTGAATCGGATGACCGCAGCCGCAACCGGGCTGCCTGTGTTCGCCGGCCCGATCGAGGCGACGGCGATCGGCAACGTCGCGGCTCAGATGATCGCAGCCGGGCATCTCGATGGCACCGATGAGGTTCGCAGATGCGTGGCTGCCTCGTTTCCCATCGAGCGGATCGATCCTGACACATGAGGCCGAACAATCCGTTCTCGCCCGAGCGCAGCGGATGGGAAAGCCTCGGCTCTAGAACTTCACGTGCAGCAAGATAGGAACCAAGATCATCTTCAAGCAAGCTGAGAGGAGCGCGAACCATGACGACGGCATATGAGATCGCAAAAGAGGCCTACGCCGAATATGGGATCGACACGGAGGACGTGATCGAAAAGGCGGCATCCAAGGCGATCTCCATTCATTGCTGGCAAGGCGATGATGTGGCCGGATTCGACCAACCGGGCAACGCAGCCTCAGGCGGAATCCTGACAACCGGGGGATATCCCGGTCGCGCGACAACGTTTGAGCAGCTCACTGCTGATTTCGATCAGGCCGCGCGTCTCATTCCCGGGCGCAAGCGCGTGAACCTGCACGCCTCGTACGCGGTCTTCACCGACGAGCACCCGTGGGTGGATCGCGACCGGTTGGAGTACGCGCACTTCGAGCCGTGGGTCGCGTGGGCGAGACGGCGCGGCTACGGCATCGATTTCAATCCCACGCTGTTCAGCCACCCGAGGGTGGTCGACAATCTCACCGTGTCGAGTCCCGATGAGTCGGTCCGCTCCTTCTGGATCCGCCATTGCATCGCCTGTCGTCGCATCGCGGAGCAGATCGGTACCGAGCTGGACGATCTCGTGCTGAACAACTTCTGGATTCCGGATGGCCTGAAGGACCGTCCCGCGGACCGCTATACCATGCGCGCCCGACTGAGAAGCGCACTCGATGAGATATACAGCGAGGACGCCCCGCATGTGATCGATTCGGTCGAGCAAAAGGTCTTCGGCATCGGCCTTGAGGGTTTCACGTGCGGAAACCAAGAGTTCTACGTCGCCTATGCGGCTCAGCGGGGCGGCCGTGTCGTCCCGCTCATCGATTCAGGCCATTTCAATCCGACGGAGAGCATAGCCGACAAGCTTCCCAGCCTGCTGCAGTTCTTCCCGTTTGTTCCGCTGCACGTCACGCGGCCCATGCATTGGGACTCCGATCACGTCGTCCTGTTCGAGGACGACATCTTGGAGATCGCCGCGGAGATCGTTCGCAGCCCCGGGGGCTGGGAGCGCGTTCTCATCGGGTTGGACTTCTTCGACGCGTCGATCAACCGGATCGCCGCTTGGGTGAGCGGTGCGCGCGCGATGCAGAAGAGCATCGTATACGCACTCCTTCAACCGTGGCAGCGGCTGGCCGAGCTGCAGGACGCATCCCGCTTCTCCGAGAAGATGGTTGTGAGCGAGCAGTTCAAATCCATGCCCTGGCCGGCGGTGTGGGATGAGTACTGCCGCCGGGCGGGCGCCCCGCTCGATGGCGGGCTGTGGCCGCTCATCGATGCGTATGAGAAAACCGTGCTCGTGCAGCGCAGCTGATCGCTGCGTCGGACGAATATCATCTCTATTGATCGAACCTGCGGACAGAAAGGGCAACCATCCCATGAACATGACGGACCTCAAATTTGTGAAGGACTTCGCTCGACTGTGCGACGACGGATTCAGACAGGGGTGGCACGAGAGAAACGGTGGCAATCTGACCTACCGACTGAGCCCGGATGAGGCCGCGGAGGCGCGCGCCTGTTTCAGCGAG
This sequence comes from Coriobacterium glomerans PW2, assembly GCF_000195315.1. Classification (NCBI taxonomy): domain Bacteria; kingdom Bacillati; phylum Actinomycetota; class Coriobacteriia; order Coriobacteriales; family Coriobacteriaceae; genus Coriobacterium; species Coriobacterium glomerans. The sequence goes on from NC_015389.1 coordinate 647,733, forward strand.
CAGCCCGGCCCATGGGTGGAGATGGGCGTGCGCGCTCCCTCGCTGGCCGGCGAGCTTCTGCAGGCGAAGGGCACCGGGTGCTTCATGCGAAACGTCGCGCAAGATATCGAGGGGAACACCGGCATCGTCGAGATCAACGAACGCGGCGACAGCTATCGCATCCGATGGGGGCTGAAGCTCTTCGGCCGCCCCACGTCCGAGTTCGAGAGTCATTTCATGAATCTGGCGATACGCTCCGAACAAGACGGCGGCAGATGCAGGGTCTGCTATCACATGCACTCGCCCGGAATCATCGAGATGAGCTTTCTCGTGCCGCTCGAGGATCGGGCGTTCTCGCGAATCCTGTGGCAGATGATGACCGAATGCGTCGTCGTGTTTCCCCAGGGTGTGGGCGTGGTTGCCTGGATGGTGCCGGGCGGGCCGGCCATCGCGGATGCGACCTCGGAGAAGATGAGGGACTACACGGCTGTCATCTGGGCGCACCACGGTCTGTTCGCCACGGGGGCGACGTTCGATGAGGCGTTCGGGCTGGCGCATACCATAGAGAAGGCCGCGCAGCTCTACGTTGCGGCGCGCGCTGCGAACGGAGGCTCCGATGCCTTTCTGAACGTGATCGGCGACCAGGGGCTACGGGACACCTGTCGCGATTTCGGGATCTGCGTCAACGAGAAGTTCGTGAGCGGAGGCGAGGCTTGAGTCGGGGACCGAGGGGCCCTCGCGCGGCCGGGATCACCAACCGGAGGCATGATCGGTTCTGATGGGTCCGGGATAGTCGAAGCGCATGCATCGGCATCGCTGTTGCCGGTCTCGAATTCTGCGAGGCGCGATGACGTCTGGGGGTTTGATGACGCTGCTTGGCTTCAGCGCCCCTCCGCAAATTCATCGCCGGGTACCCAGCGTGATGCGGTATGCGAATGATCGGTGTACGCGTTCTTCTGACGCACGTTTTCTTGGTTGCGTATGTTCCGCATGTTCGCAATTCCGCAAATCCTGTAAATAGTACCGTTTGCAAAAAAGACAGGTATTTGAATTGACTTTCAGAACAGAGCGGGTTTAGATAGGGGTGTAAAACTGATATATCAGTTTTACACGAGGTTCACGCCGGAATTCATGCGATCTTCTTTCAGCACGACGTGCCGATATCGGGGATGGCAAGGAGGTTCAGATGCTCTCGATCAAGAACTGGAAGCAGCAAAGATCCGAGTTCGGGAGACGAGGAATTCGCCTTCCGCAGTTTGATGTTGATCAAGTTCGGGCGGCTGGAGTCGAACAGCCCCGTTGGATTCATTTCGGAGGCGGAAATCTCTACCGTGCCTTCCATGCGGCCGTCGCACAGGATGTGATGGAGTCCGGCGATCTCGACCGTGGCGTCGTGGTCTTGGAGACCTATAGTCCCTTGACCATAGATAAGGTATACGCACCTTGGAACAACGATCTTCTGCAGGCGATCATGGAACGCGATGGCAGCATCGATTGCCGTTTGATCGCCTCTACCGCTGGAGCTTACTTCGCCAATCCCGCTCGACCGGATGACTACGCGCGCGTCAGGCGCTATTTTGAAAGTCCTGTTCTGCAGATGTGCACCTTCACCATCACCGAGAAGGGCTACACGGTGGCCGACTTGGATGCAGAGGTGGCAGCAGGCCCGGATCAGACCACGAGTACGATGGGGATCGTCTCAGCCTTTCTGCTGGCGCGCTTTCGTGCCGGTGCCGCGCCCATCGCCATGGTTTCGACCGACAACTTCTCCCGCAACGGAGAGCGCTTCCGTCAAGAGATTTCGGCTGTCGTTGAAGCTTGGACAGATGCGGGTATCGTGGACAAGGAATTTCTCGCTTATGTCTCAGATGAGCGATGCGTGAGCTTTCCTTGGACGATGATCGATCGCATCACTCCCAACCCTTCCCCAGAGACTGCTGACGCCCTGCAAAAACTGGGTTTCTGCGATCTGGAACTCATCGATGCGGGCCATGGTGCGACCTTCGCCGGTTTTTCCAACACGGAGCGCGCCCATTATCTGGTCATCGAGGACAGCTTCCCCAACGGGCGTCCCGCTCTTGAGCGAGGCGGCGTCATCATGTCCGATCGAGCCACCGCGGAGCGAGCGGACACCATGAAGGTCACGGCTTGCCTCAACCCGCTGCACACCTGTCTCGCCGTCTATGGCTGCCTGCTGGGATACACGAGGATCTGGCAGGAAATGGAGAATCCCGACCTCGTTTCGCTCATTCGTCATATCGGCTATGACGAGGATCTGCCCGTCGTCGAAGACCCCGGCGTAATCAACCCCAAGGAGTTCATCGACGAGTTGATCGATTCCAGATTGCCCAACCGCAGTCTGCCGGATGCACCGCAAAGGATCGCCAGCGACACATCTCAGAAGATGTCCATCCGATTCGGCCACACGATTCTGGCGTATGCGGATCGCGGCCGGGATCCCTCAGAACTCATCTACATTCCCCTTGCGATCGCAGGTTGGCTGAGATATCTCATGGCGATCGATGACGCAGGGGAGTCATTCGAGCTCAGTCCTGATCCTCTGCTGGCCGACCTCCGAGCGCTGATTGCGCCGCTGCGCGTGGGTGCGAGCGATCCTGCAGAGATCCATGCCGCGGTGTCGCCGATTCTCTCGGACGCATCCATTTTCGGCGTCGATCTCTACGAGGTGAACCTCGCTGAGAAGGTCGAGGGATATCTGGCCGAGCTTCTATCCGAGGTCGGTGCGGTTGCCGAGACAATTAAGAAGTACGCATAGCGCCATGCTCGTGCGCCCTGCGCGTGGCGGTGGCATTTGAATCGTCTTTTTAGACCACGATGGAGGAAAACTCAACATGAAGATGACGTTTCGCTGGTACGGCAGCGACATGGAAAAGATCACCCTGAGCCAGATCCGCCAGATCCCCGGCGTGAGCGGCATCGTTGGATGCCTCATGGATGTTCCGGTGGGCGAGGTCTGGCCTCGCGCCCAGATCGCGGCTCTGAAGGAGGAGGTGGAGCGCAGCGGGCTTTCTCTCGAGGTTATCGAATCTGTGAACATACACGATGACATCAAAGCGGGCCTGCCCTCGCGCGACGGCTATATCGAGAACTATCGGCAGACCATCCGCAATCTTGCTCGGTGCGGTATCAACGTCATATGCTACAATTTCATGCCCGTCTTCGACTGGGTCAAGTCCGACCTTGACTATCCGCTTCCCGATGGATCGCGTACGCTCGCATTCGAACGGGAAAAGATACCCGACGATCCTGAAGCGCTGCTCGCGCGTTATTCGTCGGGAACCAAAGGGTTTACGCTACCAGGCTGGGAGCCCGAGCGTCTCGCGCATCTCAGGACTCTTTTCGATCTGTACCGCGAAGTGGATGAGACTCGTCTCCGCGACAACCTCATCTACTTTCTCAAGGCGATCATGCCGGTTTGCGAGGAATGCGATGTTCGCATGGCGATCCATCCCGACGATCCGCCCTATTCGCTTTTCGGTCTGCCGCGCATCATCAAGAATCGCGACGATCTCGACTGGCTCTGCAGATCGGTGGACACCGTTTACAACGGAATCACGCTGTGCACGGGATCCATTGCCGAGGATCCTGAAAACGATGTCTACGCCATCTTGGAGGAGTTCACGCGTCGTGATCGCATCCATTTCGCGCATGTGCGCAATATTCGGTACATGCATCCCGATATCGAGGGCAACAAGGATTTCTACGAGGCGCCGCATCTGTCATCTGAGGGCTCGCTCGATATGTTCCGCATCGTCAGCGCATTGCATGACAACGGGTTTGACGGCTACATCAGGCCTGATCACGGAAGGATGATCTGGCAGGAGACGGGCCGACCCGGATACGGTTTGTTTGACAGGGCTCTGGGTGTGGCCTACATCAACGGTCTGTGGGAGGCCTTGGATAAGTGCGGAGGCAAGTAGATATGCTGCCTGAAAAGAGTTTTTTGCTCACAAGTGAGTTCGCCAAGAAGCTGTATTTCGATCATGCGCGAAAGATGCCCATTTTTGATTATCACTGTCACCTCGATCCCCGCCAGATCTACGAGAACAGGCGTTTTGAGAATCTCACGCAGGTCTGGTTGAACGATCACGGAGCTGGTGATCACTACAAGTGGCGCCTCATGCGAGCCAACGGAACCTCGGAGCGCTATATCACAGGAGACGGCGATGACAAGATTAAGTTTCTTGAATTCGTCAAAGCCATGGAAAAGGCTCCGGGCAATCCGGTCCTCGAATGGAGCCAACTTGAGTTGAGCCGGGTATTCGATATCGATCTCGCGATCAATCAACGCAACGCCGAGGAAATCTGGAATGCTGCGAATCAGGTCATCGCAGGGCCCTCGTTTAGCGCTCGGGAACTCATCAAGAGATTCAACGTACGTTGTCTGTGCACCACAGATGACCCTGCGAGCGCGTTGGGCTACCATGCTCTTCTCAGGTCTGACGAGGCGAGAAACGGGTTCAAGGTCGCACCGACCTTTCGTCCGGACGCGCTGATGAGTATCGATCTTGCAGGGTTCAGTGATTATCTCCAGACGCTATCGGACGCTTCGGGTGTGAAGATTCACGACCTCGAGAGTCTCGAGCATGCTGCGGCGCAGCGCATCGATGCCTTTCAGAGGGCAGGCGGCCGCTTGGCAGATCACGGCATGAACTCCTTTAGATTTTTGAGCATGGATAGATCGAAGATCGATTCCGTGCTGGTTCGTCGCATGAAAGGCGATGAGATCACTGAGGAGGAGATGTGGGCGTATCGCACGCACATGACCCTCTTTCTCATGCAGCTGTACTCGTCACATGCGTGGACGATGCAGATTCATATGAATTGCTTCAGAAACGTTTCCTCCACGAACTACAAAGCGGTCGGTGCGGATGCGGGATTTGATTGCGTTGGCGACCAACCTGATATCGTCAATCAGATTCGAGCCCTGCTCGATGCGGGGGAGCGCCAGGGCGATCTGCCGAGACTGATTCTCTACAGCTTGAATGCCCGCGACTGGCTTGCGCTCGCGGCCCTTGCCGGCTCATTCGAGGGCGGATGCGCGCAGCGAATCCATTTTGGCTGCGCGTGGTGGTTCAACGATACCTACAGCGGCATGAAACGCCAGATCACCACATATGCCGAGCAATCGCTGCTGGGCAATTTCACAGGTATGCTGACGGATTCGCGCAGTTTCCTGTCCTATCCGCGTCATGAGTATTTTCGACGTGTTCTATGCGACGTTCTGGGAGGATGGGTCGAGTGCGACCGCCTTCCCCGCGATGAGGACTATCTCGGCGGGATCGTCGAAGACATCTCCTACAACAATGCTAACGACAGTTTTCACCTGTGATCGATGACGAGACACATGATTCAAGAGGCTGGGAATCCCAGCTATGACGAAGGAGCGGGGGCAGATGAAAAGAATATGACATTCTCGATGAAGAGAGGACGCATGTTTAGCCTATAGCTCCGCGTCCCAGGGAGTGCGCCGACGATTGGCGGTTGCAGACAGACAATCTGGAGGTAAGGCTGACAAAGGATCCATTCGGTATCGAGATCTACGACGATGACGAGACTCTGTTGTATGAGGATCTCAAGGAACGCAGCTTCATGATGGATGACCTTGGAAGACGCTGGCATTACTCCGTAATTGACGATCATGATCATTTTTACGGGTTCGGAGAGAAGACGGGCTCGCTCATCAAGCGCTTGCGCAACATGAAGATGCATCAGATCGATGCATGCGGTCACGACGCCGTTCTCTCTGATCCCCTTTACAAGCATATTCCCTTCTATATCAGATTCAACGATGCCACAGGGAAAGCAGCGGGGATCTTTTACAACAACTCGTTCGATTCTACTTTTGACATGGGGCGCGAGTGGAGCGGATACTGGGATCATTATTCATATTACTGCACCGACGGCGGAGATCTGGATATGTTCTTTGTCAACGGTCCTCGAGTCCGTGACGTCGTCGAGCGCTATACCGATCTTACGGGCAAATCGGTACTTCCGCCTTTGCCCTCAATCGGATATGCGCATACAACGATGTTCTATACAGAGTTGCAACATGATGTAGATAAATCGATCTTGAAGTTTTTTGACATATGCGAGAAAAACGAGATTCCGATCGATGAGTTTCAGCTTGCTTCCGGCTATACCTGCATGCCCAATGGCAAGCGCTATGCGTTTTGCTGGAATAACGATAAATTCAAAGACCCGGCAAAATTCATCTCAGACGTGGAGAAACGCGGTGTCCTTCTCGTCTCCAATGTAAAACCAGGTATCCTGACCTCCCACCCTCATTTTGCTGAGTACCAGAATGGCGGTTGAGCCGTTTTTAATCGAGATCAATGGGATCGCGCTGGAGAAGTATTCGGATCTTGATGATTGGCGATCTGCAGATGAGGGATGGATTTCAGAATTAGAGAACAAGACAGCTCGGATAAAATACAAGGCACCAAGGGATGATTATCAGATAAGAGTCAATTATGACATCATCGATCTCGTCAAAATGTAGCATCACGTGGATTCTCGTCAACGAACTTGCTCAGGAGAGACCGCGACGCTGATTTCTGAGATGAGTTTCGACCATATGATAGGTCGCAAGAGGACGGAGATGGCTTGAGGGCAAGCTTTGATATCCTTCTCTGACAGGTGTCAGGAATTGCTCGAAACGAAGAAATCCGGATGATCGGTTTTCATTTGTTCGAAGAAGGAGAGATAGTGGCTCAGGTGGTGCGACACGGTCCACCTGATCTGCTCTTCGGTCGTCTTTGTTTTACCCGTCAGGATCTCGAAGATATCATGATGTTCATTGTCATTGGGGGCCTCGTATCCGAATACGAGGCCCATGTAGCGAACACGATCAAAATGAGCGGTTACTTTCTTGATAGAGCTCCATACCAGATCTTTGCCTGCCATCTGGTAGATGATACGGTGAAATGCATCATCTAGGCCAATGTAGCCATATGGGTCTGCCTGATTCGCCAACAGTGTTCGCTGAGCATCGAGATTTGTCTGAAGCCGCGAGAGTTCTTTTGGTGTCCCTGTCTCCATAAGATGATATATTACCGCCGGCTCGACGGTTGCTCGTAAAAAAAACCCCTGATCGAGCGCATTGAGATCGACACGGGAGACGTGTGTAGCACTGCGCGCCTTGACGTCTACAAGTGTTTGATCTCTCAGTAGATTGATCGCCTGATGCACAGGCGTCTTCGACATGTTCAGGCGCTGCGCGATCTCCGCTTCGCGAATAAAGGCCGCAGGCGGAATCTTCAACATCATGATGTTGTATTCAAGCGTGCGATATGCATACTCAATGCTGGACTCATCTTTTTTCCGCATCAGTCTCTGCATGCGCTCAGCCGCATCCACACCGACGCGCACTACAGCGCGAGAAGAGTCCTTATTTGCCATAGTTCGTCTTGCTCCATGGAAGAAGGTACCTGCATTCGATCGCTTGCAGCACCGAGAAAGCCTCTCGCCCAGTTCTCAAGATCAGGATCACCCGAATGCTTGCAATCGATGATATGAGTCTAAGCCATGTAGCTAGACGGAGCGCATACTTCATTTGAAGAATCAAAAAAACTCAAGCGTTCTCGATGGTTGAAGCGATGCCCATCTAAATGTCTTGCGCAAAGCCTTCTTTAGGCTCTCGCTATTTCAAGTGGAATCGAGTGCTGGATTGAGCCGCTCGTGAATCAGTCAATTGAATAGTTCGGATTGACTCGTCAACGCCGCTGACGGCTGCTTTCGCACCGCTTATGGATATAAGTGCGCTAATACAAAACTAAAGTTTCAGAATAGAGAAAGCCATCGAAGTTTGAAAAAAGGGGACGCTATGGGTGATTTTTCTCGCAAGGTCCGTATGGGCATCGATGTAGGCGGGACATACACGAAGTGCATAGCGATAGACAATGCGACACACGAGATCATTGGCAAAAACGAGGTGAAAACAACTCATGACGCCAAGGAGGGGGTAGCCTTGGGAGTCGTGCAATCATTTAAAAGCTGTTTGACGGACTGCGGTATCGCTCCGGAGGAGGTCGTGTTCGTCGCCCATTCTACAACCCAGGCAACTTTGGCGTTTTCGATCAGTGACATCGTGATCGCCCACGAGATATTTCATGCGGTTGAAAATGAACATGAGGATGAGATCTGGACGCGGGCGTACAACCGGACCCTCTGGCGCGTCGGGCGATTTCACTATAAAAGTCACATTGCGTGTTTGAGCGAAATCGGCGCAATGGCATTCGCAAAGCGACTCAATAATTTGACTTGGTGCCCCTTCTTGCTCGATGCGCTCTTGATATATGGCTATTCAAAACAATCTGCGAGTTCTCTATACAAATCAATGATTCATCGAGGGGATGCGATCAATTGAGTGTGTCAAATCGCTCCTCGCCATCAATCTGCTCCATTGTTATCAATCACATCGTGATGAATTGAGGAAGGTGTATCTGCATGGAATTTGACCAAACATGGCTGACCAGCGAGGTTGTTGAACGATCCATCGGTGGAAAATCGTTCTATTTTGACGACCTTCCCGAGGAGAACGAGGTTTCGCTGCGCCTGCGCTCCGAGATACTCGGCTGGGGGCGGGCGAGGATCACCTCTGATAAGGAAGATGCTGAGATCATTCTCAGGGTGAGACCTGGGGTGCTGGCGACGGATGAGTCATACAGACTGGAATCCTCTGAAGGCGTCATATCGGTTATCGGGAATACCAGCCGCGGCATCTTGTACGGCTTTTACTCGATGGTCAGGCGGATGATAAATCATCAAGGTCTGAATTTCGAGTCCACACCTTCTCAGCCGATCAGAATGATTGATCATTGGGATCAGATTGACGGCACGATAGAACGTGGATATGCGGGAGAATCGCTGTTCTTCGGTCAATATGGAAAGAACAGCAATCCAGATCGGAAAGAGTTCAGTGTCAGAGATGTTGTCGGTGATCCCTTCAGACGCGATTATCAGCGAGTTGAGTTCTATGCGCGCATGCTGTCTTCCATCGGGATCAATGCGGTCTCATTGAACAACGTCAACGTCAGAGGTCTCGCGACTTTCTTGATTACGGATCCGCTGCTCGACGGCGTCGCGGATATCGCCCAGATATTCACTAGCTTCGGTATCAAAACGTATCTCGCCATCAACTGGGAGGCACCCAAGCGCATCAAGCAGATCAAGACCTCGGATCCTCTGGATCAGGAGGTCAGAGACTTTTGGAAGGAAATCGCACGGAATATTTACAATCGGATTCCAGACTTCGGTGGATTTGTAGTCAAAGCCGATTCCGAGGGCGAGCCAGGACCCTATCAATATAAGCGAACCCACGCCGACGGTGCCAACATGCTCGCCGAAGCCGTCGAGCCCTACGGTGGGCACATCTTCTGGCGAACCTTTGTCTACAACTCTCGGCAGGACTGGCGGGATCGTTCCACCGATCGCGCCAAAGCGTCTTCCGAAAACTTTCTTCCACTGGACGGTCAATTCAAAGAGAACGTTTCTCTGCAGATCAAGTTCGGTCCCATCGATTTTCAGACAAGTGAGCCGCTGACGCCGTTATTCGGGGGCCTCAAACGCACCAATCAGGTCATGGAGTTTCAGATAACCGCTGAGTATCTCGGCCATCAGATCGATATCAACTACATTGTGCCGCAATGGAAAAAGGTGATTTCCTTTGACACGAAGTACAGAGATGTCGGCGACTCAGTCGCGAGCTGCATTCTGAAAGAGCATGCGATCGATCCCGAGAAGACCGGTTTCACCTCTGTCGGCAACGTCGGCATGGACTACAACTGGACGGGCAACAAGCTATCTCAGGCAAACCTGTACGGGTACGGTCGGCTGTCGTGGGACAACGAGTTGACGCCTGAAGAGATCTTGGATGAGTGGATCAACCAGACATTCTTGAGCATACAGCCGAAATACCGAAAGACCATCTACGAGATCATGATCACCTCGAATGAAACGTACAAAAAGTACAACGCGCCTTTGGGAATCGGCTTCATGGTAGTGCCGAGCTCGCATTACGGAGTCTCGGTCAACGGCTACGAGTACGATCGGTGGGGGACATATCATTTCGCCGATCGCAATGGCGTGGGCGTGGATCGATCAGTCGCGACTGGAACCGGATTCAGCGGTCTGTACAGCGATGAAGTTGCACGCATGTACGAAGATCCCGCCACAACTCCTGATGATGTCCTGCTGTTCTTTCATCACGTGCCCTATACGCACGTGCTGCAATCGGGCGAGACAGTGATACAGCACATCTATAACACGCACTTCGACGGCTACGAGGGCGTGCTGGACTACATCAAGAAGTGGTCAACCTTAGAGGGGGTTATCGATGAAATAGACTACAGCAATGTTGCTCGACGATTGCAGCTGCAGAAACAAAACGCATTGGAGTGGCGAGACCAGATCAATACCTATTTCTACCGTATGTCCGGAATTGCAGATGAGCACAACAGGACTATATACGAGTAACTACGGGAGAGAAGACATGGGCGAGGAAAACAAAAAATCATTCTTCAAAGAGTTCTTCAGTTTCAAGACAGATAAAGAGAAGGGAATTATCGGATTTCAAAATGCGCTCGGTGTCGGTGCTTGGGATATGTTCAACTCAGGAACCGGCGGTTTGGTCGGATCGTGGCTGCTTTATTTTCTGACCAGCTTCGGAGGTGTCAATCCAGGAATCGCGGCGATCCTCATATCCGTTCGTCTGTTCGTAGATATGATTTGGGCGCCGATCGTCGCCGCGATCTCCGACGACTTCTATCGTTTTGCTGTCGGCAGAAAATACGGTCGCCGTCGGTTCTTCCTGATATTCTCTATTCCCACGTCCATATCATTCGTGTTGGTTTGGATTCCCATCGCCGCGGGATGGTCATGGTTGTATTACCTGTTGGCGTTCGTCTTGTTTGACTTCTGTCTGGATCTCATCATGATCCCCTGGGAGACGCTGCCGGCGGAGATGACTGAAGATTTCACTCAGCGCAACAAAATGGGAACGATTCGCATGTGGGCCGGCGGAATCGCTCAACCATGCATAACGATCGTCCCCTCGATCTTCATGAGGCTGCTGCCTGCTGCGGATGGTCTTCAGACCTCCCCGTGGGCGCTGTTCGCCACCGCTGTGCTGTGGGGCATCATGGGATTGATCCTTACCTATTTCGTCTTCATCTCCTCTTGGGATCCGATCTTTATATCGAAAGAGCGCCGGGAGATAATCCTCAATAATCTCTCGGAGCAGAAGAAGAGCCTTGAGACCCCGCTCAAGATCTTCGCTCGGCAGTTCTCAAATCTAGCGATGACCTTGAAAATCAAGACATTCAGAAAGCATCTTGTTCTATACTTCTCGACATTCGGCGTCATCGATTCTTATACAACGATTTTTGTCATCTTTGCTACGGTCTCATTTCTGCCGAGGCTGACGATAGATCCTGCCGCAGCGGGGGTCATCTTAGCTGTTCCGCTGCTGATCATGACATTTGCCTTCGCTCCGATAGGAAGCTGGTTGATCAATCATTCCAAATTCGGACCCCAGAAGATGTATATCATCGGCTTTTCCAGCATTTTGATATCATGCACGGTATACGGTATCACCTACTTCGGTCGCGAGGCGTTCAACGAGCAGGTTATCTATACGGCGATTTTAGTGGCGAGCTGCATTTTCACGTTCGGACGTCAGTTCATGGGAAGCGTTCCCTGGGTTGTTTTTCCGATGATGGCCGACATCGATGAAATCATTTCGCGGGACAAGCGCGCGGGCATCTATGCTGGAGCCATGTCGTTTGTTCGCAAATTCACCAATGCGGCATTCAATATCATCATCGGTTCGATCATGGGAATCGCCGGCTACAGTCAGATCGTTTCGCAGACCGCTGACAGAGTGATCAAATATCATACCGATAACGGTGTATCCATCGAATCGGCATACCATACCTTGGTTACGAGCAGCGAGCTGAACGCCAGCATTCAAAATGCGGGCACAGGGATTGCCATCCTTATGGTCTTTTTCATCGGCGTGCTGGTCATCTGGGCGATGTGGAATGCGATAACCTTTAAACTCAACTCGAATACGCACCGTATTCTGATGACTGAAATCAAACGGCTCAGATCAGCAGCGCTTGAATCGAATGAAGAGGTCAAAGCCGCCAAAGCGACGGTGGACCCCGAGACGAAGAAGATCGTGGAAGAGCTGACAGGTCTTCCATACGATCAGTACGTCTGGTCAGGCAATCTGGCACAGCGAAAAACCAGGTAGCGTGAGCACGAGGAGGTGCAGCATGAGGATTTCCAATCCTGTTCTTTCGGGCTTCAACCCCGATCCGAGTATCATTCGCGTCGAAGATACCTACTATATTGCTACTTCGACCTTCGAGTGGTTTCCGGGAGTTCAGATTCATGAATCAAAAGATCTGGTGAACTGGCATCTGATCACGCATCCACTGGATACGGTGGAATTCGTGGACATGGCCGGGAATCCGGATTCCGGCGGCGTCTGGGCGCCAGATCTCTCATATGCGGATGGCAGATACTGGCTGGTCTTCTCAGATGTGAAGATCGTGGATGGTCCGTACAAAGATGTCCATAACTATCTGATTACAGCCGAGGATATCAGGGGGCCGTGGAGCAAGCCCATCGAGTTGAATGGCGTCGGATTCGATGCCTCTCTGTTCCATGATGACGATGGAAGAAAATACCTTGTTCAGCAGACATGGGATCATCGCGAATACCTTCAGCCGTTTCACGGGATAAGCCTGACTGAACTTGACCTGAAGACCATGAAGCTCATGCCCCAGACCGCGCGGACGATCTACGAGGGAACTGATATTCGACTGCTGGAAGGCCCTCATATCTATAAGATTGACCGCCTCTATTACCTATTCGCGGCGCAAGGTGGAACGACGTATACGCATCAAGAGGTCGTCAGCCGCTCGAGAAGTCTGGATGCCCTATCGTTTGAGACCCAGCCCGGCGAGGTTTTCCTGACCAACTTCGACACCCCTCGATCGTATCTGCAAAAACAAGGGCACGGATCGCTTGTCGCAACGCCTCGCGGCGAGTGGTACTATGCGTCGCTGGCGAGCCGTCCCTGGAATCGTCCGCAAGAGAGCTCTATTGATCCGCGCGGCTGGAATCCGTTAGGTCGCGAGACGGCGATTCAAAAAGTCCAATGGGATTCCGACGGGTGGCCGCATATCATCGGCGGCCATGGGGGGCAGCGCTACGTCGAGGCCCCTCAGGGGGTTGAAGAGCACCGATGGCCCCGAACGTATCTGGAAAAGGATGATTTTGACGAGCCGGCGCTGAATATCAACTTCAATACGTTGCGAATTCCCTTTTCTGACGAATTGGGTTCTCTGACGGAACGACCTGGATTTCTCCGGCTGTTCGGACGAGAGGCACTGAACTCGAGATTCACGCAGGCACATGTCGCTCGTCGGTGGCAGAGCTTCAACTTCGATGCTGAGATCAAGCTTGCTTTCAATCCTTGGAGCTATCAGCAAGCAGCAGGGCTGACCAGCTATTACAACACGCGTCACTATTCAATGATCGAGGTGACGTGGGACGAGAAGCGAGAGACTCGAGTCATTGAGATCATCGAGAACAATCGAAACCATCTGAGGAGCTATCTGAAAGACGCAGCGATTGAGATTCCCGACGATATCGAGTTCGTCTATCTAAAGGTAAAGGTGAGGAGGCAAACCTATTCATACGCCTATTCGTTTGACGGGAGCACCTGGATTGACATCCCCGTGACGCTGGATGCGGCAATCCTGTCAGATGATTACGTCCTGCAGACAATGGGTGGTTTTTTCACCGGTGCATTTACCGGTATGGCAGCCGTTGACTACGGTGGGTATCGCATCCCCGCAGACTTTGACTACTTCAGATACACCGAATTGGACACAGAGGAGTAGACAGACTCGCGTATAGTCGGACACACGGCGGTTGCAGAGGAATGGTCAGTCTGAAAGAAAGAGGCAATCAGCATGAACGGGGCAAATAAGATGAAACAGGCTGATTTTTCGGTGACTCCCATGATTTCTGACCACGCCATCGTGCAACGAGATGAGCCGATAACCGTACGTGGACGTGGCGAGCCGGGGCATGGCGTCGTCGCTCGGCTGCACCGACTCGGAAAGGAAAGGGGAGCGTCACCCGATAGCGGCACGGTTCTTTCGGCGAAGGTAGGCGAAGCGGGGATGTGGCAGCTGATGTTTCCGCCGCTTCCCGCAGGAGGCCCATATGAGTTCGACTTCGAATGTCAAGACATCAAGGTGACGGTCACAGACGTCTATGTGGGAGATGTCTGGCTTCTCGCGGGACAATCCAACATGCAGCTTCCCATGGAGCGCGTGAAATATCGATTTCCTCAGGAGTACAGCACAGGTGCAAGCTCGCTTATCCGCCAGTTCGCCGTTCCGATTCATTGGAATTTCGACGAAGAGGAACGGGAGCTTTCGGGTGGGCAGTGGATCACAGCACACCCGGAGGATGTCGCCTCGTTTTCAGCAGTGGGTTTCTTTTTTGCTGAAGCGCTGTTCAAGCGCTATGAAGTTCCTATCGGACTTGTGCTGACGGCTGTGGGAGGAACTCCGATCCAGTCGTGGATTAGCCGGGGCGTCTGCCAGAACCACCCAGAGATGCTTGCTGAGACGGAGACGTATAGGAGAACCGGCGAGGTGCAGCGCGTGCAGAATGCAGACGAGAGGAGGATTGCGGATTGGTGGACTCGCTTGGATAGCAGAGACCCTGGTTTGGCGGGCCACTGGGAATGCGGGCTGCCGGAGCGTGGTTGGAAGCGTTTTTCTCCAGAAGATCCTTGGCAGGAAGAACCAGATTTGTCCGGTTGCGGAACCGTGTGGCTTCGAACGTACCTCACGGTTCCAAAATCTCATGCGGGGAAGCCGGCGCGCCTCTCTCTGGGGACCGTGACGGATGCGGATTTCACGTTCGTGAACGGAAACCTCGTGGGAAAGACCGCATATCAGTATCCTCCGCGGGAATACCGGCTCGACGGTCTTACCGCGGGACGAAACGTTATCGTGATGCGGCTGGTCGCAGTTCACGGTACGGGAGGTTTTACCGCAGGGAAACACCGAGCGATGCTTTGGGATGACGGCTTCTCAATAGACTTGGGCGCGATGTGGGAATATCGCAGAGGAGCTGACATGGAGCCCCTCGAGGAGCAGACCTTTTTCGAACGAGTTCCAATCGGTATGTATCAGGCTATGATAGCTCCCCTGCATGATTTTCCTATCAGAGGGGCTTGCTGGTATCAAGGGGAGATAAACACCGATGCGGCTGAGGGCTACTCGGATTGTTTCAAGAAGATGGTGGAGCTTTGGAGAGTCAGATGGGACAGCGAGCGACTTCCCGTTCTATTTGTTCAACTCCCGGATTATGACCTGGCCGACGCGACGAGGTGGGTCGCATTCCGTGAGTTGCAGCGGGGCCTGCTTTGCGTGCCAGATACAGCGATGGTGGTAACGATCGACTGCGGTGAGGCAAACGATCTTCATCCCACAGACAAAAAGACGGTGGGGGACCGTCTGGCCATGGCGGCATCTCAGCTGGCTTACGGCGAATCAGGCAATTGGCTCAGTCCCGTGTTCACTTCTGCGGCCAAGAAGGGAGACGATCTGATCCTCTCCTTTGAACACACTGGCGATGGGCTGAAAACATCAGATGCCGACACCTTGAAAGAGCTGTATCTCCGTTTCGCCGACGGTACGAGAAATGCTGCGAAGGCGCGTCTTGAGGGCGATGTCGTAAAAGTGGATATCTCTCATCTTCCGCTTGATAGGCTGGAGGCGTTGGAGTACGCCTGCTCGAATGTGCCAGAGCAGGCGAATCTCTGTAACGACTTAGGTCTGCCGGCATCACCTTTCATATGTGAGTTGCCCGAGGCGAAACATGATTGATACGAGGTCTGCCGAGAGTCTCACTCGCCTATTCAAGCGCCTGGATCTCCTCTTGCTGTGACGCGCAATCGTTCTTGTCTCCTACCGCAATCGAACACTTGAATCGCATGCATCACTTAAAGATCAGCATATGAAATCGGCTTTTGTGCTGCAGCCATAAGGCGATGAAGCTGTCGTCAACATGAGGAAGGGGAGAAGACTGATGTCTAGATTCGAAACCTACTTTGAGATGAGTCCGGATGATATCGTTGATTACGTATTGGAAAAGACACCATCAATCGATTGGGATCGAGATTCTTTGAAAGCCATCGTTCCCGCGGAACACGGTAACCTCAATTACGTCTTTCATGTCAGTGATGCAAAAGGCAATTCCATCTATGTCAAGCAGGCTGGCCTTGAATCGCGAATTTCAAAGGACATGAAGCCCTCCAGAGATCGCAATCGTCTTGAATCTGAAATACTCGAGCTGGAAGATACGTTCGCACCCGGGATGGTCCCGCATGTCTTTTTCTATGACACCGTCATGTGCGCATGCGGTATGGAGGATTGCTCTGATTTCGAGGTGATGCGCGCAGCGATGCTCAAGCATGAGATCTTCCCGCGCTTTGCTGAGGACATCTCGACGTTCATGGTGAACACACTGCTTCTCAGCAGTGATGTGGTGCTTGATCACTGTCAGAAAAAGGAGTACGTGAAGCAATTCATCTCTCCGGATCTTTGCGATATCACCGAAAAGCTCGTGCTGATGGAGCCATACGCCGACTTGAATCATCGCAATAACGTTTTTCCTCCCAACGCGGATTTCGTTCGCGAGCATCTTTACAATGATGAGGCCTTGCACCTTGAAGTCGCAAAGCTTAAATTCCGATTTATGACCGATGCTCAAGCGCTTGTCCACGGCGATCTTCACACTGGATCTATCTTTGTTAAAAAAGATGCTACGAAGGTGTTCGATTCAGAGTTCGGAACTTACGCGCCTATGGGCTATGATACAGGCAACATCGTCGCAAATCTCATCTTTTCATACGTCAACGGACTCGCTTCGGACGACACCGCTTTTTGCAGCTGGGTGCTTGAGACGATTGCCAAAACAGTCGATCTGTTCATCGAGAAGTTCGATCGAGAGTTCGATGAGCGCTGCACGGAACCCATGGCGAGAACAAAAGGCTTCAAGAAATGGTATATCGATGGTGTGCTCGATGATACCGCAGGCTATGCCGGGACGGAATTGCATCGCCGAACCGTAGGCCTGGCAAATGTTGTCGATGTCACATCGATCAAAGACGAGAAGAAACGTTTACTCGCTGAACGAATCAATATACTCGTCGGAAAAAACTACATTATGCACCAAAGTTCATTTCGCTCAGGAGATGACTTCGTGATGGGACTAAGGGAAGCGCAAAAAGAGGCAGAAGCGACACTTTGATTGACATCAGCTGATCTTCGATACAAAAAGGAGAGGAACATGGATGTTGAACAATTCTTCGAACATGTGATCACCGTCCGCATGAATGATGACCTCACCGCGCTTGACATAATCGATCAGACGCTTCTTCCGACAACGATCAAGCGAATCGATCTCGGCACTAAAGAAGAGATATGGGATGCAATCAAGAAGTTGCGGGTGAGGGGCGCGCCGGCGATCGGTGTCGCCGCAGCTTACGGCATCGCACTGCTGGCCTCCAAGATCGAGGCGAAGGATTACGACTCTTTTTCGGCGGAATTCACATCGATCAAAGATTATCTCGCCTCCTCGCGGCCGACTGCCGTCAACCTTTTTTGGGCGTTGGATCGGATGCAGAGGGTCTTGGTGAACAAAAAGGGCGAGACGATTTCTCAGATAAAGAAAGCCCTGTTCCATGAGGCCGATAGGATCAGGGCAGAGGATGTGGAGATAAGCCGTCGCATCGGTGAGATTGGTTTTAGCATACTCGAGAACCTGAAAAAAGAGGGCACCGAAATCGGCATTATGACGCATTGCAACGCCGGCACACTTGCCACAGCCAAGTACGGAACCGCGACGGCCCCTATGTATGTCGCGCTTGAGAAAGGCTGGCGTGGTGATGATATGCACGTCTACTGCGATGAAACGCGTCCGTTGCTGCAGGGTGCCCGCTTGACATCATTCGAGCTTTTCAATTCAGGGATCACGACGACGCTGCAATGTGACAACATGGCGTCCATCCTCATGAAATCTGGAAAGATCGACGTCATCTTCGTCGGATGCGATCGAGTGGCGAGAAACGGGGATGCCGCGAATAAGATCGGTACCTCCGGGGTCGCTATCCTTGCAAGGTATTATGGAATTCCATTCTATGTATGCGCGCCGACCTCGACAGTCGATCTTGCAACTCCGACCGGCGATCAGATCCCGATCGAGATGAGGGAGCCTGATGAGGTGACGGAGATGTGGTATAGAGAGCGCATGGCCCCTGAAGGCGTTGATGTGTTCAATCCGGCGTTTGACGTGACCGATCATGACCTGATCACAGGAATCATCACCGAGAAAGGCCTTGTGCACGCCCCCTACGACAAGGCATTCGAGCAGAACAATGTGAAAAACTGAAATCTTGGAACACGCGTGTCCGGGGTAGATTCCCTATCCCGGACACGTCGCACGTGTGATCACTGATTCCAATCCAGGTCGCAGCGAGTCGTTGAAGATCTAGAGCTCAAGCGGTTGCAAAGCGTTTTCACTGCCTCACGCGAAGCTCATCGGCATCGTCGCCATCTCGATTAGCGCGGACCACTTCTCGCAACAGCTCATCGATCTTGGGATCCTCCAAATAGCTGTCGAGTGCTACGATGTTCGCGCTGGGCCGAGTCGCGACCGTTCGCTCCTCCAGATCTTTGTGGACCACTACAACATCGCTATCCTCGGGGATATCCTCTATGCGGTAGTGTTTTACTGTGACGCAGGAAATCCCGGCTCTTTTAAGCCTCTTCCGAAATATCGTGGCACCCATCGCACTACTTCCCATGCCGGCGTCGCAGGCAAAAGAGATCTTTCTGAGTACCGTGGCCGCTGCAGAAGAGAGCTCCGATCGCGCCGCCTCATTTGAATTAATTCCCTCCAGCTTCATATCCTTCGATCTTGTAACTGAACCCTCAAATTGGGCATCGTCGTTTGGTGAGCTGTCGGCTTTCAAAATCACCGAGGTCGTTAGAAAAGATACGATAGTCGCCACGATAACTCCTGCGAACACTCCGACAAAGTTGCCTCTTGGAGTAAGCGCCATATAGGCGAAAATCGATCCGGGACTCGGTCCAGCTACTAAACCTGCTCCGAACAGTTGGAATGTCATGATCCCTGACATAGCGCCCAGAATCATCGATATGATAGTCAGTGGTTTCATGAGCACATAGGGAAAATACATTTCATGAATGCCGCCGAGGAAATGAATAATAATGGCACCAGGAGCTGTTCGTCTTGCAGCGCTTTTGCCAAAAACTGAATACGCCAACAGCAACCCCAGTCCAGGTCCCGGATTGGAGGCGAGCATGAAATAAATTGATTTCCCTGCTTCTAAGGTCTGTTCCATCCCCAAGGGATAATATACGCCTTGATCGATAACATTATTTAAGAAAAGCACCTTCGCAGGCTCATTGATAAGTGACAAAATTGGTAAAAAGCCAGTTTTCACCAATGCTTCGATTGAGTCTTTTACAAAGTTATTCGCGGCTTGGATTGTAGGACCAACGATTAAATAAGAAAGTACCATTAAAACAAAGCCGGCGATCCCGATTGAGAAGTTGTTAACAATCATCTCGAAGCCTGCCGGAATTCTTTTTTCCAGATACGCATCCATCTTTTTCATGATCCAACCGCTCAAGGGACCAACGATCATAGCTCCTAGAAACATGGTCACGTCGGATCCGATAATTAAACCGATTGTTCCGATCGTGGCTAAGACTCCACCACGGTGCCCGCCAATCATTCGCCCGCCGGTGTATGCAAGCAGTAGGGGCAGCAGATATTTGATAGTAGGGTTGATCAGCTCATTTAAAGCTTGATTCGGAAGCCACCCTGTTGGGATGAACAGTGCAGTCGCGATGCCCCAAGCGATAAATGCCCCGATATTCGGGATTACCATGTTGGTCAGATAGCCTCCAAACGCTTGAACTCTTGCTCTCTTGGAAACGTGCTTTGCGGAATGGTTCGTGTTCATTACTCTCATCTCCTTGGCAGCAGTCAACGTTTCAAGCTGATCAGAATGATTCAGATTCATAGCGTGCGCTTGGTGCTGAATTGCTTTTCAAGCTGTTGAAGGTTACAAGTGTTCCATGATCATCAGCTCCTTTGCGCATTGACTTTCAACCTGATCTGGCTGTTACGTAAAATGCTTAAACAATATGTCAATTTCGACGGCGGACAATAGCCTCATCTGTGGCTATCGAGCAGTGCGATCAGCGTGGAGGGGTCGGAGACGTGCCTTAGCTCTTCAGCCGCCACCGGATCGCTCAAAATCTCCGCTAATGAACAGATCATGTCAAGGTGGCCGTCATCAGAGTCAGAGGCTATAACAAAAAATACGTGGACAGCTCTATTATCTGGAAATGACACTGGTTCTTCCAGCTTGAGAAAGCTCATACCTTGCCCGAGGCTGCCGTACTCGGGGCGCGCATGGGGCATCGCAATACCTGGCAGAAGAACAAAGTAGGAGCCGTTTTCAACAACGTTTTGCAAGATAGCTTGGATATATCGAGCAGTGATGATTCCATCTTCGAGGAGAGGGGTCGCTGCTATTGAAATAGCAGCGACCCACGAATCAGCATGGGGAATGAGCCGCATGCGACCTTTCAACAAATCGGAGATCATCGAATTTCCCCGTTCTTAAATAGCAATTGCGCGTTTTTCTTGAGAGCGAAACACAATCCTGCAATTTCCCGTGCAAGTGGCTCAGCGATATTCGACCTTTTGCATATTGTCGATGCATAGCCATAACGTTGGATTTCCTTCTGCAGCACAACCGCCTCCGGATCTTGCGAATTCTCATACAGATACGCTGCAGCGATCATGCGCTTTCCCATCTCATTTTTCAGGCCGAGTTGCTCGAGCTTCAGCACTGGACAGACGAGCCGGTCGTGCTGATCGAGTTTTCTTAACGGTGAGCGACCGACGCGTTTGATCTCGTCGGCAATCTGGGGATTGCCATGCCGGTTAAGCGTCTGCTTGATAAACTCCAGCATCTCTTCTTCTGCCCAACTGTACTGATTGACGAAATACTGGAAATTTTCCATTAGGAAGGAACGAACTGCCGTATTAATATCCGTGTCGGAGATAGCTTGCTGAACGGTTTCATAATGAAAAAGAGCGCCGGTATAAGCGAATGCGGCGTGAGAGGCGTTGACGATGAAGAGCTTTCTTTCTATAAATGGAGTCATGTCGTCAACATATGATGCACCCTGTATCCTGTAGGGTGTATCAGTGGGTATTTGATTATTTGAAATGACCCATTCAAAATACGGCTCAACAACCGCTACTTTTTTGCCTTCGACCACGCAAGAAAGGGATTGTCTGTCGATAGCTGTATCAACAAAAGAAAAATGCTGGTCGAATAGCCGTCGTTCTTCAGGTTCTGAAAGATCATATATGTGCTCCCGCAATGAGGAACTTGCGTTGATCATATTCTCATTCGCTAGCACGTTTACACGACGGGAATTGTGGCAGAGAGAGAGCATTCCATCATGAAGCAAAGCGGCGATCTTTTCTAAATTGTTAGCCCCTACTGAAGTAGTGATAATATCTGCGTCAGCCAAGGCGCGAAGTGCGTGTTCTCGGTCGGTCGCACTGTTAATCGCAGAAACATTATCGATGGTTTTTGTCGATAGTTGACGATCGAGGTACCGAATTTCATATGAGCGGTCATCTCTGAGCTGTTTAATGATTTGTGGATCGGTATCCAGAAACTGAATATAAAAGTGGCTATCGTGCAGCACCTCACCGATGAGACCCCTGCCGATATTCCCTGCACCAAAGTGAACTGCATTCATTTTTACCATCTATTCTAAATTTGCATGATGTTGCCAAAGTTTATGCATGTCAAGATGTTCGCTATCGATCATCATCAGGGCGATTGAGTCGCCTAGTAACAGCAAGCTTTGCTCAAAGAGACTTGTCATGGGCTGAATTGATGTTATCTCGTCTGCTAGAGAGAGTTTGCTTTGTACGGGAATCCTTACAAAGCAATCGGTCAATTCTTTCATCGAACTCGATGGGTTTGACCCGATGTGTGCGATGCGGGCATGGAACTCCTTTGCCTTTTTTGCAACGCCTAGCGGGAAAATACTCTCACCACTTCCTGACCCCACTATCAGCAGATCTCGCGATGTTATTGCCGGTTCGGTAGTATCTCCCACTACCGCTGTCATGATTCCCAAGTGGCTAAAACGTTTCGCTATGGCCTCCAAGGAAAGGAGCACTCGTCCGACGCCTACGAAAAACACGCGGTCAGCTTGCTTGATTTCATTTATCAGTTTGTTAACTTGGTCGATCGATATCGAATTCAAAGCGACAGAAATCTCTCTGATGATGCTTTTTTCTGAGCTGGTATATGACATCTTCTATTCCTATCTATCGATACGGCGGATTAATTCGAGAAGCTTTTCGCTACTATCAGCCAGCGAAATTCCGTGAAAGAACAAGCTGGTGCTTCCTAGGACGAGATCGTCAGCGCCAGCTTCGATAAGCCCCGGAATTTTTTCAAGCGAAACGCGTCCATCCACTTGAATCGAAGTTTTCAGGTGCTTTTCATGAATCATGCGGGCTAGATCACGAATCTTTTCAAATGCATATGGAACCTGATGCTCATTTTTGTCTTGCGCGAACCCGGGATTGATCAACATTAAGCAGACTCTATCAACCTCCTTAAGAATATATTCCAGCATAGATAGAGGAGTTGAAGGGTTGAGGGCTATGCCAACCTGCGCCCCTGCGTTTTTGATCAAATGAATATATCGATCTGCATGCAGACTCGTTTCAAGGTGGAAGGTAATCTTTTGCGCACCGATCTCTAGCATTTGACGAATGAAGAACTCGTTGTCATGAGCCATGATGTGGACATCGAATACAGCATCCGTTATCTTGCGCATGCTTTTTATCGTTTCAATTCCAAGAGGCATGCTCGGCGAAAAAATACCATCGATGAGATCGATATGTATCGTGTTGAAGCCGATTCGTTTCAGTTCGTGGATATCCTGTTCCAAATTTACGAGATTCGCGCACATGATAGAGGGTGACAGGATTACGGTATCGTTCATGAGGACTCTCCTTTTCCGCTATGTAAGAACAGCTTATCCTTGATACACGCATAAATCAATATAAACAAGCAAATTAGTAATAAGAATGGGCAAGAAATTGCATGTTTATAATTGTAAGCAGTACCTGTTGTATGAAAATCCCACCTATGAGAAGATAAACAAGCAAATTCGTGCAGGAGGATTGCATGTTAAAAGAGGAACGGCAGCAAAGAATCCTTGACATCCTCAATGAGGAGCAAAAAGTCATAGCGAGTGATCTGAGCATGCGCCTAGCGGTGTCTGAAGACACTATCCGCAGGGATCTCAAAGAACTCGATGGCAAGGGAAAATTGAAGCGCGTTCACAGCGGTGCCCTTCGTGTCGGACCGCCTGTTACGGATTTTATTTTTCGCACGACTGTCGATAGCGAGATAAAACATCGGCTGGCTCTTAAGGCACTGCCCTTTATCAAAGAGGGAAGCGTCATAATAATAGACGGTGGCACCACAAATCTCGCGTTGGTTCAAGCTTTGCCGTTGGATTTTTCTGCAACAGTGATTACGAACAGCCCACCCCTTGCCATCGAGCTTGCAAGTCGTCCACATATGACGGTAATAAATCTCGGTGGATGCTTCTATAAAAACTCAATGATCAACGTTGGTGTTGAGACGTATAAGTCGCTTCAAGTCATACGGGCAGATCTCTATGTCATGGGTATCTACAATATCAATACCGAAGTGGGGACCAGCGTTCCGACAGCTCAAGAGGCGGATATTAAACGGGAGATGACAAGAGTCTCTACCGAGGTTCTGGGAATGGTGACCACTGATAAATTTGGGACTGTTAGTAGCGCGATCGTCGGTCCAGTCGAAGATCTGAACTACCTTATCTCAGATGCCGTTTCTCAATCGGTCCACAAGGACTACGCCAAGAAAAATCTGCTGCTCATCGATTAGATGTTGAAAACAATGGGGATTGACTCCAGAGCGGCAATCCGCGCGTCAGCTTATCCCGCCTCAGCTCTGCTCGTCGTCGGCCACGAGCACGCGCCGAGCGATTCCCTCGGTGAGAATCAGCTCGGTGAGCAAGCCACCGCGCAGGGCACCCAACGTTGCATCGGTCTTGAACTTGCTTTTGACCATTCCGATGCGGCGGGGGGTCGCCATGATTTCGTCGAGAGTCAGTCCCACCGTCGTGTCTTTCTGAGCAGTCAGGAAGACACCGTTGATATCATAGGGACGCCCGAATAGCATGCCGGCCACCTCTCCCGACTCGACTGCGGGGAACAGCTCGGCGCGCGCCGATTTCCACGCCGGTATCGCCAAAAGCGAATCCAACGTACCCAAGCTGCAGAACAGCATATCCATTCTCCGAGCCAGCGCAAGGGTCGGTCTCAGGGCCGGTTCCTCGGGAAGCGCGGCGCGGACAAGGTCGCTCACCACGTATAGCGGAGCCGGCAGCGTCGCGTAGTTCGCCTCGTAATGAGCCGCTGCGAGTTCGACCATGCGTTTCGAACCCGTCTTGGAATGGTATTTCATGTTCTCGCCCATGAACTGTGTGAACGTCAGGTCTTCCCGCAGCTCATCTGCGAAGTGCTCGATCACCGAGAACACCGTGCTGCCCCAGCTCAACCCGATGACATGCGCCTTGCGGATCAACATCTGAATGCGCTCGGCGCTGTATTCGAGAATGCTGTTGACGTCTCTGTCCACGTCGCCGATCTCTCTCACGACGGCGATGTGCGCTATGTCGAACCGACGCTTCAGGGCCGACTCCAGCTGGTAGTTGCGACTGACCGGCGCGTTGATCTGGATCGTCACGACCCCTGTGGTCAGCGCCTCATCCAACGCCTTGGTTATCAGATACCGGCTCATCTCATATTTTGAAGACAGATCTGCGATCGAGTGCTTGCCGTGGTAGAAATCTTGGGCCACATGTGCCAGCAGCTCACGGCGCGAAAAGGGTTGCATCATGGTGTTCCGGTCCTTCACTTGGTACCAACATGATGAGTATAGCATCGCCTTTGCGACCATGAAGATTATCACTTTGTAAATATGAAGCGACAGGTTTTCATTTATATCGTCTATAAATTTATTTATTACAAAAATATCAGAGAATAATTGATAAATTGAAACAAACGGGGTATGATCAACTCATATGTTGCCCGCACATGACGATCGCTATACCCGTCCCTCTCGATGAAAGGCCACGCCCATGGAACAAGATGAGGTCATTGCTATCCATGAGGCGGAAACCGGTGTTCTTCAGATGGCGCCTGAAATGCGCGTGGAGAACCCGAGCGATCTGAGCCTCGCGTATACGCCGGGCGTTGCGACCATGAGCAAGGCGATTGAGCGCGACCCGTCGCTCAAAGCGAAGATGACCTTGAGCGGCAAGCTCATCGCCGTTGTCACCGATGGTTCTGCCGTGCTGGGCCTGGGCAACATCGGTCCTGCCGCGGGCTTGCCGATCGTCGAGGGCAAGGCGCTTCTATACAAGAGCCTCGCTGGCGTCGATGCGCTGCCTCTCGCCGTGGAGCAGGTATCGACCGAGGAGTTCATTCGCACGATCAGAAATATCTCCTTGTCCTTCGCCGGGATCCACCTCGAGGACATCGCCGCCCCGCAGTGCTTCGAGATCGAAACAAGCCTGGAGCAGCTTCTGGACATTCCCGTGTACCACGATGATCAGGAGGGCACCGCGATCGTCGTGCTGGCCGCGCTGATCAACGCCGCCAAGGTCGTGGGCAAACGACTCTCGGACCTCAGAGTCGTGATCAATGGAGTCGGTGCCGGCGGCATCGCGACCGGCAGGCTCCTGTACGCAGCGGGGGTCCGCAAGCTGACGCTCGTGGATATCGACGGCGTCGTACGCCCTGACTCTCCTGCCTGCAACAGCTATCAGATCGAGCTCGCGGAGCAGATCGGCTATGATAGCGGCTCCGGCTCGCTCGATGAGGTGATTTCCGGACAGGACGTTTTCATCGGCTTGTCAGCTGCAAACGTTCTGAGCGGCCGGCAGGTTCGTCGCATGGCGGCAGATCCCATCATCTTCGCTCTCGCGAATCCGGTTCCCGAGATCGAGCCCTCTGTCGCTCGAGAAGCCGGGGCGGCTGTGATCGCGACCGGTTCAAGTCAGCACCCCAATCAGGTCAACAACATCCTTGCATTCCCCGGGCTGTTCAAGGGGCTGCTCGAGTGCGGTCTCAAGCGTGTCGATCTCAAACTGGAGCAGACGGTTGCCCGAGCACTCGCCCACATGGTTTGCGATCCCGCTCCCGAGCACATCATCCCCGGCGTATTCGATGAAGGCGTCGTCGAGACGGTGACCCAGGCGATAAGAGCCTATGTCATAGACCAGAACAGCAACCACATATGAAGGGGGTAGCGAAATGTCCGTGTTCCTGACTTCGGTTCAAAGCGTACTGGCAATCGTCCTGATGATCTCGGTTGGGTATTTCGGCAAGAGCAAGGGGTGGTTCAACAAACAGTTCTCCGAGGCGCTGTGCAAGCTTATCATGCAGATAGCGCTGCCCGCATCGATCTTCATGGCCATGCAGAAGTACTTCCATCCCGAGCAGCTCGCGACGCTGTCGGCCGGCGTCATCTTCACGGCCGCCTCCATCTTCATCGGCTACGTCTTGGCTTTCATCGCCGTGCACGCGTTCAGGGTTCGACCGGGTCGACGCGGTCTCATGATGACCGCTATCAACGGGGCGAATACCGTCTTCATCGGCATGCCGCTCAACATCGCGCTGTTCGGTGAAGAATCGCTTCCGTATCTGCTCACCTACTACATCGTCAACACCATCGTCATCTGGACGGTCGGCGTGTGGGTCACGGCCGCCGATGATCCGACCCTCGAGCACGGCAGCAAGGCCAAGTTCGACTGGCACCACCTGATCCCGACGCCGCTGTGGGGTTTCATCGTCGCCCTTCCGTTCATCTACATCCCGGGCCTGCAGGCTGCCTTCATGAAGCTGACGTTCGCCACGACGGCACTCGGCGATATCGGCGAGCTCGTCACTCCGCTGTCGCTCATGTACATAGGAATCATGCTCAAGGATTTCGGTATCCTCAAGATGGAGTTCGATTTCAATGTCATCTGGACGCTTCTCGGGCGCTTCGTGATCTCCCCGGTCGTCATGGCGCTGGTCATCTTGGTTGGGCTCAATGCGGGCATAAGGATAGACAGCGTCTTTCAGCAGACTCTGATCGTGCAGGCGGCCACGCCGGCGCTCGCGGTTCTGCCGATCATAGCGACCATGTATCATTGCGACGTCAAGTTCGCGACGAATATCGTGGTTTCGACCTCGGTGCTGTTCGTCATCGTCGTGCCTGTCATCATGGTTCTTCAGAACCTGTAGGCGCGTGATCGCAAGCGGGCTTCTCCAAAGCGAGCGGATACGGCAAAGGGGGATTAGAGACAATGGATGACACCCTTCGCGTGCTGAACCTGGACGAGGCGAAGACCTTCGCCATGTGGCGGGCGTTCCTGGAACGCTTTGCCATCACGAACTTCACTTCCGCCGAGCTCACCCGTATAGATCGCTCGCTGGGCATCTTCGATGTCACAGGGAGGCTCGTGGCCACCGGATCGGCTGCCGGTGACGTTTTGAAGTACGTGGCGGTCGACAATGAGAGCTCCGAGCAGGGGAGCCGGTTCAATGCGCTCATGACGGCTTTGATGGATGATCGCGCGCGGAAGGGGATCTTTCACCTGTTCGTCTCCTGCGGGCCGCATGCTTGCCCCAGCTTCGAGCATATCGGATTTCACGTGCTGGTGCGAAGCGATCTCGGAGCCCTTTTAGAGACCGGGGACCGCGGCATCGACGATTACGTCGCCAACCTGCCGCGCATCCCCGATCAGAATGAGATGCGCGTGGCAGCGATCGTCATGAACGCGAATCCCTTCACATGCGGACATCGAGCGCTGGTCGAGCGAGCGGTCAGCGAGAGCGATCTCGTCTACGTATTCGTGGTGAGCGACGATGTATCCTTGGTCCCCACAGCCGATCGCATCGCTCTCGTGCGTCAGGGTGTTCGCGACCTTCCTCGCGTCCGCGTCGTCGCCGGTGGCGAGTACATGGTGTCGCGGGTCACGTTCCCTGCGTACTTTTTGCCCTCGGATGCGCAGGCGCTCACCTATCAGACCACGTTGGATGCGCTGTTGTTCAAATGCCGCATCGCCCCTCCGCTCAACATCACCGCGCGCTATCTCGGCACCGAACCGTTCTCGCCGACGACGGCTCGATACAACGAGGCATTGAAGCGTGAGCTTCCACCCGAGGTCGAAGTGCGTATCATGGAAAGAGCGCGATCAGGCGCACAGGTGATATCGGCGACGGCCGTGCGCGCGGCCATCGAGGCGGGCGCGCCTGAGAGGATCGCCGACCTCGTGCCGGATGCGACGTTCGCATACATCAAAGAACATATTCGAGATCTTCAAGCGAGATCACAGAGGAGATGACAAGACGTGGAGATTCAATCGAGTGCGATCGCCGGGACACTGGAGTCCTCAGACATCCAGATTACCGTCTCGCGAGGCGATAGCGGCATTCAGATCGAGCTGACATCGGACGTCGAGAAGCAGTTCGGCGCCCAGATCAGAAAGGTGATCACCGATGCTCTTCAGGCGCTGGGCATTTCCCGCGCACGGGTCAAAGCCGTCGACAAGGGTGCGCTGGATTGCGTGATCAGGGCGCGCACGCTCACCGCTGCGCAGCGCGGCGCCGGGATGGCAGAAGAACCGGTTTGGGAGGCGCTCTGAGATGGCGACAGATGAGATGCGGCTTCGTCGCACGATGATGTTCGTACCGGGCAACAACCCGGCCATGGTCAAGGACGCCGGCATATTCGGAGCCGACTCGATCATGTTCGATCTGGAGGACGCGGTCTCGCTCGCCGAGAAGGACGCCGCGCGCATCCTCGTGTTCGAGGCTCTGAGAACCCAGGATTACGGACAAGCCGAGCTCGTCGTCCGTGTCAACGGACAGGACACGAGCTTCTATCACAATGACATCTTGGCCATGGTCAAGGCTGGTGTTGATGTGATCCGCCTGCCGAAGGTGGAATCCGCCGAGATGATCTGCGTCCTCGAGCGCGACGTCGAGGACGCCGAGCGCGAATTCGGGCGGCCGCTCGGCGAGACGCATCTCATGGCGGCCATCGAGAGCGCTCGCGGCGTGCTGAGCGCTCCGGCGATCGCTTCGGCATCCAAGCGCATGATCGGCATCGCTTTGTCCGGGGAGGACTATACGACCGACATGAGGACGCATCGCTACCCGGACGGCGCCGAGCTCGAGTTCGCGCGCAACATGGTTTTGCACGCGGCGCGCGCCGCCGGCATCGCCGCGTTCGATACCGTGTTCACCGACACCGAGGACACCGAGGGATTCCTGCGCGAGACACGGCATATCCGCCAGCTCGGCTTCGATGGCAAATCGGTGGTCAATCCTCGGCAGATTCCTCTGGTGAACGAGGTGTACGCGCCGACAAGAGCGGAGATCGACACAGCTCGCGAGGTGATCGCCGCCATCGAACGAGCCAAGATCAATGGATCCGGTGTCATCTCGATGGGCGGACAGATGGTCGATCGTCCGGTCGCCATGCGGGCGGAGCGCGTGATCAGCTTGGCCCGCGCATCCCATCTGATCGATGAGGAGGGGAACTACATTGAGAAATAACGTTGGTCGCGAGATATCCGATGAGATCCTGCGCGAGCGGGGCTACAGGCCGTTCAAATCGGTTGATATCGGCAAAACCGAGATAAGACGCGTCGCTCCGACCGTCCACGTCGGCAAAAGGGAGAGCAAGATCTGCAGCTCGCTCGCCGATATCGTCAAAAGAACCGTTCGCGACGGCATGACGATCTCGTTTCACCATCATTTTCGCAACGGGGATTTCATATTCAACCAGGTGATGCGCATACTCATCGATCAGGGGGTGCGTGATCTGACGCTTGCTCCCTCCTCGCTCATCGGCGTCATGAACGACATCGCGATCGAGGCGATCAGGTGCGGTACCGTCACCGGCATCACCAGCTCGGGGATGCGCGGCAGCCTGGGCGACTTCGTCTCCCATGGAGGTATGGAATCCCCCGTGATATTTCGCTCTCACGGCAACCGCGCCCGCGCGATCGAGGAGGGCGACATCAAGATCGATGTGGCGTTTCTCGGCGTGCCCAACGCGGACAGGCTCGGCAACGCCAACGGCATGTTCGGCGACGCTGTCTTCGGCAGCCTCGGCTATGCTCTGGTAGACGCCGCATATGCCGACACGGTCGTTCTGCTCACCGATACCATCGTCGAGTATCCGAACACACCTGCTTCGATCAAGCAGACCCAGGTTGACTACGTTGTCAAAGTCGATCGGGTGGGCGATCCCGATAAGATCGGCTCCGGTGCGACCCGCTTCACCAAGAATCCGAAGGATCTCAAGATCGCGCAGGCCGTCAACGAGGTCATCGTCGCATCCTCCCTCTTCCGCGATGGCTTCTCCTTTCAGACCGGCTCCGGAGGAGCGGCCCTGGCTGTCACGCGCTATCTGCGGCGGTCCATGATCGATCATGGCGTCAAGGCGTCGTTCGCTCTCGGCGGCATCACAAAGCCGATGATCGATCTGCTGGATGAGGGTTTGGTCCACAAGATCATGGACGTCCAGGACTTCGACAGCTGCGCTGCGGATTCCATGCGCACCCACGCCTGTCAGCAGGAGATCGATGCGTCCTGGTACGCCGATCCCCACAACAAGGCGGCGATGGTCGATCAGCTCGACATCGCCATCCTGTCGGCGCTCGAGATCGACACGAACTTCAATGTCAACGTCATGAGCGGCTCTGACGGCATCATACGCGGTGCCATCGGCGGACATCAGGATGCCGCGACCGCAAAGCTCACGATCATCTCCGCTCCTCTGGTCCGTGGCAGGATCGCCACGGTGGTCCCCGACGTCACCACGGTGATCACGCCGGGCGAGTCCATCGATGTGCTCGTAACCGAGTACGGCATCGCGGTCAATCCGCGCCGCGCCGATCTCGCGCGCGAACTCAAAGGTGCCATCGGTATGGACGTCAAGCCGATCGAGGAACTCCAGCGGCTCGCCGAGCACATCGTCGGCACGCCGCGACCACTTGAGTTCACCGACCGCGCCGTCGCCCTGGTCGAGTATCGCGACGGCTCGCTTATAGATACCATCAGGCAAATCAGAGACTGAACGCAGCGGGTCGCGCGACCATATCGGTGCGACCCGCCGCTTCGCGGCTGGGAGGGGAGCGAGCGATGGCACATCGATCTTCGATCGACCCGCTTTTCCGCGGCGGCGTCCCGGTCGGCATCGAAGAGGTGCTGGCCGATCGCGACGAGCGCGCGACGTTGGAGCGCAGGGTGCTCGAGCGCCATCCTGACAAGGCGCTCATTGTCGCAACCCTCAACATCCCCGGGCCGATCAAGTACACACCGGGTCTGGATGATCTGTTCGGAAGCGGTGCGGATCGCCTCATGGCGCATTTTCTCGACGCCTCGATTTACGAAGACCGACGCCGGGCCACGGGATGCACCCTGTTCGCGCTCACGAACGAAGATCCTCTCAGCGCGAAGCGCCGCGCCGTGGCATTCGAGGACGAGGACGCGCTGGGCAGGCTGTTCGATGTCGATGTCCTGCGCGCTGGATGCGCATCGGCGCTATCGCGCGTCGGGCTGGGGATGTTGCCGCGCACCTGTCTGGTCTGCGATTGCCCCGCCAAGGAGTGCGCGCGCTCACGACGCCATTCGCTCGAGGAGCTGTACGGCGCGATCCGACGGATCTACGAGACCGCGCTCGGAGGAGCAGCCGATGCGCGAGCTTGACATGGGCGTTGCCGAGATCCCGCTTCTCGCCGAGCAGGCGATCCGCGCGATGCTCTACGAGGTGTGCGTCAACCCGAAGCCGGGTCTGGTCGATCCTTCGAGCTCGGGTCCGCATCCGGATATGGACGTCTTCATGTTCATCGACAGCGCTGAGACTCTGCGCGCGTATTTCGAGCGATGCGCGGCGATCGGTGCGGACACCGGTATCTCGACGCATCCGGATATGTTTCAAGCGCTGCGCCCGCTCGGTGTGAGCGCCGAGCGGGCGATGCTCGAAGCGACCGCGGGCGCGAACACGCACAAGGGCGCGATCTTCTCACTCGGGATCCTGGTCGCCTCGACCGCTCGCGCCTCGCTCACCTCGGCCGATATCCGAAGCACGGTACGGATCATGATGGCCGGGGTGTGCGCGGCTGATTTCGCGGGGACATCGTCCAAGCCCGCCCGCGAGCTGACGGCTGGCGAGAAGCAGTATCTGCTGCTGGGTGCGACCGGTGTGCGCGGCGAAGCGGAGGCGGGCTTCCCATGCGTGTTCGACTTCGGTCTGCCGGCGCTGAGAGGCGCGCGCGGCACGAGAAATCAGCGGCTGCTCGATACGCTCATGGCTATAGCCGCGCATGAGACGGACTCCAACCTGTTGTCCCGATCCGGGATGGATCAGGCGATCGTGCTCTGGGCGCAGCGACAGGCGCAGGCGGTGCTGGATGCAGGCGGCGCCGCCGCGCCAGCCGGCCTGGCGGCGCTGCAGGACATGAATCATGAGTTTCTGAAGCGAAATCTCAGCCTCGGCGGGGCGGCGGACATGCTGATCCTGACGATCTTCCTCGGTCTGCGCGAGGGGCTGCTCGCTCACCTGTGAGCTCGGAGCGGCTGGGGGGTCGTCGTCGTGGGGCCGCTGTCTGTGCGCGTTGATCGCCGTGCGATGATGTTCCCGGGGATCTCGATGCGCCTTCTGCTGCCGCATGGGCCTCGACCTCTCTCGATCCGTTCGATGAGAAGCTCGAGGGCTGCCGCGGCAAGCCCGGCGATGTCCTGCGCCGCCGTCGTGACGCCGCCGAAAAGGACGCGATTCCAAGGGTATTCGTCGATGGTGGCTATGCGCGCGGCTCCCGGGACATCGATGCCGGCAACCGCGAGCGCCTCGACGAGCCTCTCGAATACCAGGCCGTTGATGGCTATGAGGCCGATCGGAGATCCGCCGGAGGAGCAGCTCATCTTGGTGAGCTGGGCTGCGGCAGCGCATGCGTTCCGCGCGAGCGCGATGCAACCTCCCCGTGCGCATGCGCTTCTGAGACCTCGCTCGAATGTCGCGGTGCGCTCGCGCCGAACCGAGCTCGCATCGTTGTGCTCGTCGAGCAGCCAGCATGCGTCGACCCCGTCGCGCATGACCTCTTGGAGCAGCGCCGCGACGAGGCAGCCGTTGTCCGATGTGACCAGATCGATCGAGGCGCCGGGAACGTCGCGGTCAAGCAGGACGACAGGCGCGCGGTCGCAGGTATCGGCGAGGAGCTCGTCGTTGCCGCCGCAGGTGTTCACGATGAGACCGTCCGCGCCCGCTTCTGCGAGCCGCATGACGGCTTCGGCTTCCTTTGAGGGGTTGTTGCCGCTGATGGCACAGGTGAGCGTGTATCCAGCTGCGGCAGATCGATCCGCGAGCTCGCCGAGCATGGCGCTCGAGTAAGGGTTTCTGATGTCGGCCAGTATGACGCCGATCATACGTGATCGATCGAGCCTGAGATTTCGCGCCACGCTGCTGGGGCGGTAGCCGGTGCGCTCGATGATCTCGGCGATGCGCGACCGGGTGGACGCGGACATGGCATCATAGTGCCCGTTTATGAACTTAGATACGGTTGAAGGGCTCACGGCGGCTTCCGCCGCGATATCCTGTATGCGCATACGTGCCACGCGTGACCCCGATCCTTTGACGCTCTTGCCGTGGGGCGGCTCCGCTCGGAGCCGCTTCGCGCGCCCTTGCACGGGCAGCGCAGACGACTATACTGTACAGTGTTTGATCAAGAAATCGATTTCGTAAAGATAAACAGCATAACAACCAGAAGCGTGGATGCGAATCTCGACTCGGAGGGAACAACATGGGCGATGACGGCTTGCTTGGAATCACGGCGACAGGCGGTGACGGGGGTCGCACGGTCCTGACGTTCGGAGAGATCATGATGCGTCTGTCCCCCAAAGACCATCTGCGTCTCGAGCAGGCGGCGGAATTCGACGTTCGCTATGGCGGGGCTGAGGCCAACACCGCGTTGTCACTCGCCTACCAGGGCGACGAGGCCGCCTTTGTCTCGGTCGTGCCCGACAATCGGATCGGGGCGTGCGCGCTGCGATCGCTTCGTGCATACGGGGTCGATACGAACCGCGTCGTGCGCGCCGGAGATCGGCTGGGTGCCTATTTCTTCGAGATCGGTGCCTCGCAGCGGGGCAACGGCTGCGTGTACGACCGGCGATACTCCGCGATGAGCCTGGCTTCCCATACGGTCTTCGATTGGGACGAGATCCTGCAGGGCGTCGGCGTGTTCTACTTCTCCGGGGTTACGCCAGCCGTGTCCGAGGAGATGGCGCTCGCCTGCAAGGAGGGCTTGAGCGCGGCGCGCGTTCGCGGCATCACCACGGTGTGCGATGTCAACTACCGCGGCAAGATGTGGTCGCCTGCGCGCTCGCAGCGCACCATGGCCGAGCTGCTCGATCTCGTCGACGTCCTCATCGCCAACGATGAGGACGCTCCCGCCGGGCTCGGCATGACCTGCGTCACGGGGTCGCTCGAACACGGCATCGAGGAGCGCGACGGCTATATTGAGATGGCGCGCGAGATCTGCCGGGCGCACGGCTGCGCCGCGGTCGCCTCGGTCGTGCGCGACATCCAGTGCGTCGAGAGATCGCAGTGGATGGCCATGCTCTACAGCGCCGCCGGAGATCGGCACTGGTTGAGCCCTGTGCATGATGTCCATGTCGTCGAGGGGGTCGCTGCCGGCGATGCATTCAATGCGGGTCTCATTCACGCGATGCTTGCGGGCTGGGACCCGCAGCGCGCGCTCGACTACGCCATCGCCGCCTCGATCCTGAAGCTCACCGTTCCGGGGGACTCCAACCTTGTCAGCGAGGAGGAGATCTCCGCGGTGGCGACGCATCGATCGGGGATGCGCGTATCGCGTTGAGCGGCTCCGAGGGGAGGGCGGCTGGTGCATCCGGACAGACCACGCTGAGAAGGGAACAGCTATGTTTGAGACGTTCTACAAAGACCTCGAGGCACTGGGTATCGTTCCGGTGATCGTGCTCGAGAACGAGCGAAGCGCCGCACCGATGGCCGATGCGCTCATGGCAGCGGGCATGGCTGCGGCTGAGGTGACATTTCGCACGGATGCGGCGGCGGCCTCCATTCGCGCCATGCGTGAGGCGCAGCCCGAGATGATCGTGGGCGCCGGAACGGTGATCAGCGTCGAGCAGGTTGACGCCGCCGTCGCTTCCGGAGCCGCTTTCATCGTCGCACCAAATCTCGACGTCGAAGTCGTGAAGGCATGCATCGAGCGGAACGTGCCCGTGCTGCCGGGCGCGGTGACGCCCACTGAGGTCGGTGCCGCGCGCAAGCTCGGTCTCACGGTGACGAAGTTCTTCCCCGCCGCGCAATATGGCGGTCTGGCGACCATCCGGGCGCTCAGCGCGCCCTTCACCGGTCACCGCTTCATTCCCACCGGCGGGGTGAGCATGGGAAATATCAAGGAGTACCTCGCGGCTCCCGAGGTCATAGCGTGCGGGGGAACCTGGATGGTCGCTCCCGAGCTCATCGGTGCGGGAGATTTCGCACAGGTGACCGAAAGAGCGGCCGAGGCGATGGCTGCGCTACGCAGTGTTCGCGGCTGAGTCTTCGGCGCGATCCATTTCCGTCTTCAGGTCCAAGGCCCCGGCCGTCTTCATGGCTCTGGTCATGGCGTCTGCAAGCAGCTGGTCGAAGTACAGCATCGAGGCAGAGCAGCCTCCGACCCGGCATGCGCGGCCCGCCTGCCTGGTCGGCAGAACGAAGATGTCATCGGCGAGCGAGCGAAGCGGATGGCGCGCCGTCTGAGTGATGAGCATCACAGAAGGCTGCAGCTTTTCTCCGCGTGCCCGCAGCGCCTTCAGAAAGCGCTGCTGCGACGGATTTCGCGCCGAGAAGATGATGATGAGATCCTCGTCGGTCATGCAGGAAAGCATCTGCTCTTCCCATCCGGATGACACGAACTGAGCCCTAACTGAGAGCTCAACCAGCAGAAATGCAAGATAGCGCGCTCCCAAGCTGCTCGCCGCCTGCCCGATGGTGTAGACGAGACGAGCACGTGAGATCCGACTGCATAACTGGCCCAGCGCCTGATCGGTCGCCACGATTCGAATCTCGCGGATATAGGCGGCGATATCGTCGGCGATATCCTCTCGTGCCCTGCTCTGCCTGCTCCTCGGTTTGTTTCGCATCTCGAATGAGAGCACCATGTTTATCCGAAAGTCCCCATATCCCCTGAACCCGACCTTTTTGCAGAATCGGCTCACCGCGCTTTGAGACACATGGAACCGCTTCGCGATGGCCGTGGAGCTGCTCGCGGCGATCTCCTCGGGGTTGTCGCGAAAAAGTCGGTAGATTTCCTGCTCTCGGGGGGACAGATCTTCTTTGTGAAGCTCCATTTGCGTGAACGCGTCCATGAGTGGGTCCTTTACTGTTGGATGAATCAACAGCTAATTGTACTTGAATCTCAATCAGTTGCATGGACGATCCATATTAGCTTGGGTTTGTTTAAACACGTGTTGAAACAGTATAAGCAATTGAGCGGGGATATTGTTTTAAAAAAGCCACTTATCTGGATAATCCATCCGATTATACAATTAGTGAATAGATCATCCATCAAGTATCGTAGGATTTCACTGTCGGGGGGAATTCTCGTTCAAATAGAGGGGTCATTATTTGATGGCATGTTGTCGCGCGTCGACGGCTGCATGGGGTGAAGGGGCATCAGAATGCAACTGGAAGAGGTCAAGCAACGTCCGGATACAACAGGGCTGCTACGTGTGGCGACGGCGACCCGTCGCCTGAAGCCGGCGGATGATTTCTACCCGCATGTCGACTCAGCGAGCGCAGATGACGCGCAGGCGGCGAGGAGTCGAGACAGCTCCCATGTCACGGCGCTCATCATGGAGGTTGCGGGTGCACGCAGCGTGTTCATCTCGATCGAGTGCGCGGGTCTCGATCGCGCGCGTGCGATGCGGTTGCGCCGGCGTATCGCCGATGATGCGAGCGCGGCGTTTGATGCCGTGCATATCGCCTCTGTCCGCACTTCATCAGCTGCGCTGCGCGCGGCAGATGCCGATTACAACATCGAGGTTGATCAGCGACATTCGGATATGATCGCTGAGCAGATCATCGGTAGCGTCAAGGACTGTCTCGCGCATCCGTCGGTAGAGGTCAGCGCCCACGCGATTCGATACATGCCCGAGGGTTTCTTTGCGAGCCGCCGCGCGTTGGATGAGGTGGCCGATCGGGAGGTCTTCACCCTTGAATTTCGCGATGGGAGGGGGTGCGGAGTTGCGGGGCTATGCGGGCTTCCCTGTTATCCGGCCGCATTGGGTTCTCGAAACGATGATGTGAGCGGCGACTTCGCGATCTACCTTGCAAATTATCTGTCATTGCGCTGGGGTGTGCGGCCGGTGTGCATGATCGGAGCTTCGGTTGATGCGCCGGGTTGCTTTTCGACAACTCCTCAGGATAGCGGAGATCTTGCTCAGATGAGAGCAGATCTGGTCGCTCAGCCGAAGGTCGTCGAAGAGATCCCGCTGTCGTTGCGCGAACCGAGGATCTCAACGCTTTCTCTCAAGGCCGCCTGCCGACGGGATGGTCGCCTTGAGACGGACGTATTCGGTGCAACATCGGCCCCCTGCGATCTGGTCTGCACGCTTGCGGACTATGGCGATCTACGCGTCTTCGCCGTTCCCGCCGAACTGTCTGCGCGCATCGGCGCCCATCTCAGGGAGGCGCTCGATGCGCCGCTTCCGATTTGCTGGTGTCAATGCGACTGCAATGCGGGGCGACTTGAAAGCACCGGAGGCGCAACCGGGGGCCAAGGGGGAGGCGCACAGGGTGTTGTTCGCGAGCTCATGACCTTCATCGAACGCTCTATCCCGTAACCGCCAACATCTCTGCAGCTACCGACTACGATCGGTGTTCCGCTGAATTCGCGTCTGGCAGCGAGTAAATGGATCTGATTGGCGCGCGAACGTATTTTGAAGTTTTCGGTCTGAGGCTTTCGCGGTAAAATGCCCTCTGTATTCGTTGCTGCATCTTGAATGCCAACTGAAGGGAACTCTATGATCAAAGAGCTCGTACGAGACCAGGCTCTCCTCTCCCAGCCCGCGAAGCCGGCTACCGCTGAGGACGCCGCGCTCGCCAAGGATCTGCTCGATACGCTGGCATCGCTGGAACATGCAGGTTGTCTCGCAGCAAATCAGATCGGAGCGCTCAAGGCGATCTGCGTTTACAGCGATGAGCGGAACGAGCCCCACGTGATGTTCAATCCACGGTTGCTCTTCGGTCTCGGTGCCTCCAAGATGCGGGAGGAGTGTCTCACGAAATCCGAGCCGGTCACCGTGACACGATACGCGAAGGTCAAGATCCAGTTCGACGAGCTGGCAGACGGGGCACTCAAAACACGGAAACGAGATTTCACAGGGTACACCGCGCAGATGATTCAGCATATGATCGACCATTGTCGCGGCAGGCTTGTATAATCGGAACCTCGCCGAGCCGCAGATGATCTCGGCTGCGCCGAGAACTCCCGAGTGGTCCTGAAGCGATGATCGACGAAGAGCACATGTCGCGTCCCATCCTCCGCATCGAATCCAGCCGGGATCCTTGACGCCGAGCGGGGCTATGGTATTCTCGAGGTCGATTCGCAGGAATCATGTATGAACGATGTGCGCTGCTTATGTACAACGTATAAGCAGGAGGGGATTGGCATGGAAACTGTGATTTTCGCCGACATCGATGGCACGCTTCTCAACTCCGAGCATCAGATCACGACGCTGACCCGGCAAGCCATCGATACCGTTCAAAACAACGGCATCCCGTTCGTGATCGTCACCGCGCGAGGCATCACCGGAACCTACCCGCTGCTGGATCAAAACGGCATTCGCTGTCCCGTCATAACCTACAGCGGCGGGGTCATCTTGGATGAGCACCGTAACGTCATTTACCACGATGGCCTCACCAGGGATCGAGCGGCCGACGTAGTCGACTTCATCGAGTCGAACAACCTCGACATGGTGTGGTGCGCGTTCTCATTTGAGGATTGGATCAGCCAAGACAGATCCGATCCTCGGATTCTCAATGAGGAAAGCATCGTCATGGCGCGCTCGCGCGAGGGTGCCATCGCGTCGGTTGAGCGCGATGAGGTGCAAAAGATTTTATGCATCTGCAACCCGGCCGAGACCAATGAGATCGAGCGGCGGCTTGGGGAGCATTTCTCAGATCTCATGATCGTGAAGTCATCTGATATCCTCATCGAGGTCATGCCTATGGGAACCACGAAAGCCGCCGCCATAAGAAGGCTGTGCGCCCTGTGGAACCTCCCGATTGAGCTCTCGATCGCATTCGGAGATAGCTACAACGATGTGCCCATGCTCGAAGCGGCGGGCAAAGGCTATCTCATGGCGAACGCACCCGTTGATCTGAAGTGCCGCCTGCCGCTGCTGACGGATCGGGACAATGACCACGATGGCATCTACTGGACGCTCAAAGACTTGGACCTCGTATAGAGGGCCCGGCGGACCTAAGCCTTCTCCTTCGATAAAGAAGAGTCGTGCGCGGAGTCGGCTGCCCGTCCGGCTGCGAGCATCTGCTGAAACATCGAGGCGCTCTGCTCGAAGCTGTTCGGCAGGACCACAGTTGAGCTCTTGCCGGTCTTCGCGAACTCGATCATCATCTCGGTCCACTGCGTGAACATGAACAGCTGATTTGCCTCGTTGTTTCCGACGCCGGTCTCCTGAATGGTCTCAAGCGAGTCCTTGATGCCCACTGCGATCGCCTTGCGCTGGTTGGCGATGCCCTCGCCGGCTTTCTCCATGGCTTCGGCTTCAGCTCTGGCTTCGGTGACACGACGGATGCGGTCCGCTTCCGCGAGATCCTGAGTTGCCGCTTTCGTGCGTTGCGCGGCGTTGATCTTGTTCATCGATTCCTCGACCTCGGCAGGCAGCGCTATCTTGGTGAGCAGCGTTGAGACGAGCGTGAAACCGTAGGCGGCCATCTGCTCGGAGACCGTTGCGTTCACGTCCTTGGCGATGTCGTCCTTTTTGGCAAAGACCTCGTCGAGTGTGTAGACCGGAATGGATGAGCGCAGCGCGTCGGTTATGAAATCGCGCATCTGCGCGACGGGCTGCTGCAGCATGTAGTAGCTCTTGTAGACGCCGGAATCCTGCTGGGTGGCACCGATCTCGTAGCTCACATGGTACTGCGCGGAGACCTCGAGGCCGATGGTGACGTTGTCTTTCGTCTTCACATCGAT
This sequence comes from Coriobacterium glomerans PW2, assembly GCF_000195315.1. Lineage (NCBI taxonomy): Bacteria > Bacillati > Actinomycetota > Coriobacteriia > Coriobacteriales > Coriobacteriaceae > Coriobacterium > Coriobacterium glomerans. The sequence goes on from NC_015389.1 coordinate 688,268, forward strand.
GTCAAAGCCGTTCTTCATGGTTCGAAGCGAGACCGTTGCAGCCTTGTGATCCATGAATGGAGCAAGAGCATGAAACCCGGCACCGACGATGCGGTCGAATTTCCCGAGACGCTCGATGATGACGGCACTCTGCTGCTTGACCGAGAAAAACGATCCGCCCACACCGAAGATCAGGAAGATCAAAACCACTACCGAGATTGCGACTCCCATGAATATGCGTCCTTTCCCCAGATGTATGGCATTTCATTCATCATACGTTATTCTCGTCGCGAAGATTGCGCCGAAGTCGCATTTAATTTGATGGCAACGATATCGGCTTCATCGGAGCCGGTGCCGCCACCGCTCACCAGATACCATCGAGCGGGATCCTTGATCGATGCGGCGACGTTGCTACAATTTTATGAGATAAGGGTGTTCAAATAGCTATATCGGAGGTCGTGTCAACTATGCAGATCATAGACGAATCCCGATCGATCGCGGTCACCAACGAGCGCTTCCGCCCGCGATTCCATATCGCGACCCCAGGCGGCTGGCTGAACGACCCGAACGGTCTATGCTTCTTCAAGGGCTTCTACCATGTATTTTACCAGTTTCATCCTTATTCTGCTGAGTGGGGGCCCATGCACTGGGGCCACGTGCGCAGCCGTGATCTCATTCACTGGGAGCAGCTGCCGGCCGCCTTGGTTCCGGGTGATCCCGAGGACGAGGGGGGCTGCTTCTCCGGCTCTGCGATCGTGCGAGATGGACGACTCTATGTGATCTACACCGGTCAGCACTACTACGGCGACGGCGATCCGGAGCATTTCTGGGAGAACCAGAACATCGCTTGGAGCGATGACGGCGTGAACTTCACCAAATTCGAGGGCAATCCCGTGATCTGCGCACCCGAGGATAACTCGCAGCATTTCCGCGATCCGAAGGTGTGGCAGCTCGGCGATGCTTACTACGCGGTCATCGGCAGTCAGGATGCAGCCGATCTGCGTGGTCGGGCGCTGATGTATCGCTCGGATGATCTCATGCGCTGGGAGTCGATCGGGGTCATCTCGCGCGCCGCCGATGCGGCCAGCGAGGGGGCGATCTGGGAGTGTCCGGACCTGTTCCGTCTCAACGGACGCGATGTCTTGGTCTGCTCCCCCCAGAAGATGCCGGCAGCGCATCATCGCTTCCTCAACGTCGATCAGAACGCGTACTTCATCGGTCAGCTCGATTACGAAGCGGCGCGCTTGGATCGCGGCGAGCTGCATGAGCTGGACTCGGGTCATAACTTCTACGCGCCTCAGAGTTTTTTGGCTCCGGACGGTCGTCGGATCCAGTTCGGGTGGATGAGTTCGTTCGGCGCGCCCATGCCAGAGCAGAGCGATGGATGGGCCGGTATGCTCACGGTCCCCCGCGAACTCATCATAATGGACGATGACACACTGGGTGCCGTGCCGGTTCGCGAACTCGCGCACCTTCGGAAGGCCGAAGTGATCAACGAGACGATGGACGTCGTCGGATCCGTGACGCTTCAGGTACCCGACCCCCAGCACCTCGAGCTCGATCTCGACGTCTCGCTCGATCGTTCATGCGACCAGATCAGCTGGGTGCTCGAATGCGAGGGCGACGCGCTCGTCTCGCTGACCTTCAGCGAGCGCACCGGAGAGCTGAGCGTCCATCAACGGGGCGCAGCTAGCGATAGATACGCTGAGATCGGCTCTGTCGAGCACCTGCGTCTTCAGATCATCGTCGATACGAGTTCGGTGGAGATCTTCGTCAACTCCGGAGCGGCGACGTTCACGGAACGCTACTATGCAGATGCCGCGCCCAGCCATCAGGTGCGATCCACTCATCCGGCGCGCATCTCCGTGAGCGCTCATACACTGAGCGCGTGAGAGGATCCACCATGGCTACCGAAAGAACCAATGCCTTCAAAAACCCCTGTTATCGCTCAAGCTCCCTGATCATTCTGCTATTCTTCACCGGATGGGGGATCTGGTGGTCGTTCTTCCAGATCTGGCTCACGGGTACCCTGCACTTCTCCGGTGCCGAGGTGGGCACGATCTACTCGTTCAACTCCGCGGCGACGCTTGTCGTGATGTTCCTCTATGGGGCGATTCAGGATCATCTGGGCATCAGACGGACCCTGCTCATCGTCTGCGCCGCGCTGCAGATGCTGCTCGGTCCGTTCTTCACGTGGATCTACGCGCCGCTGCTCCATGGCAGCTTCTATGCGGGCACCGTGATCGGAGCCGTGTATCTGTCATTCGCCTTTCTGGCCGCTTCACCCACGTTCGAGGCGGTCACCGAGCGCTTCAGTCGCCGCTTCGGGTTCGAGTACGGGCAGGCGCGCGCCTGGGGTTCGTTCGGTTACGCGCTGTCTGCGCTGGCTGCAGGCTTGTTGTTCGTCGTGAGCCCCTATCTCGTCTTCTGGGCGTCCTCGGCGATCGCGACGGTGCTGCTGGTGGTCATGATCTGCGACGGCGCATCCAGCCGCGCCTCTTGCGCGCGCATCTCCGACGGTCGGGAGAGCGAGCAGAATCGCACGACCCCCTCGCTCAGGGAGATCCTGTCTGTCTTCAAGCTGCGCGCTCTGTGGCAGATCATCGCCTATATCATCTTGAGCTGGACGTTTTACACGGTTTTCGACCAGCAGATGTTCCCGGACTTCTATACGAAGTTCTTCAACGGGTCGACGGGTCAGGCTATGTACGGTGCCCTGAACTCGCTCGAGGTTCTGCTCGAGGCTCTCATGATGGCCTGTGTGCCTTGGCTCATGAGGCGCGCCGGCGTGCGCAGGACGTTGCTTTTGGGCGTCGTCATCATGATCGTGCGCATCGGGGGTTGCGGTCTGGTGACCAATCCGGTGGGAGTCTCGCTCATCAAGCTGCTCCACGCCCCGGAGACCGCGCTGTTCGTCGTTGGACTGTTCCGCTACTTCACGCTGCATTTCGATACAAAGGTCTCAGCGACGCTGTACATGGTCGGCTTCCAGATCGCCGCCCAGATCGGTCAGATCATCTTCTCGACGCCGCTCGGCGCTGTTCGAGACGGGATCGGCTACAGCAGCACCTTCCTGCTGATCGCCGGAATCGTCGCGGTCGCCGGGATATATGCCCTGTTCATACTCAAGCGCGACGACCAGGATGTGGAGGGACAGCCGCTGAGCACGAAGTGAGCTTGCCGCAATCCATGTGTTCACAGAGCTCGAAAGGCGCGACCTGTGGGGCCCTGCACGCCCGAGGGCCCGGACGGGCGCTAAGCGCCGCGTCAGCTCCGCGTGACCTCGAAAACGGGATAGGGGTGGCTGAGATGGTAGCCGAGCTGCTCGGCCAGCGCGAGCGATGCGCGGCTGTGCGCGTCCCAGCTCGGGTACAGGCCGCGCTCTCGACAGCGCAAGATGAGTCGGGCGCTGCAGGCGCGCGCGAGACCGCGGCGGCGCTCGGCGGGCATCGTGTCCACCTCGATCTCGATGCCGAAGCGATAGCGGCTGTAGGATGATGCGCCGGAAACGGGGATCCCGTTGCTGAGGGCGACGACGCCGATGCCGAGTTGGCGATAACGCTCGAAGCTGCCGAAGTTGGCCACGAGATCGCGGCTCCATGCGGCTGTGCGGCACGCCTCGAAGAGCGCTTCGTCGTCAAGGTCGCGCAGCTCGACGGTTGAGGGTAGCGCTTCGGTGAGCCGACTCAGCAGCTGTTCGTCGAAGACATCCGGTTCTTTGCGCGTCGCGTAGCGCACGTGGGGCCGCGCAGCCGCACCGAAGTTCTCCGCGATCAGGCGCTCCCATGCCGCGTCGTGCGGCACCACGATCTCGACGTCGTGCGCCGCTCCGGTGGGATCGAAGCGCAGCAGCCCTTCGCACGGCGCGCCCGCGCAGAACCGGAAGTCGCCGAGCAGCGCTGCGGCTGCGGACGGCCGGTCTGCATCATCGGCGATGAGCACACCCATCGTCTCATCCAGACACGACCAGATCAGCGTATCGTCCCATTGGTTGAACAGCGCTGCGACCGCTGTCGGTGCTACGAGCCCCATAGCCATGATGTCATCTTTCTCTGCTGATGCGCGCGAAGTTTCGCACGATCGAGATAAACGAACGCGAGATCCACGCGCTGCACCGCTCCGAGCGCCGGCGCAAGAAGGATCTTATTATAGCGCTGGCTGTCTTCGCCGTCGTCCATATCGACTGCGGCGACGCCGGTCCCCGCGTGTTTCAGGATCGAATCGACACAGGCGAGTTCATCGCTGCTCCGGATCAACCAGATCCTCAAACGCTCCGGCGCGCATGTTTTCGAAGACGGCCTCGCCTTCCTCCTGCGAGGCGTCCAGATCGACATCGGCCATGATGCCGAAATCGCGATCGCCGTCTGAGTCCGAAAAGATCTGATGCACATGCCAGCGGTGCGTCGCGTGCTCGTCGGACTCATCGATCTCGAGGAACGCCGAGGAGCGCGCATCGGCGTCGATGAGCATCTCGTCATGGGAGTCGAAGAACGCCGCGATGGCGCGGCGCCAGCGCAGCTCGGGCATGCCCCAGGCGCCATCCAGCTCACCGAGCGCCTCGGCGCGCCCGCGTGCCGCGAGTCGCACTCGGCGAAACAGGGCGTTTCTCACAAGCAACGTGAGCCCCCGCCGGTCCGCAACGACCATATCGCTCGCTGCGGGCGGCGCCGCATCCAGCGCGGTGGGATCGCCGGCTGCCACCCATTCGTCCATGAGGCTCGAATCGATGGAGCGCACGACGAAGCCAAGCCAGGAGATGATGTCGTCGAGTTGCTCCGTGCGCTTCTCATGTGGGATCGTCCGGCCGAGTGAACGATATGCCTCAGCGAGATAGCGAAGCAGGACCCCCTCGGATCGGGCGATCCGGTAGCGTTGGATATAGTCCTTGAAATCAGAGGCGCACTCGAGCATGTCGCGCAGCACCGATTTCGGCGACAGGGAGTAGTCGTTGGCCCAGGGCACGCTGATGCAGTAGCGGGCGAAGGCGACGTCGAGCATGTCTCTGAGCGGCTGCGGATAGGTTATATCCGCAAGTCTCTCGAGCCGCTCCTCATATCCCACCCCGTCGGCCTTGAGTTCGGCCATGGCGCGATCTCGCGCAGCGCGCTCCTGCGCGCGCAGCACCTGCCGGGGATCTTCCAACGTGGCTTCGACCATGGAGATGAGATCCATCGTATAGGATTCGCTGTCCGGATCGAGCAGCTCGAGCGCGGCGAGCAGAAACGGTGATAGGGGCTGGTCGAGAGCGAAGTCCTCGGGCAAATCTATCATGAGGGCGTAGTCCACCTCGCCCGTTTCGCTCATCTGACGCACCACGACGCCGGTGTCGATGAGCGTCTGCATGATCTCGTCGGCGCGAATCGCCAGATGGGCCTTCTCCTCATCGGTCTGAAGGCTGCGTTCTATGAGTTCGTGTACGTGTTCGAGAGCGTCACCGCCCTGCTCGACCATCGACAGAACCATCGAGTGGGTGATCCGCATGCGGGGTCTCATGATCTCCGGGCGCGTCTCGATGAGCCGCTCGAATGTCTGCTGGTTCCAGCTCACGAAGCCCTCCGGCGGCCTCTTCCGCTTTATTCGGCGCAACCGCTTCGGATCATCGCCCGCCTTCGCCAGCAGCCTAGCGTTCTCGATGTCATGCGGCGGGGCTTCGGCGATGATCATCCCCTCGGTGTCGAAGCCCGCTCGTCCGGCGCGGCCGGCGATCTGCTGGAACTCCCTGGCTCGAAGCCGACGGACCCGGTGTCCGTCGTATTTTGTGAGAGCGGTCAGGATGACGGTGCGTATCGGGACGTTGATGCCGACGCCGAGCGTATCGGTTCCGCAGATGACGGGCAGAAGCCCCTGCTGCGCGAGCTTCTCGACGAGCAGGCGATAGCGGGGGAGCATACCGGCATGGTGGACACCCACTCCCGAGGTGATCAGGCGTCTCAGGATCTTGCCGAACGCGGTCGTGAAGCGCGTATCGCGCGCGACCTCTCTGATGCGCGCTCGCTGCTCGCGACTCGCGACACCGAAGCTCGCGAGTGCCTGAGCCGATCTCAACGCGCTGTCTTGAGAAAAGTGGACGATGTAGAGCGGTGCCTCATTGCGTCGAAGGGCGAGCTCAACGGTACCTTCTAGGGGAGTTTCAACATACTCCCAGCTGAGAGGTACAGGACGGTCAGCCTCGGCGACGATGTCGACCTCGGTACCGGTCCATGAGGCGAGAGCTGCGGCAAGATCGCGCGTGTCGCCGAGTGTGGCGCTCATGAGCATGAACTGTGTTCGCGGCATAGAAAGCAGGGGCACCTGCCAAGCCCATCCCCTGTCGCGATCGGTGAAATAATGGAACTCGTCCATGCACACGCAGCCGATGTCGCAGCGGTATCCCTCGCGCAACGCCTGATTGGCGAGGATCTCGGCGGTGCAGCAGATGACGGGCGCATCCGTGTTGATATGGATGTCGCCGGTGATCATGCCGACGCTGTCACGACCGAGGATGCGCACCAGATCGAAGAATTTCTCGCTCACGAGCGCCTTAATGGGTGCCGTATAGTACGATCGCCGTCCGCGCGCGAGTCCCATAAAAAGCATGCCGAGCGCGACGAGCGACTTGCCCGAGCCGGTCGGCGTACCGAGTATCACATGGTCTCCCGCCGCGAGATCGATCAGCGCCTCCTCCTGATGCGACCACAGCACGATGCCACTGTCGGCCGTCCATTGGCTGAAGCGCGCATATGCTTCATCGGCCGTGAGCCATTCCTCGGCGCTCTCACCGACTTCGGGCTCCCACCAGCTCGGGGCGAGGGCACCGAGCGAGGCGGGCTCTCGCTCGCCGGATCCGCCCGCGGCAAACGCGCTCGCCGCACCGCCGTCCAAGGGGAAACGTCCGACTCGATCTGCTTCCATGCGAGGGGCCTCCAGAGATCTGCACTTCTGTTCGCTCATAGTTGCAACCATTATGAGCCAAGCGCGCATCGGAGCGGCTCTCGCCGGTCAAGATCGGGAACGCAAGCGAAATCCCCCGGTCGGTTAGCGCTGTGGCGGACAACGGTGTCGAGCAGACGAGATCAGACGCGTTTTTGGTACGAGTAGAAGCCCTTGCCCGACTCGACGCCGGTCTCGCCTCGATCTATGTGCTGCTTCAGCATTCTCTGGATCCTGCCCTGTACGGAGCCCGGATCCTTGGCGCGCTTGTCCAGATTGCCGATCTCGAACATGGTTCGCAGCCCGATGATATCCATGCTGCGAATCGGGCCCACGGGTGCGCCCGTCGCCAGCATCCACGTTTTGTCGATGGTCTCGATGTCCGCGACCTCGTCGACGATGAGCTGCTCCGCTGCAGCGAGAAAGGGGATGAGCAGGGTGTTCAGGATGTAGCCAGGCTGCTCCTTGTGCAATACGAGCGGGATCATGGCGATGGCTTTTGCAAATTCGACGATCTCATCGAAAACCTCCTTCGAGGTGCCGGGATGTCCCATGATCTCTGCGGTGTTGCGTCGCCAGATCTGATTCGCGAAGTGCATCGCGAGGTATCTTTCAGGTCTTCCCGTGAATTTCGCGAACCGGCTCGGCACCATGGTGCTCGAATTCGTGGCGATGATCGCATTTTCCGGCAGATGGTTAGCCATCTTTTCGTAGAACGCGATCTTGTCATCGGGATTCTCCGAGATCGCCTCGATGAGCAGATCAGCTTGGCGGCCCGCCTCCTCATAGCTCGTGGTGAGCCGAATGGATCCAGCGGCGCGCTCGACGCGCTCCTTCAATTGGTCGAGCTGCGAGGCTGTGACGTGGGGCGAGTCCACAAGACCCCGGGAATAGGCATTCGTATCGGTTTTCATGGCCTCCAGCGTCTCCAGATAGGTCCGGCGCAGCCGCTCGAGACGGGGTCGCGCGCGATCGACGGATTCCTCGCTGCGCAGCCACACGGTCACATCGAATCCTCTGTAGGCGATCTGGAATGCGATCTGGCTGCCGAGCACGCCCGCGCCGGCCACCGTGACATGTTTGATATCCATCCGATTGACTCCTTTCAGCTTCATGCGAAGCGGATCTGCCATCGCCCTTCGACGGGTTCATCTGGGGGCATGTATCACTATGCCCGCATCGAGGCACATCTTGCCACCGACAGAAAGATTCTCACTGTCCAGCCCGATCGAGTCCGCTCAGCGCGACAGATTCCGGCGTTCGCCGAGCAGATTGCGCACGGTTGCCTCCATCCCGAGCGGAACGTAGCCCAAAGAGGACAGATCGCTCGGCAGATATCCGACGAGGCTCTGCTCAAGCCGTCGCGCCGCCTCGATCCGCTCCGATCTCGCGGCGCGGCCGGGCCGAGCGCATATGCCGTATACGGGCGCTCCGCGCTCGATCAGGCGGCTCTCGTACTCCGTTCGGGCGAAGTCGCTTCGTTCGGAAGCGGCATCGTCGGAGATCCACACGAGTTCGTAGCCGGCGCAATCGAGTTGAAGAAGCGAGTAGTCTCTGAGCGGAAGGCTGTCCGTTCGCAGAGCTATGAGACCGTTCGGGCCGAGAGATCGGCGATACGAGATGAGATGATCGACGTTTGTGAGCCTCAGGTGGGCATGGCGGCGCTTCGGGTGCGGTGTGGGAAAGTTGAGTTCGATGCGCGAGAGCTCACCGGGCGCGAAGAGCGCGTCGATCGATTCCGCGCCGCGTGGAACGATCACGATGTTGCGCAATCCGCTCTCGGTTGCATGCTGGGCGGCATAGGCGATGCAGATCGGTTCGGTGTCCATACCGATGAACAAGGTTTCTCTCGACCGTCGCGCGAGCTCGACGATACCCGCTCCCTTTCCGCAACCCAGATCGAGGTGCACGCGATCGAATGCTCCGGTGCAGATCTTATCGCCGATAGGCCAGCATGCCTTCGCCCATCTGCCGATCAGCTTCTCGGGACGCTGCTCGATCAGGTCCCCGAAGCGCTCGAGTCGCTCCTCGAGCACGAAGTTTTTCGGCACGCGAATATGTGTCGATCCCATGATGGCTCCGGCTCATTCCGACCGAGGGCACCGATGCGATACGGCGCGGCATCTCTCGAGTACGAGGTAGGTATTGAGATCGCCCTGCCGCCCGTCTGCTGTGAAGCGATGTCGCAGAATCGCTCCGCGCCGTGCGAGATCGCAGGTGAGCGCCGCGATATCCTCTTGGGAGAAATGATGGCAGAAGCGTCTGGGGCCCAAGTCCGTATCCCATCCGAGCAGCAGATCGCCCTCGTCCATGCTCTCGGCCCGATAGCCTGCGAACGGAGGTTGCGTGCGCGCCGCCTCGATGCAAGCCCGCGCGCGCCGCCGGATCCGCGCGCTCGAAAGCGGATGCCACAGGGACACCGCTATGATGCCGCCCGGCCGCGTCCTCTCGATGAGCAGATCGATCACCGCTTCGCGCAGCCGCATCCCGGGCACGTGATGCATGAAGCCGAAGCACACCGTCAGATCGCACGTCGGGCCCGCTACCGTGCAGCACGGGGCGCAGCTCGGGTTCATGAGCGCATCGAGTACATCGATGCGCACGAAGTCGACGCGTGGCGTCTCCGCGGTAACCCTTGCGAGCTGGGTACAGCTGTCCCAAGCATGAAACGTCAGATCCGCAGACGGTAGCTCCTCGCGCAGATAGCGCTCGAAGCGCAGATTTCCGCAGGCGAGATCGAATACGCTGAGGCTCGCGCCCGCCGCGCGCAGCGAGAGATCCTCTTCGATCAGCTCTATGAGACGCCTCCATCCCGGCCAAGGTGCCTGCCGCGTCGCGGAGAACGACTTCGCATGCTCGCGGTAGAAGGCGTTGTCGAGCGAGATGAGCGCCCGGGCGGTCGCATCGTCCATCTGTTATCTCCTCTTATCGAAACCTCGCATCCGCATCTTCATCCTCATAGTATAGAATGCATGTGCATGGAGCAGATCATCTTGCAGATACTCAACGCATTGAGACGCGGCGAGGAACCATCCGAGCGCGATCTCGGAAGGCTCGTCAACGCTCAGGCCAAGCTCGCGCATCAAGATAAGAGGCGGTTCTCGAAGCGTCGGCTGCTGCCCTTCTATTTTCAGATCAAACGCGAGCAGCCGGCGCGCTGGAAGAGCTGGGATGTCTCACCGGAGCTCGAGCGATCCCTCATCGCCGCGCTTCGCATGAAACCCAGACGCTCCGCTTCGGGGGTTTCCACGATAACGGTGATAACGAAGCCCTGGGCGTGCTCGGGCTCGTGTGTGTTCTGTCCGAGCGATATTCGCATGCCCAAGAGCTATCTCCACGATGAACCCGCCTGCGCTCGCGCCGAGCAGAATATGTTCGATCCCTACCTGCAGGTATCCTCTCGTCTCGTTTCGCTGGCGCAGATGGGCCACGCTATCGACAAGATCGAGCTCATCGTGCTCGGTGGGACCTGGAGCGACTATCCTTTTGACTATCAGGTCTGGTTCATCTCCGAGCTCTTTCGAGCCCTCAATGAGTGCACCATCGGCGGCGCCGCACAGACTGATCTCCTCTCGACGGCGGGCCCGGGGATCGATCCGACTCCGGTGGGGGTGCGACAGCGACGCGAATGGTATTCCGCGCGGGGATTCGGCTTCGGCGCGCCCGCCGACGCCGAGCGCGTGCGCTCGGCTCAGCTCGCCATCGATCGCGCAGAGCTGAGCTATAACGCGGCAGTGGAGCGGGTGTACGGCACGGCTGCCGCTGTTCCGCCGATCGGCCGAGGCGAGCTGGCCGACCTCGACGGTCTCGAGACTCTGCAGCACAGCAATGAGTCCGCGCGCTGCCGTGCCGTGGGCCTCGTGATCGAGACGCGTCCTGATGCCGTCACAGCTGAAAGCCTGCGTCTTCTTCGGCGGCTTGGTTGCACAAAGGTGCAGATGGGGATCCAGAGCCTCGACCAGGGCATTCTGGATGCCAACGGACGCGGGATCACGGTCGACAGGATCGAGCGCGCCTGCTCTCTGCTGCGGCTGTTCGGCTTCAAGACCCACGTCCACTTCATGGTCAATCTCATGGGAGCAACCCCGGAGCGCGACCGGCGCGATTACGAGCGTCTTGTCGGCGATCCGGCATTTCTGCCCGACGAGGTGAAACTGTACCCGTGCGTTCTGGTGCAGGGGGCTCGTCTCGCCTCATGCTATGCTGACGGTTCATGGAGGCCCTACACCGAAGATGAGCTGATCGGTGTGCTTTCCGATGATGTGCTTGCGACCCCGGCCTTCGTTCGCGTCTCCAGGATGATCCGTGATTTCTCAGCCAATGATATACTGGCTGGCAGCAAGCGTTCGAATCTCAGACAGCTCGTCGAGGCCTCGCTCGCCGGACGTCCGGTACGCGAGATTCGCTATCGCGAGATCGGTGCCGCAGACATCGACATCGAGGAGCTCGCTGTCGATGTCGTCGATTACGAGACGACGGTCTCCTCCGAGCGGTTCTTGCAATGGGTCACGCCTGGCGGCGCGATCGCGGGCTTTCTCAGACTGTCCCTGCCGCATCTTGAATCTGTCGGCGAGCGAGGCGATGAGCTGCCGATCGGGCCCGGCGAGGCGATGATTCGCGAGGTGCACATCTACGGCGTGGCAACGCGCATCGCCGCTCAAGGGGGCTCCGCTCAGCACCGAGGACTCGGGCGCCGCCTCATCGAGCGGGCCTGCGACATCGCGCGCGAGCAGGGTTACACGAAGATGAACGTGATCAGCGCAGTGGGGACCCGCGCCTACTATCGACGCCTCGGCTTTGTCGACGCCGGTCTCTACCAGCAAAGGACGCTTATATGAGCAGGCGGGGTCCGCGGCGCGCAGCTTCAGCGTCCGCTCTGCTGGCCGGCTGCGCGGGTCTCGGCGCGATCTCGGCTCTGATCGCCGTGATCCGCGCTGCGCGTCTCGCCAGCACCGATGCCGACGCAGCCGTCATCCGAACGCTGCGGCGGGTCGGCCGAGAGCCGATCAGGGTGCTTTGCCAGGGAGGCGCATATCAATCGGCGACCTATATCGGCAAGCGGTGGGCCGAGCCGGTGTTCGCCTATCATCGCGCACTTGACGCGCTGTTCGCAGCAGAGGAGGATCTGATCGCGGCAAGCGGTCACGCCGTGCGCGATGTGCTCATGATCGGCGGCGGTGGCTATGCCTATCCCAAACATGCCCTTCTGGAGCATCCCGAGATACGCATGGATGTCGTCGAGATCGATGCGCGCATCGAGCGACTCGCCCGACGCTGGTTCTATCTGGATCGGCTCATCTCCCTCACCGGGTCGCGTCTGCGCTGCATCACCGCAGACGGACGATCCTTCTTGGAGTCCGCTGGGCGCTGCTATGACGCCATCATCAACGATTCGTTCATCGGACGCGCGCCCGCGCGCGATCTGGCGACGCTCGAGGCCGCGCGAGCAGTGAGCCGGCGGCTGAATCCGGGTGGGGTCTATCTCGCCAACGTGTCCACCGAGTGCGATGGCGCGGACCCCGCCTTCCTGCGGCGGGTGTGCGCAACCCTTGCGCCCGTCTTCGATCATGTGCGCATCATCGACGCGACCGATGAGGAGCTGGCCGCAGAGCGCACCTATCTCGTGATCGCCGGCGACGGCGATCATGTATGGAGCGAGAGCATAGCCTACGACGAGAGCTTTCTGGGTGAGGTGCTCCTCGATGCGGAGGCGCCGGCCGCCCATTGACGCACGCGCTGTCTCATCCCCTCGATGTCGAGCACGCCCTCCGCGAATCCCTTGCGCACGAGTTGCGCCGGTAGAAATCTATCATATTTGTTGAAGTTGGGCGTCTCGGTCGGGTAGAGCAGATCGATCGGCTCGAAGTCCGCCTCGGCCGCCTCGCTCACGACCGAGATGAACGACGCGGCATCCGCCTTCATCTTGAACTGGAGGAAGTACGGCCTTGACACATCCATGCCGGACAAGCCGAGTCGTCGCGCGCATCTGATCTTGAGCAGCCGCTCGAGAGCGAGAAATGCGTAGCTGCCGAGCCACGGCATCAAACACCATGTGTCGCCACCCAGACAGATCAGAGGTTCGCTCACCGCTCCCGAGAGCTGCGCGGCGCGTCTGGCCTGATCGAGTCGAGCGCGGGCGTTGTCGAGCAGATACGGGTAGACATCTCGCTCGGCGAGCACGCCGCGCATCCTCTCGAGCACGCGAGTGTGGATATCTCCCGGGCACTCGCCGAAGTAAGCGGGCACCCGTCCTTTGACCTGCGTGCAGTAGACGAGATGGCGCTTCCAGTCTATCTCCTCGACGATCCAGCAATGACCTGCGATCGCGATGCGCTCCCCGGGGGGCGGGGGATTCACGATCGTTCCCAGCTCCGAGGACGCGCACCTGACCGTGAACTCCTCATTCTCCTGAAAGACCGCGTAGAACTTATAGGAGTTGACCACCCGCTCGCCAGCGAGCCCGATGATGAGCCCGCCGCCCTCGGTCCGCTCGAGATGATCCGTCTGAAGCAGATGGGTGAGCAGCGTCCGGTAGTCATCCAGGCTCACGCGATGAAACGGGCTCAGGGTGAGGACCCGCTCGGCCAGAGCGGCGCAGGAGAGCTCCCCTGTGCCGGCGAGCGTCGCCATGGTCTGATGGTAGAGCAGGCTGTAGGGGAGCCTGTCTGCACGCGGTGGCTCGACCCAGCGCTCTTCGCGGTAGAGCTGGATGAGCGCGCAGCCTTGGATGAGCTTCCAGGGAACGGTCTGCGGCATCGGATCTCGCGCCTGCGGTTGCTCTTCGCGCATGACGAAATGCATCTCGGGTGGCAGATCTCGACGCCCGGTCCGGCCCATGCGCTGCAGAAACGATGAAACGGTCCAGGGCGCATCGATCTGGAAGGCGCACTCGAGTCGGCCGATATCGATACCCAGCTCCAGTGTCGCGGTCGTGACGGTCGTCTGGTTCTGCTCTTCGTCTCGCATCAGCTGCTCGGCGGTTTCGCGGAAGGATGAGGAAAGGTTGCCGTGGTGGATGAGGAAGCGATCGGGTTCGCGCAGCGCCTCGCCGAGGGATCGAAGCATCGTGCAGACGGCTTCTGCCTCCTCCCGCGAGTTCACGAAGACGAGGCACTTGCGGCGCCGCGTATGCTCGAAGATGTAGCCGATGCCGGGATCGGCGTCGACCGGGGCAGCGGATGCCGGATCGCCTCGCCCGCTCACCTGCGCGCGGGAGATCGATGACTCCTCCTCGATCTTCGCGCCATCCGCGCTGGCACCCGCTGCGCACCCGCCTGTCCCGTCCTCGGGTCGGATGGGACGGCTCTCGATGCGCTCGCAGCTCACCACCTCGGTCTGCCGCGCGAGCAAGCTCTCGACCGCGGCTTCGGAGGCCTGGGGCCCGCTGATATAGAAGTGCTCCATCGAGAGTCGCCAGGTTCGTCGGGGTTCCTCGAAGCGCGGCACGATCGTGGCCCGCCCCGTGCCCGCTCCGAGCATCTCCGCGCAGCGCCGCGGATCGCCGATCGTGGCCGAAAGTCCGATGCGCCGCGGCCGCGCGCCCGCCATGCGCGACAGCCGCTCGATCAGGCAGAGCGTCTGAGCGCCTCTCTCACCGCGAAGAACCGAGTGGACCTCGTCGATGATGACGAACCGCAAATCGCAAAAGGCCCTGGGAACGCAACCATGTTTGTGCATGAGAAGAGCTTCCAGCGATTCGGGCGTGATCTGGAGGATGCCCTGGGGATGTCTGAGCATCTTGCTCTTGTGCGAGGCCGAGACGTCTCCGTGCCAGCGCCAAACCGGGATATCGGCTTCATCGCAAAGATCGCCCAGCCGCAGAAACTGGTCGTTGATCAAGGCTTTGAGCGGAGCGATGTAGACCGCGCCGATCGAGGTAGGTTGATCCTGCCAGAACAGCGTGAGAATCGGGAAGAGGGCCGCCTCGGTCTTGCCAGATGCGGTCGAGGCGCAGAGCAGGACGTTCTCGTCGGTGTTGAAGATGGCGTCGGCGGCGGCGACCTGAATGGAGCGAAGGTTCTCCCAATCGTGGGCGTAGATGAAATCTTGGATGAACGGTGCGTAGCGATCAAAGGTGCTCATGATGAACTATATCTCGAATTCGGTGAAGAGGCGGCGATTGCGCTCGGTGCCTATCTCGATGCCGTCCGATCCGCCCGACGGCATCGTCGCCTGTGAAGCCCCCAGGGCCTCTGAAAGATCGAGCTGCGGGTTCTGATACAAGATGTCGAGCAGTTCGATGAAGTCGCGAATCACCTCGCGCGGCGTCAGATGCGTTTCGGCTCCCATGCGAGCGAACTCGATCTTCAGAAACTCAGCCAGATCGCGCTCATCGAGTCGCGTTGGATATCCGAAATAGCCCGCATGGATACCGGCGAGCTTCTCGACGAGCACCAACAGCTCTTCATAGGTGAGCTGGTGCAGGCGCACGATCGGTGCGAGCATGTCAGCCGCGTCCTCGCGCGCGAATCGACCCTGCGCGAGTCGGCTGCGCAGCGCCTCGTAGCTGAACACCCCGCGACGACGGTCCTCGACGGTTTGGGGCGTGCCGCCCATGATGATGCCAAGGTGGCGCGCTTTGCCCTGAAGGGTATCGTTGTACATCGTCAGGATCTTCTCGTAATTGTACTGGCGCGTGACAGCGTTCGGGATCTTGTGAAGGTTGACCAGCTCGTCTATGAGCACGAGCATGCCCCGATAGCCCGCGCCGACCATGAATTGAGCGAAGAGCTTGATATAGTCGTACCAGTTGTCCTCGCTGATGATGGCGGTGACCCCCAGCTCGTCGCGCGCCTCGGTTCTCGTTCGATATTCGCCGCGCAGCCATTTGATCACCAGCGATCCGATCTCGGTCTCACCGCTCGCATGCGCTCGGTAATACTTGATAAGGAGCTGTGTGAAGTCGAAGCCGTGCACCATATCCGAGAGCATGGCGATCCGCTCGCGGATTCGCCGCTCGACGATCGCCGCGAATCGAGGATCGTCGGCATCGGGTACCTTGCCTGCCGCTGTCGCTGCCGGGGTCAGCGCGCCGGAGTGCGCGTCCTCTTCGGAGGCGACCTCGGCCTCGACCGACGAGATCCATCGATCCAAGATGAGGGGCAGCGCTCCGCCCTCCGGCCGCGTTTTCGTGGAGAGGTTTCGCATGAGTTCGCGATAGGTGGCCAAACCCTGTCCCTGACCACCCTGAAGGCGGCGATCCGGTGAGAGGTCGGCATCGGCGACCACGAAGTCGCGGCCCATGGCATGGGTTCTGATGGTTTGGAGCAAAAACGACTTGCCGCAGCCGTAGCGTCCGACGAGGAAGCGGAAGGATGCGCCACCTTCTGCGATGAGGTCGAGATCGCAGAGCAGCGCGCGAATCTCGACCTCGCGCCCCACGGTTATGTAGGGCAGACCTATCCGCGGCACCACTCCTCCCTTCAAGGAATTGATGATCACGGCGGCGACGCGCTTCGGAACGCGTGGCGGCTGGCTTGCGGACTCACTCATATTCGGACGATCTCCTTAAGGTCGCTCTCGTAATCGTCGATGGCTCGCGGGCTGCCGTCGACGCACTCGATGACGGTGTCGCCGAGGATCTCGAGCATCTTCTCGTTGATAGCGTCGATCAGCATATCCTGGCTGATTCTCGCTGCGGCTTGCGCAACCGAGCGCGCGCGCTCGTCTCGATCGAGCAGCGCACGCAGCCAATCGGCCTCCTCCGCGCTGAGCGGTCCGCTTCCCGCCGCTTGGGCTGGAGCCCGACTGATTCTGGCGCCACCGTCCTGCGGAGCCGCGGGCACTCGCGAGAGGAGGGGGTCGCTGGGCGCGTCTTTCGTCGCGGTCGTCTCGTCGGGGTCGAGACCCTCTGAGGGCCCGGGCGCGCGCTCCTCATCCACGAGCAGCGCCTCGCAGACCCCTTCGGCTGCCTTGCGGATCCTTGCGAGCTTGGACAGATCTATATCGATCACTCGAGGGGCGTGGTCGCGCTTCCAGCCCAGCCAGGTCTCGATCTCCCGATCGATGATCTTCGCCAGGTACTTCGGTGTGCTCCCCTCCTTGAGGGGATGGGCCGGGTCGAGCTTCAGCC